>CP004348.1:0-681906 GCA_000342265.1 beta proteobacterium CB
TTATGGGCTCGCTACAATGGATCCTCCAAAAATATGAGCAACTTACAGAATCCACCTACATTGAACTCAACTAGCCCCCTGGGGTTTTGGGATGACGCCCTTGGCACACTTGCTCGTGAGTTATCTCCCCAACAATTCAAAACCTGGATTCAACCCTTAAGCTTGGTTTCTTATGATGAAAGTGAGCAGTCACTCATCTTGGGAGCACCAAACAGATTCAAGCTTGATTGGATTAAGAAAACATTTACCGACCGCTTTCAAGAGATTGCGGACCAATACTTTGGCCACCCAATTACCTTAAATTTTGTCCTACATATTGAGGGATCAAACCCACAAACCGTAGAACCCAGCCCATCTGAAGGAAGGTTTGAGCCTAAAGAGGCGGTGATTAGTCTGGACAGTAACTCTATAGAGGAGCAGTCATTTGAGATTGAGGACCACTCCAAGCTAAATCCCAACCTTACTTTTGAGACTTTTGTAACCGGTAAAGCCAACCAACTAGCACGGGCTGCATCCATTCAAGTTGCCCACAATCCAGGCACATCCTATAACCCAATGTTTTTATATGGCGGGGTGGGTTTGGGTAAAACCCATTTAATTCATGCTATCGGCAACCACCTTTTAAAAGAAAAACCTAACGCTCGGATTCGATATATCCATGCGGAGCAATACGTCTCTGACGTGGTTAGAGCCTATCAACAAAAAGCGTTTGATCGCTTTAAGCGCTACTACCACTCCCTAGACCTTCTTTTAATTGACGATATTCAGTTTTTTAGTGGGAAATCGAGGACTCAAGAGGAGTTTTTCTATGCCTTTGAGGCTCTTTTAAGCAACAAAGCCCAAGTCATCATTACAAGCGACACCTATCCGAAAGAAATGGCGGGGATTGATGACCGCCTAATCTCCCGTTTTGATTCCGGACTAACGGTGGCAATTGAACCGCCGGAACTGGAGATGCGGGTCGCTATTCTAATGAAAAAGGCTTTAAGTGAAGGTATCCCCATGAGTGAGGATGTTGCCTTTTTTGTAGCAAAACACCTTAGGTCCAACGTCCGCGAGCTTGAGGGTGCATTGAGAAAGATTTTGGCGTTTGTACGCTTCCACGGCAAGGAAGTTACGATTGAAGTAGCCCGTGTAGCCTTAAAAGACTTGCTTTCAATACAAAACAGGCAGATTTCGGTTGAGAATATTCAAAAGGCGGTGGCAGACTTTTACAGCATCAAGGTTGCCGATATGTACTCAAAGAAGCGCCCAGCAAATATTGCGCGTCCACGGCAAATTGCGATGTTTATGGCTAAGGAGTTAACTCAAAAAAGTCTCCCAGAGATTGGTGAGTTATTTGGTGGACGAGACCACACCACCGTTTTACATGCTGTCCGAAAGATTGGTGAAGAGCGTTCCCATGATGGTCAACTCAACCATGAAATCCACGTTATTGAACAAACCCTAAAGTCATAGGTTTTATGCCTGTGGATAAGGTTGTGGATAGCACAATGGATAACTATGAGGATAAGGTGTGGATAAATTGTGGAAAGCTCGCGCTTCATGCAAAAATAGGGTGTTGATAAAAAGTTATCCAATATTTATGCAGTGTTTATACAAAAGTTTTCCACAGGTTTTTTTGGTCTTAATGGGTTGTTTTATATACGGTTTTTGATTTATCCACCGAAATAGCGAGCCTTATTACTACTACTAATAAGATATATACAAGGATTTAAAAGCAATGCAACTCGTAAACACTTCACGTGACAGTTTATTAAAACCACTTCAGGTTGTTAGTGGCATTGTTGAACGTCGGCACACTTTACCGATCTTGGCAAACTTGTTGTTTAAAAAACAAGGTGACAAGGTATCCTTTGTATCGACGGATATAGAAATTCAGATTACAACCAATGCCAGTTTTGGTGTTGGTCCAGAAGATGTGACCACTACGGTAGCTGCGAGAAAACTACTTGATATTTTGCGTGCGCTCCCAGAGGGGCCTGTAGCGCTCAATCTTAAAGACAACAAAATGGTTGTCCAGAGCGGTAAAAGCCGTTTTTCTCTGCAAACACTTTCTGCGACTGAGTTTCCTGTTATGCAGAGTGTTGGTGAGGTAACCGCAAGTTGGAAGATGACTCAAAAGAGTTTTCGTCAACTCGTTAGCCAAGTGCATTTTGCAATGGCGCAGCAAGATATTCGTTACTACCTCAATGGCATGCTGTTGGTAATTGAAGGTAAACAGGTGATTGCTGTAGCAACCGATGGTCATCGCTTGGCTTATTCACAGGTTGAGTTGTCTGATGCGCCAGTAGGGTCTGGGCAGAGGCAAGAAATTATCATTCCCCGTAAAACCATTCTTGAGTGCCAGCATTTACTTGAGGACTCGGATGATTTGTTGGAGATGAGTCTCACATCAAACCAGGTGAAATTTACATTTGGTGATATCGAGTTGATTTCAAAATTGGTTGAGGGGAAGTTTCCAGACTTTCAGCGTGTAATTCCTAAGGGCCATAAAAATTCACTAATAGTTGGGCGAGATGTTTTGCAATCAGCACTACAGCGCGCAGCAATTTTGACGACTGATAAATTTAAGGGTGTACGCTTTTCTTTATCACCCAATCGAATCACTGTTCAATCTACCAATGCTGAGCAAGAAGAAGCGCAGGAAGAGATTGAGACTGAATACAGTGGTGATGCTGTCGAGATTGGTTTTAATGTAAGTTATTTGTTAGATGTTTTATCAAACCTGAAGAATGAAAAAATACAAATCAGCCTGGGTGACGCCAATAGTAGTGCGGTAATTACCTTGCCCGGTTCGGAAGACTTCAAGTATGTTGTGATGCCAATGCGTATTTAATTTAGAAAAAAATGACTGAAGAAAAAAAAGTAGTAGAGCAGTATGGTGCATCATCGATCCAAATCTTAGAAGGTCTTGAGGCTGTTCGTAAGCGTCCAGGAATGTATATCGGAGACACCTCCGATGGCACCGGTTTGCACCACCTAGTTTTTGAGGTTCTAGATAACTCCATTGATGAAGCCTTAGCAGGGTACTGCTCAGAAATTACGGTTGTTATACAAACTGACAACTCTATTTCTATAGTAGATAACGGGCGCGGCGTTCCAACCGGCATTAAATACGACGATAAGCATGAGCCAAAAAGAAGTGCGGCTGAGATTGTGATGACGGAGTTACATGCTGGCGGCAAGTTTGATCAAAATAGTTACAAGGTTTCTGGCGGCTTACATGGTGTGGGTGTTAGTTGTGTAAATGCCCTCTCTAAGTGGTTGAAACTCACCATTCGTCGTGATGGCAAAGCGCATTACATGGAATTTGCTCGTGGCGTTATTCAGAACCGCAACATTCAAGAGGAAAATGGTGTTGCAGTTTCTCCAATCACCATTACAGGTGATACAGCTTTATCAGGTACCGAGGTGCATTTTTTAGCTGATGAAGAAATCTTTGGAAATATTGAGTTCCATTATGAAATTCTTGTAAAGCGTATTCGTGAGCTCTCATTCTTAAATAATGGTGTTCACATTAAGTTAATTGATCAACGTTCCGGTCAAGAAGAGGACTTCGCTTTTTCTGGTGGTGTTAAAGGTTTTGTTGAATATATCAATCAAACAAAAAACGTTTTACATCCCAATATCTTTTATGCAGAAGGTATCCGTCCATCTGACTTGGGTGGCAACATTACCGCTGAAGTATCGATGCAGTGGAATGACAGCTTTAGTGAGCAGGTCTTGTGTTTCACTAACAACATCCCTCAGCGCGACGGGGGCACCCACTTAACCGGCTTACGCGCCGCCATGACCCGTGTCATTAATAAATATATTGATGAGCATGAAGTTGCCAAAAAGGCCAAGGTAGAAATTTCTGGTGATGATATGCGCGAGGGCTTAGCCTGCGTGTTATCTGTCAAAGTTCCTGAGCCGAAATTTTCAAGTCAAACAAAAGATAAATTGGTTTCTAGTGAGGTTCGCGGTCCAGTAGAAGAAATTGTTGCTGAAGCTCTTAGCGCTTATCTACAAGAGCGTCCAGCTGATGCCAAAATTCTCTGTGGAAAAATCGTAGATGCCGCTCGTGCTCGTGAGGCTGCTCGTAAAGCTCGCGACATGACTCGCCGTAAGGGCGTCCTAGATGGTTTAGGTCTACCTGGAAAATTGGCAGACTGCCAAGAAAAAGACCCAACTAAATCTGAACTATTTATTGTTGAGGGAGACTCAGCGGGTGGTTCTGCAAAACAGGGTCGTGACCGACGTTTTCAGGCGATTCTCCCCCTCAAGGGAAAAATCCTAAACGTTGAGAAGGCTCGATTTGACAAAATGTTGGCTAGCCAAGAAGTGGTTACCTTAATTACCGTTCTTGGAACTGGTATTGGTGTTGAGGAATATAAGGCCGACAAGCTACGTTATCACCGCATCATCATCATGACCGACGCGGATGTCGATGGTAGTCACATTCGTACGCTCCTACTAACCTTCTTTTATAGACAGATGCCGGAATTGATTGAGCGTGGCCACATTTATATCGCTCAACCACCTTTGTATAAGGTGAAGTTTGGTAAAAACGAGCAATACATTAAGGATGATGCGGAGCTCAACCAACTTCTTCTAAAAATTGCTTTGGAGTCTGCATCTCTTCAAACCCCTTCTGGTGAGATTATTGAGGGTGCGGCATTGGGTGAGTTGGCTAAGCATTATCAAGTCATTCAATCCATTGTTGATCGTCTTTCGCGCACCATTGATGAAGACGCCTTGCGTGCCATTGCCTCTGGAACTCAGTTAAATTTAGATACTGAAAAGTCTGCTCAAGAATCTGCTGAGCGCCTTCGAGTTGCGCTTGCCGATCCTTTAAATCCCTTGGCACTGCCTCCAGAAATTATTGTGCAAAAGGAAGAGCGCACCGATCGCTTCAAGTTATTATTGTCTCGTCGCATCCATGGCAATCTGAAGTTATCAGCAATTAACTCCGACTTTGTTCATGGTGATGATTATCAAAGCCTGGCAAATGCCGCTGCGGTTTTATCTGGCAAAGTATTGCCCGGCTCAAAAGTACGTCGTGGCGATCCAGACAAAAACCAAAAAGAACAAGCTATTCAAGATTTCAGGGCGGCCTTTTCCTGGCTACTCTCAGAAGCTGAGCGCGTGCTTAGCCGGCAGCGCTATAAGGGCCTTGGTGAGATGAACCCATCTCAGTTGTGGGAAACCACTATGGATGCAGGCTCTCGCACCTTGCTTCAAGTAAAAATTGAAGATGCAATTGCTGCTGATCAAGTCTTTACGACCTTGATGGGTGATGAAGTTGAGCCGCGCCGTGCTTTTATTGAGAAAAATGCTTTGATTGCTCGTAACCTGGATGTTTGATTTAAATGAGTAAAAAGAAATTGGCTGTGCCGAAGATTGATAAATCTTGCATCGTTGTTAAATCCTCTCCAATTCATGGCAAGGGCGTGTTTGTTGCAAAACCCATTAAAAAGGGTGCAGCCATCATTGAGTACAAAGGGGAGCGAATCAGCTGGAAGTTGGCTGAGAAGCGTCACCCACACGACCCCAAGGACCCAAACCATACCTTTTATTTCTCATTAGAGGATGGTCGTTGCATTGATGCTAAATACGGCGGCAATGCAGCGCGCTGGATTAACCACTCCTGTAAACCTAGTTGTGAAACTCGAGAAGACAGTTTTGATGGTGAGCCACGGGTATTCATTTATGCGAAACGCAACCTCAAGTTGGGGGAGGAGCTTTTTTATGACTACTCACTTGATGTTGAGGGCCGCATTACTAAGCAAATGAAAAAAGACTATGAGTGTCGTTGTGGTGCAAAGAAGTGTCGAGGCACGATGTTGTCCCTCGATAGCAAATAGACTTTAAAAAATGGTGTTTGTTAGCATTCAAGAATTAGAGGCTGCCATCAATTATTGGCGCAGCCAATCACCAGCAGTTGGTGAGGAGTTGCATTTGTGTCCTGAGGCTGCAGCGCTTGCAAAACCTTACGCCCTCATGATTGTCCAGGGATCTCAAAGAGTCCCCATGGATGTGTTGGATGGGATTGCCAAAACGGCAATCCAAATTTTTTTAAAAAATACCCATAGAAATTAAACAACACACCTTCTGTGTGTTTAGGGTTATTGCTATATTAGTTAGCGCTCTCTTGGGGTATTCTCAAACTCTTGCCTAAGGAACGGTGTGAGGGTTTGAGTTTGCAAGAAACGATATTAAAAACAATTGGTCTTGGAAAAACCTTCAAAGGTTTTTCTGCTGTTAGTGACGTTAATTTAGATGTCACCCGCGGAACTATTCACGCGTTAATTGGGCCAAACGGGGCCGGTAAAACCACCTGTTTTAATCTGCTCACCAAGTTTTTGGAGCCCAGTAGTGGCCAAATTTTATTTAATGGTTTTGACATCACCAAAGAGAAGCCCGCCCAAATTGCGCGTCGTGGTGTGGTTCGCTCTTTTCAGATTTCCGCTGTTTTCCCGCATTTAACCGTCTTAGAAAACGTTCGTGTTGCACTGCAGCGAGGACTGGGCACGGAATTTCACTTCTGGAAGTCCGGTGATTCGTTAAGTGTGCTCAATGAGCGCGCTGAAGCGCTGTTATGTGAGGTTGGTTTGGCAGATTTTGCCCATGAAGAGACCCTAAATTTGGCATATGGACGCAAGAGGGCCCTAGAGATTGCTACTACCATGGCGATGGAGCCTGAATTAATGTTGTTGGATGAGCCAACGCAGGGTATGGGTCATGAGGATGTCGAGCGCGTTACAGAGCTAATAGATCGGGTGGCTAAAGGACGTACCATCTTGATGGTTGAGCACAATATGAAGGTGGTTTCTTCAATTGCCGACCGAATTACAGTGCTACAGCGAGGCTCGGTTTTGGCTGAGGGCTCCTACCAGGAGGTTTCAAATAATCCGCTGGTGGTTGAGGCCTATATGGGTAGTCATGGGGGTGACACCATATGAGTACGATGGCGCTAGAGGTTAAAAACCTTGAATCTTGGTATGGCGAGTCTCACATTCTTCATGGGGTGAACTTCGCGGTTCGTGATGGTGAGGTGGTTACGCTTTTGGGTCGCAATGGAGCGGGTAGAAGCACCATCTTAAAAACAATTTTGGGTTTAACCGGCAAAAGAACTGGCTCGGTAGAGATTTATGGTACCCAAACTATTGCGATGCCGACTTATAGAATTGCTCGCTTAGGCGTTGGTTTTTGCCCTGAAGAGCGCGGCATCTTTGCCAGTTTGAGCGCCGAAGAGAATCTCATGCTATTACCAGAGATTGCGCCTGGCGGTATGGGTTTGGATGAGATATATGAGATGTTCCCCAACCTCTACGAGCGACGTAATAGCCCTGGTACAAGACTGTCGGGTGGTGAGCAGCAAATGCTCGCAATGGCGCGCATTCTGAGAACGGGTGCAAAACTATTGTTGCTAGATGAAATTACCGAGGGTTTGGCACCAGTGATTGTTCAGAAGTTGGGTGAGGTGGTAACCAGCTTGCGCAACAAGGGCTTCACTATTGTGCTGGTGGAACAAAACTTCCGTTTTGCTGCGCCTTTAGCTGATCGTCATTATGTGGTCGAGCACGGCAATGTAGTTGAGGTTGTCAATCAAAATGAACTGGCTGAGAAAGCAAGTTTGTTAAATGAGTATCTTGGTGTTTAGTGGTTATTTATAGGAGACGTAAATGAAGTTAAAGCAAATTACCGCGTGTCTGGTGGCTGCAACCTTTTTTGGTTCAAACCCAGCATTCACGCAAACATCTAAAGTTAGTGGTGATGCAATCAAGATTGGCGTTTTAACCGACCTCTCTTCAACCTACTCTGATTTGGCGGGCCCTGGCGCGGTGATTGCTGCAAAAATGGCAATTGCTGATTTTTCAAAAGACGGCACTGTTCTTGGTAAGAAGATTGAGCTCGTTAGTGCCGATCATCAAAACAAAGCTGATATCGCCGCCAATAAGGCGCGTGAGTGGTACGACAAAGACGGTGTTGATGTAATTGTTGAGTTGGTTTCAACTAACGTTGCCCTTGCTGTAATGGAAGTGGCAGAACAAAAGAACAAAATTACCCTGGTGTCTGGCGCAGCTTCACTACCAATTACCAATGAAAAATGTACAGCCAATAACGTTCACTGGACTTATGACACCTATGCGCTCTCAAACGGCACAGCTAAGGCTGTTGTAAAGCAGGGCAAAAAGAATTGGTATTTCCTTACTGCTGATTATGCTTTTGGTGCAGCTCTAGAAAAAGATTCAACCAATGTTGTCAATGCTAACGGCGGTAAGGTGTTGGGAACCAGCAAGCACCCATTCCCTAATAGCGACTTCTCTTCATACCTCTTGAAGGCTCAGGCTAGCGGTGCCGATGTTGTTGCGTTGGCAAATGCGGGTCAAGACACCATTAACTCTGTTAAGCAAGCATCAGAATTTGGTATCAATAAAAAGCAAACCGTTGTTCCTTTGCTCATGTTTATTTCTGACGTTCACTCCCTGGGTTTGAATGCTGCACAAGGCATGTACTTAACAGAAGGCTTCTACTGGGATAAGGACGATAAGACACGCGCTTTTGCTAAACGTTTTATTTTGCAACACAAGCGTATGCCGACTAGTGTTCAGGCTGGTGTCTACTCATCAGTTCTTGCGTACCTAACAGCGGTACAAAAGGCTGGCACTGACGATACTCAAGCAGTCATGAAGGCTTTGAAATCTACCAACATTGATGATGGATTGTTCAAAGGAAAAATCCGTGCTGACGGTAAGTTTGAGCATGATATGTACTTGCTAGAGGTGAAGAAGCCATCTGAATCCAAGAGCCCATGGGATTATTACAACGTAAAAGCAGTGATTCCTGCTGCCGAAGCAACACAACCACTTTCATTGTCGCGATGCAAGTTGGTTACTAACAAGTAATTTATTTCTAATTAAGCATGTTTGAACTTCTTGGAATTACCCCACAAGGGCTGGTTGCTCAGCTCTTGGTGGGGCTTATTAATGGCTCCTTCTATGCCATTTTGAGTTTGGGTTTGGCCATTATTTTTGGCCTACTCAACATCATTAATTTTTCCCATGGTGCTCAGTACACGATGGGTGCATTCGTCGCGTGGATTGGTTTAACTCAAGTTGGCCAGTGGTTTAGCTTCCCTGAGTTTTCAATTAATTATTGGTTCGCTTTAATCTTGGTGCCCCTAGTCATGGCGGGCTTTGGTTTGATTCTTGAGCGCACGATGCTTAGGCGCCTGTATCACCTTGATCATCTTTATGGCCTATTGTTAACCTTTGGCTTGGCGCTCATTATTGAGGGCATGTTCCGCCACTGGTACGGAATTTCTGGTGAGAGCTATCCAGCTCCCGAGTTATTGCAAGGCGCTATTCCACTGGAGTCCATCGGCATCATCTTGCCTAAATACCGTTTGTGGGTTGTGGTTGCTTCGTTGGTGGTTTGCTTCTCCACCTGGTATGTAATTGAGAGAACGAAGCTTGGTGCCTATCTTCGTGCTGGAACTGAAAATCCAAAATTACTCCAGGCATTTGGTATCAACGTGCCCTTGATGATTTCTTTGGCCTACGCCTATGGTGTTGGGCTTGCTGGTTTTGCAGGTGTTTTAGCTGCGCCAATTTTTCAAGTGAATCCATTGATGGGATCTAACTTAATTATTGTGGTTTTTGCGGTGGTAGTGATTGGTGGCATGGGCTCTATCATGGGTTCTATTCTGACCGGCCTTGCTTTGGGTTTGATTGAAGGCTTAACTAAAGTTTTTTATCCAGAAGCATCGGGCGTCGTTATTTTTGTGATCATGGCAATTGTGTTGCTCATTCGTCCTGCTGGACTTTTCGGCCGGGAGAAATAAGTGAACTCAAAAACAAAATTGCTTTACGGCATTCTGGCCTTAATTGCGCTGCTACTGCCATTTCAAGACTTTATCTATTTGGTCTTTGCAATGAAGGTGTTGTGCTTCGCACTCTTCGCCTGCGCTTTCAATTTATTGTTGGGCTTTACAGGACTTCTTTCTTTTGGACACGCGGCATTCTTTGGAACCTCCGCTTACATCACCGCCTATCTTTGCAAAGAGGCCGGCCTAACCCCTGAGTTTGGAATTGTGCTCGGTGTTTTGGGTTCTGGCATCTTAGGCTTTGTCATTGGCTCTTTAGCAATTCGTCGCCAAGGAATCTATTTTGCGATGGTGACGTTAGCGCTTTCCCAAATGGTTTATTTCTTGGCTGTGCAACTTCCATTCACTGGTGGTGAGGATGGTATTCAAGGTGTTCCGCGTGGAATGTTGTTTGGTTTGATTGATCTAAAAGATGATGTGAGCATGTATTACTTTGTGCTGACTATTTTCTTATTGGGATTTGCGTTGATCGTTCGTACCGTTCACTCCCCTTTCGGCCAAGTTTTAAAAGCTATTCGTGAAAATGAACCGCGCGCAGTTTCTTTGGGTTATGACGTTGATCGTTTTAAGTTGATCTCTTTTGTCATATCAGCCGCGCTCGCGGGTCTTGCTGGTTCTTTAAAAACACTCGTATTTCAATTGGCAACCTTGACTGATGTGCATTGGCACATGTCTGGCGAAGTTGTCTTAATGACTTTGCTCGGCGGTATGGGAACCATCCTCGGCCCAGTGGTCGGCGCAGGCATTGTTGTCGGTTTGCAAAACTACCTAGCTAACATTGGGTCCTGGAGCACAATTGCGACCGGATTTATTTTTGTAATCTGTGTACTGGCATTTCGTCGCGGGGTTGTTGGCGAAATCACCCATCTCTTTAAGAAGAAAAGCTGAACTAGTTTTTTTCTATTAGCTTTTAGTACGGCGCTTCGGCGCCGTACTCATTTAATGGCTTCCCCCTTAGTGTTTTAAGTGAGTCGCCATCGGGGGGGGCACATGTTTTACATCGTTAATACCAATAATGCCCCATTTTTAAAAAATCCCAATTAAATCATATACTTACAATTTTTATATTGGCTTTTAAACTATTTATACCTAGATTTGTTTCACGTGAAACCCACAAAATGCTATGATCATCGCCCTATCTGAGGCAAATCATGCGCTATTCAAAGAACTTCGATGTCATTGTGGTTGGTGGCGGTCACGCCGGAACCGAAGCTGCCCTTGCAGCCGCACGCATGGGCTGCGACACCCTTCTCATTACTCACAGTATTGAGAATTTAGGTGCCATGAGTTGCAATCCGTCAATTGGCGGTATTGGAAAAGGCCATTTAGTTAAAGAGATTGATGCAATGGGTGGCGCCATGGCGGCTGCTACTGACGAGGCGGGCATTCAGTTTCGGATTCTTAATTCAAGCAAGGGCCCTGCTGTTCGCGCGACCCGTGCACAAGGGGATCGTGTTTTATATAAGGCGGCGATTCGGCGTCGCCTCGAAAACCAAGGAAACCTGACGCTTTTCCAGGCTGCCGTTGATGATCTGCTGGTTGCGGGCGATGAAGTTCAGGGCGTAGTTACGCAAATGGGCCTCAAGTTTATGGCCAAGAAGGTGGTGTTAACTGCGGGCACCTTCTTGGATGGCAAGATTCACGTTGGTTTAAATAACTATGCTGGGGGTCGTGCCGGCGATCCAGCAGCCGTTTCTTTGTCAGCCAGATTAAAAGAGTTGAGGCTTCCTCAAGGAAGATTAAAGACTGGTACCCCACCCCGAATTGATGGGCGAACCATTGATTTCTCGGTAATGTTGGAGCAGCCGGGGGATTTAGACCCCGTGCCTGTTTTCTCTTATTTGGGTCGACCAGAGCAACACCCCAAGCAAGTTCCTTGTTGGATTTCTCACACCAATGAGCAAACACACGACATTATTCGTGGTGGTTTGGATCGTTCCCCAATGTATACCGGTGTTATTGAGGGGGTTGGCCCGCGCTATTGCCCCTCTATTGAGGACAAGATCCATCGGTTTGCCTCCAGAAATAGCCACCAGATCTTCTTGGAGCCAGAAGGCCTAACAACAAACGAGTTTTATCCTAACGGCATTTCTACCAGCCTTCCATTTGATGTTCAGTGGAATTTGGTGCGCAGCATCCGCGGCCTAGAGTCGGCGGTAATTGTGCGCCCCGGTTATGCCATTGAGTACGACTTCTTTGATCCACGCCACTTGCGGCATAGCTTGGAGACTAAAGCTATTGCCGGTTTGTATTTTGCGGGCCAGATTAATGGCACAACAGGCTATGAAGAGGCCGCCGCTCAGGGTATGTTGGCGGGTATTAATGCTGGTTTGGCAGCACAAGGCAAGGAGCCTTGGTTACCCAAGCGCAGTGAGTCCTATATAGGTGTCTTGGTGGATGACCTGATTACTTTGGGTGTTCAGGAGCCTTACCGCATGTTTACGAGCCGCGCTGAATACCGCCTAAGCTTGCGTGAAGATAACGCAGATATGCGCTTAACCACAATTGGCCGAGAGCTTGGCTTGGTGGACAACTACCGCTGGAATACGTTTTGCAGAAAACAAGAGGCTGTTTCACGTGAAACATCCCGCTTGCAAGATATTTGGATTGGTCCAAAACATAGTTCAGCAAAGGCTGTTTCAGAGCTTTTAGGCCAAGACTTATCGCACGAATGCAGTTTGGCCGATCTTTTGAGGCGTCCTGGCATCACTTATGAGGCGGTTACTGGTTTGGCCGAGGGCCTTTGGTCGCCCGGAACGCTGGATGAAGATTTGGGCTTAGCGCAGCAAATTAGCGATCAAGTTGAAATTTCCATTAAATATCAAGGCTATATAGATAGGCAGGCAGTCGAGATTGCTCGACAAGAGCATAACGAGACCTTCCCATTGCCGGAGGCCCTAGATTACACCCAGGTTCTTGGTCTATCTAAAGAGGTTCAGCAAAAGCTCAATTTGCACAAGCCCGGTACCTTGGGCCAAGCTGGCAGAATCTCTGGCGTCACTCCTGCAGCGCTTTCCCTATTGTTGGTGCACCTTAAAAAAGGCTTAGGTCGTACCCAAGAAGAAACCCATGAGCAATGATTTGGTTTCTTTAGGGATTGAAGATTTGGGTCTCAATCTCAGTTCTGCGAATATTGCCGATTTGGAGCTCTTTTTGCAGGAAATGGGCCGCTGGAATCAGGTGCATAATTTAACTGCAATTGAGGGTGAAAAGAACTCTGTTCGTCTGCATCTCATTGATTCTATTACAGTTTTACCAGTAATGCGCCAATTTCTGGGTTTACAAAACCCCAAAATTGCTGATCTTGGCTCGGGCGGCGGCCTTCCTGCGATCCCAATCGCCATTTTGCAGCCAGAGTGGCACGTCACTTTGATTGAGGCTATCCGCAAAAAGACGGCCTTCTTGCAACATGTGCGCGGTAAATTGGCCTTAAAGAATATTCAGGTTCTGAGCGAGCGCGTTGAGGCGGTGGCGAAATCACAGCCAGGACAGTTTGATGCGGTGATTTCTAGGGCGTTTACCAATCTTGCCCACTTTCTAGAGCTTTCCCTGCCCCTTCTAAAGCCGGATGGTTTGGTGTTCGCAATGAAAGCTAAGCGTGCAGATGAAGAGCTGCAGGATGTTTGTATGGATGACTGGCGCCTAGTCGCAGATGAGCCCTTGCAGATACCGAATTTGGCAGTGGAGCGCCGACTTTTAGTCTTAACCCCCGTGAGAAAATTACCCCTTTAAAGCACGACATTTTTAAGAAAAATTATGGCCAAAATATTTTGTATTGCCAATCAAAAAGGCGGTGTTGGAAAAACCACCACTGCTGTTAATTTGGCCGCTGGTTTAGCTGGACATCAGCAACGTGTTTTGTTGGTCGACTTAGATCCACAGGGTAACGCCACAATGGGGTCTGGAATTGAAAAAGCAGATCTTAATAGCACTGTGTATCAGGTGTTAATTGGCCTGTCATCAGTAAAAGAATCCGCGGTACCTTGCGAGAGTTCTGGCTACGATGTGTTACCAGCTAATCGGGATTTGGCTGGCGCAGAAATTGAGTTGGTAGATTTAGATTCTCGTGAGCAACGATTGAAGGATGCGCTGGCACTCGTAGCAAATGACTACGACTTTATTTTGATTGACTGCCCTCCTGCACTATCTTTGTTAACGCTCAATGGCTTATGTGCAGCTAACGGTGTGATCGTGCCAATGCAGTGTGAATATTTTGCATTGGAAGGCTTGTCCGATTTAGTTAACACCATCAAACAAGTCCATGCCAATTTAAATCCTGATTTAGTGATCATTGGTTTATTGCGCGTGATGTTTGATGCGCGCATGACATTACAGCAACAAGTCTCCGATCAATTGCTTGAACACTTTGGCGATAAAGTATTTAAGAGCATTATTCCCCGCAACGTCCGTCTGGCCGAAGCCCCATCCTATGGGCTTCCTGGGGTGGCGTTTGATAAGTCATCGCGTGGCGCCAAAGCTTATTTAGAGTTTGGTGCCGAGATGATTGAGCGCATTAAGCAAATGTAAAACCTAGGAACAAGAAAAATATCATGGTTGCAATTAAGAAAAAAGGTTTAGGTCGTGGCTTAGAGGCATTGCTCGGCGATAAGGCGCAAAAAGAAACTACAGCTGAAATTAATCGTTTGCCATTAACTGCATTACAGGCTGGCAAATATCAGCCGCGTCAAAAAATGGAAATGGGCGCGTTACAAGAATTGGCTGAGAGTATTCGCGAGCAAGGCGTGATGCAACCATTGTTAGTACGTTTGGTTGCTCCAGGAAAATACGAAATTATTGCTGGTGAACGTCGCTTCCGTGCGGCTACATTGGCTGGCTTGAAAGAAGTGCCAGTTTTAGTTTCTGGCGCCAATGATCAGGCCGCTGCCGCAATGGCCTTGGTCGAAAATATGCAGCGCGAAGATTTGAATCCGCTAGAAGAATCGCAAGGTCTCGCAAGGCTAATTGAAGAGTTTGGTTTCACGCATGAGCAAGCCGCAAAAGCAGTCGGTAAGTCACGAAGTGCCGTAACCAATTTATTGCGCTTGAATCAGCTGGCAAAACCAGTTCAAGCCATGCTTTTAGCGGGGGATATCGACATGGGCCATGCCCGCGCTTTATTGCCTTTGCCTGGGGCAAGTCAGGTTGCTTTAGCGCAAAGAATTGCAGCACAAGGCCTTTCTGTACGGGAGGCCGAAAGAATGTCTACTGCCCTTGCGCTTGCTGGTGGTCAGATTGGGGACAAAAAAGTTAAAACTCAGTCGGGCGGCGGCGTACCAAGTCGAGATCCGGATATGCGCCGCTTAACTCAAGAAATTGCTGATTTGATAGGCCTAAATGCAGAATTTAAGTTTAAAGGCAAAGGGGGCGAGCTCAGAATCCGCTTCAGCCAATTTGATGAGCTGGATTCATTATTGAAAAAGCTGGGTGTGGAGGCTTAAAAGTCTTTAAAAATGACCCTAAAACATTTGACCTATTGCAGTGCACACATTAAACTCACGGGGCTAAATTGATTCCTCAAAAAAATCGATTTTCCGAGGCAAATGACTGGGATGAGCCCGAAGAAGAGGTGTATCGGGTTTTAAGTAAAGAGGAGATGACGGCGCTGCAAGCTAGTAATGCCGTTAAACACCCCCCGCTGTCGCCTTGGAGGATTTTGGCTGCGCAAGTAGTAGTTACAGCGCTTAGTATGTTGATTTGGTCAGTTTTTGGGGAGCCGATAGGGGTAAGCCTTTATACTCAGTCGGCCTTTTTAGGTGGTTTAATTAGCGTCTTGCCCTCAACCCTGTTCTTGATTAGGTTGGAGATGGCAAAAAAAACGCAAATATTGAATCCTGGAAATTATTTGGCAGCATTGGTTTCGGGCGAATTTATCAAAATTTTCGTTACCTTGATGCTATTTTTGGGGGTCGCATTTTTGATCCCGGGCGTACTTTGGGTCCCACTATTGGTGACTTATGTACTCGCCCTAAAGTGTGTTTGGTTGGCGTGGTTGTGGCGCTAAGAGTAATAAATGAGTTTGAACCAAAGGACTAGTTAAGAGATGTCTAGCGAAGTAAACCAAGCCCACGCGGCTGCAGAGCAAATGACGCCAACAGCGTACATTTCTGAGCATTTACAAAACCTCAACAATACGGGCGGACCTCAGTCGTCCATCATTGATTTCAGCATCATCAACTTAGATACCATTTTTTGGGCATCCGTCATGGGCTTGCTCACTGTATTCATTTTGTTGATTGCAGCACGTCGTGCAACTCCAGGAGTGCCGGGCCGCTTCCAATGCTTTGTCGAAATGATCGTGGAAATGGCGGAGACACAGTCCAAGAGCATTGTTCATGGCGATCGCTCATACATTGCCCCGCTCGCCCTATTTGTATTCTTTTGGATCATCCTTCTCAATACTTTGGACTTAGTTCCTGTGGATTGGGTTTTGGGTGTAAATCACTTCATTGAAAGCTTTGGCGTGCATGTGCCACACCATAAAGTGGTTCCTACAACTGACCTCAATGCAACGATGGGCATGTCTATGTCCGTTCTGCTCTTAGTTTTCTTTTACAGCTTCAAAGTCAAAGGTTTTGGCGGCTTTTTGCATGAACTCATTTCTGCTCCGTTTGGTGCGAAGTGGTACTTGGCCCCATTTAACCTCGCTTTGAACATCATCGAATATCTTGCTAAAGGTGTTTCATTGGGAATGCGACTGTTCGGCAACATGTATGCTGGCGAGTTGGTTTTCTTGTTGATCGCATTGCTAGGTAGTGTGTGGACATTTAACTTAGATTTATCCCTGTTCGGATTGGTGGGCCATGTTATTGCTGGATCAGCTTGGGCCATCTTCCACATTTTGGTTATTTTGTTGCAAGCCTTTATTTTCATGATGTTGACTTTGGTCTATATCGGGCAAGCGCATAGCCATCACTAAGATTTTTTATTTTTAACTTATCTCTTTAACTTCAGGAGTCAGCAACATGCAACAATTTCTCGCAAACATTCAAGGTTTCACAGCAATCGCTATCGGCATCATCATCGGCCTCGGCGCGATCGGTGCTTGTTTAGGTATTGCATTGATGGGTGGTAAGTACATCGAAGCTTGTGCACGTCAACCAGAATTGATGGAGCCACTCCAAACTAAGATGTTCCTTTTGGCTGGTTTGATCGACGCTGCGTTCTTGATCGGCGTTGGTGTTGCAATGTTGTTTGCTTTCGCAAACCCACTGCTCGCAGTTATTAAGTAATTGTTTTGGCGTGGATGACCACCGGGTCATCCAACCGTTCTCAACAATACTGAAAGGAATATCGTGAATCTGAACGCGACCCTATTCGCGCAAATGATCGTTTTCTTCGTCTTATGGTGGGTTGTTGCACGCTTTGTGTGGCCACCGCTAGTTAAGGCGTTAGATGAGCGTTCAAGCAAAATTGCCGACGGCTTAGCTGCTGCCGAGCGTGGTAAAGAAGCACTCGCATTAGCAAGCAATGAAGCAGAGCAAGAATTAAATAAAGCACGCCAAGAAGGTGTGCAGCGTGTTGCAGAAGCAGAAAAGCGTGCGCAAATGTCCGCTGAAGAAATTCGCGTCAATGCACAAGCTGAAGCAGCCCGCATCATTTCTCAAGCTAAGCAAGATGCAGATCAACAAGTAACTCGTGCTCGCGAAGTGTTGCGTGCTGAAGTTGCCCTGTTGGCTGTTAAAGGTGCAGAGCAAATTTTGCGTCGTGAAGTTGATGCAAAAGCCCACGGCACATTGCTTGATCAACTAAAGGCAGAACTTTGATATGGCTGAATTAGCCACGATTGCACGCCCTTACGCTGAAGCACTTTTTCAAAGTGCCAAGCCTGCTGAGCTTGCTACTTGTTTAGAGCAGTTAAATGAATTGGCGCAGCTAGCTGCATTGCCAGAAGTTGCTGCTTTATCAAACAATCCAAAAGTATCTGCAGATGATTTAAGCAAATTGCTTTCCGGCATGGTGAAGACAAAGCTGGATGGCAAAATCGCAAGCTTTTTAAGTCTTGTAAATCAAAACCATCGCTTATCTGCCATTCCTGAAATTGCACGTCAATTTGAGGCAATGAAGAATCAAAGCGAAGGTGCAGCAGAAGTAATGATTACTAGCGCATTCCCATTAGAGGGTTCTGCGTTGAATGATTTGTTGTCAAGTTTGAAGAAGCGCTTTGGGGGTAAAGAATTGCGCCCAACTATTCAAGTAGATCCTGCATTGATTGGCGGAGTTCGCATTCAAGTTGGAGATGAGGTGTTGGATAGTTCAGTTAAAGCACAGTTAGCTCAAATGCAAGCAAGTCTTGGCGCATAAGTTATCCCTATTAAGAACATACGAAATAAGACCCAGGAGTAAGTAATGCAACTCAACCCTTCCGAGATCAGTGAACTGATCAAAAGCCGAATTAGCGAAATGGGTGTTGATTCCCAACTTCGCAACGAAGGCACTGTAATTTCAGTGACCGACGGTATTTGCCGCGTACATGGCTTGTCTGGTGTTATGCAGGGCGAAATGTTGGAATTCCCTAACAACACAATCGGACTCGCTTTGAACCTTGAGCGTGATTCAGTTGGTGCTGTGGTGTTGGGTGAGTACACCCACATTAAAGAAGGCGACCCAGTTAAATGTACTGGCCGCATTTTGGAAGTTCCAGTTGGCCCAGAGTTGCTCGGTCGCGTTGTAAACGCACTTGGTCAACCGATTGATGGCAAAGGCCCAATCAATACCAAGTTGACTGACTTTATCGAAAAAGTTGCTCCAGGCGTTATCGCTCGTCAATCCGTTAGCCAGCCAGTTCAAACTGGCTTGAAGGCGATTGATGCAATGGTTCCAATCGGCCGTGGTCAGCGCGAGTTGATCATTGGTGACCGTCAAACAGGGAAGACAGCAGTTGCGGTTGATGCGATCATTAACCAAAAAGGTAAAGGCGTTTATTGCGTTTACGTTGCGATTGGTCAAAAAGCTTCTACTATTGCTAACGTTGTTCGCAAGCTTACAGAGCTAGGCGCAATGGAATACACCGTTGTTGTAGCAGCGAGTGCTTCTGAGTCTGCAGCGATGCAGTACCTCTCAGCATATGCTGGTTGCACAATGGGCGAATACTTCCGCGACCGCGGTGAAGATGCTTTGATCGTTTATGACGATTTAACAAAACAAGCTGTTGCATACCGTCAGATTTCTTTGCTCTTGCGTCGCCCACCAGGCCGCGAAGCTTACCCTGGCGATGTGTTTTATCTCCACTCACGTTTGCTTGAGCGTGCTGCTCGCGTAAGCGCTGACTACGTTGAGAAATTTACAAATGGTTCAGTAAAAGGTAAGACAGGTTCTTTGACCGCATTGCCAATTATTGAAACCCAGGCTGGTGACGTTTCTGCATTCGTTCCAACCAACGTCATTTCGATTACTGACGGTCAGATCTTCTTGGAAACTGACTTGTTTAACGCGGGTGTACGTCCTGCGATTAACGCCGGTATTTCAGTATCACGTGTTGGTGGTGCGGCTCAAACTAAAGTCATTAAGAAATTGTCTGGCGGTATTCGTACCGACTTGGCGCAGTATCGTGAATTGGCGGCGTTTGCGCAGTTCGCTTCCGACCTTGACGAAGCAACTCGTAAGCAGTTAGAGCGCGGCCGTCGTGTTACAGAATTGTGTAAGCAAGCTCAGTACAAGCCTTTGCAAGTTTGGGAAATGGCCGCTTCACTCTATGCTGTGAATAACGGTTACTTTGATGACCTCGAAGTGAAGAACGTATTGCCATTCGAAAAAGGTTTGCAAGATCACTTGAAATCTAAATACGCTGATTTAGTTGGCCGTATTGAAGAGACTAAAGACTTGAGCAAAGATGACGAAGCTGCTTTGCGTGCCGCAATTGAGGATTACAAGCGTTCAGCCTCTTTCTAAGAGGGCTCGCATAAATCATGGCAAGCACAAAAGAGATACGATCTAAGATCAAGAGCGTGCAAAACACGCGCAAGATCACGAAGGCAATGGAAATGGTCGCCGCATCTAAGATGCGTCGCGCCCAAGAGCGCATGCGTAATGCGCGTCCATATGCTGAAAAAATTCGTGAGATTGTTGCCAATCTTTCCAAAGCAAATCCTGAGTTCCGCCCTGCTTACATGGCAACTCGCGAAGTGAAGAAAATTGGCACGATCTTGGTTACAACAGACAAAGGTTTATGCGGCGGTTTGAATACCAATGTATTGCGTCTGATTGCGAACCAAGTGCGCGATATGGAAGGCAGCAATATTGGCATTGAATACACTGCCATCGGATCAAAGGGCCTCCAGTTTTTAAATCGCTCTAAAGCAAAACTCATTTCTCAAACAATTCAGATTGGCGACACGCCACATATGGATGTTTTGATTGGTGCAATTACGGCCCAATTGGAAGCGTTTGAGCGTGGCGAGATTGATGCTGTTTATTTGGCATACACCCGCTTTGTTAACGCAATGAAACAAGAGCCTGTTTTAGAAAAACTCTTGCCACTGGAGCCAGCAGAATTAACTCCAGAAGAGAAAACAGGAAATTCTTGGGATTACATCTACGAACCAGATGCAGAGTCGATTTTGAATGGCTTGCTCAAGCGTTACGTGGAAGCAATGATTTATCAAGCTGTTGCTGAGAATATGGCTTCAGAACAATCTGCTCGCATGGTCTCAATGAAGGCCGCTTCAGATAATGCGAAGAATGTGATCGGCGAATTGCAATTGGAATACAACAAAACACGACAGGCTGCTATTACTAAAGAGTTGTCAGAGATTGTTGGCGGAGCGGCTGCGGTTTAAGCGGTCAGCGTTTAGGAATACGAAAGAATTCAGGAATTAAAAGCGGAGAAATGCGATGAGTAACGGAAATATCGTGCAGTGTATCGGTCCAGTGGTGGACATTCAGTTCCCACGCGACAAAATGCCAAACATTTATGATGCGTTGACATTAGTTGATAGCGGCGAAAAATCATTTGCTGAAAAAGGTTTGACCTTTGAGGTGCAACAACAGATCGGTGACGGCGTAGTTCGCGCGATTGCCATGGGTGCAAGCGATGGTTTGCGTCGCGGTATGGAAGTGAAATCTACTGGCGGTCCAATTTCTGTTCCTGTAGGTCCAGCAACATTGGGACGCATCATGGACGTTTTAGGTCGCCCAATTGATGATGCAGGCCCGATTGCAACTGAAGAGCGTCGCGCTATTCACCAGCCAGCACCAAAGTTTGATGAACTCTCTCCTTCCGTTGACTTATTGGAAACCGGTATTAAGGTTATTGACTTAGTTTGTCCGTTTGCTAAAGGCGGTAAGGTTGGCTTGTTCGGTGGTGCGGGTGTTGGTAAGACCGTGAACATGATGGAATTGATTAACAACATCGCTAAGCAACACTCAGGTTTATCTGTGTTTGCCGGTGTTGGTGAGCGTACTCGTGAAGGTAATGACTTCTACCACGAGATGAAAGAATCTAACGTTATCGACAAAGTGGCGATGGTGTTTGGTCAAATGAACGAACCTCCTGGCAACCGTTTGCGCGTTGCGTTGACTGGTTTGACAATGGCTGAAGCATTCCGTGACGAAGGCCGTGATATTTTGTTCTTCGTTGACAATATTTATCGCTACACACTCGCAGGTACTGAAGTATCAGCGTTGTTGGGCCGTATGCCTTCAGCTGTGGGCTATCAGCCTACTTTGGCTGAAGAAATGGGTAAGTTGCAAGAGCGTATTACTTCAACTAAGACTGGTTCTGTTACATCTATTCAGGCTGTTTACGTTCCTGCGGATGACTTGACCGATCCGTCACCAGCAACAACCTTCTTGCACTTAGACTCCACAGTTGTGTTGTCACGTGATATTGCTGCTTTGGGTATTTACCCAGCGGTTGATCCATTGGATTCAACCAGCCGTCAGCTTGATCCGCAAGTGGTTGGTCAAGAGCACTATGAAGTTGCTCGCGAAGTTCAGATGACATTGCAGCGCTACAAAGAGTTGCGTGACATTATTGCTATTTTGGGTATGGACGAGTTGTCACCAGAAGACAAATTAGCTGTGTCACGTGCACGTAAGATTCAACGTTTCTTGTCCCAGCCTTTCCACGTTGCTGAAGTGTTTACTGGTTCACCAGGCAAATACGTTCCATTGAAAGAAACTATCCGTGGTTTCAAAATGATCTGCAGCGGCGAATTGGATCACTTGCCTGAGCAAGCGTTCTACATGGTGGGTTCAATTGATGAAGCCATCGAGAAAGCTAAGAAGCTTTAATCGAACTCATCTAGGGAAATTATGTCAACCATACGCGTCGATGTAGTAAGTGCTGAGCAATCTATTTTCAGCGGTGAAGCCAAGTTTGTTGCGCTTCCTGGTGAAAATGGTGAGCTCGGTATTTTGCGCGGCCACACTCCTTTGATTACACGCATTCGTCCAGGCTCAGTTCGTATTGAAAAAGCTGATGGTGATGAAGAGTTTGTATTCGTTGCAGGTGGCTATTTAGAAGTTCAGCCTGATCATGTCACTGTGTTGGCAGACACTGCCATTCGTGGTCATGATTTAGATGAAGCTAAGGCCAATGAAGCCAAGAAGCGCGCAGAAGAAGCAATGCAGAATCGTGGCACTGACTTTGATTTGGCATTGGCTCAGTCAGAGTTTGCAATGGCAGCAGCACAACTTGCTGCAATAGCTCGTTTCCGTCGTAAAAAGTAAGAGCCGGTCATCTCCTTGTTGTTAAATGATCGGTTTTTAAAAGCCTGCTTGGGCGAAGCGGTTGATCAGACACCGCTTTGGCTCATGCGCCAAGCAGGTCGCTATCTACCAGAGTACAACGCTACTCGTGCAAGAGCCGGAAGCTTTCTTGGTCTCGCAAAAAATCCAGCGTATGCAACTGAAGTAACGCTCCAGCCATTGGATCGCTACCCGCTAGACGCAGCAATTTTATTCTCAGATATTTTGACCATTCCTGATGCAATGGGTTTGGGTCTGAAATTTACAGCAGGCGAAGGGCCTAGTTTTGATCATCCCCTTCGCACAGAAGAAGCGGTAAAAAAATTACGTGTTGCAGATATGGATCAGCTCAACTATGTTTTTGATGCTGTCTCTGAAATTCGTAAAGCATTAATTCAAGATGGTAAGCAGCGGGTTCCTTTAATCGGTTTCTCTGGAAGTCCGTGGACATTGGCTTGCTACATGATTGATGGATCTGGTTCCGATGATTTCCGTCATGCTAAAACCATGATGTTTAGCCGCCCTGACTTGCTCGAGCATATTCTTGAGATTAATGTGCAGTCGGTTGCCGCTTATTTAATTGAGCAAGTAAAAGCCGGGGCACAGGCACTCATGATTTTTGATACATGGGGAGGTTTGCTTCCTGATGGCTGGTATCAACGTATGTCTTTAGCAGCCATGCAAAAAGTGATTGCATTGCTTCCACGTGAATATGAGGGTCGTAAGATCCCGGTAATTATGTTCACAAAGGGCGGCGGCATTTGGTTGAATGATATGGCTCAGGTTGGAGCAGATGTCATTGCGATCGACTGGACTATGCGCTTGAGTCGCGCCCGCAAGCAACTCTTGGAAATTAATAAGCCATTGGCTTTGCAGGGAAACCTAGACCCACTGATTTTGTTCTCGGAGCCAAAGCAGATCGCTGCTGCTGCCCAAGGTCTTTTGGAAGACTTAGCTAGTGCTCCTGCATTAAAGCCAGGACTACATTCGCTCGATGGGCATATCTTTAATCTGGGTCACGGCATTAATCAATTTACCCCGCCTGAAAGCGTGGCAGCCCTCTCTGAGACGGTAATCTCCAAGTCAAAAGCCCTGCGGGCAGTGTAATAAGCAAAAGTAATTGCTAACTTTAGCCAATATTTCGGCAAAAGTTATGCACAGAAATGTGCAAAATCATAAATACAGTGAGATTCAAGAGAATTGTAAACTTTCACCTTTAGTAATGATCATAACTCATTGATTAATATGGAAAATAAACAAAATGCCTATTTTCGACACAAGATCATGCTCAGATAAAATGGCTACAGAAATATTAAAGAACAAATGATATCCACAGACTTATCCACAGGATAAGGCGAAAAATTTGCAAAATGACGCTTAAACCCATTGTTGTTCAGGTAGTGATTGATAAGCCCTTAGCGCAGGGCTTTGATTACCTATGGGATGCCGAAAAATTAGGCAGGTTGCCGGAGATAGGCAGCGTAGTCGAAGTCCCCTTTGCAAGGGGGAAAGAGGTTGGGCTTGTAATTAAAGTGAGTAACCACTCCGATTACGAGATTGAAAAACTTAAATCTGTTGAGCGGCTTGCCCCACTCCCAGCCTTTGATCCGGCACTATTGCGACTGATGAATTTTGCCAGCCAGTATTACATCCATGCGCTTGGTGAAACCATCTTGCCAGTTATTCCGCAGATGTGGAAAAAGGCGGATAACTGGGAAAAAATTCCCGAAAAAATTGAGTCAGCGGAACAAAAAAATAAGAAAAAAATGGATGTGGTGGCGGAGGGATTGATCACGCTAGATCAACTGAACCCAAATCAAAAGATTGCTTTGCAAGAGTTGTTGGCAGAGAGTAAAAAAGAAAATCAATTTAGAGTGATCTTATTGCAGGGTCAAACAGGAAGCGGTAAAACTGCGGTATTCCTGAATTGGCTATCAAGCATCCTGAGTGATGAAAGCGCTCAAGTACTTGTGTTGGTACCGGAAATTAATTTAACGCCGCAACTAGAGAGACGTGTCAAAGCCTACTTTCCGAATAAAAAAATGGCGGTATTACATAGTGGCGTTAGCGAAAAGAAAAGAGGCATTGCTTGGTATGAAGCAATGACCGGCAAGGCGCAGATTATTTTAGGAACGCGCTTGGCAGCTTTAACCCCAATGCCAAACTTACGCGCTATCGTAGTAGATGAAGAGCATGACCCGTCGTATAAGCAGCAAGATGGAACGCGTTACTCCGCAAGAGATTTAGCAATATGGCGTGCGCATGATCAAAAGATTCCTATCCTCCTGTCTTCAGCAACGCCCTCACTAGAAACTTGGATAGCCGCTCAATCAGGCCGCTATGAATATATTCGATTGGATCAACGTGCACAGGGCGCAAGCCTGCCCAAGGTACATTTAATCAATACGCGCGACCCACAAAATCAATTTAGTCCGGGTGATCATGGTGCCCCCAAGCAAAAGAGCCTCATTACTAAAACACTTGCGAATGCCATTACCAAAACATTAGCAGAAAAAAAACAGAGCCTCATTTTGATTAATCGCCGTGGCTATGCTCCAGTATTGAGTTGCTCGGCATGTAATTGGTTATCAAAATGTACTCAATGCTCAACCTATACTGTGATGCATAAAGCGGGAGCATTGGGAAGACGCTCGGTATTAAGCTGTCATCATTGTGGTTTAGTAAAGCCAATCCCACAGTTTTGCCCAGATTGCGGAAATGCCGATTTAAAAACACTCGGCCATGGTACGCAAAAGCTAGAAGACGCTATCGAAGAAATGTGGCCTGACGCAAGAGTGTTGCGTGTAGATACGGACTCTAGTAGAAAGAGCAAGGGGGCTGAATTACTTTTTCAAGAGATACATAATGGCAATGTAGATATTGTTGTTGGTACCCAAATGATTGCCAAGGGGCATGACTATCAGAACATTGGGCTGGTTGCGGTATTGGACGCAGATAGTCGACTCTATTCAGCAGACTTTAGGGCAGCAGAGAGATTATTCGCGCAGTTAGTTCAAGTGGCTGGGCGCGCTGGAAGATCTGGCGCTCTTGGCGAAACTGGCGGCGATATTTATATCGAGACACAGTACCCTGAGTCGCCAGTATTTCAGTATTTATTAAGACATGACGTCGATGGATTTTTAGCATTTACAGGCGGCGAGCGCGAGGAGGCAAAGTTACCGCCCTACTCTTATCAGGCCCTCATTCACGCTGAGGGTAAAAGCCTAGATAAGGCAATTCAGTTTTTGAATGAACTGAAGGCTCGCATGAAAAGTAGGGGCATGGTTACAAAAGAGCTGAAGGTTTACGACCCTGTACCCAAGCCAGTAATGAGGGTTGCTGGTTCAGAGCGCGCGCAATTGCTAATTGAATCAGGTAATCGTAAGACCCTACAAGAGGCGCTTGAAGTCATTGATCAAGAGTTGCGTCAAGATTCCACCGGAAGAATCAGTAAGACATCGCGCATTCGTTGGCTGGTAGAGCGCGATCCGATTGCTATTTAAGCGCCAGGACCAGATTCATATTGCGTCAGAGGCATCAAAGAGTTGAGATCAATGCTCAGCGATTCCGGTGATGCTGGTTTAATTTTAAATAGCCAAACTGCATAAGGTTTTTCATTTACCACTTCAGGGCTGGCATCCATCTCATCATTGAGGGCGACAATTTCACCGCTAATAGGCGCATGAATATCGCTCGCAGCCTTAACGGACTCAATTGCAGCGATTGCCTCACCCTGCTTCACTTGTCGGCCAATTTCTGGTGCTTGAAAAAACATGACATCACCCAATGCTTCTTGCGCATGATTGCTAATGCCTACCCACGCTAGCCCATCATCTTCGATGCTGGCCCACTCATGCGTTTCTGCAAATTTAAATGTGTCTTGAGTTTTCATTGTCTATCCTGTGAGATATATTCTAGCGTCTTTGCCATAAACTAGTAGCCATTTACTTTAAGCGTTTTTATTTATGCCGATTAAATTAGGAATTGTTCCCGTTACACCATTCGAGCAAAATTGTTCAGTCTTGGTTTGCCAAGAAACAGGTGATGCAGCAATAGTTGATCCGGGCGGCGATATAGAGAAGATCTTGGATGCTGTTGGGCAAATGGGCGGTACCGTTAAAAAGATTTTGTTAACTCACGGACATCTTGATCATTGCGCTGCAGCCAAGGACTTAGCCGATCAATTGGGCGTGCCTATTGAGGGCCCACAAATTGCTGAGCAGTTTTGGCTAGATCAATTGCCTGAACAAACTGTCCGTTTTGGATTTGGTCATGCAAAAGCTTTTGTGCCAACGCGCTGGTTAGAAGATGGTGATCATGTACAGGTTGGCAAAGTTGATCTGGAGGTGTTGCACTGTCCCGGCCATACGCCGGGGCATGTAGTCTTTTTTGATAAAGAGGATCGCTTAGCTTTGGTGGGTGATGTACTTTTTGCCGGCTCTATTGGAAGAACCGATTTTCCGCGCGGCAATCACGCAGATTTAATTCATGCGATTAAGACAAAATTATGGCCATTAGGAGATGACGTGCAGTTTGTTCCTGGTCACGGACCTATGTCGACGTTTGGTCAAGAACGCAAAACAAATCCCTATGTTGGAGATTGATCAAGCCTGAGTTGGTGAAGCCGAATTAAGAAATTAGGTTTTTGCTGAACCGGTACGGTGCGTACGATTGTATAAACAGCTTGCGCAAATCCAGCGTTGCTTCCGGTTGCTTGTCGGAATCCAGGTGCCACCTTCCAGACGCTTTTCGCGACTGCAAGAAGAGCAAAACTTTAGGCTCTGAGAGGTTTCTTGGGGAGCAGCTGGAGTCGAGGTAGTCATGGGCAATCCGGGTAATCCAAATCTTTTACAGAAGATCTATTTTACCCGTTTTGTCCCGCTGGGGCAGGGCTAAGGACGACTCTGACCGAATCGGCCGTTTTATTGCCGTCGAAATCAAGCCAAGCCTTGTTTTCGAAGTCGTAGAGCTTGCATTTACGAGCAGTATCGAAATACCAGGCCCAGGAGAATTTTTGTACAAAAATACGCTCTGGAAGGATAGTTTCAAGAGTATTTTGGGCTTCCTGGAGGCGATATAGGGGAACGCTCATGTCCACGTGGTGGGCGGTATGCTCCATGATGTGGTGCATTAAAGAGCCCCAAATCCAATTAAATGTTAAATGCACCGTGGTAGATACAAAAGGCTGGGCGCGTAACCACTCGGACTTCTTGTCGTACCAAGAAACTTTTGGATGTGTATGGTGAACATAGACCACAAAACCAATCATGCCGTTCCAGAACAAGAACGGAACAGCAAAGCCGGTAATTAGGCCAAGCCAAACGGATTGGCCAGTGGCAAGCGCGCCAGCAATGATGCAAGCGATCCAGATAATGGCAAAGCCAGTTACCAACAAATTGTCCTTCAGGAAAATTGGGCGATCACCCGGTTTGTTCTTCGCATTTGGGAAGTACTCGCGTCTCCACCAAATCTCAATGAGGTAATAGAAGACTGGCCCCCAACCGCTACGGTAAAGGCGCTCTAAGGCCTTGCGCCACGCAGGCAAAGCGTCAAACTCAGCCTTCGATAGCGGAGCCCAGACAAAGTCAAAGCCCTTAAGGTTAGTTTGACCATGGTGAACCACGTTATGACCTACATCCCATAAGCTATAGGGCGTTAAGGACGGCAAGAAGGCAATGCGACCCAAGACTTTGTTGAGTTCACGGTGTGGTGTGTAGCTTTGGTGGCAGGCATCATGACCTAAAATGAAAATGCGTCCTGTAACAAAACCAGCAACTAAGCCCAAGACGATCTTGATGATGATGCTTTCGATAAAAATAGTCCCGGCAATGCATGAAAGCCACAAAACAGCATCTAGAACTAATAGTGCGATTGCTTTTACAGTCTCTCCCTGAGCCATTGGGATTAGCCAGCTACGAATAACTTTTCGGTGCGGCAATGGAAGATCAGGAGCCAAAGGATTGGCCATAGATGGTTCAGAGAGTGCAGGATTTAGATGATTTGACATGATAAGAATCAATAAGTTAGGTGCAAATGATAGCCTTTTTCACGAATTTACGCATGATGTAGGTCAAAAACCCCCCTGATTTGGTGCGCCCGGCAGGAATCGAACCTGCGACCCTTGGCTTCGGAGGCCAATACTCTATCCACTGAGCTACGGGCGCCAGTAAGGAATTCGCTAACTACGCTATTGTAAGTGCCTATATCTCCCGCGGTCTCGTTATAATTAGTGCAAAGTAACACCCTACAACCCGTCTAACGATAAAAGTCCTATGAGCGAAGCACACGGCAGTCTAATTAAGTCTCCCAAACAATTGATCATCATGGTGTTTGCCAGCTTTTTTGTGCCCCTGATCATCATTCTTTTATTAATGGTGTTTGTAAACAATGGCAAGCGCGCGGATTCGGAAGCTTCTGCTGAGCAGCTCATTAAGCCTGTAGCGCAATTGAATTTCAAAGATGCTAGCGCGTCAGCGGAAACCAAGGAAGCCGCCCCCGCTGCTAAATAATTCTCAGCACATTTAGAAAAGCTGGCTATATGCCAGCTTTTTTATTGCTCTTCGTTTTGGTCTTTAGCATCGAGCGCTACTTGGTAAGCATCCTTTTTGCTAATCCCAAGTGCTTTAGCAAGCACAGCGGCAATCTCTTTGCTACCTAAATATGGGCTTAATGCATTGGCCCATAACAACAGCGCTGAATTTTCCGGGGTCTCATCTGAGCCAGTTTGGCGACCTGATACCAAAATAATAAATTCACCCTTTAGGCTCTCTGCCTTCTCAAGCCATTCCGGAATATCTGCAGCGTTGAGCGTGACTAGCTGCTCAAATTTTTTGGTGAGCTCTCTACCTACGAGCACTTGTCGCTCGGGCTCGAGTTCTTTACTGAGCATTATTAGTGTGTCGTGTATTTGATGTGGTGATTCAAAAAAGATGCTCGTTTTTGAATTGCTGCGCATGTCTTGAATCAGGGCGCCGCGCTCTTTTGCCTTATTTGGCCAAAAGCCGAGAAACTGAAAGCGACCCTCTGAGGACAGCATGACTGAGCCGCTAGCGGAAATTGCGGATGACACCGCGCTAGCACCCGGAATGGGAATAACTCGAAAGCCGGCTTTTTGAACCGCATTGACTAGTCTTGCGCCCGGATCAGAAACGCCTGGGGTACCCGCATCCGAAATGTAGGCCCAGCGTTCATTTTGGGAAAGGTGTTGAATGATGTTTTGAGCACCGGCAATCTCATTGTGCTCATGCAGTGCGACACACTTCTTATGAATGCCAAAGTGCTGAAGCAGGGGCGCGCTATGCCTGGTGTCTTCACAGGCAATGCCATCTACGGAATTAAGTACGTGCAGTGCACGCAATGTAATGTCTCCCATATTGCCAATGGGGGTGGCAACCATATATAAGGCCCCAGCTGGTAGATCCTGCTGTTTTAAAAAGTCAAAGGAGCTTAATTCCATGGGGCAATCTTTAGCGAAAGAGATATCAACAAGTAAGAGCATACGTCCCTTTTGAATTCGGGGGCAGCATAGACAACTTGTGCCTACTTTGGCGCATAATAATGTGATGGATAAAGATACCCTCGAACGTTTACGCGCTCGCGCGTCGCAACATTTCTTGGATAGCATTGCTGTAAAGCAAGCGGCCGAAAAAATACTTCCTCAGCAAGTTGCGCGCGGCATAGTCGCTATGACAGATTGTCTGCGTGCCGGCGGAAAAGTAATGGCTTGTGGCAATGGCGGATCCGCCGCGGATGCGCAACATTTTGCTGCTGAGCTGATTGGTCGCTTTGAGAGAGAGCGACAAGAGTTAGCCGCGATTGCATTAACAACCGATACCTCAATATTGACTGCGGTAGGAAACGACTACAGCTATGACGAGATCTTTAGTAAGCAAGTGCGCGGCCTTGGAAAAAAAGGCGACATCTTGATCGGCATCTCCACCTCAGGAAATTCAAAAAACGTTGTTAAGGCAATTGAGGCCGCAAAAAAGATGGGGATAAAAATTATTGCCTTGACTGGTAATGGCGGTGGAAAAATCGCAAGCTTATTGGATGCAGATGATGTCCATTTATGTGCGCCCTCCACTCGTACTGCTCGCATTCAAGAAACACATTTAGTTTTGCTGCATGCCCTATGTGATGGCGTAGACCATTTATTGCTTGATTAATAGATTCACCAATTAGAAAGTTCGTATATGCGAAATACACTCACCATCAAACTACTTGCTGTAATGTTGATTTCATCATTCTTATCTGGTTGTGGGGTGTTGGCTGTTGGTGGTGTTGTGGCGGGTGCCAGTGTCATGGCTGATCGTCGCACGCCAGCTGTACAGGCAATTGATAAGGGTATTGAGCTTGAGGCTGGCAACGCTCTAGTTAAGCGCTATGGCGATGATGCGCATATCAACGTGACCTCATTCAATCAAAAGGTATTGTTGACTGGTGAAGCGAAAGATGCCGATATTAAAGGCCAGGCCGGCGCCTATGTAAAGGCAATGAAGAACGCACGTTCCGTCTTTAATGAATTAGTCATTGGGCCAAACAGCACCTATACAGCTCGCGCTAATGATACGTTCCTCGAATCAAAAATAAAAACCCAAATGATTTTTACGGACAAGTTGCCATCCAATTCAATGGCGATTGTTGCTGAAGGTAGCAGCGTCTACTTGATGGGAATCCTGACGCAGAATGAAGCAGCAATTGCTAAAAAAGTAACAAGCAATATTGATGGCGTGAAAGACGTTTATGCCTACTTCGATATTATTTCTGATGCAGAAAAAACACGCTTAGAAAAACAAGGCAAGGCGGACGAGTCACAACCTAATTCTGCTCCGAAGCAGTAAGTTGTTTGTGTGGCGAGTCAGCAAAATTATTTTTGAGATCTGATGTGAAACTTTTTTTGTTTACCGCCCTTCTTTCATTTTGTTCGTTCAGTGTTTCTGCGTCTGCAGATGACGCAAAAGCGATGACCGTTGCTAAACAAAATGCTTGCATGGGATGTCATGCTGTAGATAAAAAAATTGTGGGACCTGGCTTTCAGGCAGTTGCCAAAAAATATGCGAATGATCCCGGCGCAATGGTATTTCTAAAAAATAAAATTATTAAAGGTGGCTCGGGATCTTGGGGCGTTGTACCAATGCCGGCAAATGCGAAGTTAAGCGATGCCGATGTATCTTTATTGGCGAGTTGGGTTTTGCGCGGAGCGCCTAGCGCAAATTAGGTTGGGCGAACGACAGGCTTGCCTAGAAACCAAGACCACGCATCATTCGAACGCTTAAGATTTTCTTTAAGCGCATAGTCAAAGTCAGCCCATTGCTCATTGGCGGCTTCTTCAACAATCGTGCCTGGATTCGCGGGCGGCAATTTCAAGTAAGCATCAGCATCACCATAAGCGTATTCAACACGCATGCCGGCCTTTTGAGCCAGATGCATCATTGCCCTATTATTTGCCAGGCAATGCACAAACAAAGTTTCGACACGAGTATTGCGCGAGTGAACGGAAGCGCGCGCCAGTAAGGCTGTGCCTATACCCTGTCCGCGGCCATCAGGAAGCACTGATACCCCAAACTCAGCAGCTAGTGGCTGACCCTTAGCTTTAGGTAGATAGGCCAAATGCGCCATGCCGATCAGATTGAGCTGTGCATCAAAGCTGCCAAACAGCGTATCTCTTGTGAAATCAAGGCCCTCAACATAGTGATGAATTACCTCGTCAGGTGTTTGGGTGCCAAAGCGTAGGCGTCGATCCTCTTCACTTAGTAGTAAAAGATGCTTCAGAATAAGCTCTCTATGGCCGGCATGTAATTCACGAACAGGCACCACCAGGCTTGCCACATAGGGCTTGCTGGGTGAGTGACTGTTTGCTAATTTATTGTGCATAGCAATATATTAGCAGAAATCATCAAAATTCACAGGGTTTTCCCTAGGTCATACAGTAGTAGCAAAAAAATGATGGCAAATTAGCAAAAAACATCTCTAGCCAACCCCCATATCTTGGCAAGATCCATAAAAAACCAAATATTTTGAAAAAAAGTTAAAAATATTTTTAAACATCAAACCCTTGTTTTTAAAGGGTTTATTTAAAAAGTAAGAAAAAATTTCATCTTTTTTAAGAAAAAGACTACGAAAGGTGTTGACAGACCCAAATGAGTAGGATAAAGTCTCACCTCTCTGCTGAATGTTTTTAAGAAATACGAAACAAGTCAGCCCTCTTTAAAAATTAGTCAACCGATAATTGTGGGTACTAAGTGAAAGCATCAAGTCCTTCGGGACAGATGTAAATAAATAGTACTCATAGACAGTAAAAAGATTTGGTTTTATTACCAAGTCAATTTCTTGAATGAGTGCGACGATCCGCAAGGATCACAGGAATTGAACTGAAGAGTTTGATCCTGGCTCAGATTGAACGCTGGCGGCATGCCTTACACATGCAAGTCGAACGGCAGCACGGGTGCTTGCACCTGGTGGCGAGTGGCGAACGGGTGAGTAATACATCGGAACGTACCTTATCGTGGGGGATAACGCAGCGAAAGCTGTGCTAATACCGCATACGCCCTGAGGGGGAAAGCGGGGGATCGAAAGACCTCGCGCGATTAGAGCGGCCGATGCCTGATTAGCTTGTTGGTGGGGTAAAAGCCCACCAAGGCGACGATCAGTAGCTGGTCTGAGAGGACGATCAGCCACACTGGGACTGAGACACGGCCCAGACTCCTACGGGAGGCAGCAGTGGGGAATTTTGGACAATGGGGGAAACCCTGATCCAGCAATGCCGCGTGAGTGAAGAAGGCCTTCGGGTTGTAAAGCTCTTTTGTCAGGGAAGAAACACCGGCTCTAACACAGTCCGGGAATGACGGTACCTGAAGAATAAGCACCGGCTAACTACGTGCCAGCAGCCGCGGTAATACGTAGGGTGCGAGCGTTAATCGGAATTACTGGGCGTAAAGCGTGCGCAGGCGGTTATACAAGACAGGCGTGAAATCCCCGGGCTTAACCTGGGAATGGCGCCTGTGACTGTATAGCTAGAGTGTGTCAGAGGGGGGTAGAATTCCACGTGTAGCAGTGAAATGCGTAGATATGTGGAGGAATACCAATGGCGAAGGCAGCCCCCTGGGATAACACTGACGCTCATGCACGAAAGCGTGGGGAGCAAACAGGATTAGATACCCTGGTAGTCCACGCCCTAAACGATGCTGACTAGTTGTTCGGGATTTACATCCTGAGTAACGTAGCTAACGCGTGAAGTCAGCCGCCTGGGGAGTACGGTCGCAAGATTAAAACTCAAAGGAATTGACGGGGACCCGCACAAGCGGTGGATGATGTGGATTAATTCGATGCAACGCGAAAAACCTTACCTACCCTTGACATGTCACTAACGAAGTAGAGATACATTAGGTGCCCGTAAGGGAAAGTGAACACAGGTGCTGCATGGCTGTCGTCAGCTCGTGTCGTGAGATGTTGGGTTAAGTCCCGCAACGAGCGCAACCCTTGTCTTTAGTTGCTACGCAAGAGCACTCTAAAGAGACTGCCGGTGACAAACCGGAGGAAGGTGGGGATGACGTCAAGTCCTCATGGCCCTTATGGGTAGGGCTTCACACGTCATACAATGGTGCATACAGAGGGTTGCCAACCCGCGAGGGGGAGCTAATCTCAGAAAATGCATCGTAGTCCGGATCGTAGTCTGCAACTCGACTACGTGAAGCTGGAATCGCTAGTAATCGCGGATCAGAATGTCGCGGTGAATACGTTCCCGGGTCTTGTACACACCGCCCGTCATACCATGGGAGTGGGTTTTGCCAGAAGCCGTTAGCCTAACCGCAAGGAGGGCGACTGCCACGGCAGGGTTCATGACTGGGGTAAAGTCGTAACAAGGTAGCCGTATCGGAAGGTGCGGCTGGATCACCTCCTTTCTAGAGAAAGATGCTGGAGCTATAGTGCCCACACTTATCGGTTGACAATAAAAGCCACGGGTCTGTAGCTCAGCTGGTTAGAGCACTGTGTTGATAACGCAGGGGTCGTAGGTTCAAGTCCTACCAGACCCACCACCAGCCAGAAACAAGACTTAGTGGGACGTTGGGGGATTAGCTCAGCTGGGAGAGCACCTGCTTTGCAAGCAGGGGGTCGTCGGTTCGATCCCGTCATCCTCCACCATCATCTAAATGTCAAAATTAAGCGAACATTTAATCGTTTAGTTTTGCCATTTATGGCTGTTCTTTAAAAATTTGAGTAAGCAAAGTGTCAAATGTTTCTTTGAGAGGACATTTGACAATGTAATAAGGGTAAAGATTGAATCATCAATCAGTAATACAAACGAGTTTTACCAAGTTCTTAACAAAGTACTTACAGTTTGGATTACGGCAAACATGTCAGAAGTAGAAGTAAACCTGTAACAGGTACTAGCAATGGTGCTCGTTATAGGATCAAGTGAATAAGTGCACATGATGGATGCCTTGGCGATTACAGGCGACGAAAGACGTTATAACCTGCGATAAGCCCCGGGGAGCTGGTAAATAAGCTTTGATCCGGGGATTTCTGAATGGGGAAACCCACCACTTTTGTGGTATCCATACCTGAATACATAGGGTATGAGAAGCGAACCTTGTGAACTGAAACATCTAAGTAGCAAGAGGAAAAGACATCAACCGAGATTCCCAGAGTAGTGGCGAGCGAAATGGGAACAGCCTTCTAGTGATAGCTCAGTAATTAACAGAACGGAATGGAAAGTCCGACAATAAAGGGTGATAGTCCCGTATGTGAAAATTATTGGGTGGTACTAGGCTAGAGACAAGTAGGGCGGGACACGTGAAATCCTGTCTGAATATGGGGGGACCATCCTCCAAGGCTAAATACTCGTAATCGACCGATAGTGAACAAGTACCGTGAGGGAAAGGCGAAAAGAACCCCGGGAGGGGAGTGAAATAGATCCTGAAATTGTGTGCATACAAACAGTAGGAGCCTCGTAAGGGGTGACTGCGTACCTTTTGTATAATGGGTCAGCGACTTACATTCAGTAGCAAGCTTAACCGAATAGGGAAGGCGTAGCGAAAGCGAGTCCGAATAGGGCGCTAGTTGCTGGGTGTAGACCCGAAACCAGTTGATCTATCCATGGCCAGGTTGAAGGTGCGGTAACACGTACTGGAGGACCGAACCCACTAACGTTGAAAAGTTAGGGGATGAGCTGTGGATAGGGGTGAAAGGCTAAACAAAACTGGAAATAGCTGGTTCTCTCCGAAAACTATTTAGGTAGTGCCTCGTGTATCACTGTAGGGGGTAGAGCACTGTCATGGTAGTGGGGTCCATTGCGGATTACTGCGCCATAGCAAACTCCGAATACCTACAAGTGCAAGCACGGGAGACAGACATCGGGTGCTAACGTCCGGTGTCAAGAGGGAAACAACCCAGACCGCCAGCTAAGGTCCCTAATATATGCTAAGTGGGAAACGAAGTGGGAAGGCTAAAACAGTCAGGAGGTTGGCTTAGAAGCAGCCATCCTTTAAAGAAAGCGTAATAGCTCACTGATCGAGTCGTCCTGCGCGGAAGATGTAACGGGGCTAAGCATATAACCGAAGCTGCGGATCACAGCAATGTGATGGTAGGAGAGCGTTCTGTAAGCCTGTGAAGGTGTCTTGTAAAGGATGCTGGAGGTATCAGAAGTGCGAATGCTGACATGAGTAGCGATAAAGGGGGTGAAAAGCCCCCTCGCCGTAAGCCCAAGGTTTCCTGTTCAACGTTCATCGGAACAGGGTGAGTCGGCCCCTAAGGCGAGGCAGAGATGCGTAGCTGATGGGAACAAGGTTAATATTCCTTGACCATTGTTAGATGCGATGGGGGGACGGATCGCGGAAAGTTGTCCGGGTGTTGGAAGTCCCGGTTCTTGCGTTGGAGATGGCTATTAGGTAAATCCGGTAGCGTAATTCAAGGGCGTGAGACGAGCGAATTTATTCGCGAAGCAATTGGAAGTGGTTCCAAGAAAAGCCTCTAAGCTTCAGTCTAACAAGACCGTACCGCAAACCGACACAGGTGGGCGAGATGAGTATTCTAAGGCGCTTGAGAGAACTCAGGAGAAGGAACTCGGCAAATTTGCACCGTAACTTCGGGATAAGGTGCGCCCTGGTAGTTTGACCCTGTACAAGGGGAGGACGAAAGGGTTGCAATAAAAAGGTGGCTGCGACTGTTTAATAAAAACACAGCACTCTGCAAACACGAAAGTGGACGTATAGGGTGTGACGCCTGCCCGGTGCTGGAAGATTAAATGATGGGGTGCAAGCTCTTGATTGAAGTCCCAGTAAACGGCGGCCGTAACTATAACGGTCCTAAGGTAGCGAAATTCCTTGTCGGGTAAGTTCCGACCTGCACGAATGGCGTAACGATGGCCACACTGTCTCCTCCTGAGACTCAGCGAAGTTGAAATGTTTGTGATGATGCAATCTACCCGTGGCTAGACGGAAAGACCCCATGAACCTTTACTGTAGCTTTGCATTGGACTTTGAACCGGTCTGTGTAGGATAGGTGGGAGGCGTTGAAAGCGGGATGCTAGTTCCGCTGGAGCCAACCTTGAAATACCACCCTGGTTTGTTTGAGGTTCTAACCTTGGCCCATTATCTGGGTCGGGAACAGTGCATGGTAGGCAGTTTGACTGGGGCGGTCTCCTCCCAAAGTGTAACGGAGGAGTACGAAGGTACGCTTGGTACGGTCGGACATCGTACCTAAAGTGCAATGGCAAAAGCGTGCTTAACTGCGAGACCGACAAGTCGAGCAGGTGCGAAAGCAGGTCATAGTGATCCGGTGGTTCTGTATGGAAGGGCCATCGCTCAACGGATAAAAGGTACTCTGGGGATAACAGGCTGATACCGCCCAAGAGTTCATATCGACGGCGGTGTTTGGCACCTCGATGTCGGCTCATCTCATCCTGGGGCTGTAGCCGGTCCCAAGGGTATGGCTGTTCGCCATTTAAAGAGGTACGTGAGCTGGGTTTAAAACGTCGTGAGACAGTTTGGTCCCTATCTGCCATGGGCGTTGGAGATTTGACGGGGGCTGCTCCTAGTACGAGAGGACCGGAGTGGACGTACCGCTGGTGTACCTGTTGTTTCGCCAGAAGCATCGCAGGGTAGCTATGTACGGAAGAGATAACCGCTGAAAGCATCTAAGCGGGAAACTTGCCTGAAGATGAGATCTCCCGTAGGTTTAACCTACATAAAGGGTCGTTGAAGACCACAACGTTGATAGGTCAGGTGTGGAAGCGCAGTAATGCGTTAAGCTAACTGATACTAATTGCCCGTTAGGCTTGATCCTATAACCAGCACTATTGTGTTGGATGTTTGCCAGATTTAATCTGCATCCTTAATTACATGCTTACTCAAATAGAGTTGTTGATGAATTATCAGCAACTCGACCCTCTACGCCCGGTGACCATAGCAAGTTGGAACCACTCCTTCCCATCCCGAACAGGACAGTGAAACGACTTTACGCCGATGATAGTGCGGATTACCCGTGTGAAAGTAGGTAACTGCCGGGCACCAATGCGACGCCCAGACCCTCTTAGGTCTGGGCGTTTTTACTTGTGCAAAGCGTTTTGAGGTTTAAGAGATTGACATAAACTCCATTTGGAGTCAGAATATTGGGTTCGCGGAGGGGTGTCCGAGCGGCTAAAGGAGGCAGACTGTAAATCTGTTGGCTATGCCTACGTAGGTTCGAATCCTACCCCCTCCACCAGATGTGCGGGATTAGTTTAATGGTAAAACAGCAGATTTCCAATCTTCGGTCAAGAGTTCGATTCTCTTATCCCGCTCCAGTATTAACAGTATTTGCCCATGTGGCTCAGTGGTAGAGCACTCCCTTGGTAAGGGAGAGGTCGGCAGTTCGATCCTGCCCATGGGCACCATGGCTTAGTTGTAAGAATTTTAATTTCGTGTGTTGGTTTAAGAGTTAACTAAAGGCAGACAAAAAAATGGCAAAAGAAAAGTGTTTACGTTTTGCGATCCGTGAAGGTGGCCGTACTGTTGGCGCCGGCGTGGTTGCAAAGATTTTGGCTTAATAGTTTTAATAAAGGGGTGTAGCTCAATTGGCAGAGCGTTGGTCTCCAAAACCAAAGGTTGGGGGTTCGATGCCCTCCGCCCCTGCCACGATTTGAACTGAAAGTAATATGTCTCAACATACAGCAGGTCACTCTGAAGAAAAGAGCAGCTGGGTCTCCGGACTCGCTGCTTTAATCGTCGTTGCAGCGTTAGTTCTTTACTACACGTTGGCGGATCAATCTCTATTGATTCGTTTAGCTGTTTTGTTTGGCGGTATTGCAGCTGCAGTTTTAATTGTGGCGATGTCAGCGGATGGGCGTCGTTTTATCGCCTACGCAAAAGATTCTTGGTATGAAGTAAAAAAGGTTGTTTGGCCGACTCGCAAAGAGACGACACAAATGACTCTAGTCGTATTTGGCTTTGTTCTGATCATGTCCCTCTTTTTGTGGATTGCAGACAAATTAATTGAATGGCTAGTTTTTTCAGTCTTCCTAGGCTGGAAGTGAGTAAAAAATGATTGATTCTGAATTGGTCTCAAATCCACAAGCGACCGGCAATATGCGCTGGTACGTGATTCATGCTTATTCAGGCATGGAAAAAAGCGTTAAGCGGGGTCTTGAGGAGCGTATTGCACGCTCTGGAATGCCTGAAAAATTTGGTCGTATCTTGGTTCCATCCGAAGAGGTTGTCGAAATCAAGTCAGGCACTAAATCTGTATCCGAGCGTCGTTTTTTTCCAGGCTATGTATTAATTGAGATGGAAATGACCGATGAAAGTTGGCATTTGGTGAAAAATACACCAAAAGTAACTGGTTTCGTTGGTGGCGTAAGAAACCGCCCAAGCCCGATCTCTACGGCAGAAGTAACCAAAATCATGGACCAAATGCAGGCTGGCGTTGATAAACCTAAGCCGAAGACTCTCTTTGAAGTGGGCGAGATGGTTCGCGTTAAAGAAGGTCCGTTTACAGATTTCAACGGAAATGTTGAGGAAGTGAACTACGAGAAGTCAAGATTACGCGTTTCTGTTACAATTTTCGGCCGCGGTACCCCAGTTGAGCTGGAGTTCGGCCAGGTAGAAAAGATGTAAAAACGCCCTATTTATGGGTGTTTTGTCTCAAAAGTAGTAGTTTTAAGTGGTTAGCAATAACCGAGGAGCGGATCTAGAAAGCCAAAAACTAGTGAAGCGTTTACTCAACAGCGGTCTTTCCTAATGAGGTCAGGCGCGCTTTTAGGAGCAATCAATGGCAAAGAAGATCATTGGCTTTATCAAGCTGCAGATCCCTGCAGGTAAAGCAAATCCATCACCTCCCGTAGGTCCAGCATTGGGTCAACGTGGCCTCAATATTATGGAATTTTGTAAGGCGTTTAATGCTCAAACTCAGAGCATGGAACCTGGCCTTCCAATTCCAGTCGTGATTACAGCGTTTGCTGATAAGAGCTTCACTTTCATCATGAAGACTCCTCCAGCAACCATCATGATTAAGAAGGCTGCAAAGATCGAAAAAGGATCACCACGTCCGCATACCGATAAGGTAGGAAAAATTACACGTGCTCAAGCAGAAGAAATTGCTAAAGCAAAAATGCCAGATTTGACAGCTGCTGATATGGATGCTGCTGTAAGAACAATCGCTGGTAGCGCCCGTTCAATGGGCATCACAGTGGAAGGTCTCTAATCATGACTAAGTTATCTAAGCGTTTAAAAGCAATCGAATCTAAAGTAGATCGCAATAAGTTTTATGCATTAGAAGATGCATTGAACCTCGTTAAAGAGTGTGCAACTGCTAAGTTTGATGAGTCTATCGACGTTGCAGTTCAGTTGGGCATTGATGCTAAGAAATCTGACCAAGTTGTGCGTGGCGCAGTTGTGCTCCCAGCTGGTACAGGCAAGCATGTTCGTGTAGCGGTATTTGCACAAGGCGAAAAAGCTGAACAAGCTAAAGCTGCTGGTGCTGAGATCGTTGGCATGGAAGATCTTGCTGACCAAATTAAAGGCGGCAAAATCGATTTCGATATTTTGATCGCATCCCCAGACACAATGAAGATTGTTGGTACTTTAGGTCAAGTATTGGGCCCACGTGGTTTGATGCCGAATCCAAAAGTTGGAACTGTTACTCCTGACGTTGCTACTGCAGTTAAGAATGCAAAAGCAGGTCAAGTGCAATTCCGTGTGGACAAAGCCGGTATCGTGCACGCAAGCATTGGCCGTCGTTCATTCGAGCCAGCTGCATTGAAATCAAACTTGCTCGCATTGCTTGAGGCTTTGAACAAAGCTAAGCCACCTGCATCTAAGGGCGTTTATTTAAAGAAGGTTGCCGTAAGCAGCACCATGGGTGCAGGCGTACGTGTTGACCAGGCATCGATACAAGCTGCTCAGTAATTAGCTTGTAGCAAAAAGAACTTTGGGTCGACTCCCACTCTTTGAGTGAGAGTCGAACATCAAAGACCGTTGGTGAATTATTTGCTTACTCAGAACTAATTCTTAATCGTTACGAAAGTAATAGCCAGCGCAGATGGCGACCCTGAAAAGATTTCACAAGATTTTCTTGTGACAAATGATCAGACGCTGGTGTGTAACCCCAACTGGGAACAGTTGGTTTTTTAGGAGTTAAACCGTGCCTTTGAATGTACAAGACAAAAAAGCGATTGTTGCTGATGTCGGCGCTCAATTGGCTGGAGCTCAAACAGTCGTGCTCGCTGAATACCGTGGTATTCCAGTAGAGCAGTTGACAAAGCTACGTGCTAGCGCACGTGACCAAGGTGTATATCTTCGCGTTTTGAAGAACACATTGGCACGCCGTGCTGCACAAGGCACACAGTTTGAGCCTCTTGCTGATTCGATGGTTGGCCCCTTGATCTACGGCATCTCTGCTGATCCGATTGCTTCGGCAAAAGTATTACAGAACTTTGCTAAGACTCAAGACAAGCTAGTCATTACTGCTGGCTTATATAACGGCAAGTTGTTAGACGTTGCAGGTGTTAAAGCCCTCGCAACAATTCCAAGCCGCGACGAGTTGTTATCTCAGTTGTTGGGTGTCATGTTGGCCCCAGTTTCTGCAATGGCTCGCGTATTGGGCGCAGTAGCAGCACAAAAGGCAGAGGGAGCACCCGCTCCTGTTGCAGCACCTGTAGTTGAAGCAGCAGCGCCAGCAGAAGTAGTTGCTGAAGCGGCCGCTCCAGAAGCAGTTGCTGAGCCTGCAGCCGCAGCCCCAGAAGCTGGAACAGAAACACCTGAAACCCCTGCCGCCGAATAAGCGCAGATTAACTATTAAGTATTAGGAGCTAAAAATGGCGATTACCAAAGAAGAAATCATTGATGCAGTAGGTAGCATGTCCGTAATGGATTTGAACGACTTGGTTAAGGCGTTCGAAGAGAAGTTTGGCGTTTCAGCTGCAGCGATGGCTGTTGCTGGTCCTGCTGGCGCTGCTGGCGGTGCTGCTGCTGAAGAGCAAACAGAATTCACTGTTAACTTGCTCGAAGCTGGTGCAAATAAAGTTTCAGTAATTAAGGCTGTTCGCGAAATCACTGGTCTTGGCTTGAAAGAAGCTAAAGATTTAGTTGATGGCGCACCAAAGCCAATCAAAGAAGCTGTTGACAAGAAGACAGCTGAAGAAGCTAAGAAGAAGCTTGAAGAAGCTGGCGCTAAAGCAGAACTCAAGTAATACAAACTCTGTTAGCGCCCCTCAAAAAGGGGTGCTAGCCCTGTTGGGTTTGACCATTAGTGGTCAAACCCGATTTCATTTCTGATTGAAATCGGGTTTGCCTTCTGATACGACTGCAGAATGCAAGTTTGGTCGGACACTAGATCTTTCGATTTAGTGTTGTCCGCCAGTGATTGGTAGTGGCCAATCGCCAAATCTTTGTACAGTCGCTGAATTCGGAGATGAAATGAACTACAGCTTCACCGAACGCAAGCGAGTCCGTAAAAGCTTTGCTAAGCGAGTAAATAATCATCAGGTTCCATACCTGATCGCAACGCAGCTGGAATCCTACGCTAAATTTTTACAGGCTGAAAAGCCAGCAATGTCCCGCCTTACAGAGGGGCTTCAAGCTGCCTTTACATCAGCATTCCCAATTGTGTCCAACAATGGCTACGCACGTATGGAATACGTGTCATACCAGTTGTCACAGCCACCGTTTGACGTTAAAGAATGTCAACAACGTGGTTACACATACCACTCAGCCTTACGTGCAAAAGTTCGCTTGATTATTTATGATCGCGAAGCACCTACTAAGGTCAAAGAGGTAAAAGAGAGCGAAGTCTACATGGGTGAAATTCCACTCATGACAGATAACGGCTCTTTTGTGATCAATGGTACTGAGCGCGTGATCGTTTCTCAGTTGCACCGTTCCCCAGGCGTGTTCTTTGAACACGATAAGGGCAAGACACATAGCTCAGGTAAGTTGCTGTTCTCAGCACGCATCATTCCTTACCGTGGTTCATGGCTCGATTTCGAGTTTGATCCAAAAGATATTCTCTATTTCCGCGTTGACCGTCGTCGTAAGATGCCCGTCACCATTTTGCTCAAAGCAATTGGTTTAAACAACGAACAGATTCTTGCAAACTTCTTTAACTTTGATCATTTCTCATTGAGCGCAAATGGCGCATCAATGGAATTTGTTCCAGAGCGTTTGCGTGGTCAGTTGGCAAGCTTTGATGTGCTGGATAAGAATGGCGTTGTTGTCATTCAAAAAGACAAGCGTATCAATGCAAAACATATTCGTGAACTCGAAGCTGCTAAGACTAAAAACATCGTTGTTCCAGATGACTACTTAGTTGGCCGTGTAGTTGCACGCAACATCATTGATCCAGACTCTGGTGAAATATTGGCTTACGCTAATGATGAAATCACTGAAGAGTTGTTGGCTACATTGCGCGATGCAGGCATCAAGCAATTGGAAACCATCTACACCAATGATTTGGATTCTGGTGCTTACATTTCTCAGACATTGCGTACTGACGAAACTGCCGATCAAATGGCTGCTCGTATCGCCATCTATCGCATGATGCGCCCTGGTGAGCCTCCAACAGAAGATGCTGTTGAAGCCTTATTTCAACGTTTGTTCTACAACGAAGATAGTTACGATTTATCACGCGTTGGCCGTATGAAAGTTAACAGCCGTCTCGGTCGTTCAGAGATGGAAGGCAAAATGGTTTTGTCGGAAGAAGATATTCTCGATACCATCAAGTCTTTGGTTGACTTGCGTAACGGTAAAGGCGAAGTCGATGACATCGATCACTTAGGTAATCGTCGCGTACGTTGCGTAGGTGAGTTGGCTGAAAATCAATTCCGTGCAGGTTTGTCACGTGTTGAGCGTGCGGTTAAAGAGCGTCTCGGCCAAGCCGAAACAGAAAACCTCATGCCGCATGATTTGATTAACAGTAAGCCAATCTCTTCAGCAATTCGTGAGTTCTTCGGTTCTTCACAGTTGTCTCAGTTTATGGACCAAACGAACCCATTGTCAGAGATCACGCATAAGCGTCGTATCTCTGCATTGGGACCTGGTGGTTTGACACGTGAGCGCGCAGGTTTCGAAGTGCGTGACGTACATCCAACCCACTACGGACGCGTTTGCCCAATTGAAACTCCAGAAGGACCAAACATTGGTCTGATCAACTCACTCGCGTTGTTTGCGCGTTTGAATGAGCATGGTTTCTTAGAGACTCCATACCGTAAAGTTTCCAATAGCAAAGTAAGCGACGAAGTTGTTTACCTCTCTGCGATTGAAGAAGCGAAATACGTGATTGCTCAGGCAAATGCAACGATCGACAAGAGCGGTAAGTTGGCCGATGAATTGGTTTCAGCGCGTCAAGCTGGTGAGACCATGATGGTTAGCCCAGAGCGCATCGATTTCATCGACGTTGCTCCTAGCCAGATCGTTTCTGCTGCTGCTTCATTGGTTCCATTCTTGGAGCATGACGACGCGAACCGTGCGTTGATGGGTGCGAATATGCAACGTCAAGCAGTTCCTTGCTTGCGTCCAGATAAGCCATTGGTTGGTACAGGTTTAGAGCGCATTGTTGCGGTTGACTCAGGTACAGTTATTTTGGCTTCCCGCGGCGGTATCGTTGACTATGTTGACGCAAACCGTGTAGTTATTCGTGTAAACGATGACGAGACAGCGGCTGGTGAAGTTGGTGTGGATATTTATAACCTCATCAAGTACACCCGTTCAAACCAAAACACCAACATCAACCAACGTCCAATCGTTCAGGCTGGTGATCGTGTAGCCCGTGGCGACGTAGTTGCTGACGGTGCATCTACCGATTTGGGCGAATTGGCTTTGGGTCAAAACATGACTGTGGCATTTATGCCATGGAACGGTTACAACTTCGAAGATTCAATCTTGATCTCTGAGAAAGTTGTTGCTGATGACCGTTACACCTCTATTCATATTGAAGAGTTGTCGGTTGTTGCTCGTGATACCAAGCTTGGTTCAGAAGAAATTACACGTGATATCTCCAACTTGGCTGAGTCACAACTCTCCCGTTTAGATGAGAGCGGTATTGTTTACATCGGTGCTGAAGTTGAAGCTGGTGACGTATTGGTCGGTAAGGTAACTCCAAAGGGCGAGACTACTCTCACTCCGGAAGAGAAGTTACTGCGTGCGATCTTCGGTGAAAAAGCATCTGACGTTAAAGATACTTCTTTGCGCGTTCCATCTGGAATGATCGGTACCGTGATTGATGTTCAAGTCTTCACCCGTGAAGGTATTGAGCGCGATGCACGTGCACAGTCAATCATTCAGGAAGAATTACAACGCTATCGTTTGGACTTAAACGATCAGTTGCGTATTGTTGAAGGCGATGCCTTCATGCGTTTAGAAAAACTGTTGATTGGCAAAGTTGCCAATGGTGGTCCTCAGAAATTAGCTAAAGGCACTAAGCTCGACAAGGAATACCTTGCCAGCTTAGATAAATACCATTGGTTCGATGTTCGTCCAGCAGATGATGAAGTTGCTACTCAAGTTGAGGCAATCAAATCTTCTATTGAAGCGAAGCGTAAGCAATTTGATGAGGCTTTTGAAGAGAAGCGCACCAAGCTTACCCAAGGCGATGATTTACAGCCTGGCGTAACAAAGATGGTTAAGGTGTACTTGGCAGTTAAGCGTCGCTTACAGCCTGGTGACAAGATGGCCGGTCGTCACGGCAATAAAGGTGTGGTTTCTAAAATCGCCCCAGCAGAAGACATGCCATTTATGGCTGACGGACGCCCTGTTGACATCGTCTTGAACCCATTGGGTGTTCCTTCCCGTATGAACGTAGGTCAGATCTTAGAAACCCACTTAGGTTGGGCGGCTCAAGGTATTGGTAAGCGCATTGATGAGATGGTTCGTCAACAGGCTAAACAAGCTGAACTTCGTAAGTTCATGAAGCAGCTTTATAACGAAACCGGTCGTATCGAAGATATCGATAACTTCACTGATGAGCAGATCACAGTTTTGGCTGAGAATTTACGCCAAGGCTTGCCATTCGCTACTCCAGTGTTTGACGGTGCAACTGAAGCTGAAATCGGACGCATGCTCGAGTTGGCTTATCCAGATGAAGTTGCTACTTCATTGAAGATGACACCTTCACGTCAGCAAATGATTTTGTGTGACGGCCGTACTGGCGATCAGTTTGAGCGTCCTGTAACTGTTGGTGTAATGCACGTCTTGAAACTCCACCATTTGGTCGATGACAAGATGCACGCACGTTCAACCGGACCTTACTCGTTAGTAACGCAACAGCCACTGGGCGGTAAAGCTCAGTTTGGTGGTCAGCGCTTTGGTGAGATGGAAGTTTGGGCCCTCGAAGCATACGGTGCTTCATATGTCTTGCAGGAAATGCTGACAGTGAAGTCCGATGACGTCGCAGGCCGTACCAAGGTTTACGAAAACATCGTCAAGGGCGAGCACACAATTGATGCTGGCATGCCCGAATCCTTCAACGTGTTGGTAAAAGAAATCCGCTCGTTGGGTATTGACATTGACATGGAGCGCAACTGATATGAAAGCATTGCTCGATTTATTTAAGCAAACGCAGGGTGATGAGCAGTTTGATGTCATCAAGATTGGTCTTGCATCCCCTGAGAAAATTCGCTCATGGTCTTTTGGTGAAGTACGCAAACCAGAAACCATCAACTACCGGACTTTTAAGCCCGAGCGTGATGGTTTGTTCTGCGCCAAGATTTTTGGACCAACCAAAGACTACGAGTGCTTATGCGGCAAGTACAAGCGTTTAAAGTTCCGTGGCGTTATCTGTGAGAAGTGTGGCGTTGAAGTTACGCTTGCTAAGGTACGTCGTGAGCGCATGGGCCACATTGAGTTGGCAGCCCCTGTAGCGCACATCTGGTTCTTGAAGTCGTTGCCGTCCCGTTTGGGTATGGTTCTCGATATGACATTGCGTGATATCGAGCGCGTTCTTTACTTTGAAGCATATGTCGTTGTTGATCCTGGCATGACTCCTGAAGGCGCAATGAAGCGCGGTCAGATCATGTCTGAGGACGAGTACATTGCTAAGACTGAAGAGTATGGTGACGGTGCATTTACTGCCATCATGGGCGCTGAAGGTATTCGTGATCTCTTGCGTTCGATTGATATCGATCGTGAAGTGGAGACTATTCGTGCTGACTTAAAAGCCACTGGTAGCGATGCCAAGATCAAGAAATACGCTAAGCGCTTAAAAGTGCTCGAGGCGTTCCAGACTTCGGGTATTAAGCCTGACTGGATGATCATGGAAGTATTGCCAGTATTGCCACCTGAATTGCGCCCATTGGTGCCATTGGATGGCGGTCGCTTTGCTACTTCCGATTTGAACGACCTCTATCGTCGCGTTATTAACCGTAACAACCGTCTCAAGCGTTTGTTAGAGTTGCGCGCACCAGAGATAATCGTTCGCAACGAAAAACGTATGTTGCAAGAAGCGGTTGACTCATTGCTCGACAACGGTCGTCGCGGTAAAGCTATGACTGGCGCTAACAAGCGTCCGTTGAAGTCCTTGGCTGAGATGATTAAAGGTAAGAGCGGTCGTTTCCGTCAAAACTTGTTGGGTAAACGTGTTGACTACTCAGGTCGTTCAGTCATCGTGGTTGGTCCAACATTGAAATTGCATCAGTGCGGCTTACCTAAATTGATGGCCTTGGAATTGTTCAAGCCATTTATTTTCAACAAGCTTGAGACTTTGGGAATTGCAACCACGATTAAGGCTGCGAAGAAAGAAGTTGAAAGCCAGACTCCAATCGTTTGGGACATTCTCGAAGAAGTGATTCGTGAACATCCAATCATGTTGAACCGTGCGCCTACATTGCACCGTCTCGGTATCCAGGCTTTCGAGCCAATGCTGATTGAAGGCAAGGCAATCCAATTGCACCCATTAGTCTGCGCGGCATTTAACGCCGACTTTGACGGTGACCAAATGGCGGTTCACGTTCCTTTGTCGCTTGAAGCGCAAATGGAGGCACGTACATTGATGCTGGCTTCGAACAACGTATTGTTCCCAGCCAACGGCGAGCCATCCATCGTTCCTTCACAGGACGTGGTGTTGGGTCTGTACTACGCTACTCGTGACAAGATTAACGGTAAAGGCGAAGGCATGGTCTTCGCAAATATCACTGAAGTAATTCGTGCATACGAAGCGGGCCAAGTTGAATTGGCTTCCCGCGTTGCTGTACGTATTACTGAGTTTGAAATCGTGGACAAGAAGGCAGAGGGCGAAGCCCGTTTTGCTGAAAAGACCAAGATCTACCAAACCTCAGTTGGCCGTGCAATCTTGTCAGAAATTTTGCCTAAAGGCATGTCTTTCGAGGAAATTAATAAGCCTCTGAAGAAAAAAGAAATCTCACGTTTGATCAATACTTCATTCCGTAAGTGCGGTCTTCGTGAAACGGTTATTTTTGCTGACCGCCTCTTGCAGTCTGGTTTCCGCTTGGCGACTAATGCCGGTATCTCGGTTGCGATCGACGATATGCTGATTCCAAGCTCTAAAGAGCGCATCATCACTGAAGCTTCTACCAAGGTTAAGGAATATGACAAGCAGTTCATGTCAGGCCTCGTAACCAATCAAGAGCGTTATAACAACGTGGTTGATATTTGGGGTGCCGCTGGTGACCAAGTTGGTAAGGCGATGATGGATGAGTTGTCACACGTTGACGTACTCGACCGTAACGGTAAAACTGTGCGTCAAGAATCCTTTAACTCTATCTATATGATGGCGGATTCTGGTGCACGTGGATCTGCAGCGCAGATTCGTCAGTTGGCTGGTATGCGTGGTTTGATGGCGAAGCCTGATGGCTCCATTATTGAAACTCCAATTACTGCGAACTTCCGTGAAGGTTTGAACGTGTTGCAGTACTTCATCTCAACCCACGGTGCTCGTAAGGGTCTAGCTGACACAGCACTGAAGACAGCGAACTCTGGTTACTTGACACGTCGTTTATGCGACGTAACTCAAGACCTCGTGGTCATTGAAGAGGATTGCGGCGCAACTTCTGGCGTAACAATGAAGGCTCTCGTAGAAGGCGGCGAAATTATCGAAGCATTGCGCGATCGTATTTTGGGTCGTGTCTGTATCGGTGACATCGTCCATCCAGATACACAAGAAGTCATTGTTCCTAACGACACCTTGCTCGATGAAGATCATGTAGATCAAATTGTTGCTTTGGGTATCGACGAAGTTAAAGTTCGTACAGTGTTGTCTTGCTTAACTCGCTTTGGCTTGTGCGCTAAGTGCTACGGTCGTGATTTAGGTCGCGGTGGTTTGGTCAACGTTGGTGAGGCGGTTGGTGTTATCGCTGCTCAGTCCATCGGTGAGCCAGGCACACAGTTGACTATGCGTACCTTCCATATTGGTGGTGCAGCGTCACGTGCATTGGTTGCAAGCAACATTGAAGCCAAGTCCAATGGTACTTTGAAGTTCTCTGGCACGATGCGTGTTGTGAAGAACGCGAAGGGCGAGCAGATCGTGATTTCACGTTCAGGCGAAGCGGTGATCATTGACGATAACGGCCGTGAGCGTGAGCGTCATAAAGTACCTTACGGCGCAACTCTCCTGCTGAAGGAAGATGCTGCAGTGAAAGCCGGCGCAAGCTTGGCAACTTGGGATCCGTTAACACGTCCAATTATTTCTGAGTACGCTGGTATTGCTCGCTTCGATAACGTTGAAGAAGGCGTTACTGTAGCCAAGCAGGTTGACGAAGTAACCGGCCTCTCCACTCTGGTGGTGATTGACGGTAAGCGTCGTAGTGCTGCTAGCAAAGGCGTTCGTCCAATGATCAACTTAGTTGATGACAAGGGCGGCGAAGTGATGATTGCGGGTACAGATCATCCAGTAAACATCGGTTTGCAAGTTGGCGCTTTGATCACTGTTAAAGATGGTCAAAAAGTTGAGGTTGGTGAAGTATTGGCGCGTATTCCAATCGAATCACAGAAGACTCGCGACATTACCGGTGGTTTGCCACGCGTTGCTGAATTGTTCGAGGCACGCTCACCAAAAGATGCTGCTGTATTGGCTAAAGTCACTGGAACTGTTTCCTTCGGTAAAGAAACCAAAGGTAAGCAACGTTTAGTGATTACCGATATGGATGGCGAAGCTAACGAATTCTTGATTCCTAAAGAGAAACAAGTTCTCGTTCATGACGGTCAAGTTGTGAACAAGGGCGAGATGATTGTGGAAGGCCCTGCCGATCCGCATGACATCTTGACGCTCAGAGGTATTGAAGAGTTGGCGATCTACATCGTGGACGAAGTTCAAGACGTTTACCGTTTGCAAGGCGTGAAGATTAATGACAAGCACATTGAAGTAATCGTGCGTCAAATGTTGCGTCGTGTGCAAATTACTGATGGTGGCGACACTGCCTACATCACTGGTGAGCAAGTTGAGCGTTCTAAGTTATATGACGCAAACGATGCTGTGATTGCACAAGGTAAGCGCCCAGCTCAGTTCGAGAATGTGTTGCTCGGTATTACTAAGGCATCCTTGTCGACAGACAGCTTCATCTCAGCGGCTTCTTTCCAAGAAACCACCCGTGTATTGACCGAAGCTGCAATTATGGGCAAGACCGATACACTCCGTGGCCTCAAGGAAAACGTCATTATTGGTCGCCTGATCCCTGCTGGTACCGGCTTGTCGTACCGCCGTGCTCGCAAGGTCAGAGAGCAATTCGAGCGTGATCGCGCTCAAATGATTGCCGCCGAAGAGGAAGCAATGGCTGATATGCCTGTAGAAATAGAGGCTGAAGTGATTGCTCCTGCTGGGGAGGCTGATCCAAGCTAATTTGGTATTCCTGGCCAGAAATGGCCAGTTTTTTCCCTCGAGGTTGACGGAAAGGGCTGGCCAGGCTAGAATGCTGAGTTCTACTGATTCAGAAGAGGGTCGTTTTGACCTAGGATTTCTCTAAGTCACTGATTTTCTTAAAGAAAGCAACAAAGAAGTACTAACCGAGCTATTTTATGCCAACAATTAATCAATTATTACGTAAGCCAAGAACTCGGCTGACCGTTAAAAGCAAGAGCCCTGCGCTGCAAAACAGCCCGCAGCGTCGTGGTGTATGTACACGTGTGTATACAACCACTCCTAAAAAGCCAAACTCTGCGCTACGTAAAGTAGCTAAGGTTCGCTTAACCAATGGTTTTGAAGTCATTTCATACATTGGTGGTGAAGGTCATAACCTCCAGGAACACTCAGTAGTGTTGATCCGTGGTGGTCGTGTAAAGGATTTGCCAGGTGTTCGTTACCACATCGTTCGTGGCTCACTTGACTTGCAAGGCGTTAAAGACCGTAAGCAGTCACGTTCCAAGTACGGTGCTAAGCGCGCTAAGAAAGCTGCTTAATAACAACTTAAAGTATTTGCAGTAAGTCTTCGTTTGTCAGACTTTAAAGACAAGTAAGTGGCCGTTCCGTCTAGAGATTTCTCCAGATAGTAGAACGGCCGGAGCGGGTGATCCATGTGGGCCACCCCTAACTGAACTGAAGGAGTAGTTATGCCACGTCGTCGTGAAGTTCCCAAACGGGAAATCCTGCCTGATCCAAAATTCGGCAATGTAGAAGTAGCAAAATTCATGAACGTCCTCATGTTGGACGGCAAGAAATCGGTTGCAGAGCGTATCGTTTACGGTGCCTTTGATCACATCGAGAAAAAAGCAAATAAAGAACCGCTCGAAGTTTTCTCAACAGCCATGGGCAATGTTAAGCCAATGGTTGAGGTGAAGAGCCGTCGTGTTGGTGGCGCTAACTACCAGGTTCCTGTTGAAGTTCGCCCATCACGCCGCTCAGCTTTGGCAATGCGCTGGGTGCGCGAAGCCGCTAAAAAGCGCGGTGAAAAATCCATGGCTCAACGTTTGGCCAATGAATTATTAGAAGCTGCAGAAGGTCGCGGCGGAGCAATGAAGAAGCGTGAAGAAGTTCACCGTATGGCAGAAGCTAATAAAGCTTTCTCACATTTCCGCTTCTAATCGCACAGTAAAGAAAAGGTACCAACAGTGGCACGTAAAACCCCTATCGACAAATACCGCAATATCGGTATTTCTGCGCACATTGACGCAGGTAAGACAACAACAACAGAACGCGTTTTGTTCTACACCGGTGTTAATCACAAAATCGGTGAAGTACATGATGGCGCTGCAACCATGGACTGGATGGAGCAAGAGCAAGAGCGTGGTATCACGATTACTTCTGCTGCTACTACAACGTTCTGGAAGGGCATGGCTGGTAATTTCCCAGAGCACCGTATCAATATCATTGATACCCCAGGACACGTAGACTTCACGATTGAAGTTGAGCGTTCAATGCGCGTTTTGGATGGCGCTTGCATGGTTTACTGTGCAGTAGGTGGTGTACAGCCACAATCTGAAACTGTTTGGCGTCAAGCTAACAAGTATCAAGTTCCACGTTTAGCATTCGTAAACAAGATGGACCGTACTGGTGCAAATTTCTTCAAGGTCTACGACCAAATGAAGATGCGCCTCAAAGCCAATCCTATCTTGATCCAAATTCCAATCGGCGCTGAAGAAAACTTCAAAGGCGTTGTGGACTTAGTCAAAATGAAGGCTATCTATTGGGATGAGGAATCACAAGGTACTAAGTTTACGTACGAAGATATCCCTGCTGAATTACAAGCATCTGCAGAAGAGTGGCGCGAGAAAATGCTCGAAGCTGCTGCAGAGAGTTCAGAAGAGTTGATGGAAAAGTATCTCGGCGGCGAAGGCTTGACCGAAGAAGAAATCAAAGGCGCATTGCGTCAACGTACTATTGCCAATGAAATCGTTCCAATGTTGTGCGGAACCGCTTTCAAAAACAAAGGCGTTCAGGCGATGTTGGATGCAGTTGTTGAATTGCTACCTTCACCATTGGACGTTCCACCAGTTCCATGTGAATTGGAAGACGGCACACCAACAACACGTGAAGCATCTGATAGCGCGAAGTTTTCAGCATTAGCATTTAAGATCATGACTGACCCATTCGTTGGCCAGCTCATCTTCTTCCGTGTTTACTCAGGTGTTATGAAATCTGGCGACACAATCTACAACCCAATCAAGGGTAAGAAAGAGCGTGTTGGACGTTTGTTGCAGATGCATGCAAACGAACGTGAAGAAATTAAAGAAGTATTCGCTGGCGATATCGCAGCTGCAGTTGGACTGAAAGATGCAACTACTGGCGAAACATTGTGTGATCCAGATAGCATCGTCATTTTGGAGCGCATGGTATTCCCAGAGCCGGTGATTTCTCAAGCAGTTGAGCCAAAGACAAAAGCAGACCAAGAAAAAATGGGTCTTGCTTTGAATCGCTTGGCACAAGAAGATCCTTCTTTCCGCGTCAAGACAGACGAAGAGTCTGGTCAAACCATTATTTCCGGTATGGGCGAGCTCCACTTGGAAATTTTAGTGGATCGTATGAAGCGCGAATTTAGCGTTGAAGCAACTGTTGGTAAGCCACAAGTTGCATACCGCGAAACAATTCGTAAAGTTTGCGAAGAGATCGAAGGTAAATTCGTTAAGCAGTCTGGTGGTCGTGGTCAATACGGTCACGTGGTGTTGAAGTTAGAGCCACAGGCACCAGGTAAAGGTTTTGAATTCGTTGACGCTATTAAGGGCGGTGTAGTTCCACGTGAATACATCCCTGCAGTAGAAAAAGGAATTATCGAAACATTGAACTCCGGTATTTTGGCTGGCTATCCAGTTGTAGATATCAAAGCAACATTGTTCTTCGGTTCATACCATGACGTTGACTCCAACGAAAACGCATTTAAGATGGCGGGTTCGATGGCATTCAAAGATGGTATGCGCAAAGCATCACCAGTGTTGCTAGAACCAATGATGGCTGTTGAAGTTGAAACACCAGAAGATTTCATGGGTAACGTAATGGGTGACCTCTCATCACGTCGCGGTATTTTGCAAGGTATGGATGACATTCCAGGGGGCGGTAAGATCGTTCGCGCTGAAGTGCCATTGGCAGAGATGTTTGGTTACTCAACTGGCTTGCGCTCGTTGACCCAGGGTCGCGCTACCTACACCATGGAATTTAAGCATTATTCCGAAGCACCTAAGAACGTTGCTGAAGCAGTTATGGCTGCTAAAGCGAAGTAATTTATCCACATTATTTTGAATATTGACTAGCTAAGAAGGCAGACAAAAAAATGGCAAAAGAAAAGTTTGAGCGGACAAAACCGCACGTAAACGTTGGCACAATCGGTCACGTTGACCATGGTAAAACCACATTGACAGCTGCAATTGCAACCGTGCTTTCTAAAGCATTCGGTGGCGAAGCAAAAGCATACGACCAGATCGATGCTGCTCCAGAAGAAAAAGCACGCGGTATCACTATTAATACAGCACACGTTGAGTACGAGACTGCTAATCGTCACTACGCACACGTGGATTGCCCAGGACATGCTGACTACGTTAAGAACATGATTACTGGTGCTGCTCAGATGGACGGCGCTATTTTGGTTTGCTCTGCAGCTGACGGCCCAATGCCACAAACTCGTGAGCATATCCTCTTGGCACGCCAAGTTGGTGTTCCATACATCATCGTATTTTTGAACAAGTGCGACATGGTTGATGACGCTGAGTTGTTAGAACTCGTAGAAATGGAAGTTCGTGAGCTTCTGTCTAAGTACGACTTCCCAGGCGATGACACACCAATCATTCAAGGTTCTGCTAAGTTAGCGCTTGAAGGCGACGAAGGCCCATTGGGTAAAGAAGCCATCATGAAGTTGGCTGAAGCACTTGACTCCTACATCCCAACTCCAGAGCGTGCTGTTGACGGTGCGTTCTTGATGCCAGTAGAGGACGTGTTCTCTATCTCTGGTCGCGGTACTGTTGTTACAGGCCGTATCGAGCGCGGTATCGTTAAAGTTGGTGAAGAGATTGAAATTATTGGTATCAAGCCAACACTCAAGACTACTTGTACTGGTGTTGAAATGTTCCGCAAATTGCTCGACCAAGGTCAAGCAGGCGATAACGTTGGTATCTTGTTACGCGGTACAAAACGTGAAGAAGTTGAGCGCGGCCAAGTATTGGCTAAGCCAGGTTCAATCACCCCACATACTCACTTTACAGCCGAGGTTTACATCTTGGGTAAAGATGAAGGTGGTCGTCATACTCCATTCTTTAACAACTATCGTCCACAGTTCTACTTCCGTACAACGGACGTAACTGGTTCAATCGAGTTGCCAAAAGACAAAGAAATGGTAATGCCTGGTGATAACGTCACGATTACCGTAAAACTCATCGCTCCTATCGCGATGGAAGAAGGTTTACGTTTTGCGATCCGTGAAGGTGGCCGTACTGTTGGCGCCGGCGTGGTTGCAAAGATTTTGGCTTAATAGCAGTAAAAAATTTAGCGGTTTGCTAACCGGTGACGTCCGTGCTGCGGATGTCACCGAGCTCTTTAGAAATATAACGTGGCAGCACCACAACGCTCTTTGGAATTAATATGCAAAACCAAAAAATTCGTATTCGTCTTAAAGCATTTGATTACCGTTTAATCGACCAGTCTGCTGCTGAAATCGTTGATACAGCTAAGCGTACTGGTGCAGTTGTTAAGGGTCCAGTACCTTTGCCAACACGTATCGAGCGCTTTGACATTCTGCGTTCACCACACGTAAACAAGACATCACGTGACCAGTTAGAGATTCGTACCCATCTGCGTTTGATGGATATCGTTGATCCTACAGAGAAAACTGTAGATGCCTTGATGAAATTGGACCTCCCAGCAGGCGTGGACGTCGAAATTAAGCTGCAGTAATTGTATATTTCCAGTCTTAGCGCTTGCCAAGACTGGACTTTCGGGATAGAATCTAAGGCTTCGCTCAATTACTTGGGCGAATATTCAGGTTTTATCAGCATTAAAAACGTTGTAACTTATTGATTTAGAAGTACTTTTACTTGTAAATCACTTAAATTAATTTTGCCGACCAATCGAAGTCGGCGTGGAGCATGAATATGAGCTTAGGCTTAATCGGTCGCAAGATCGGCATGACCCGTCTATTTACGGACGAAGGGGAAGCGATTCCTGTCACCGTAATTGACGTGAGCGACAACAGAATCGCTCAAATCAAGACCCAGGCAACTGATGGCTATGATGCTATCCAGTTGGCACATGGCACACGTAGAGCTACTCGCGTTACCAAAGCAATGGCTGGTCACTTCGCTAAAGCGGGTGTGATGGCTGGTAACGGTCTCAACGAATTTCAATTAGATGCAGCGAAAATCGCAGAAATGACGCCAGGACAAGTAATTCCTGCTGACACTGCATTTGCTGCTGGCCAAAAAGTGGATGTACAAGGTGTAACGATTGGTAAAGGCTACGCCGGTACCATCAAACGCCATCACTTCGCTTCAGGTCGTGCGTCACACGGTAACTCACGTTCACATAACGTGCCAGGCTCTATCGGTATGGCGCAAGATCCAGGTCGTGTTTTCCCAGGTAAGCGCATGACAGGCCACCTTGGTGACGAAACACGCACTGTACAAAATTTAGTCATCGCACGCATTGATGCAGAACGCAATCTCATCATGGTTAAAGGCGCTATTCCAGGTGCCCCAGGCGGTAAAGTTATTGTTACTCCAGCGGTGAAGACACCGTTGAAGAAGAAATAAGGAGAGCGAATATGGAACTTAAGCTTCTCCAAGACAACGGAACTTTGGGCGCAGGCGTTCAAGCCTCACCAGAAGTATTCGAGCGCGAATATAACGAAGCCTTGGTACACCAAGTTGTTGTGGCTTACCAAGCAAATGCACGTAGCGGTAACCGTGCACAAAAAGACCGTGAGCAAGTTAAGCACACAACCAAAAAACCTTGGCGTCAAAAAGGTACTGGTCGTGCACGTGCTGGTATGAGCTCTTCCCCGCTATGGCGTGGAGGTGGTCGTATATTCCCGAATTCACCTGAAGAAAATTTCAGCCAAAAAGTAAACAAGAAAATGTACCGCGCTGGTATGAGATCCATTTTGTCTCAGTTAGCACGCGAAGGTCGTTTGAATGTTGTTGACCAATTTAATCTTGATGCTCCAAAGACTAAAGTTTTAGCTGACAAAGTTAAAGCAATGGGCTTGGATTCAGTCTTGATCATCGTTGATCAGGTTAGTGAGAATTTGTACTTGGCATCACGCAACTTGCATAAGGTTGCAGTATGTGAGCCACAGCACGCTGATCCATTAGCTTTAGTTCAATACAAAAAAGTATTGGTAAGCAAAGCAGCGATCGCAAAAATTGAGGAGTTGCTGAAATGAGCCAAGTCCGTAAAAACGATCACAGCTTGATAAAGGTTCTGCTTGGACCGGTTATCTCTGAAAAAGCCACTATGGTTGCAGAGAAAAACGAACAAGTGGTATTCCAAGTTACACGCGACGCGAATAAGAGCGATGTAAAACAAGCAGTTGAGTTGCTCTTTAAAGTGCAAGTTGACTCTGTTCAAATCGTGAATCAAAAAGGTAAGCCAAAGCGCTATGGCCGTTTTGAAGGTCGTCGCGACCACACTAAGAAGGCCTACGTTAGCTTGAAGCCAGGTCAAGAAATTAACTTTGAAGCGGAGGCGAATTAATCATGCCTTTGATGAAGACAAAACCGACCTCACCAGGTCGTCGCTCAATGGTCAAGGTGGTAAATCCTGACCTGCATAAAGGTAAGCCTTTTGCAGCGTTGGTAGAGCCACAGTTCCAAAAAGCAGGTCGTAACAATAATGGTCACATCACTACCCGTCATAAGGGCGGTGGTCATAAGCATCACTATCGTGTTGTTGATTTCAAACGCAACGACAAAGATGGTATTCCAGCAAAAGTTGAACGCTTGGAATACGATCCAAACCGCAGTGCAAATATTGCATTGATCGTGTTTGCTGATGGTGAGCGTCGTTATATTCTTGCTGCAAAAGGCATGACTGTTGGTCAGGCATTGATGAGTGGCTCTGAAGCCCCAATCAAGTCTGGTAACAACTTGCCGATTCGCAACATTCCAGTTGGTAGCACGATTCACTGCGTAGAAATGTTGCCAGGTAAAGGTGCTCAAATCGCACGTTCTGCTGGTGGCTCTGCGGTGTTATTGGCTCGTGAAGGTGTATACGCTCAGGTGCGCTTGCGCTCTGGTGAAGTACGTCGTATTTTGATCGATTGCCGTGCCACTATTGGTGAAGTTGGTAATGAAGAGCATAGCTTGCGCGTTATCGGTAAAGCTGGTGCAAATCGCTGGCGTGGTATTCGCCCAACCGTTCGCGGTGTGGCAATGAACCCAGTAGATCACCCACACGGTGGTGGTGAAGGTAGAACTGGCGAAGGCCGTGTACCTGTCTCCCCATGGGGCACACCAACCAAAGGTTATCGTACACGTCGCAATAAGCGTACAACTTCGATGATCGTTCAACGTCGTCAAAAACGTTAAGCGATAAGGATAAATAGATATGACACGTTCAGCTAAAAAAGGCCCATTTTGCGACGCCAGCTTAGTAAAAAAAGTTGAAGTTGCACAAGCCAATAAAGACAAAAAGCCGATCAAAACTTGGTCACGCCGTTCAACAATCCTCCCAGACTTTATTGGTCTGACGATTGCTGTACATAACGGTCGTCAACACGTTCCGGTTTATGTATCAGAAAACATGGTGGGTCATAAGTTAGGCGAATTTGCCTTGACCCGTACTTTCAAAGGTCACGCTGCTGACAAGAAAGTAACGAAGAAGTAAGGGGATGATGATGGAAGTTAAAGCTATTCACAAAGGCGCACGCATTTCTGCGCAAAAGACACGTTTGGTCGCTGACCAGATTCGTGGTTTGCCAATTGCACGCGCATTGAACATTTTGAATTTCAGCCCCAAGAAAGCTGCCTTCATTGTGAAGAAAGTTGTTGAGTCCGCAATGGCCAACGCTGAACACAATAAGGGTGCTGATATTGATGAGCTCAAGGTATCAACAATTATTGTTGATAAAGGTACTTCCTTGAAGCGCTTCACAGCACGCGCTAAGGGTCGCGGTAATCAAATCGAAAAACAAACATGTCACATCACCGTGACCTTGAGTAACTAAGGGAAGATATGGGACAAAAGATAAACCCAACCGGATTCCGACTCTCGGTAACGAAGAACTGGACATCAAAGTGGTATGCAAACAATACTGATTTTGCGAAGATGCTCAAAGAGGACGTAGATGTCCGCATCTATCTCAAAAAGAAGTTAAAGAATGCATCAGTAAGTAAAGTCATTATCGAGCGTCCTGCAAAGAATGCACGTATCACCATTTACAGCTCACGCCCAGGTGTTGTGATCGGTAAAAAAGGTGAAGATATTGAAGTTCTCCGTCGTGAACTCCAGAAGCGTATGGGCGTTCCGGTCCATGTGAACATCGAAGAAATTCGTAAGCCTGAAGTTGATGCTCAATTGATCGCTGACTCTATTACTCAACAGCTAGAGAAGCGCATCATGTTCCGTCGTGCAATGAAGCGTGCAATGCAAAATGCAATGCGCCTTGGTGCACAAGGAATCAAGATCATGTCTTCTGGTCGTTTGAATGGTGCTGAAATTGCACGTCGCGAATGGTACCGTGAAGGTCGTGTTCCACTTCATACATTGAAGGCTGATATTGATTACGCAACTTCAGAAGCGGAAACAACATACGGCATCATCGGTGTAAAAGTTTGGGTATACAAAGGCGATACATTGGGCCGCGGTGCTGATGCTGCAGCAGTAACAGCAGAGCCAGCAGCTGAAGAGAAAAAGCCACGTCGCGCACCAGCTAAAACAACCGCACGCAAACCAGCAGCTGACAGCAAGCCTTTAGTTGCTGCTAAGCCAGCAGTAAAGCGTGCACCGAAAGCCGCTGAAGCCCCAAGTGCTGAAGCGCAGAAGTCAGGAGAGTAAGCATGCTACAACCAAAGCGTCGTAAGTATCGCAAGGAACAAAAGGGACGTAACACTGGCGTGGCAACGCGCGGTAGTTCAGTAGCCTTTGGTGACTTTGGATTGAAAGCTATTGGCCGTGGTCGTTTGACTGCACGTCAGATTGAATCTGCACGTCGCGCAATGACACGTCACATTAAGCGTGGTGGTCGTATCTGGATTCGTATTTTCCCAGACAAGCCAATTTCACAAAAGCCAGCTGAAGTACGTATGGGTAACGGTAAAGGTAATCCAGAGTACTACGTAGCAGAAATTCAACCAGGCAAGATTTTGTACGAGATGGATGGCGTGGATGAAGGTTTGGCGCGCGAGGCTTTCAAGCTTGCTGCTGCTAAATTGCCATTGCAAACCACTTTCGTGATTCGCCACTTAGGTTGATCGGGATAGAGATTATGAAAAAGACAGAATTAGCATCCAAAGATCTGGTTGCCTTGAATGCAGAATTAACAGAGCTCTTGAAGACTAGCTTCAAGCTCCGTATGCAAAAGGGTACCCAGCAACTCACAAATACCAGCCAATTGGGTAAAACTAAGCGTGAAATTGCTCGCGTGAAGACTTTTATTACTCAAAAAACTGCACAGAAATAAGGAAAAAGGGATATGACAGAATTATCTAAACCCTTGCGCCGCACCCTTGTGGGTCGTGTCGTTAGCGACAAAATGCAAAAAACTGTGACTGTGCTAGTTGAGCGCCAAGTAAAACATGCGCTTTATGGCAAATATGTTGGACAGTCCAAAAAATACCACGCTCACGACGAAGCTGGTCAATACAAGATGGGTGATACCGTTGAAATTGCTGAATCTAAGCCAATTTCACGCACTAAATCTTGGGTTGTGACCCGTTTGGTAGAGGCTTCAAAAGGTATTTAAAGAAATATTAGGGATTTTGGCGAACTTTCTTGCCAAATCCCTGTTTTACGTAGTATGATAGAAGGCTTCTCCGGTTTTATTGGGAGAAGCAGTGTTTTTTCATTAATTCCGGGTTTTAACTTTCGTTATAGCCCATAGACGGAACCAAGACTGTTTGCCTTTGGCTAACAAGTTGGGGATTAAAAAATGATTCAGACCGAAAGTAGATTACAGGTCGCCGATAACACAGGCGCCAGTGAAGTTTTGTGCATCAAGGTATTGGGCGGCTCTAAGCGTCGTTACGCCAGTATCGGTGATGTCATCAAAGTGACTGTAAAGTCCGCAGCTCCACGTGGCCGTGTAAAAAAAGGTGATATTTATAACGCCGTAGTAGTGAGAACTGCTAAGGGTGTACGCCGTCCAGACGGCTCATTGATTAAGTTCGATGGAAACGCTGCAGTATTGCTCAACGCTAAGTTAGAGCCAATCGGCACACGTATCTTTGGACCAGTTACGCGCGAATTGCGTACTGAGAAGTTCATGAAGATCGTTTCTCTCGCCCCCGAAGTTATTTAAGAGGCTGATATGAAAAAGATTCGTAAAGGTGATTCAGTAGTTCTCTTGACTGGCCGCGATAAAGGCAAGCAAGGAACTGTTACAGCCGTTCTCGAGAACAAGTTAGTGATCGAAGGCGTAAACATTTATAAAAAGAGCGTTAAGCCAAATCCAGCAGCCGGTGTTACTGGCGGCATGATTGACAAGACGATGCCTGTTCACATTTCTAATGTGGCTTTGGTTGACGGTAACGGCAAACCATCACGTGTTGGTATCAAACTCGTTGACGGTAAGAAGCAGCGTTTCCTCAAAACCACTGGCGCAACTTTAAGCGCATAAGGGGCACGGAGAAATTATGAGTACACGTTTTCAAGAACACTATCAAGCTAAAGTTGTTGCTGACTTGATCGCCAAGTTTGGCTATAAGTCAGTAATGGAAGTTCCACGTATCACCAAGGTAACCCTGAATATGGGTTTGGGCGATGCAGTGAACGACAAGAAGATTATCGAAAATGCAGTTGGTGATTTGACTAAAGTAGCAGGTCAAAAGCCAGTTGTGACAAAAGCGAAAAAAGCGATTGCTGGTTTCAAAATTCGTCAAGGTTACCCAATCGGTGCCATGGTGACATTGCGCGGTCAGCGCATGTACGAATTTTTAGATCGTTTCGTAACTGTTGCCTTGCCACGCGTACGTGACTTCCGCGGAATTTCCGGTAAGGCATTTGACGGCCGTGGTAACTACAACATCGGCGTTAAAGAGCAAATCATTTTCCCTGAAATCGAATACGACAAAATTGATGCCCTCCGTGGTCTCAATATCAGTATTACGACGACCGCTAAGACTGACGAAGAAGCAAAAGCTTTGTTAGCAGCGTTCAAATTCCCTTTCCGCAATTAAGAGGCTAACGTGGCAAAACTATCCCTAATTGAGCGCGAGAATAAGCGCGCTAAAACTGTAGAGAAGTACGCTGTAAAGCGTGCTGAACTCAAGGCAATCATTGCTGATCAATCACGCAGTGATGAAGAGCGCTATGAAGCTCGCTTGAAGCTACAGGCACTTCCACGTAACGCAAGCCCGATTCGTCAAAGAAATCGTTGTTCATTAACCGGTCGTCCACGCGGTGTATTCAGCAAGTTTGGTTTAGCGCGTAGCAAGATTCGTGAAATCGCCTTCCGTGGCGAAATCCCCGGTTTAACCAAGGCCAGCTGGTAAGCGGCGAAAGAATTAGGAGAACTCATGAGTATCAGCGATCCAATCGCCGACATGTTGACAAGGATCCGCAATGCGCAAGCAGTGCAGAAACCCGTAGTCTTGATGCCGTCGTCAAAAGTTAAAGTAGCTATTGCAAAAGTCTTGCAGGATGAAGGTTATATCGATAGTTTTGAAATCAAAGGTGAAGCAGCTAAGCCAGTGCTACACATTGAACTCAAATACTACGCAGGCCGCCCTGTTATTGAGCGTATTGACCGTGTTTCTACACCAAGTCTACGTATCTACAAAGGTCGCCACGACATTCCTGAAGTAATGAATGGCTTAGGCATTGCAATTATTTCAACCCCACAAGGCGTAATGACAGACCGCAAAGCACGTGCAAACGGCGTTGGTGGCGAAGTTATTTGCTACGTCGCGTAAGGAGAGAAATATGTCCCGCGTTGGTAAATCACCTATTCCAGTCCCTAAGGGCGCTGAAATCAGCATCAACGGTGCAAACATCACTGTTAAGGGCCCATTAGGCACTTTGACACATAATTTGCATCCTTCTGTTGGTTTGAAACAAGAAGATGGCGTATTGACAATCGTTTTAAATAACGACACACCAGAAGCTGGTGCGCAGTCAGGTACAGCCCGCGCTTTAGTAAACAACATGGTTGTTGGCGTAACTACTGGCTTTGAGCGCAAGCTGAGCTTGGTAGGCGTTGGTTATCGTGCTGCCGCTCAAGGCGAATCATTGAAGTTACAGTTAGGTTTCTCACACGACATTATTTACAACCTGCCAAAGGGTGTAAAAGCTGAGACTCCAACTCAAACTGAAATCATTATTAAAGGTTCCAACAAGCAGCAAGTTGGCCAGGTTGCAGCTGAAGTTCGCGCATACCGCTCACCAGAGCCGTACAAAGGCAAAGGCGTTCGCTACGTGGATGAGGTTGTACATCTGAAAGAAACTAAGAAGAAGTAAGCGAGATTAGAAAATGAATAAAGACGAATCCAGACAAAGACGTGCTAGGCAGACTCGTATTCGCATTGCCGAAGCATTGGCAAATCGCTTAACAGTTATCCGTAGCAATTCACACATTTCTGCACAGGTATATAGCCCATGTGGAACCAAAGTTGTAGCAGCCGCTTCAACAATGGAAAAAGATTTGCGCCAAGCGATCAAAAACGGCGGCAACGCTGATGCGGCTAAACAAATTGGCAAGTTAGTTGCTGAGCGTGCTGTTAAGGCAGGCATTGTTGATGTTGCTTTTGATCGCTCCGGTCATCGTTACCACGGCCGTATTAAGGCCTTAGCTGAAGCTGCGCGTGAAGCCGGCCTGAAGTTCTAATAGGGTTTAGGAAAAAACATGGCAAAAATGCAAACCAAGATGCAAAACGAAGAGCGTGATGATGGTCTTCGCGAGAAGATGATTGCTGTTAATCGTGTAACTAAAGTGGTTAAAGGTGGTCGTATTCTCGGCTTCGCTGCACTCACTGTAGTTGGCGACGGCGATGGTCGTATCGGCATGGGCAAAGGTAAATCAAAAGAAGTTCCAGTTGCTGTTCAAAAGGCAATGGACGAAGCACGTCGCAAGATGATCAAAGTCTCCTTACGTAAAGGTACTTTGCAACACACTGTGATTGGTAAGCATGGCGCGTCACGCGTGATGATTTCTCCAGCTAAAGACGGTACTGGCGTTATCGCTGGTGGCCCAATGCGCGCAATTTTCGATGTAATGGGTGTAACCAACGTTGTTGCTAAGTCACTTGGCTCAACAAACCCTTACAACATGGTTCGCGCAACGATTGATGGCTTGAGCAAGATGAGCACTCCTTCTGAAATTGCTGCTAAGCGCGGTAAGTCAGTTGAAGAGATTCTCGGCTAAGACCAAAAGATTAGGAATCTATAAATGACAACATCTAACTCTAAAGTCAAACTGCAATTAGTACGCAGTTTGATCGGCACACGCGAAAGCCACCGTGCAACTGTTCGTGGTTTAGGCCTCGGACGCATCAATTCTGTTTCAGAATTGGAAGACACTCCAGCAGTTCGCGGAATGATTAATAAAGTTTCTTATCTAGTTAAAGTCATTGGCTAATAACTAGCAAGTAAATAGGCGAAGAATATGCAACTCAATACACTCAAACCCGCAGAGGGATCCAAGAAAAACCGTCGTCGCGTAGGTCGCGGCATCGGATCTGGCCTTGGTAAAACTGCAGGTCGTGGTCACAAAGGTCAAAAATCACGTTCCGGCGGATTCCATAAGGTTGGATTCGAGGGCGGACAGATGCCTATGTATCGTCGTTTGCCAAAGCGCGGTTTCGTGTCTTTGACACGTCGTCACGTTGGTCAAATTACTTTGAATGACTTAGCAAAAATCAACTTGCCAGAAGTGGACTTGTTGGTTTTGAGAGCTCACGGTTTTGCTGGTGAGCAGATCAATGCAGTGAAAGTAATCAAGACTGGTGAATTGTCAATTGCTGTGACCCTCAAGGGTATTACAGCAACTGCAGGTGCAAAAGCTGCTATTGAAGCAGCTGGCGGCAAATTGGTTGACTTGGTTTAATTAGCTTTTAGTAAACGATGGCACTCGCACCTACCAACGCAGCAAATACTGCTCAATCAGGAAACAAGTTTGGCGAATTACGCCAACGCTTGATATTCCTGGTGTTGGCATTGCTCGTGTTCCGTTTGGGTGCGCATATTCCTGTTCCAGGAATTGACCCTGACCAATTGGCTCAATTGTTCTCGGGTCAAAAAGATGGCATCTTGGGTATGTTTAACCTGTTTTCAGGTGGTGCTTTATCCCGTTTCACAGTTTTTGCTTTGGGTATCATGCCGTACATCTCTGCATCGATCATCATGCAGTTAATGACGATCGTTGTTCCTTCTTTGGAGTCTTTGAAAAAAGAGGGTCAAGCAGGCCAGCGTAAGATTACCCAGTACACACGTTACGGCACTGTGTTCTTGGCAACGTTCCAGGCATTGGGTATCTCAGTTGCATTGCAAGCACAACCAGGTTTAGTTATTAATCCTGGCTTGATGTTTGAGCTCAACACAGTAGTAACTTTAGTTACTGGCACGATGTTCCTGATGTGGCTCGGTGAGCAGATCACTGAACGTGGACTTGGTAACGGCATCTCCATCATTATTTTCGGCGGTATTGTTTCTGGCTTGCCAACTGCAATCGGTAGCTTGCTTGAATTGGTACGTACCGGTTCCATGAATATCCTATCCGCATTGCTCATCGTAGTGATTTGTATTGCAGTGACTTATTTTGTTGTATTTGTAGAGCGTGGTCAGCGCCGTATTTTGGTTAACTACGCTAAGCGTCAAGTTGGTAACAAGGTATATGGCGGTCAGTCTTCATACTTCCCATTGAAGTTGAACATGGCTGGTGTTATCCCTCCAATTTTTGCTTCATCTATTATTTTGTTCCCTGCAACGATTGCTGGCTGGTTTACATCAGGTGAGCCAACTAATATGTTCAGCAGAATCATCAAAGATCTAGCAGCAACATTGGCACCAGGTCAACCTGTGTACACAATTTTGTATGCAGCAGCAATCATCTTCTTCTGTTTCTTTTACACAGCTTTGGTTTTCAATAGCCGTGAGACTGCAGATAATCTGAAGAAGAGCGGTGCATTTGTTCCAGGTATTCGTCCTGGTGATCAGACTGGTCGTTACATTGACAAGATCCTGGTTCGCTTGACACTAGCTGGTGCGATTTACATGGTTTTGGTTTGTTTGTTGCCAGAATTTCTAGTGCTGAAGTACAACGTGCCATTCTATTTTGGCGGTACTTCCTTGTTGATTATTGTCGTTGTTGCAATGGATTTTATGGCTCAAGTTCAGTCATTCGCAATGCAACAACAGTATGGTTCTTTGATGAAAAAAGCTAACTTTAAGATGGGCGCTTAACTGAATGTCTAAAGACGATGTAATTCAGATGGCGGGAGAAATTATTGAGAATTTGCCGAACGCAATGTTTCGCGTGAAGCTAGAGAACGGACATGTGGTTCTAGGGCACATTTCTGGGAAGATGAGGATGCATTACATCCGCATATTGCCAGGAGATAAGGTAACGGTGGAGATGACTCCTTACGACCTGACGCGCGCAAGAATCATTTTCCGAGCGAAGTAAAGATTAAGTAGTACATATTTTTTTAGAGGTGAGTTATGAAAGTTTTGGCATCCGTTAAGTGTATTTGCAGAAATTGCAAGATCATTAAGCGCAAACGCGTTGTGCGCGTGATCTGTTCTTCAGACGCACGTCATAAGCAGCGTCAAGGCTGATCTGGTTAATTAAGAGGAAATCTCATGGCACGTATCGCTGGGGTAAATATCCCAAATCATCAACATACTGTTATCGGTTTAACAGCAATTTTTGGCATCGGCACTACACGTGCTCGCAAAATTTGTGAAACCACAGGTGTTGCTATCGACAAAAAAGTTAAAGATCTTACTGACGGTGACTTGGAAAAGTTGCGTGATGAAGTAGGTAAGTTCATCACTGAGGGTGACCTTCGTCGTGAAGTAACGATGAGCATCAAGCGTTTGATGGACTTAGGCTGCTATCGCGGCGTTCGTCATCGTAAGGGCTTGCCTGTACGTGGTCAACGTACTAAGACTAACGCGCGTACCCGTAAGGGCCCACGTAAGTCTGGCGTGCAACTCAAGAAATAATCAAGAAAGTTTATTGACATGGCAAAACAACAATCCGCTTCTGCAGCTTCACAGCGCGCACGCAAGAAGGTTAAAAAGAACGTTGCTGACGGTATTGCACACGTTCACGCTTCTTTTAATAACACCATCATTACGATCACTGATCGCCAAGGTAATGCGCTTTCATGGGCGACATCTGGTGGCCAGGGCTTCAAGGGCTCACGTAAATCAACACCTTTTGCTGCTCAGGTAGCTGCAGAAGTTGCTGGTAAGACAGCAATTGAATGCGGTATTAAGAATTTGGAAGTTCAGATCAAAGGCCCAGGCCCAGGTCGTGAATCAGCAGTTCGCGCATTGAACTCATTGGGCATCAAGATCACTGAGATTCAAGACGTAACTCCAGTTCCACACAATGGTTGCCGTCCTCCTAAGCGTCGTCGTATTTAAGCTTGGATCTTGGCAGTACAACAGTTTTAGTAGTTTTTTATTAAAGCCCACCGTTCGCCTGATTTAAAAGGCGAACTCACCGCCGGTCGTAAGACTGCGGCAAAGAAAGGAAAGCATCGTGGCACGTTACTTAGGGCCTAAGGCCAAATTAGCACGTCGGGAAGGTACCGACTTATTTTTAAAGAGCGCACGTCGCGCCCTGTCAGACAAGTGCAAGTTAGATACTAAGCCTGGTCAACATGGCCGTACATCTGGCTCAAGAACATCTGATTACGGTAATCAATTGCGTGAAAAGCAAAAGGTTAAGCGTATCTATGGCGTATTAGAGCGTCAATTCCGTCGTTACTTCGCAGAAGCTGAGCGTCGTAAGGGCAACACTGGTGAAACATTGCTCCAGTTGCTTGAGTCACGTTTAGATAACGTGGTGTATCGCATGGGCTTTGGTTCTACTCGTGCTGAAGCGCGTCAATTGGTTTCCCATTGCGCAATTTTGCTCAATGGCAGCCCAGTAAACATTCCATCTATTCAGGTTAAGCCTGGTGATGTAGTGGCGATTCGTGAAAAAGCGAAGAAGCAAGCGCGTATTACAGAATCACTCAATTTAGTTGGTCAAATGGCAGCTGTTACTTGGGTTTCAGTTGACGCAGCCAAGCTCGAGGGAACATTTAAGCAAGTGCCTGACCGTGAAGATATTAGCGGCGAAATTAATGAAAGTTTGATCGTCGAATTGTATTCACGCTAATTAGCACTCTCAAGGAAAAAATATGCAAACAAATTTGCTCAAGCCAAAAATTATTTCTGTTGAAGCGCTTACCGCCAACCAAGCTAAGGTTGTTATGGAGCCGTTCGAGCGTGGCTATGGCCACACACTCGGCAATGCATTACGTCGTGTTTTGTTGTCCTCGATGGTTGGTTATGCACCAACTGAAGTAGCAATTGCTGGTGTTGTTCATGAGTACTCCACATTGGATGGAGTTCAAGAGGACGTAGTTAACCTTTTGTTGAACCTCAAAGGTATCGTATTTAAGTTGCAGTCACGTGATGAAGTTACTATCAATTTGCGTAAAGAAGGTCCAGGCGTTGTTACTGCAAAAGATATCGACTTGCCACATGATGTAGAAATCATTAATCCTGATCACGTTATCGCTCACTTGTCAGCTGGTGGCAAGTTGGATATGCAGATCAAGGTTGAAAAAGGCCGTGGCTATGTACCAGGCAATATGCGTCAATACCATGACGAAGCTACCAAGATCATTGGTCGCATCGTTTTGGATGCCTCATTTAGCCCAGTAAGCCGTGTTAGCTATGCTGTTGAGTCTGCTCGTGTTGAGCAACGTACCGACCTCGACCGTCTAGTAATGACTATCGAAACAAACGGTGTGTTGTCGCCTGAAGAAGCAATTCGTCAAGCCGCTACCATTTTGGTTGATCAGTTAGTTGTATTCGCAGCCCTCGAAAGCAGCGAAGTTTCTGGTGATCTCGCACCAAGCCGCTCTTCAATGGTTGATCCAATGTTGATGCGTCCGGTTGATGATCTCGAACTCACAGTTCGCTCTGCAAACTGCTTGAAGGCTGAGAACATTTACTACATCGGTGACTTGATTCAACGTACAGAGAATGAATTGTTGAAGACGCCTAATTTAGGTCGTAAGTCTTTGAATGAAATCAAAGATGTATTGGCGGCTCGTGGCTTAAGTCTTGGCATGAAACTCGAAAGCTGGCCTCCAGCTAACCTCGAGAAATAATTAGAAAGGAAGCATCATGCGTCACGGAAACGGCTTACGCAAACTAAACAGAACATCATCACATCGCTTGGCGATGCTGCGCAACATGTCCAATTCTCTTTTGGAGCACGAAGTGATTAAAACCACTTTGCCAAAAGCAAAAGAATTGCGCATGGTTGTTGAGCCTTTGATTACCTTGGGTAAAAAAGATAACTTAGCAAACCGTCGCTTAGCATTCAATCGCACACGCGATCGCGATATCGTGACCAAACTCTTCACAGAGCTCGGCCCACGTTATGCAACTCGTCCAGGTGGCTACCTTCGTATTTTGAAGTTCGGCTTCCGTCATGGTGACAATGCACCTATGGCTTTGGTTGAGTTGGTTGATCGCCCAGAAGTTGAAGAAACAGCAGTAGCTGAAGAGGCTTAAGCCCTTTAGTAAGATGAAAAGCCAGGCTTCGGTCTGGCTTTTTTCATTTATAGAGTTAAAAATACTCCATGGCCCAAAATAAATATGTTGAGTTACTGATTGTCGTTACTACTTTTGCATCAATGAAGGATGCTAAGAAAATGGCTCATCAATTGATTGAAAGTCGTCTGGTTGCTTGCGTGCAAATTCAAGAGGGGGTGCATTCTATCTATCGATGGGAAGGCAAAATTTGCGAAGGCAATGAAGTCCTTTTGTCAGCAAAAACAGTTGCAGATAAGTGGGTGGATATTGCTCAATACATTCAAAGTCATCATCCTTATGATTTGCCTGAAGTGATTGCCTATGCCCCTGAAAAATACGAAGCGCATTATGGCAAATGGGTAGAGTCCGAGGTAAAGTGAGCTTCATGAGAGTGATCAATCAATTTATTTCTGTTCTAGCTGCTTTCCATTTCCTTCTTGGTAATGCATTTGCTACCTCAGAATTTTTGCCGCCTGAAAAAGCATTTCAGGCTGAAGCTACTTGGGTAGCAAATACCAATGACATTGAATTAGAGATTTTCCCGGCTAAGAGTTACTACATCTATCAAGAGTCCCTGCATTTCAAGATGGGCTCCCAGCCCAACAAATTAGAGGCAGTGAAGGCGCCATTACCGCCTGGAATCGAAAAGTTTGATGAAACCTTCCAAAAGAAAATGCAGGTTTATAAGCAGGCATTTCTACTCACGCTGGATAAAAAGGCAGAAGTAGGAAAGCCGCTGTATTTAGAGTTGGAATTGCAGGGCTGCGCTGAAGCAGGAATTTGTTATCCACCAATGACCTTAAAGTTTCTACTGGCAGGGCCTGGTGTAAAGGCTGGACCAATACCAGAGGTATTGGATGGAGTGGGAGCGGGCAATGTCTCTAATAAAGAATTGAGCTTGATCGATATATGGCGTGAGCGTGATGATGTCAATGCTATTAGCCGATTTTTAGAGAGCACGCCCACGGGCTATTTATTTTTAGCCTTTTTTAGTCTTGGCTTGGCTTTAGCTTTTACGCCATGCGTACTTCCCATGTTGCCTATTCTGTCGAGCATCGTGTTTGGAACACAGGGTAAACAATCTATCAGCAAGGGCCGTGCAAGCGTCTTGGCGGCAGCCTACGTGCTCGGAATGGCCTGTGTATACGCATTGGCAGGGGTCTTGATGGCTGCGCTAGGGGGCAGTGTTCAAAGGGCTCTACAAAGCCCTATAGCTTTGATTTGTTTTGCTTTGTTGTTACTAACACTATCGGGTAGCCTATTTGGTCTTTATGAGCTCAGAATGCCCCATTCATGGCAGCAAAAGGTAGACCAGTTGGCGGGTCGACATAAGGGCGGGAGTTTTGCGGGAGCCTTTGCCTTGGGGGGTATTTCTACATTAGTTGCCAGTCCTTGCATTACCGCACCTTTAGCTGGAGTACTTGCTTTTATTGCACAAACGGGCTCAATGAGTTTGGGTGCAGGCCTTCTCTTTGTGATGGCTTTAGGTATGGGCTTGCCGCTGCTGTTTATTGCTATTGAGGCGCGTATTTTGATCCCATCAACAGGGATATGGATGATTTGGTTGCAAAGAACCTTGGGTGTTCTGTTGCTTGCAACAGCGGCTTGGATTGCATCCCCTTTATTGCAAACTGGTGGTGGCGACTCGAGTAAGGTGATGGTCAATGGTCAGCGCCAACATCAGATTGGAAAAGCGAGTTTTGCAGTGATTGACTCTGGTGCCCAGTTAGATCAATTTTTATCCCAAGCAAAAGAACAAAAGAAATTAGTGCTCTTGGATTTTTATGCAGATTGGTGCATCTCCTGCAAGGAAATGGAAGTCAATACTTTTGCCAATTCTGAAGTGAATCAAGAGCTGCAGAAATTTGTTTTGCTGCAGGCTGATGTGACAAAAAACAGTCCTGAGAATCAGGCCTTACTAAAACGTTTTGGATTATTCGGACCGCCTGGGATTTTGATCTTTGATCTCAACTCAGAAGAGTTGAAAGATCAGCGGGTGATTGGTTATATGCCACCACAGCGTTTTGCTGAGCGCTTGAAAAAAGTACTCAGAAATTAAGTTCATTGAGACTGAATAAGTTTTACTTATTCAGTCTTCGCTATCAAAATTATTTACTTGCCTTGATAAGGCGTGCAGCTTCGAGCGCGAAGTAGGTCAAGATGCCATCTGCGCCAGCACGTTTAAATGCGAGCAAAGATTCCATCATCACAGCGTCATGATCAAGCCAGCCATTTTGTGCGGCGGCTTTGAGCATGGCATATTCACCGCTTACCTGGTAGGCGTAAGTTGGGTAGTTAAATTCATCGCGCACTCTGCGAACGATATCGAGGTAAGGCATGCCAGGTTTGACCATCACCATATCAGCACCTTCGCTGATATCGAGAGCAACCTCCCGCAAAGCCTCATCAGTATTGGCGCAATCCATTTGGTAGGTTTTCTTATCAGCTTTACCTAAATTTTTTGCTGAACCTACTGCATCACGAAATGGACCATAAAAAGCAGAGGCATATTTAGCTGAGTAAGCCATGATGCGAGTGTGAATAAGCTTCTTCTGCTCTAGCGCTTCACGAATTTTTCCAATACGACCATCCATCATGTCTGATGGTGCAACGATATCAACACCCGCCTGCGCTTGAGTAATAGCTTGTTGTACCAAGATGGCTGTGGTCTCATCATTCAGAATGCGACCTTGCTCATCTAAGATGCCGTCTTGGCCATGACTCGTATAGGGGTCAAGTGCAACATCAGTCATGATGCCCAAATTGGGAAAGCGTTTCTTCAGTTCACGCACCGCAGTTGGAATTAATCCATTTGGATTAAAAGCTTCTTTGCCATCAGCCGTTTTTAGTGATGCATCAATTACCGGAAAGAGTGCCATCACGGGTATGCCTAAAGCAATGCATTCTTCTGCAACACCAAAAAGTAAATCCAGTGATATGCGACTTACCCCAGGCATCGAAGTAACGGCTTGAGATTGATTTGTACCCTCTAACAAAAAGACGGGGTAGATCAGATCACTAGCACTAAGGTGATTTTCTTGCATCAGGCGACGGGACCAATCGTCACGTCGCATGCGACGAGGGCGGTGAGCCGGAAAGTTCAACAAAGAGTTAGTTTGTGATTTCATCTTCTGGAGTCTCTGCTTCAAATAACCATTTAATAACAGTATTGTCGGCCTCTTCAAGACCGATACGCTTAGTGCTTGAGAATAATTGTGCCGTAAGTTGCTTGGAGTCACCGTTGCCATCAGGCAAGGCCGGATCATATTGTTGTAATTGCTTGCGCACGGCCTCTAGAGCATGCTTGCACTCACTTTTATTCAGCTTGTCACATTTGCTGAGCAAAATATGGATTGGTTTGCCGGTCGGCACGAACCATTGAATCATTTGCTCGTCCAGCTCAGTGATACCGCGCCTGGAGTCCACAATGAGGACCATGCCTACCAGTTGCTCCCTCTGCTGCAGGTAATCGCTTAGAAGCGCATTCCAGTGGTATTTGGTCTCGTGATTGACGGCTGCATAGCCATAGCCAGGCAAATCCACTAGGTAGGCCAAAAGATCATCTTTTGCAAAAAGCCCAAAATAGTTAATGTGCTGAGTACGTCCTGGCGTTTTACTGGCAAAAGCGAGGCGTTTTTGGTTGCAAAGTACGTTAATTGCGCTTGATTTGCCCGCATTTGAGCGCCCAGCAAAGGCCACCTCCCGGAGCGGAGTGGCAGGCAGGCAATGGGTGTCATTGACTGTGGTCGCAAAACGGGCTTGAAAGAGTTTAGACATGTCCAGAAGCTATTGTAAAATCACGCAAAATCATGAAATATCTCATGGTGTTGGGTAAAAGGTTGTAAAAGTAGGGCCCAAACACTTTTAGGAATTTTTGCCAAGGTAAACATAATGCGTCAAACCTCCCAAATCTCCAAATTAACTAGCGTGAGCGCTAGCCTTGCTGCCAGCTTCTTTATGGCAATGTCCAGCTTCTCCAGCGTGGTGAGCGCTGCAGATCCCGCCCCAATGGCAGAAGCTGCTGCTAAGCCAGTGGTTCCAGGTAAGCCTAAAGTCGATCCTGCTGTTGGTGAAGCGCTTTATTCGAACGGCGATGCTAGCCGTGGCGTAACTGCCTGCTTGACTTGCCATGGTCCTAAGGGTCAAAGTGCAACCCCAGCTTGGCCCAAGCTTGCTGGGCAGCATGCTGCTTACATCGCCAAACAGTTGAAAAATTACAAAGACGGTACTCGTGCCAATCCAATCATGATGGGTATGGCTGCAACCTTAACCGAGCAAGATATGAATAATATTTCTGCTTATCTGGCTAGTCAGCCTGCATCCCAAGGCCTTGCTCAGAACAAAGACACGATTGAATTAGGTCAAAGCATCTACCGTGGTGGTATTGCCGCTAAAGGTGTTCCAGCATGTGCAGCATGTCATAGCCCAACTGGTGCTGGTATCCCATCACAGTACCCACGTATGGGTGGTCAATGGGCTGAGTACAACGCAGCTCAGTTGCTTGCTTTCCGCGAAGGCACTCGTAAAAATAGCACTCAGATGACAACGATTGCTACTAAGCTGTCTGATCAAGAAATGAAAGCCGTTGCTGATTACATGGCAGGTTTGCACTAATAACTGGACTCAGTAAAAACAAAAACCCCGCAACATCAGCGGGGTTTTTTTATTGCCTAGAAATTTACGAAGCTAAATGCATTGGTAATAGAGCTTAGTTTGGCAAGATAGTTTCACTAGCAAAAAGATCGGCAATATTTTCACGTGCACGAATGACGAAAGCATTTTTTCCATCAACCATAATCTCCGCAGGTTTTGGTCTGGTGTTGTAATTCGATGCCATTACAAAACCATATGCACCTGCTGACAGAATGGCGAGTAGATCACCTTCTTCAACTGCAAGTTCACGATCTCTTCCAAGCCAGTCGCCAGATTCGCATACGGGTCCGACAATGTCATAGGTAGAGCTTGCAACTTGTTTAGTTTGAACTGGAACAATGCCGTGATAAGCCTCATAGAGGGCTGGACGCATCAACTCGGTCATTGCTGCATCCACAATACAAAAGTTTTTCTCAGCGCCTGGCTTGAGATATTCCACTTGAGTTAAGAGCACACCAGCATTACCTACCAAGGATCTGCCGGGCTCCAAGACTACATCGAGGTGCGCAAAGCCGCGCTCTGCAACGCGATTGAGCAAGGTGTTGGTGAAGTCAGTAATGTCAGGTGGGTTGTCGTCCCCGTAAGAGATTCCAAGGCCGCCACCCAAATCGAGGTGATGAATCTCAATACCTTCTTTTTTTAATTGAGCCACTAACTCGAGCACCTTATCAAGTGCATCAAGATACGGTGCGGTAGTTGTGATTTGCGAACCAATATGACAATCAATACCCACCACATCAATTTGTGAAAGCAGTGCAGCTTCACGATAGGTTTTTAGAACCTCGTGATAAGCGATACCAAATTTATTGCCTTTTAATCCAGTAGAAATATAGGGGTGTGTTTGCGCATCCACATCGGGATTCACGCGTAAAGAAATTGGGGCGCGGCAGTTTAGCTTCGTAGCAACGCGATTAATTTGGTGTAGCTCTGCAATGGATTCCACATTAATACATTTAACGCCAGCCTCTAATGCTTGCGCAATTTCGGGCGCGGATTTACCAACACCTGCGAATACCAGGCTTTTTGGATCTGCGCCAACTGCAAGAGCGCGAGCTAATTCTCCGCCGCTGACTAAGTCAAAGCCAGAGCCTAATTTTTTAAAGCAGTCGATCACCGCTAAATTGCTATTAGCCTTCATCGCATAGTGGACACGGGCACGTCTTTTCCCAGAGGAATCTACACAAGCTTTGTCATAGGCCTGATATGCCTCGGTTAATGCTTTTTTGCTATAGACATACAAAGGCGTACCAAACTCTTTGGCTAAATCTGCCAAAGGAATTTCTTCTGCATACCAAGTGCCATTACGTTCTGTAAATCCAGCTAAGTCGGGGAGTGGAATCGCTTTACTTGTCATTGCTTGGTCGATATTGGGTTAGTGGTAGCAGGGCTTGGGGGTGGATAGAGCTTGCCTTTGGGTTCAGGCTCAGAAGGGGGGCTAGGTGCCGCTGGCACATTTGGTAAATATAAGGGCCCTCTAACCCCACACCCAACAAGGGATATTAGAAGGCTAATGCCGAGAGTTCTTTTAAGAATCGCTATCATGAATGTCTCTAAAACGAATGATTGAATATAGCATGCAGGACTCTAATATGAAGCCAAGCAATTTGACTGTGGAAACCATTGACGATAAGCAATTCCATCAGTTGGGCAGCAACTTATTACAGTCGATAGAAGTGGCTCTAGAAGCTGCAGATGATGCCCTGGATCTAGATCTGGATGTAGAGCGCCAGGGCGGAAACGTGATCAATATTCGATTTAGGGATCGCAGCGTGATCGTGGTCAATACACAACCACCTTTACATGAAATCTGGGTAGCAGCTAAATCTGGTGGCTATCACTATCGCTGGGCCGGTACTGTGGCTTCCCCATTATGGCTAGATACTAAAACTGAGCGCGAATTACTGAGCGATTTATCAGAGTTTGCTAGTGCCCAAGCTGGGCAGGTAATCACTATTGACCTACTTCAGAAATAAACATCCCTATCCCAGGAAATTAAACTGCCCCAGTCGCTGTTAGTGTCTCGATGACCTGGGAATCGGGAACGCTCTGAATTTGAGCTTTGCCAATCTTTTCTAAAACGACGTAGCGAATCTGACCGCCCTCAGTTTTTTTGTCTACTTGCATTAATTCCATATAACGCTGTGCACCAAACTTCGGAGGCGTAATCGGCAAATTCATGGATTGAATAATTCGAGTTAAGCGATTGACCTCATCTTGGGTGATGAAGTTCAGACGACGCGAGAGGTCTGCGCCCATGACCATGCCGCAGCCAACAGCTTCACCATGTAACCACTCACCATAACCCATGCCAGCTTCGATTGCGTGACCAAAGGTATGTCCGAAATTGAGGGTGGCACGAATGCCGCCTTCCCTCTCATCCGCTGAGACAACAGCTGATTTAATCTCACAAGAGCGCAGTACTGCATGTGCCATTGCCTCGGTATCACAGGCTAGCAATGCCTTTGCATTCGCTTCAATCCAGTTTAAGAACTCAGCATCTGCAATAGCGCCATGCTTAATCACTTCAGCTAGGCCTGCAGAGAGTTCACGCGCAGGCAATGTTTTCAAGGTATTGAGGTCGGCAATCACCGCTGCAGGCTGATGAAATGCCCCAATCATATTTTTTCCGAGTGGGTGGTTGATGCCTGTCTTGCCACCGACAGAAGAGTCTACCTGGGCTAATAAGGTTGTTGGCACTTGAATGAAGCGAATGCCACGCATAAAGCTGGCGGCAGCAAAGCCAGTCATGTCACCAATGACGCCACCACCCAATGCTACCAACATGGTTTGACGATCGGCACCAAACTTGAGAAGGTCATCAAAAATCAACTGAAGATTTTTCCAGTCTTTATAAGACTCTCCGTCAGGCAAGACAATGGTTCTGACAGACTTACCGAGTTTTTCTAAAGTCTTGGTGAGACGTGCTGCATATAAAGGTGCAACTGTCGTATTGGTAACGATATAAATCGAGGTCGCTTTTTCACAGGCGCTAAATAATTCTGGTTGGTCTATTAAATCTGTACCAATATGAATGGGGTAGCTACGATTACCTAGATCAACTTCTAATGTTTTCATGGATAAATTTATGCGGAGAGTTCGAGTTGCATGATTAAGGTGTTGACCAGCTGATTGACACTGGGTTTTCCAGTCTCAATGACATAGTCAGCAATTTCGCGATACAGAGGATCGCGGATAGCGTAGAGGTTTTCTAAAATCTTTTTTGCGTCACCATTTTTAAGGAGTGGCCTACCTTCGCCACCTTTAGTTCGATGCCATAGTTCCATTGGATTGGCATGGAGATAAATTACTGTTCCTCTTTCCCTGAGAAATTGTCGATTCTCGGGAAGTAGCACGGCACCACCACCAGTTGCCAAGATGACATCAGGTTCTGCGGTAATGTCTTTGATGGCCTGAGCTTCTCGTTTGCGAAATCCATCTTCACCTTCCATTTCAAAAATGACGGGAATTTTGACTCCACAACGATCTTCAATCACATGGTCGGCATCTAAAAAGCGACGACCCAATTTCTTAGCCAACAATTTGCCGACGGTCGACTTCCCGGCGCCCATGAGACCAATTAGGAAGATATTGTTGGATGAAGAGTTCACCCTGTGATTTTATTAGTGTTTGTCGAGCACAGTGGGGGTTAAGAAGACTAATAGTTCAGTTTTATCCGCTAATTTAGATTTATGTCGAAATAAATGCCCAATCAATGGAATATCGCCTAGGAGCGGAACCTTGATCTCGTCATCGCGTTCGGTGGTTTGAAAGATGCCGCCAATGATGGCCGTTCCCCCATTTTCAACAGTGACTTCAGAGCTGAGATTTTTGGTGTCAATCGCATAACCCTGCTCGGTTTTCATGCCAATAGTGTCTTTATTGATGCCTACCAACATGGAGATCTTTCCGTCTGGATGAATTTTGGGTAAGACCTCTAGACGTAAATTCGCCTTACGAAACTGCAATTTGCTGCCGCTTTGAGAGCTCACTTGATAAGGGAGCTCAGTTCCCTGTTCAATCGTGGCTTTCACCTGATCACCGGTCATGATGCGGGGATTGGAGAGAATCTTGCCCTGACCATCGGATTCCAGTGCCGAGAGCTCCATCTGTAGTAGACGAGCCGCATTCTTTGAAACCAGGGTGGCAGCCAAGGTGGCTGGGTTAAAGCCAGCCAAACCAGTTCCAGCAAGGTCAAGGTTGGCGCCTACATTTTGGTCTGGCTGGTTACCAATGCCATTTGCCTGATATCCCAGCTTCACGCCAAGTTCACGAGCAAAGCGCTGATCGGCCTCAACGATGCGAGCTTCTATGAGGATCTGGCGAGGGCTATTAATGTGGTCGCCCCCAAAAGGAAGGGCGGCGTCTTCCCGACGAAATTTTTGGAAACTTTGAATTTCTGCATGGGGTCCAATCCAGTAAATATCGCCATTTCGGACTAGTCGCAATCCACGACTAGCAAGAATAGAGTGGAGGGCGGTTTGCCAAGGAGTGTCCCTCAGATCAACTGAAATCTTGCCCTGAATGGATTCACTGAGGAGAAAGTTGGTATCTCCCATTTTTGCTAGAACCTGTAAAAGCTCAGTCACTTCAATTTGGCTAAATTGCAGGCTAATGCGACTGTCTTTGGGCCCCTTTGATGAGCTTATTTCAGGGTGATTTCCGAATGCTGGGTTGAGTAATAAAACCAGGATTATCAAAACTAGGCTAGCAGGGAGTTTAGGAAAGATCTTCAATCAAATCACTCCGATTGGGTGGATTTAAACGTGATGGATTTGCCTTTAGGGTGAGTCAAAATGGCTAGCTCTTTTGCCACTTGAGTTAGGCGCCATTCCCCTAAAGCTAGATCGTCCTTACCTACCGTCCTAGTGGACTTGCCGGTATGAAAAAAGGCTTGCTCCGATGATCCCATTCTGGAGAGGCCTAAGTATCTCCAGCGACGAAGTTCTGCTTCATGGGGAATGACTAAGGGCTTTATTTGGGTGGCTTGAATTGGTGGTTTTACCTCTATTGAGTGAACACTTACTTCTATTTCTTCTATTGAATCATAAAGATCTTCTCGTTCAGACTGCCATTCACTTTGAGAGAATTCAAAGTCTTCTTTGAGTGCCAATAGTTGATTCTGTAGGGCGTGTATTTCTATCTCAGCCCCAGATTTATTGGCGTCAAAATAAAAAAAGAAGCCTCCTGCGCAAAGCAAAAAGAGGACGCCAAAGATCCAAAACGGGCTGAAAGTGAGGCTTTTCAGTTCAAAAGATTTGGCAGGCAAAGAGGGTTTTGGAGCCTTGCTTTGGGGTGCCTTATCTACCCCCGAAGCGGATGACATTTTTCGAATTCCATGAGGATCAGGAATGGCAGGATCATCCCCCAGCTCACTCAAAATGTCATCAAAAGATTGGGGGGAGATTTGGCGTGGAGGCATGCCATATTGTTCGCCCTGGAGATAGTAAAAACGATCAGGAAATGCGGAATTTGGTGTCGGAGAAATCCGCCAAAAAATATTTCAAACAAGGGTTTTGGAGCTTAAAGGAAAAGTACGTAAGCACCCTATAATTTGACTCTATGGCTCTACCCCCAAAAGACAAGCCGCCACTAAACCGGCGGTTTAACCGACAGCCTGATAGACGTCCCGGTCAGCCAAGAGCGGAGCATTTCTCGTCTAGAAAATCAGGAAGCAATCCACTTATTAAGGCGCTGCTAATTATCAGCATGGTCTTTGCGGTGGTAATCACCTTGTTGCTGGGTTACGCCTTCTTAATAGCAAAGCCGAATTTGCCGAAGATCTCGGCCTTAGTGGATTACAACCCTAAAACGCCATTGCGGATTTATACGGCTGATAAGGTGCTTATTGGCGAGTTTGGAGAAGAGCGCCGCAAGGTGATTCCTTTAAATGAAATACCAATGAGCATGCGTAATGCGGTCTTAGCCATTGAAGATGATCGCTTTTACTCTCATGGTGGAGTGGATTACGTGGGCATCTTGAGGGCTACGCTCACCAATTTACGGGGCAATCTTTCTCAGGGCGCATCAACCATCACGATGCAGGTGGCTCGAAATTTCTTTCTCAGCAATGAGAAGACCTTTAGCCGCAAGATTTATGAGGTGCTCCTATCTTGGGAAATTGAGTCCCAGTTAAGTAAAGATAAGATCCTTGAGATTTATATGAATCAGATCTTCTTAGGTCAGAGAGCTTATGGATTTTCTAGTGCAGCCCAGATCTATTTCGGCAAAGAGTTAAAGGACATCACGATTGCGGAATCAGCGATGTTAGCGGGCTTACCAAAAGCACCATCTGCATATAACCCCGTCAGCAATTTCCGTCGCGCAAAAATTCGTCAGGAATATATTTTGCAGCGCATGCGGGATTTGTCTTACATTACGCCCGAGCAGTATCAAATTGCCATGGCGGAAGAATTGCACATTCGTGGTCTTGGAAATGAATTTAGTACCCGCGCTGATTTTGCTGCAGAGATGGTGCGTCAATTATTGTTTACTCAATACGGCGAAGCAATTTATTCTCAGGGAATAGATGTCTACACCACGATCTTAAAAGCAGATCAGGAAGCAGCATACAGAGCAGTGCGTCGTGGTATTTTTGAATATGATTTACGTCACGCATATCGTGGACCAGAGGGATTCATTGAGTTACCAGAAGATGGTGTAAAGCGTCAGCGTGCAATTGATGAGGCCTTATTAGCTTACCCACAGTTAGATGATTTGCAGTCAGGCGTCGTGCTCGATATCAAGCCAAAAGAAATGCAAGTGATGATTTCTACTGGAGATACGATCACACTCAAAGGCGAGGGCATGAAGCTGGCCACTGCTTCTTTAACTGATAGCACCCAACCCAAAAAACGTTTGCGCTCTGGTGCAATTGTTAGATTGCTTTCTGACGGTGGCGTTTGGAAGCTAGCGCAATTACCGCAAGTTGAAGCAGCTTTTGTTTCTATGAATGCCGAGACGGGTGCAATCCTCTCTCTGGTAGGCGGCTTTGATTTCCGCCGCAATCAATTCAATCACGTGACTCAGGCACAACGCCAACCGGGTTCATCATTTAAGCCCTTTATTTACGCTGCTGGAATTGAAAAAGGTTTTTCTCCGAGCACGATGGTCAATGATGCCCCGCTATCTATTGGTAGCATGGAAACTGGCAGCCAAGCTTGGGAGCCAAAGAATTACGATGGCAAGTATGAGGGCATGATGCGTTTGCGTACTGCTTTAGCTAAATCGAAAAACTTGGTATCAGTACGATTAATTCGCGCTATTGGGCCATCGTATGCACAAGAATATATTCAACGTTTTGGATTTGAGGCAGAGAAGCATCCACCATACTTAACTATGGCTTTAGGTGCGGGCTCTGTGACACCTTTGCAAATGGCATCTGCCTATAGCGTATTCGCTAATGGAGGCTATCGCGTAGACCCATTCTTAATTAATAAGATGACGGATTCAAAGGGCACTGTTCTTTTTGAAGCTAAGCCTACCCATGCGCGTGAAGATGCTACCCGAGTATTGGATGCAAGAACTGCGTTTGTGATGGATAGCATGCTGCAGGAGGTTACAAAAACTGGCACTGCTGGAAGTGCGAGAGCGAAATTGGGGCGCAGTGATATTGCAGGTAAAACAGGTACTACCAATGAGTCACACGATGCCTGGTTTGCGGGATACAACCCGAAAGTAGTAGCCATCGCTTGGATTGGTTTTGATAAGCCGGCAAGTTTAGGCGATCGAGAAACTGGTGGTGGTCTTGCTTTGCCCATGTGGATCTCTTATATGAGTACTGCTTTAAAAGATCAACCGCAACAAGGGCGCGAAGTGCCAGCAGGTGTGACTCAACTTGATGGTGATTGGTTTATCCCCGAGTTCTCCAATAATGGTGGTGTGCGCGAACTGCAGTAGTTCGTTTTAGCAATGGCAAGGCAAGCACGCACCATTATTCCCGGCCAAGCAATGCATGTCATGGTTCGTGGCAATAACCGGGAAATACTTTTTTTTAATGATGCTGATCGCCGGATCTATCTAGACTGGCTTCGAGAGGCGGCAAAACAATTTGGTAGTGCGGTGCACGCATTCGCCTTGATGCCAAATCATGTGCATCTCTTGATGACTCCTCAAAATGCTGATTCGCTTGCAAAGACCATGCAATCTCTAGGTAGGCGTTATGCCCAGTATTTCAATCAACAGCACAAACGCTCAGGAACTATTTGGGAGGGACGCTATCGCTCTTCACTAATAGACCCAGATTATTTTTTGCGCTGCCAACGCTATATTGAGCTTAATCCCGTGAGGGCCGGTTTTGAATCTAGCCCTCAGGATTCCACTTGGACTAGCTTTGCTTCCCACATTGGTGGCAATGCAGAACCTTGGTTGGTGGATCACCAGCACTTTTGGAAGTTGGGTAATACCCCTTTTGAGAGGCAAATGACTTGGGCCGGCTTTGTGAAGGAGGGCGCACCCCACTGGGAGGATCGCCAAATTACCGAGGCCCTGGTGAGATCTAAGCCATGGGTGAGCGATATTTATGCAAAAAAGTTATTTAAAGATAATCCTGATCATGCATTAATCCGTCACCGTGGACGCCCGAAGAAATTAAACTCAACTAATTCAATAAGTTAGAGTATTTCCTAGAGGCTTAGTGCTTAGCCTTGGGAACGCGAGTTTATGACTCTGTCCCTTTAATAGAAGTCCATTTTGGTGCTGAGCTAATTTAAATGGGACAGACTCATTTTATTTCTATTGCATCAGCATGGGTATTCCCCTATATTTGATCCTCCAAAAGTAATCAAGCCCTCGGGGCCATCGGAAATACCATGACTACACAAATGAACACAGACCTTCGTCCAATCGCACAGGGTCTATATGACCCGCAAAATGAGCATGATGCTTGCGGCGTAGGATTCGTCGCTCACATCAAGGGCAAGAAGTCACATGAGATCGTTGCTCAAGGATTAAAAATTCTTGAGAACTTAGATCACCGGGGCGCTGTTGGTGCTGACCCATTGATGGGTGATGGCGCTGGAATTTTGATTCAGGTTCCCGATACTTTGTATCGCGAAGAAATGGCAAAGCAAGGTATTGAGTTGCCACCGTTTGGTGAATACGGTGTCGGCATGATTTTCTTGCCAAAGGAGCATGCATCCCGTTTGGCTTGCGAACAAGAATTGGAACGCACCGTCCGTTTGGAGGGTCAAGTTGTTTTGGGTTGGAGAGATGTTCCGATTGACGTGAAATTGCCGATGTCTCCGACTGTGCAAATGACAGAGCCATTTATCCGTCAAATTTTTATTGGACGTGGGCGTGACATCATGACAACCGATGCGCTTGAGCGTAAGTTGTACGTGATTCGTAAAACTGCAAGCCATGCAATTCAAGATCTACATTTAAAGCACGGCAAAGAGTATTTTGTTGCATCAATGTCTGCTCGTACCATTGTTTATAAAGGTTTGTTGTTAGCAAACCAGGTGGGCGCGTATTACAAGGATTTGCAAGATCCACGTACTGTGTCCGCATTAGCTTTAGTGCATCAACGCTTTTCTACAAACACCTTCCCAGCTTGGGAGTTGGCTCACCCTTACCGCATGATTGCGCACAATGGTGAAATCAATACAGTTAAAGGTAACGTGAATTGGGTGAACGCACGCGAAGGCGCTATTAGTTCTCCAGTATTGGGTGATGACCTCAAAAAATTATGGCCACTGATTTATCCAGGTCAATCTGACACGGCCTGTTTTGATAACTGCTTAGAGTTATTGGTAATGTCAGGTTACCCATTAGCGCAAGCCATGATGATGATGATTCCAGAGGCTTGGGAGCAGCACTCACTGATGGATGAAAACCGCCGCGCATTTTATGAATATCACGCAGCAATGATGGAGCCATGGGATGGCCCAGCAGCAATGGCATTTACCGATGGCCGCCAGATTGGCGCTACTTTGGATCGCAATGGATTGCGCCCAGCACGTTATTACGTAACTGAAGATGACTTGGTCATCATGGGTTCTGAAGCTGGCGTATTGCCAATTCCAGAAAGTAAGATTGTTCAAAAATGGCGCTTGCAACCAGGCAAGATGTTCATGATTGATATGGAGCAGGGTCGCATTATTGATGACGTCGAGTTGAAGGATGCTGTCTCTAAAGCCAAGCCATATAAGAGCTGGATCGATGCAGTGCGCGTGAAGCTGGATGAAGTCGATGCAAGCAAAGATGACTTGGTCGATGAAAAAACCACTATTCGTCCTGCGGCAAAATTATTGGATCGTCAGCAAGCTTTTGGTTATACCCAAGAAGACATCAAATACCTCATGGCACCAATGGCCATGAATGGTGAAGAGGCAATTGGGTCGATGGGTAACGATAGCCCATTAGCTGTACTCTCTAATAAAAACAAGCCACTCTATAACTACTTCAAGCAATTGTTTGCGCAGGTGACCAATCCTCCGATTGACTCCATCCGCGAAAATATGGTGATGTCTTTAGTGTCCTTCATTGGACCTAAGCCGAATTTGTTGGATACCAACAATATCAACCCACCAATGCGTTTGGAAGTAAGTCAGCCGATTTTAGATTTTGACGACATGACGAAGATTCGTCATATTGGCCACTACACCAATGGTAAGTTCCGCTCATATGAGTTGGACATTTGCTATCCAGCATCTTGGGGTAAAGCCGGTATCGAAGCGCGCTTAGCATCTTTGTGTGCCGAAGCGGCAGATGCGGTGCGTTCTGGTTACAACATCTTGATCGTGAGTGATCGCCAGGTTGATGAGCAGCATGTCGCTATTCCTGCGTTGTTGGCGACTTCAGCAATTCATCAGCATTTGGTTGAAAAAGGTTTACGTACCAGCGTTGGCCTCGTTGTTGAAACTGGCAGTGCGCGTGAGACACATCACTTTGCACTCTTGGCTGGTTATGGCGCTGAAGCAGTTCACCCGTACTTGGCAATGGAAACTTTAGCGGAAATGGCTAAAGGTTTGTCTGGTGATTTGTCAGCTGAAAAAGCTGTGAAGAATTTTGTGAAAGCGGTTGGTAAGGGCTTGCAAAAAGTGATGTCCAAAATGGGTATCTCTACTTACATGTCTTACACCGGCTCACAGATTTTTGAAGCCATTGGTTTAAATAAAGACGTCATTGATCATTACTTTAAAGGTACACCATCGAATGTAGGCGGTATCGGTGTATTTGAAGTGGCTGAAGAGGCATTGCGTATGCATCAGTCTGCATTTGGTAATGATCCAGTGCTGACCAATATGCTCGAAGCGGGTGGTGAGTATGCATTCCGTATTCGTGGTGAAAACCATATGTGGACTCCGGATACGATTGCGAAGTTACAGCACTCCACTCGTATTGGAGTAGAAAAGGGTTATCAAACCTATAAAGAGTACGCCAATCTCATCAATGACCAAACTAAGCGTCAGATGACATTGCGCGGCTTGTTTGAGTTCAAGATTGATCCAGCTAAAGCGATTCCGTTGGATGAAGTTGAATCAGCAAAAGAAATCGTTAAGCGTTTTGCAACGGGCGCGATGTCTTTAGGTTCTATTTCTACTGAAGCGCATGCTACTTTGGCAATTGCCATGAACCGTATTGGCGGCAAGTCTAATACTGGTGAGGGTGGCGAAGATCCAAATCGTTATGTGAATGAACTCAAAGGTATTCCAATCAAGAAGGGCGAAACTTTAGCTAGTATTTTGGGTGACGATGTTGTTGAAGCAAACATTCCTTTGCTCGATGGCGATTCATTGCGCTCCAGAATTAAGCAGGTTGCTTCAGGTCGTTTCGGTGTGACTACTGAATACCTACGCTCTGCTGATCAGATTCAGATCAAGATGGCACAAGGCGCTAAGCCAGGTGAAGGCGGTCAATTACCAGGTGGCAAAGTTTCCGATTACATCGGTAAGCTGCGTTTCTCTGTGCCAGGTGTCGGTTTGATTTCCCCCCCTCCGCACCACGATATTTATTCGATTGAAGATATTGCCCAGTTGATTCACGATCTCAAGAACGTGAACCCAGCTGCTGATGTATCAGTGAAATTAGTCTCTGAGGTGGGTGTTGGTACGATTGCTGCCGGTGTTGCCAAAGCGAAAGCAGATCACGTTGTGATTGCTGGACATGATGGCGGTACAGGTGCATCACCACTGTCCTCTATTAAGCATGCTGGTTCCCCATGGGAATTGGGTTTGGCTGAAACTCAACAAACATTAGTACTCAATGGTTTGCGTAGCCGTATTCGTGTGCAAGCCGACGGTCAAATGAAAACCGGACGTGACGTTGTGATTGGCGCCTTACTGGGTGCTGACGAATTTGGTTTTGCAACGGCGCCGTTGGTAGTTGAGGGCTGCATCATGATGCGTAAGTGTCATTTGAATACCTGCCCAGTTGGCGTTGCGACACAAGATCCTGAGTTGCGCAAAAAGTTCTCTGGTAAGCCAGAGCACGTTGTGAACTTCTTCTTCTTTATTGCGGAAGAAGTACGCGAGATCATGGCACAGCTTGGTATTCGTAAGTTTGATGATTTGATTGGTCGCGTTGACTTCTTGGATACCCGTAAAGGTATTGAGAACTGGAAAGTGCATGGCTTGGATTTCAGCAAGATTTTTGCTGAGCCAGCTGTGGCCAAAGATACGCCTCGTTACCAGACCTTGACCCAAGACCATGGTTTAGACAGTGCTTTAGATAATGTGCTCATCGAGAAGAGTGAGCCTGCATTACAACGTGGCGAGAAAGTCTCTTTCATTGTTCCAGTGAAGAACGTGAACCGTACTGTTGGCGCAATGCTCTCCGGAGAAATCGCTCAGCGTTATGGCCATGCTGGTTTGCCTGATGACACTATTCATATTCAATTGAATGGAACTGCTGGTCAAAGTTTTGCTGCCTTCTTGGCACGCGGTATCACCTTGGATTTAGTTGGCGACGGTAATGACTACGTTGGTAAGGGCTTATCTGGCGGACGTGTGATTGTGCGTGCGCCACATGAGTTCCGTGGTGATACAGCAAAGAACATCATTGTTGGTAATACCGTTCTTTACGGCGCAATCGGCGGTGAAGCATTCTTCAATGGCGTGGCTGGCGAGCGTTTTGCAGTTCGTAACTCTGGTGCAACAACGGTAGTTGAAGGCACTGGCGATCACGGTTGCGAATACATGACTGGCGGCACCGTAGTGGTGTTAGGTGCCACTGGCCGTAACTTTGCAGCAGGTATGAGCGGTGGTATTGCTTATGTTTATGACGAAGATGGCCTTTTCGAGAAACGCTGCAATACCAGCATGGCTACTTTGGAAAAAGTACTGCCGTCAGCTGAGCAGATTGCCAAGATGCCTCAGTCACAGTGGCATGCCCCTGTTGATGTGAAGGATGGTGGTGAGCGTATGACTGATGAGCAAATTCTGAAGGGCTTGATCGAGCGTCATTTCCGTCACACTGGTTCTGAGCGCGCTAAAGCACTCTTGGCTGATTGGGAAAATGCCCGCGGTCGTTTTGTGAAAGTGCTGCCTACTGAGTACAAACGTGCTTTAGGCGAATTGTGGGAAAAAGCACAAAACAAAACCGTAGCTGCGTAATTTGCTAATAAGTTGCTTAATCAATACAGACATTAAGAAAAGATACTAAGGATTCGATATGGGTAAGGTCACTGGATTTATGGAGTTTGAGCGCGTAGATGAAACCTACGAGGCTCCCGTTAAGCGTCTCCACCACTACAAAGAGTTTGTTGCAGCGCTGACAGATGATGAGGCCAAAGTACAGGGTGCACGTTGTATGGATTGCGGCATTCCATTTTGCAATAATGGTTGCCCTGTAAATAACATCATTCCCGACTTCAATGATTTGGTCTTTCATGATGACTGGAAGAATGCATTAGATGTTTTGCAATCAACCAATAACTTCCCTGAGTTCACTGGCCGTATCTGCCCAGCACCTTGCGAAGCTGCATGTACTTTAGGAATTAATAGTGACGCGGTTGGCATTAAGTCTATCGAGCACGCCATTATTGATAAGGGTTGGGAAAATGGTTGGGTTAAGCCGCAACCCTCTAAAACTAAGACTGGTAAGAAGGTGGCTGTCGTTGGTGGTGGCCCTGCTGGTATGGCGACTGCGCAGCAGTTAGCGCGCGTTGGTCATGACGTTACCGTATTTGAAAAGAATGATCGTGTTGGTGGATTGTTGCGCTACGGTATTCCTGATTTCAAAATGGAAAAGTGGTTGATCGATCGTCGTGTTGAGCAAATGCAAGCTGAAGGCGTGAAATTTGAGACAGGTGTATTTGTGGGTAAAGAGGCGATTGGCGCTGAAGTAAAAAACTACTCTACAAAAACTGTTTCACCTGATCAACTGATGAAAGAATTCGATGCAGTAGTGATCAGCGGTGGATCTGAGCAGCCACGTGACTTGCCAGTTCCTGGCCGTGGGCTAAAAGGCGTTCACTATGCTTTGGAATTCTTGATTCCACAGAATAAAGAAAACGCAGGCGATTTCAAAAATGAAATTTCTGCAGCTGGTAAGCATGTAGTAGTTATCGGTGGTGGTGATACTGGATCTGATTGCGTGGGAACGTCTAATCGTCATGGCGCTGCTAAGGTTACTCAGTTTGAATTGTTGCCACAGCCACCAGAAACTGAAAACAAGCCTTTGGTATGGCCCTATTGGCCAACTAAGTTGCGCACCTCCTCTTCGCATGAAGAGGGTTGTGAGCGCGATTGGTCTGTTGCTACAAAGCGTTTTGAAGGTAAAGATGGCAAATTAGAGAAGTTGATTTGCGTGCGCTTGGAGTGGAAAGACGGCAAGATGACAGAAATGCCAAATTCTGAATTTGAGATTAAGGCAGACTTGGTTTTCTTGGCAATGGGCTTTGTGTCCCCTGCAGCCCAGGTTCTCAATGCCTTTGGTGTTGAAAAAGACGCGCGCGGTAATGCAAAAGCTACTGTTGATGGCCAAAACGCCTACCAAACCAATGTTCCGAAGGTATTTGCTGCTGGCGATATGCGTCGTGGACAATCCTTGGTAGTTTGGGCAATTCGTGAGGGTCGCCAAGCTGCCCAGGCAGTAGATGAGTATTTAATGGGGTCTTCCGTTCTGCCGCGATAATATCGGGGATATGAACATTAGCCACTCCAACTCGGTGGAAGTGAAGCAAACAACCTCTAGCGGTGGCCATGGCGAAGTTGTAGTTCAAATTAAGGACGTCAACTTTTCCTACGCCCCCGGTGAGCGGCAAATTCTATCTGGACTCAATATGGAGTTCCGCCGAGGACAAGTTGTTGCGGTGATGGGTGGCTCCGGCTGTGGCAAGACCACAATCTTGAGACTTATTGGTGGCCAATTCACTGCACAGTCTGGTCAGGTCCTTTTTGAAGGTCATGACATTGGCAAAATGAACGGCGCTGAATTAATGGCCGCCCGACGTCGCATGGGAATGCTCTTTCAGTTTGGCGCACTCTTTACCGATCTCAGTGTTTTTGAAAACGTCGCCTTTCCTTTGCGTGAGCACACTGATTTAAGTGAAGAGCTTTTACGCTCTTTAGTGCTGATGAAGCTTAATGCAGTTGGCTTGCGTGGCGCACGTGATTTGATGCCTTCACAGATTTCTGGCGGCATGGCACGTCGTGTTGCTTTGGCAAGAGCGATTGCACTTGATCCTCCCTTGATCATGTATGACGAGCCCTTCGCCGGTTTGGATCCGATTTCACTGGGAATTACTGCGCGCTTGATTCGGGATTTGAATCAAGCTCTGGGCGCAACGAGCTTATTGGTTACACATGATGTTGAAGAAACATTTGAAATTGCCGATTACGTTTATTTCATTGCCAATGGTCGCATTGGTGCTGAAGGTACGCCTGAAGAGTTGAGCCGTTCAAGCGACCCATTTGTGCGCCAATTTCTGGATGCGTCACCAGATGGTCCCGTGCCGTTTCACTATCCAGGCCAAAGCCTTGCTGAAGATTTTGGAGTGGGTCTGAAATGAGTATGTTTTATAAGGCCTTAGACCTCCTCGGCGATCTTGGATTTTTTATCCGTCGCAACTTAACCAGCCTTGGTTTAGCTGCTCGTATGTTTGCTGCAGTCATTTGGCGCTCAGGTTTCTTATTAAAAAGACCCCGTTTAGTTTCGGACCAAATTCTCTTTGTCGGTAATCACTCATTTGTGATCATTGCGGTATCCGGTTTGTTTGTTGGCTTTGTTTTGGGTTTACAGGGCTATTACACCCTGAACCGTTATGGCTCAGAACAAGCTCTGGGTCTATTGGTTGCGCTATCGCTTACCCGTGAATTGGGTCCCGTGATTACGGCTTTGTTGTTTGCTGGTCGCGCTGGCACGTCTCTTACCGCTGAGATTGGCTTAATGAAGGCTGGTGAACAGCTCAGTGCTATGGAGATGATGGCGGTAGATCCATTAAGTCGTGTGATTGCACCGCGCTTATGGGCGGGCATTATTGCGATGCCGATTTTGGCAACCATCTTTACGGCTGTTGGTGTGATGGGTGGCTACTTTGTTGGCGTGCCTTTGATTGGGGTGGATTCCGGCGCCTTCTGGTCTCAGATGCAGGGCGGAGTTGATCTCTTTTCTGATATTGGCAACGGCCTGATTAAAAGCTTGGTATTTGGTGTGGCGGTGACTTTTATTGCCTTGTATCAGGGTTATGAGGCTAAGCCTACGCCTGAGGGTGTATCGCAAGCAACTACCAGAACTGTGGTGATTTCCTCCTTATCGGTTTTAGCGTTGGACTTCTTGCTCACCGCGATGATGTTCTCGAATTAGAAAGAATAAACTGGGACTCTTATGAGAAAAAGTGCAATTGATGTTTGGGTCGGAATCTTTGTAGCCATTGGTTTACTGGCTGCTTTGTTTCTCGCATTGAAGGTCGGTAATATGAATGCCGTTTCCTTTGCACCCACTTACAAAATTTCTGCGCGCTTTGACAATATCGGCGGACTCAAGCCACGTGCACCAGTGAAAAGTGCTGGCGTTGTTGTTGGCCGTATTGCCAATATCTCCTTTGATGACAAGACTTATCAAGCTACTGTCACTATGACCATTGAGGATGCCTATAAGTTCCCTAAAGATTCTGCGGCTAAGATTTTGACTTCAGGTTTGTTGGGTGAGCAATATATTGGGCTTGAGGCTGGCGGCTCTGATGACATGTTGCTTGCTGGGGATAAGATCACTCAGACGCAGTCCGCAGTGGTTCTTGAAAATCTGATTAGCCAGTTCTTATATAACAAGGCTGCCGATAGCGGTAAAGATAAGGGCGCTGAAAAATAATGCAGTGGCTTGTGAGAATTAAACGTGTCGTGCTGCTTGGCTTGGTGGCTATCATGGTGGGTTGCGCCTCTATTCCTGCTGGAGTAGAGCCTTCTCCACATGATCCGTGGGAGCCGTTTAACCGTTCCGTTTTTGAGTTCAATGAAGGCTTAGATGCCTATTTACTCAAGCCGGTAGTGGCTGGCTACCGTTTTGTCTTGCCAGAGTTTGTGCGAGACGGCATCTACAATTTCTTTAGCAACTACAGTGATATCTACACTGCACTGCAGAACCTGTTGCAGGGCAAGCCGGACTATGCCTTTAGTGACTTGATGAGGGTGGTAGTCAATACCACTTTTGGTTTGGGTGGCTTAATTGATATGGCAACGCCTGGCGGCCTACCAAAGCATAAGGAAGATTGGGGTCAAACCTTTGGTGTGTGGGGTGTTCCCTCCGGCCCTTATGTTGTTTTGCCATTCTTTGGTCCTAGCAATGTCCGAGATACCTTTGGTACGGTAGCCGATTTGGAGTCGGACTATCTTTTTGGCTACGTAAAAGATATTGGCTTACGTAATAGCATTACCGGCTTGCGCGTGGTGAATGCACGAAATACGTATTACGAAGCAGGTGACCTATTGGATGGCGCTGCAATCGATAAATACAGCTTTATGCGAGATGCCTACATTCAGCGACGCGAATATCAGATTAATGAAGGGCGCGAAGATAGGGAGCCCCTCATGCCGGTTTATGAAAACCCCTACGAATAAAGGCGATCAAGCCTAAGCTGATTTCCTTTAAGGGCTAAAATGGGCTCCAATGACCAGCATTAATCGAGGACGCATGAAAAGCCAAAAAACCATTCAAAAATACTTTTCAGTATTGCTATCAAGCCTGTTTTTGTTTGCCGGCAGTGTTTCTGCTCAAGCAGTTGATCAGTCCACGCCCGACGGTTTGATTAAGACCGTAGTTTCTGATGTGATGGCTTCTGTAAAGTCTGACCCCGAAATTCAAAAAGGGAATATCCCGCGTATTGTGGATTTAGTGGAAAAGAAAATTGTTCCGTATACCGATATGCGCCGCACTACTGAAATGGCTATGGGTCCGAATTGGAAAAAAGCGACTCCAGAACAGCAGGCTCAATTAGTTTCTGAATTTAAGAATTTGCTGATTCGCACGTACTCTGGCGCTTTAAGCCAATTGCGTGATCAGACTATCCAATTTAAACCTTTGCGTGCGGCTCCAGACGACAAGGAAGTGGTTGTCAAGACCGTGGTAATTGGTCGTGGTGATCCGGTGCCGCTTGACTATCGCCTGGAGAAAACAGCCAATGGCTGGAAAGTCTATGACATGAACATCATGGGTGTTTGGCTGGTTGAGGCTTATCGCAATCAGTTTGCAAATCAAATTAGTCAGAATGGTGTAGATGGTTTAGTGAAGTTCTTGCAGGATCGCAATAAGCAGCTTGCTGCTGCGAAGCCAGCAAACTAAAGACCACGCCAGAGCAATCAAAGATAAATATCAGATGCCATTTTTTTTACCCATTTCGGTGACCCAGAGCAATGTCTCGCAGTTGGAAAAGGATGGCCTGTTAAATCTTACGTCATTAAGAGCTGTGGATTGCATCAATCTTAAGGATTTTGACTCTACTGTGCTCACGGTTTTATTGGCATGGCAAAAAAAATTACAAGCCAATGGTGAACACATGTCCGTACAAAACGCACCAGAGAAACTAACCGTATTAGCTAGCGTATATGGCGTTGCTGAGTTGCTAGGTTTGTCATAGCATGCACGCAGCAATATCGATAAAAAACGTATCAAAAAATTATGGTGCACTACAGGCGCTAGATGATGTTTCCTTATCAATTGAGCAAGGTGAGTTCTTTGGCCTGCTGGGTCCTAATGGAGCCGGTAAGACAACGCTGATTTCGATTCTAGCTGGATTAGTTACTGCAGATAGCGGTCATGCTGCAATCATGGGTGCGGATGTTCAAAGTCAATTCCGTGATGCTCGCCGGATGCTGGGAGTTGTGCCGCAGGAGTTGGTATTCGACCCCTTCTTTACCGTTAGAGAAACCTTGCAATTTCAGTCTGGCTATTTTGGTATTCGTCATAACGATGCCTGGATTGACGAGATCATGGCTAATCTAGATCTCACCAATAAAGCTGATAGCAATATGCGCTCCTTATCTGGTGGTATGAAACGACGGGTATTGGTGGCTCAGGCTTTGGTTCATAGGCCGCCTGTGATTATTTTGGATGAGCCAACAGCAGGTGTTGACGTAGAGCTGCGCCAATCTCTCTGGCAATTTATCAGTCGACTAAATCAACATGGTCACACGATTGTTTTAACAACCCATTACCTTGAAGAGGCTGAGGCATTGTGTCAGCGCATTGCCATGCTCAAGCAAGGAAAGATTGTGGCTTTGGATACAACCGCGAATTTATTGAGCCAATACGGCTCAGTGAAAAAAGATGGTGAGGGTAAAACAGATCTCGAAGATGTGTTTGTCAACATCATGTCGGGGGGTGCTCGATGAAATCTACTTTAAAGAAACTGCCAATCTCCTATGGTAGCGGTTTCCCAACGCTCTTGCGAAAAGAAATCAAACGTTTTTATAAAGTGGCGTTTCAGACGGTTGCTGCCCCAGTGCTTACCGCTGTTTTGTATTTAATGATTTTTGGACATGTGTTGGAGGGTAAAGAGGTCTACGGTCGTCTGAATTACACGGCCTTCCTCATTCCGGGCTTAGTCATGATGAGCGTATTGCAGAACGCATTTGCTAATACCTCATCATCCCTTATTCAGTCGAAGGTGACTGGTAATCTCGTCTTTGTTTTGCTGGCCCCATTTAGCCACTTGGAGTTTTATGCCGCTTATGTCTTGGCTGCGGTATTTCGTGGAATTGTCGTTGGCTCAGGCGTATTACTAATTACTGCTTGGTTCGCAATGCCATCCTTTGAATATCCTCTATGGATCATGGCATTCGCTCTATTGGGCGCTGCAATTTTGGGAAGTATGGGTTTAATTGCGGGCATCTGGGCCGATAAGTATGATCAATTAGCCGCATTTCAGAATTTCATCATCATGCCGGCAACGATGTTGTCAGGCGTGTTTTATTCCATTCACTCGTTGCCGGCAGCATGGCAAGTGGTATCCCACTTCAATCCATTCTTCTACATGATCGATGGTTTCCGTTACGGCTTCTTTGGAGTGTCAGATATATCCCCTTGGAATAGTCTAGCGATCGTGGCGTGCTTCTTTGTTGTGGTCTCTGCTATTGCTTTGCGTTTACTGAAAAAAGGCTACAAGCTCAGAAACTAGTTATTGCCCTTTACCTAAACACGAATTAAACAGTTGTTAAGAAATTAGAAATCAGGAGATTGTGATGTTGCCAACCCCAGAGCAAATTGAAGGCTATATTCAGCAAGGCCTTGCATGCGCCCATGTCAAAGTTGAAGGTGATGGCCAGCATTTCTTTGCGACGATTGTGAGTCCAGAGTTTGAAGGCAAGCGTTTGATTCAGCGTCATCAATTGGTATATGGCGCCATGGGCGATCGCATGAAGGCAGAGGTTCATGCTTTATCAATCAAAGCATTCACCCCCGAAGAGTTTGCACAAAATACCCCAACATAAAATACGACATTAGCTTTTACTGGAATAGATTCATGGATAAATTACGAATGGTTGGCGGCACTCCCCTTAAGGGTGAGGTAGCAATTGCTGGCGCAAAGAACGCAGCGTTGCCAATTTTGTGTGCTTGTTTGCTCACTGATCAGCCTATCACTTTGCGTAATGTCCCTGACTTACAAGATGTGCGGACCATGCTCAAGCTCTTGCAAGAAATTGGCGTGACTGTCACTTTTCCAGATTCGAATGATCGCAATCACGTGGTACTCAATGCAGCCAATATTAAGAGCTCTGAAGCTACTTATGAGATGGTGAAAACCATGCGTGCCTCTATTTTGGTTCTGGGCCCATTGCTCGCCAGAATGCATAGCGCTAAGGTTTCCTTGCCGGGCGGCTGCGCTATTGGTGCGCGTCCAGTCGATCAGCACATCAAGGGTTTAAAAGCCATGGGTGCCACCATCAAGATTAAGAGTGGTTATATTCAGGCGGAAACTAAATCTGCTACGGGTCGTCTGCAAGGCGCTTCCATCTTGACTGACATGATCACTGTAACAGGTACAGAGAATCTATTGATGGCCGCCACTTTGGCATCCGGTACAACCATTTTGGAGAATGCTGCGCGCGAGCCTGAAGTGGGAGACCTAGCAGAGTTGCTCGTCAAAATGGGCGCCAAGATTACCGGTATTGGTAGTGATCGCCTAGTCATTGAGGGTGTTGAAAAGCTCCACAGTGCAGAACATGCTGTGATTGCCGACCGGATTGAAGCTGGTACATTCTTGTGCGCAGTTGCTGCTGCTGGCGGTGAGGTGCTGGTCAAGCACTGTCGCCCAGATACCTTGGATGCGGTGATCGTCAAACTCAAAGAAGCTGGCTTGGAAATGGAAGTCGGTCCTGATTGGATTAGGGCTTCCATGAAAGGGCGTCCTAAGGCGGTTAGCTTCCGCACTTCTGAATACCCAGCCTTTCCGACGGATATGCAGGCGCAGCTGATGGCAGTCAATGCCATAGCCCAGGGGAACGCCACGATTACCGAAACCATCTTTGAAAACCGCTTTATGCACGTTCAAGAGATGAACCGCCTCGGTGCTGATATTGCGATTGAGGGTAATACCGCAATTGCACAGGGCGTGGAAAAGCTTTCTGGGGCCATTGTGATGGCTACTGATTTGCGAGCCTCCGCCAGTCTAGTGATCGCTGGATTGGCTGCCCAAGGCGAAACCCAGGTAGACCGGATTTATCACTTAGATCGTGGATATGACCGCATGGAGCAAAAGTTGACCCTCTTGGGGGCCAACATTCAGCGCATCAAGTAAGCCTGATAGATAATTAGTCTATGAAGTTAACTCTAGCCCTCTCGAAGGGGCGCATCTTCGAAGAAACTGCCGAGATCTTATCTAAGATCGGCATTCGTCCGCTTGAAGATCCAGAAAAGTCACGCAAACTCATTATTGAGACCTCCAATCCTGATGTCCGCCTGATTATTGTGCGTGCTTCAGATGTGCCGACCTATGTTCAGTTTGGTGGAGCCGATTTTGGAGTTGCTGGCCTGGATGTCTTAATGGAAAACGGTACCGATGGTCTATATGTTCCTTTTGATTTGAACATCGCTAAATGTCGTATGTCAGTTGCTGTGAGAGAAGGTTTTGATTACGCGGCTGCAGTAAAGCAAGGATCGCGTTTGAAGGTCGCAACAAAGTACGTCAATTGTGCACGCGAGCACTTTGCCAATAAAGGCGTTCACATCGATACGATTCATTTATACGGCTCAATGGAGTTAGCTCCATTGGTTGGCCTAGCAGATGCCATTGTCGATCTGGTGTCTACAGGCAATACTTTGCGTGCAAATGGTTTGGTTGAAGTTGAGCCAATCGCCGATATCAGCGCACGTTTAGTTGTTAATCAAGCATCTTATAAACGTAAGCGCACACAATTACAGCCATTCTTTGAGTTATTGAAGTAAAGAAAAAATCCATATGTCAGCAGAAGTCATGGTCAAGCGCCTTAATAGCAAAGATGCTGGGTTCAAAGAAGCCCTGCTCTCCAGCCTTTCTTTGCCTATGGCGGATGATGAGGCGATTGATGCTGCAGTAGTAAATATTCTGGCGCAAGTGAAGGGTGAGGGTGATGCTGCTGTGCTCTCCTTTACAAAGCAGTTTGATCGTCTCAATATTTCAAGTGTTACTGAGTTAGAAATTTCTCCAGAAGAATTAAAAACAGCTTACGAAGGTTTATCTGCTGAACAAAAAAATGCTCTTGATATCGCTGCGCAAAGAGTGCGTGCTTATCACGAGAGGCAGAAGATTGAAGCGGGTTGCCACTCTTGGGAATACGAAGAGGATGATGGCACCCGATTAGGTCAAAAAGTAACAGCCTTAGATCGTGTGGGTATTTATGTTCCTGGCGGCAAGGCTGCTTATCCATCTTCTGTGTTGATGAATGCAATTCCTGCCAAGGTTGCTGGTGTGAAAGAAGTCATCATGGTGGTACCCACCCCTGATGGCGCTCGCAATACCTTGGTCTTGGCTGCTGCTTACTTATCTGGTGTTGATCGCGTCTTTACGATTGGTGGTGCACAAGCAGTTGGCGCCTTAGCTTATGGCACGCAAACTATTCCACCGGTAGACAAAATTGTTGGCCCTGGCAATGCCTATGTTGCAGCCGCCAAGCGTAGAGTCTTTGGTACTGTTGGCATTGATATGATCGCCGGCCCTTCAGAAATTTTGGTCCTCTGTGACGGCTCTAGCAATCCCGATTGGATCGCGATGGATTTATTTTCTCAAGCTGAGCATGATGAGTTAGCGCAATCTATTTTGCTTTGTCCAGATGAGAAATTTATTGAGCAAGTGCAAGTAAGCATTAATAAGTTATTACCTGACATGCCAAGAAAGAAAGTGATTGAAACATCGCTTACTAATCGTGCTTTATTGATTCAGGTAAAAGATATGGGCGAGGCTTGTGAGATTGCCAATGCCATTGCTGCCGAGCATTTAGAAATTTGTGCAACTGAGCCACGCAAGTGGGCTGAGTTAATTCGTCATGCTGGCGCCATCTTTATGGGTAATTACACCAGTGAATCTTTAGGCGATTATTGTGCAGGTCCGAATCACGTTTTACCAACAGCACGTACTGCGCGCTTCTCATCCCCATTGGGGGTGTATGACTTTATTAAGCGCTCAAGCATGATTGAGGTCAGTGAAGCAGGTGCTCAAACGCTAGGCGCTGTTGCTAGTACGCTCGCACACGGTGAGGGCTTAACAGCTCACGCCCGCGCAGCTGAGATGCGCTTGAAAAAATAAACCCAAGTTCGGTTTAGAAAAAAACGATTGCAGTCAAGTTTAGGCGCTAGCCAGAATTTCTTTCAAAGCTGCAATCAATTCATTTGTTTGATCATCGGTGCCGATGGTGATGCGCAAAAATTCTTCAATCCGTGGTGACTTGAAGTGACGCACAATAATTCCACGATCGCGTAAAGCTTGATACAGCTTCACACCAGCATGATTCGGGTGACGCGTAAAAATAAAGTTGGCGGTTGATGGCAGCGTATCAAAGCCTAATGTACTCAATTCAGCTACTAAGCGTTCGCGAGTTTGAATCACTTTTTTGCTAGTAGACTCCAAATGGGCTTGATCTTGTATTGCGGCAATTGCTCCCGCTTGCGCCAGGCGCCCCAGTGGATAGGAGTTAAAGCTATTCTTCACCCGCTCCAGACCTGCAATGAGGTCTGGATGTCCCACTGCAAATCCAACGCGAAGACCAGCTAGGGCGCGTGACTTGGATAAGGTGTGTACGACCAAGAGGTTTTCTGGACATGCACTTCCGCGAAGCAGGGGAATGCAAGACTCGGTTCCATAGTCCACATAGGCTTCATCAATCACTACTACGGACTGTGTATTTCTACCCAGCAGAGCTTCGATATCTGATCGAGGAATAGCTCTACCAGTTGGGGCATTGGGATTGGGGAAAATAATTCCACCATTGTCATTTTTGAGATTCTCGGTTTGGATCTCAAAATGAGAGCCCAAGGGTACTGTTTCATAGTCAATGCCGAATAACTTGCAATAAACCGGGTAGAAGCTATAAGTGATATCTGGAAACTGAACTGGTTTAGCTTGTTTGAGCAGGCCTAAAAATACGTGGGCCAGAACCTCGTCGGAACCATTGCCTAAAAATACCTGTTTTGGGTCTAGGCCGTGCAAATCGGCAATGGCTTTTTTAAGGGCCAGGCCTTCAGGGTCTGGATAAAGCCTTAAATCATCCGTGTTTTGCTGATTTATGGCGGCTAGAGCCTTAGGAGATGGGCCATATGGGCTTTCATTCGTATTGAGCTTTACCAGCCGCTCCATTTGCGGCTGCTCCCCAGGAACGTAAGGGGTGAGGGTCTGAACAACGGGGCTCCAAAAACGGCTCATGAGGGACTCTAGTCAAAAATCAGCAAAAGTGAATAAAAGCCAGCAATCAACATCGGCATTTATATCTGTATTAGGAATGATATTATGAGGCTTCAATCAACACTTCGCCTCGCGGCGCACTGAAGCATGCGGCAAGCCGACGTTACCCGAAACACTTCGGAAACCAAAATTCAAATTGCCATCAATTTAGATGGCACAGGTAAAGCTGAGCTAGCCTCTGGCGTACCCTTCCTAGATCATATGCTGGATCAAATTGCCCGTCACGGCATGATTGACCTTAAGGTAGTCGCAAAAGGCGATACCCATATTGATGACCACCATACCGTCGAGGATGTAGGTATTACTCTGGGGCAGGCATTTGCCAAAGCAGTTGGCGATAAAGCGGGCATTACCCGCTATGGCCACTCTTACGTCCCTTTGGATGAAACCCTTTCTCGTGTGGTGATCGATTTTTCTGGCCGTCCAGGCTTGGAGTTCAACGTCCCGTTTACCCGCGCACGTGTGGGCGACTTTGACGTGGATCTCAGTATTGAGTTCTTCCGTGGTTTTGTTAACCACGCTGGAGTAACTTTGCACATCGATAACTTACGCGGTATTAATGCTCACCACCAGATTGAAACCGTTTTTAAGGCCTTTGGTCGTGCGTTGCGCATGGCTTTAGAGATAGATCCGCGTGCCTCTGGTGTTGTTCCTTCGACTAAGGGCAGCCTCTAATCTAGAAAATTTCTAGTGTTGAGTAGAAGACTGTCAAAAAACTACAGAACATAGGCTAACAATTGGCGCAAACCATTGCGATCGTTGACTACGGAATGGGTAATCTACGTTCCGTGTATCAAGCCTTTCATCATGTGGCTCCCGATGCCAATGTGCTGATTGCTCACACCCCAGAAGAAATCCTCTCCGCCGAGCGGGTAGTGCTTCCAGGGCAGGGCGCTATGCCTGATTGCATGAAGCATTTAGAAGAGTCTGGTTTATTGGAGGCATTGCTAGATGCGGTCAAAAATAAACCACTATTAGGTGTTTGTGTGGGCGAGCAGATGCTGTTTGATCAAAGTGCCGAAGTGCGCGCCAATTCCAATGCCAGTTGGACGCCTTGCTTGGGGTTAATTCCTGGTGAGGTAAGGCGATTTGAATTGGCTGGCAAAGTACAGCCAGACGGCTCCGCTTACAAAGTTCCCCATATGGGTTGGAATCAAGTTCGCCAAGATCGCCAGCACGCACTTTGGGATGGCATTCCAGATTTAACTAGTTTTTATTTTGTACACAGCTACTATGTTGTACCGCAACGCCAGGAAGATGTTGCGGGCTCAACCGAGTATGGCGATTGGTTTACTTCTGCGGTTGCAAGGGATAATATTTTTGCAACGCAATTTCATCCAGAAAAAAGTGCAGAATACGGATTAAAGCTCTACAAAAATTTTGTTTCTTGGCAACCTTAATACTTTTCTAACCTACCGCTATGCTGCTGATTCCCGCGATTGACTTAAAAGATGGCCACTGTGTTCGACTCGAACAAGGTGACATGGATAAAGCCACTGTTTTTTCAGAAGATCCAGGGGCGATGGCTGCGCACTGGATTAGTAAGGGTGCACGTCGCCTACACCTAGTCGATTTGAATGGCGCATTTGCAGGCAAGCTGAAGAATGAATCTGCTATCAAATCAATCTTGAAAGCAGTGGGCGATGAGATTCCAGTTCAGCTGGGTGGTGGTATTCGTGATCTTGAAACGATTGAACGTTTATTAGATGACGGTATTAGCACTGTGATTATTGGTACTGCAGCAGTCAAGAGTCCTGGTTTTGTGCAAGATGCCTGCACAGCTTTTCCTGGTCATATCATGGTTGGCTTAGATGCGCGTGATGGCAAAGTGGCAACCGATGGCTGGAGCAAGATTACGGGACATGAAGTGATTGATCTTGCTAAAAAGTTTGAAGACTATGGGGTTGAAGCCATCATCTATACCGACATTGGTCGTGATGGCATGATGAAAGGCATCAATATGGATGCCACGATTAAATTAGCGCAAGCTATTCGGATTCCAGTCATTGCTAGCGGTGGTTTATCTAATAACCAAGATATTGAAGCACTCTGCGAAGCAGAGGCTGAGGGTGTGATGGGTGTGATTGCGGGTCGATCGATTTATGCTGGTGACTTAGATTTAACTGCAGCACAAAAATATGCCGATGAGTTAACCCTCAAGTTTGCCAAGAAAATTATTTAGATTGTTTAATAGTGCTCACTAAACGAATTATTCCTTGCCTTGATGTGACGGCAGGGCGCGTTGTGAAAGGCGTGAACTTTGTTGGGCTGCGTGATGCGGGTGATCCGGTAGAGATTGCAAAACGCTACGACACCCAGGGCGCTGATGAGCTTACTTTTTTAGATATTACAGCTACCTCTGATGGGCGCGATCTCATTCTGCACATCATTGAAGATGTCGCATCTCAAGTATTTATTCCTTTGACTGTTGGTGGTGGTGTGCGCGCTGTGGCTGACGTACGTCGCTTGCTCAATGCCGGTGCTGATAAGGTGAGTATGAATTCATCCGCAGTAGCCAATCCCGATTTGGTTTCTGATGCTGCGGCATATTACGGCTCTCAGTGCATCGTCGTTGCGATTGATGCCAAAAAAACTGAAGCGGGTAATTGGGAAGTCTTTACTCATGGCGGTAGAACTGCAACCGGCATGGATGTAGTTGCATGGGCTTCTGAAGTCGCTAAACGTGGTGCTGGAGAAATTCTTCTCACCAGTATGAATCGCGATGGCAGTAAAGATGGTTTTGATCTAGAGTTAACTGCAGCAGTAAGTGATGCAGTTAGTGTGCCTGTGATTGCTTCTGGTGGCGTTGGTAATTTGCAGCACCTGGTGGATGGTATTACTAAAGGCCATGCTGATGCAGTACTCGCAGCCAGTATTTTTCATTATGGTGAATACACTGTTGGCCAAGCAAAAGAATACATGGCAAGCCAAGGAATTCCTGTCCGCATTTAATTTGCAGACAGACTAACTGAGAACACCACATAAAGATGACCATGAAAAATTCCTTCACTCCAATGGAGTCTTTAGAGGCTGGAGCATGGCTAGATGCTGTTACTTGGAATGAACAAGGTCTGGTTCCAGTGATCGCCCAGGAAGTTGGCAGTAAAGATATCTTAATGATGGCTTGGATGAATCGCGATGCTCTATTGGCTACTTTGCGTTTGGGGGAGGCTGTGTATTGGACTCGCTCTAGGCAAAAGCTCTGGCATAAGGGTGAAGAATCTGGCCATACCCAAAAAGTAAAAGAAATTCGCCTCGATTGTGATGGCGACACCATTTTGCTCATGGTTGAGCAAAAAGACGGTATTGCTTGCCATACTGGCGAGCACAGTTGCTTCTTTTTGCGGTGGGATTCCGGTGTTTCTGCCTGGGTGGATGAGTCCAAGGGTCATCAATAAGACCTTCAGAGTCTTCCCAGCAATAAAGACATAAAATCACTTTATGACTAGTTCAGCACAAAAACCTTCCAATTTAGACTCCGCTTTGGCTTATTTAGCCGATGTGGTGGATCAGCGACGCGATGCATTTAAGGCTGGAGAGGCAGATCCCAAGACCTCTTACACGGCCCTGCTCTTTTCCAAGGGTGATGATGGCATTCTGAAAAAAATTGGCGAGGAGGCTACAGAAGCAGTTATGGCGGCTAAAGACGCCCGTAACGCCAATCTAGCCTCTGAGCAGCAAAAGCTCTTGGTAGGAGAAATGGCCGACCTTTGGTTTCATTGCTTAATTGCACTGTCCCAGTTTGGTTTGCGTCCCGAGGATGTTGTGGCTGAGCTCAATCGTCGCCTGGGTACCTCTGGCATCGAAGAGAAGGCGGCCAGAAAGGCCGCTGGTACAGAGTAAATACAGATAAAACCCAATAAATTCATCAAAACTAGAGGCGAAAGCGTGAGTCACGATCCTAATTGCTTGTTTTGCAAGATTTCTAAAGGTGAAATCCCATCCCAGAAGGTGTATGAAGACGAGGAAATTTACGCTTTTAAAGATATCAATCCTGCCGCCCCCATTCATTTTTTGATGATCCCTAAAAAACATATTGCTATGTTGGAGTCTGCGGAAGTGGTGGATGCGCCATTGCTAGGTAGAATGATGGAATTAGCACCGCGTCTCGCCAAAGAGCAAGGCTGTCGTCCTGGAAAAGATGGCGGCTTTAGATTGGTAGTGAACAACGGTGCAGATGGTGGGCAAGAGGTCTATCACTTGCACTTGCATGTGATGGGCGGTCCGCGCCCCTGGAAAAAATAGTCCGAGGAGATTAAAAATGGGTTCATTTAGCATTTGGCATTGGTTAATTGTTTTGGTCATCGTGATGTTGGTATTTGGTACCAAAAAATTGCGCAATATCGGCACTGACTTAGGTGGAGCTGTTAAAGGTTTCAAAGACGGCATGAAAACGCCTGAGGGAACTGAAGAGTCGCAAGACAAAGCTAAGGAGCAAATTCAAAGTGCCGCTGCATCAACAGAGAAAACTGTGGATGTTCAGGCAAAAGACATCAATAAATAATTGTTGATAGAAATAATGCGCAACTGCAATGATTGATCTCGGAGTTTCAAAGCTTGCACTCATTGCAGTAGTTGCATTGGTAGTGGTCGGGCCAGAGCGTCTTCCTAAGATCGCTCGTATGGCGGGTAATTTGTTCGGGCGCGCCCAACGTTACATGGCGGATGTCAAATCCGAAGTGAGTCGGCAGATGGATGTTGAGGAGTTTAAGAAACTCCGCGAAGAAAGTGTCTCCGCCTTTAAGGATGTTGAGAGCTCGATCCAATCTACTGTTCAAGAAGCGGGCGCTAATTTAAGCGACCAAGCTGATATTGGTTCGAATATGTATACGCGAGCCCCTCTCGATGAAAAAGAAGTTCTACAAAAATCGATACGCCAAGGTCGTAAGAGTTGGGGCGTAAGACGTGCAGCAAGACCGGTTTGGTTTAAGCGTTCCACTGGCATGCGCACACGCGTGCAATCTGGTGCCGCTCGTATGAAGCGCTTCCACCACAGTGCAGGCAAATAACTTAGCCCAAATAAAAGTAAATACATATATCAATGACGCAAAATAATCCAACAGAAGATTCGGGCTTACAAGAATCCTTCCTGTCTCATTTATTTGAGTTGCGTGATCGCATCATTAAGTCAGCCCTAGCAATTATTGTGGTGTTCGTTTGCCTGGTTTACTGGGCACCAGATATTTTTCATTTGTTCGCACAACCATTACTTCAGGCATTGCCCGCTGGCGGCAAGATGATCGTGACGGATGTAACGGGTTCATTCTTTGTGCCCATGAAAGTGACCATGTTGGTTGCTTTCTTAATTGCACTACCTGTGGTGATGTATCAGTTGTGGGCGTTTATTGCACCAGGACTTTATCAGCATGAGCGCAAATTGATTGTGCCTTTGGTAGTGAGTAGTTACAGCTTATTTATTTTTGGCATGGCATTTGCTTACTTCTTGGTGTTCCCAACAGTATTCCAATTCATGGCTAGCTATAACGCACCTTTGGGCGCTGAGATGTCGACGGACATTGATAACTACCTTAGCTTTGCAATGACTACCTTCTTGGCGTTTGGTATTACCTTCGAGGTGCCAGTTGTAGTTGTGGTGCTGGTGCGTATGGGTATGGTGCCGCTGGCTAAACTGAGAGAGATACGCCCATATGTGATTGTTGGTGCTTTTGTGATTTCAGCGGTTGTCACGCCGCCAGACGTACTCTCACAATTGTTACTTGCTGTGCCGATGAGTCTGCTCTATGAACTAGGATTGTTGATAGCGCGTTTTTATGTGCCTAAGCCGTCAGACGACGATGCGGGCACAACAGCAAACCCAGATACTCAAGCAACTGTTTGATCTTGCGAGAAGGTGGCGGTAAGCCATTCTGTTACTCGATCAAAACGATAGCGCCTTTGCCTGAGGTTTCCTTCTAAGTCTGACTCGCTTCCTGCGAACGCTTTGCCGGCTGCCAGTAAAGAGCGCCGCTGCTGGGTCGTATCAATCTGAATGAGTCTAGGCAAAATCTTTGGTAACTCATGCCGAATATCGACTACAACACAATGTTCATGCTGTAGTTCGCTAACCTCGCATAAAAGCAACTCGGCCTTGCTCAAGTTAAATTGGTTCGCTATAACGAGTCTATGACATAGCAAGATCCATTCGTGATCCAGCTTGTGTTCCGCATGATGATTGAGTGCTTCTTCCGCAAAGGCGGCTAAATCATGCCAATCATTCTCTTTGGGGTTAGAAACGTTTTCTAAAATCTTTCCGAGCAGTTCTTTTGCTTCAGGTACGGCTTGTTGGTAAGCTTGCCAAATCCAATAAGAGGCTTGCAGGCCGCGAACCTTTTCTTCTAACTTCTCCCGCTTGCGCCAGAGGTTCGCACCTCTTCTAAATTGAGCAACCGGATGACCTAAATCTGCTGCGCGATCAAAGCAACGATCACTCTCAGCAGCGTTGTATCCAGAGAACTGTGGGCGACGATAAATTTCACCCAATGCAAACCAAGCATCACGATCACCATCTTTGGCTGCCAACTCTAACCAGTAGGCTGCTTTTTTGAGAGAGGCGTTGGATTTACCGCGAGATCCCCCAACATCATCTCCCACAGAAGCTGTTTCATTAAATTGCGCTAGCCGTAAACCTAGAGTGAGCTTGGCTATCGTGAGGCCAAGTTCTGCAGCTTGGACCAGCGCAGCTTCATTTTTGTCCGATAGCCAGGCATTCCACAGAGAGGAGAGCGCTTCGTCTTTTGGTTGCAACTTAATTAGCAGCTCTTTTGCGCTGTTAGTAAATGGTGTCTCAGAATCTGCCAGACCCAATAAAAAATCTTTCGCCTTTTTTTGCAAAGACAGAAAGTCATCGCCATCATTTCCTCGTCTTAATAGCCAGGAAGACAATTCAGTCTGCAAATCTTTTTTATTGGGATCTAGTAATAGTTCTGCGAGTTGCCACTGCGCTGCATAACTTGCTTCGATATTGGCTTTAGCCAATTTCCAGAATGATTCCCAGCCAAAAGCAAATGCCGGTGAATTAAAGGTTCCCTCCAGCGGAACGAGCGAGATTCTCTCTAGAATGTCCAAAAGCTCTGGGGATGAGCCAGCAACATCAGAAATTTCAGTATCACTTGAGCTCAATTCGCTAACTATTTGATTTTGAATAGAAAAATAAGATTTTTCCAACCAAATCAGGGCATTAGACGGTTGAATAGGGGTTTTAAATGCCCCAGTCAAATAAGCAGATGCCAAATTTTGTTGTGCGGATACATCACCCAGTCGGGCAGATTGAAGGATTTTTAAGAATTCACGGCTTGCCATATGACAATTTTGGCATTCCGAGCCTTAAAAAGACAGAAATCAAAGCCCTTGTTGCCCTGATACAACGAAGAAAGCCAAAAAACTGCCTTTTGACAAGCAAAAAGAGCTCCTAAATACCCTTACCCCCAGTCTAGTAGGGCAAAACAAGCAAAATTCATAGGTCCCAGTTTTATTCGGGCATTACTTTCAATTTATGGAGATTTAAAGAATGAAAAAATCGCTATTAGCAGTTGCAGCAATCGGCGCGTTTGCGTCAGCAGCTCAAGCTCAGTCATCAGTGACTGTTTATGGAATTATCGACGCTGGTTTCTCCAGCACTTCTTCACGTAACGGTACAAACAAAGCTACTAACGCTGGTTTCATCCAAAACGGTAACGGTAACGAAACATCAAGCCGTTTAGGTTTCAAAGGTACTGAAGACTTAGGTGGTGGTACTTCTGCATTCTTCACAGCTGAATTAGAGTTGTCAAACGCAAGCTCCACTCAAGTATTGAACGGTAACCGTCAAACTTTTGTTGGTTTGAAGAAAAACGGCATTGGTCAAGGTGCAATCGGTACACAATACACATTGACACATGATGCAGTTGCCGCAACTGACCCAGGCCAGTCTAATAACGTTGTTGGTAGCGTGATTCGCCCTGTAGCTGGTGCTTCAACAGCTTCTAGCGTTTTGGGTAGTGACTCTGCTGGTGGTAACCACATGGTTCGCTCCACTAACATGATCAAATTCAACAGCGACAAGTTTGCTGGTTTTGGTTTGAATGCTGCTTACATCCAAAATAACGTAAACACAAATCAAACTGCTACTGGTACTAACACTGTTACTGGTACAGGCGGTACAGCTAACTTTAACGGTTGGAACGTAAGTGCTGATTACACATGGCAAAAGCTTTATGTTGCAGCAGCGTATGCTTCTGTTAAGCAAGAGCAAAATGCTTTAATTGGTACTACTGCAGCAACAATTACAACACCTTCAACGATCACTGCAGCTGTAAACCCAAATACAACAACCAACAATACTTATGCTGGTGCAACTTATGACTTCGGTATTTTGAAGGCGTATGCTGGTTGGACAAATGCTAAGATCACCAATGATTACAACTCAAGCCAGTACCTTAAGCGTACAGGTCAACAGTTGGGTGTTCGCGCAATGTTGACTCCTAAGATCGAAGGTTGGGCTTCCGCAGGTAACGGCCGTTTCACTAACTACGGTGTTGGCACTCCTACAACTAACTTCAATGCATGGCAGTTGGGTTCTAACTACTTGTTGAGCAAGCGCACTAACTTGTACGCAATCTACGGTCAAACAATTTTCAGCTCATCTTCAGCTGGCGGTTTGACACCAAGTGGTGCAGCATCAAGCCAGTATGCAATGGGCGTGCGTCACACTTTCTAATTTGACGCTAACGCAAGTTAGTTAATAATTAGTTTTGTATTAAATTAACCCACTGTGGAAACGCAGTGGGTTTTTTGTTGCCTGAAATATAGACAAGCACTTAGGCTGGCTAGGTTTTGCTTGTGTTTCTAAGTCTGGATTCTAGGTTGTTTTTTTGACCAGAGTTTCAATCGCTTAGTAAATATTGGCTCACCAAGGGTATCCGTAGCGATTCATTACTATTATTTTCGAGATGGTTGATGCCCTTATCTTTTTAGGCTATCGCGGATTTCTCGCAAAAGCACAATATCTTCTGGCGTTGGGGGTGCTGGTGGCGCATCTGCAGTGCGTATCTTATTGACGACTTTCACCATCTGAAAGATCACAAAAGCTAGCAAGATAAAGTTAATTGAGATGGTAATGAAGTTGCCATAAGCAAAAATAGGCACACCAGCCTTTTTGAGTGCATCAAAGGTGCGCGGGACCCCTTCTGGAATCTTGCCCAAAACGAGAAAGAGGTTGGTAAAGTCAATATGACCCCCCAACAGGGTTGAAATAACCGGCATGACGATATCGTTGACTAAAGAGTCAACAATCTTGCCAAAGGCTCCGCCAATAATCACGCCAACAGCTAAATCAATCACATTGCCTTTGACAGCGAAGTCCCGAAACTCTTTTAAAACGGCCATAGATACCTTTCTTTCCTATTAGATTGAGATTAACTCAAGATTAACCCCATAACTTACTTGCATACCCCACTTTTTACTTTAAAATCCTACCTTTAAGCAATTTCCACCTATAAATGCTCTTCCAAGGAATTTTGTAAATGAGTGACAAGCCCTGTATGGACAAGGATCGCCGCAATTGGTTGATCGCTACGTCAGCGGTTGGCGGTGTTGGTGCAGCCGCGGCCCTTTACCCTTTTGTAGATAGTTTTGAGCCTTCAGAGCGCGCTAAAGCAGCTGGAGCAGCTGTTGAGATTGATATCTCTGGCATGCAGCCAGATGAGATGCGCATGGTTGAGTGGCGCGGTAAGCCAGTTTGGGTTGTGCGTCGCACCCCAGAGCAGGTTGCTGAACTCTCTAAAATTGACTCAGAGCTTGCAGACCCAGATTCTTTAAGGGATCCAGCTCAATTTACCCCTCCTTACGCTCAAAACCAATGGCGTTCAATTAAGCCTGAATACCTGGTTGTAGTGGGTATTTGCACCCACTTGGGCTGCTCTCCAACTGCGAAGTTTGAGTCGGGCCCACAGCCTTCTTTGCCAAATACTTGGCCAGGCGGCTTCCTCTGCCCATGCCATGGCTCTACATTTGATATGGCAGGCCGCGTATTTAAGAACAAACCAGCCCCAGACAATATGGAAGTACCGCCGCATATGTATTTGAGCGATACCAAGATTCTGGTTGGCGAAGATAAGAAGGCCTAAGGAGAGATAAATGGCATTTCACGAAAAAGAAGTCCCTGCAGACGCTTCCGGTGCGCAAAAGCTAATGGCTTGGGTGGATTCACGCCTGCCAGTAACAGAAGCGTTTAAGCGCCATATGAGCGAGTACTACGCTCCCAAAAACCTGAATTTTTTCTACATTTTTGGTGCGTTGGCTATTGTTGTTTTGGCAATCCAAATCATTACCGGCATTTTCTTGGTAATGAACTACAAGCCAGACGCAGCTAAAGCATTTGAATCAGTTGAATACATCATGCGTGAAGTGCCATGGGGCTGGTTGATCCGCTACATGCATTCCACTGGTGCCTCAATGTTCTTTGTGGTGGTTTACATGCACATGTTCCGTGGCTTGATATACGGTTCATATCGCAAGCCGCGCGAGTTGATTTGGATCTTCGGTTGCGCGATCTTCTTATGTTTGATGGGTGAAGCATTCTTTGGTTACTTGCTCCCATGGGGCCAAATGTCCTATTGGGGTGCTCAGGTTATCGTGAACTTGTTTTCTGCAATCCCATTAATTGGACCAGATCTATCTTTGTGGTTGCGTGGTGACTATGTAGTTGGCGATGCCACTCTGAATCGCTTCTTTGCGTTTCACGTGATCGCTATTCCACTAGTATTGATTGGATTGGTTGCAGCCCACATTCTTGCCTTGCATGAAGTTGGCTCAAATAATCCTGATGGTGTAGAAATCAAAGATACGCTTGATGCAAATGGCCATCCAGTAGATGGCATCCCATTCCATCCTTATTACAGCGTCCATGACGTAATGTATTTGGGCGGATTCTTGATGGTATTTGCTTGCATCGTATTCTTTGCGCCGGAGATGGGTGGTTACTTCCTCGAGGCAAATAACTTTATCCCTGCAAATCCATTTGTAACTCCAACGCACATTGCACCGGTTTGGTATTTCACACCGTTCTATTCAATGTTGCGTGCAACTACCTCCAACTTCCTATTGCCACTGTGGATTTTCTTGGCAGTAATTTTAGGAATGTTTGCCTTAAAGTCTAAGGATCTCAGAGTCAAAGGCGCATGCGCAGCAATTGCACTAGTGTTGGCTGCTGGCTTCTATGCATTTGATGCAAAGTTCTGGGGTGTTGTGATCATGGGTGGTTCTGTTGTGATTCTGTTCTTCTTGCCATGGCTAGATCACTCTCCAGTAAAGTCCATTCGTTATCGTCCGAAGTTCCATAAATACATCTACGGAGTATTTATCGTGAGCTTCGTGATCTTGGGTTATTTAGGTATCGAGCCACCATCACCTGTATTTGAAAAGATTTCTCAGATTTGTACTATTTATTATCTGGGCTTCTTCTTGGCGATGCCTTTCTGGAGCAAGCTTGGCACGTTCAAGCCGGTTCCAACTCGCGTTACTTTTAAGTCCCATTAATTCAGATACCCGAGAAATTAGGAACTAGTATGAAACGAATTCTGCAAACTTTGATGGGCGTCTGCCAAGCAACTGTTTTAGTTGCTGCCCTAGGCTTTGGCGTAAGCGCTAATGCCAATGAAGGTGGCTTTCCATTGGATTCAGCTCCAAATCGCGTGAGTAACAATGCATCTCTACAAAATGGTGCTAAGTTATTTGTGAACTATTGCTTGAACTGTCACTCAGCTACAAGCATGCGTTACAACCGCTTGCGTGATATTGGCCTGACTGATCAGCAAATCAAAGACAACTTGATTTTTACTGATGCTAAGGTTGGCGATCTGATGACGATCTCCATGATGCCAAAAGAAGGTAAAGCATTCTTCGGTAAAACTCCTCCCGACTTATCAGTAGAAGCGCGAGCACGTGGCACTGATTGGCTCTATACCTATTTCCGTACTTTCTACAAAGACGACACTACTCAAACTGGCTGGAACAACTTGGTGTATCCAAACGTTGGTATGCCACATGTTCTATGGCAGTTGCAAGGTGAGCGTGCTGCGAAGTTTGAAGAGCGTAAAGATCCACATGACGAAAGTCGCATGGAAAAGGTGTTCGTTGGTTTTGAGCAGTTGACACCTGGAACTATGAAGTCACAAGAGTATGACGACAACATTGCTGACTTAGTTGCTTTCATGTCTTGGATGGCTGAGCCAGTGCAACTTGAGCGTAAGCGTCTGGGTGTTATTGTCTTGATCTTCTTGGCAATCTTCACGCTCTTAGCTTCTCGTCTGAATAAGGCTTACTGGAAAGATATTCACTAAGCCAAGTTTTTCTAAGATTTAAAGTCGCAGTTGTTTTTGCGTTTGTTGTATTGAAGTAGATATTTAAGGAAATAAATTTATGATGGTGTTGTACTCGGGCACAAACTGCCCATTCTCGCAACGCTGCCGTTTGGTGCTTTTCGAAAAAGGCATGGACTTTGAAATCCGTGATGTGGACTTGTTTAACAAGCCAGAAGACATCTCGGTGATGAACCCTTATGGCCAAGTTCCAATCTTGGTTGAGCGCGACTTGATTTTGTATGAGTCAAACATCATCAATGAATATATTGATGAGCGTTTTCCTCACCCCCAATTGATGCCGCCTGATCCAGTTGCTCGCGCACGCGCACGTCTCTTCCTTTTCAATTTTGAGAAAGAATTGTTTGTGCACGTTGCAGCCTTGGAGAACGAAAAAGGTAAGGCAGCAGAGAAGTCTCATGAAAAAGCGCGCTTAGCCATTCGTGATCGCTTGACTCAGCTTGCACCCATTTTTGTGAAAAACAAGTACATGCTAGGCGAAGAGTTTTCTATGCTTGATGTAGCTATCGCCCCATTATTGTGGCGTTTAGAGCATTATGGTATCGACCTGTCGCGTAATGCAGCTCCTCTCTTAAAGTACGCTGAGCGTATTTTTAGCAGACCTGCTTACATTGAGGCTCTAACTCCTTCAGAGAAGGTAATGCGTCGCTAAGCGGCTCATTATTCATGCTGGCAAGATAAGCATGTCTGATATTCCAAGTAATAAACCCTACCTAATCCGTGCTCTACATCAGTGGTGCACGGATTTTGGTTTTACACCCTTCATGGCAGTTTTTGTAGATGAAAACGTCGAAGTGCCCATGGAGTTTGTGAAGAACAACGAAATCGTCCTCAATCTTTCCCTTGAGGCCTGTCATCAGCTCAATTTGGATAACGACTGGATTAGCTTTCAAGCAAGGTTTGGCGGGGTACCTAGAAAGATTATGGTTCCGGTAAGTCATGTCTTGGCAATCTATGCTCGCGAAAATGGCCAGGGAATGTCCTTCCCATTTGATGTTAGCCAGTCAGTCAAGCCTAAAGATTCGGATCCCGAGAATCCTGAAAAACCTAAAGCCGGCAGACCTTCCTTAACGATTGTGAAATAGGTTAAAATATCATCTGTTGCCCCTTTAGCTCATCTGGTAGAGCAACTGATTTGTAATCAGTAGGTGGTCTGTTCGAGTCGGACAAGGGGCACCATACTCACTTAGCAGTTGACATCTTCAGAGCCTGCATTTTTTAGGTGTCTGAAAAATGCTTTTAGTATCCATAAGAGGCATATGAGAAATCAAGTTAACTTTCTTCTTGCCCAAGCCACGCAATTTCTTCAGAATAACAACCTTGTTAGTGCGGACTTACTTCTCAGGCAGGTTCTTAAAGCGAGTACCAATAATTCAGAGGCGTTGAGGTTGCAAGCCATCATTTTGATGCAACAAGGTGACCCTGAAGGCGCTTTATTGCAGATCGAAAGAGCAATTCTTGCTGATAAAAAAAATGGTAATGCACATAGTAATAAGGGCAATATTCAACTGAGTTTAAATAAGCCTTTAGACGCAATCAAATCCTATAAAGTGGCAATATCCCTTGCGCCTAGAAATTCTGAAGCTCACAATAATTTAGGCAATGCTTATCAAGAAATATCTGAGTACGAAGAGGCGGTTAAATGTTATCTCAGAGCACTAACTATTACGCCCAATAACTATGAGTTTTTATGTAATTTAGGTAATGTATATTGGAAGTTGGGATTTTTAGATCAGGCAAGGGCGCATTATGAGAGTGCTATAGCTATATCGCCAAGTCATTATGAGTCTATCTACAACTTGGCCCATTTAGATTTAACGGATTTTGATTTCGAGAGAGGGTGGATGCGTTATGAGTCTCGTTGGCTTACACGTGGTGATGATAGATCAACCCCGCTTTTAACTACAAGACCTATTTGGGATGGCGGTAAACGAGATGGTAGTTTATTTATTTGGGCAGAGCAGGGAGTGGGCGATCAAATACTGTATGCATCTATGTTTCATGAATTAGAGGCATATCCACAAAAAATAATAATTTCAGTAGATAAGAAGCTAATCCCAGTTTTTAAGAGATCATTTCCAAGTTTTGACATTATCGATAGAGATTCAAATATTTTAGAAGAAGCCTACGATGAGCACCTGCCAATGGGCAGTTTAGGTTATTTCTTTAGATCTAAATTAGAGGATTTCAATCAAAAGATTCCTTATCTTAATGCTAGCAAAGACATGGGTGAAAGTTATGTTGCCAAAAACCGGTTGGGTACAAATCTCTTATGCGGAATTTCGTGGAAAAGTGGCCGCGCAAAACTTGGGGTTAAAAAAAGTCTTCCATTAATTAAGCTGGCACCGATCATTTGTATTGATAAGATAAGATTTATTAACCTCCAGTATGGAAGCGTTGATGAAGAAATTTCATCCATACAAGATGATCTTGGTATCGCTATAGAAAATTTGTCAAAAATTGATTTGTTTGACGATATTGAGAGTGCATTAAGTTACATTAGTTTATGTGACATTGTTGTCACTACAAGCAATGTTACGGCACATTTAGCGGGCGCTCTCGGTAAGGAAACCTTGCTTCTTGCTCCCCTCGGCCATGGTAAGTTTTGGTATTGGAGTGATCTCAATGGTAAAAGCTTATGGTACCCAACAGTAAAGATATTCAAACAAGAGCGGCCAGGGGATTGGTTGAAGCCAATTGAGGCGATCAAAATATATTTGGAGAGTAGAGTTGGAATCTAGAATTTCGATTGTAGTTGGCTTTGATCAGCGAGAGGCGATTGCCTATCATGTTTTTTGTCAGAGCGTGATAGATAGCTCTTCAAATCCAGTTCAATTTTTGCCGCTTGCCGAAAATACACTAAGCAGCTACAAGGAAGTCCATACGGATGGAAGTAATAAATTCATTTACTCTCGATTCTTAACCCCATTTCTAATGAATTTTTCGGGCTGGGCAATTTTTGCGGATGGCGATATGGTTTGCCAGGCCGATATTTCTGAGTTATGGGCTTTGCGAGATGAATCAAAAGCTGTTCAGGTCGTAAAGCATGACTATCAAACAAAAGCCAGCAAAAAATATCTTGGCAATAGGAACGAAAACTACCCAAGAAAAAATTGGTCTAGTGTGATTTTATGGAATTGCAGCCATCCAGCTAATTTACTACTTACTCCCGATTTTATTCATAGCCAGCCCGGCTCTTATCTTCATAGGTTCTCATGGCTTGGGGACGATCTAATTGGAGAGCTTCCTGCAGAGTGGAATTGGCTGGCAATTGAGTATCCAGAAAATCCTAATGCGAAATTGATTCACTATACATTGGGTACTCCATGTTTTTTTGACTATGCTAATGAATCAATGTCTGAGAATTGGCATGCTGTTTATAAAAAAACTAACGAAGGATTTTGCTAACTCCTCTTAGGGGCTACGTGATATATAAAAGGATTTTCAAATGTTGATGGTAACCTCATTTAATCAAAGTCTATATAACTCTTACGGCAAAAGAATGACGGAGGAGTTTTCACAGAAATCTGATGGATCCGTTAAGCTGGCAGTGATCTTTGAGGGTGAAGTGCTTCCTAGGTCAATGCCCTTGAAAAATGTCGAATACATTATCTTTAATAATGAGGCGCACCAAGGGTTCTTGAAAAAATTTGGAAATTTATTTGAGGCAAGGGGGTTTAGGGTTAACTTCCTTGAAAATAATCAGATTCAAATTTACTATGACTATAAGTTTGATGCGGTAAGGTTTTCATTTAAGGTATTTTCTTTGCTTCAGGCAATAGATGTATTAAAGCCAAAAGATTTTTTTGCCTGGTTGGATGCAGATATTAGATGTATTAAATCCTTCAGCTCATCTGAGCTAAGCAAGTTTTTCCCAGGTGAGGGTGAGTTAATGAGCTATCTAGGTCGAAACTTTCCGCAAATTGACCCTTATTCCGAATGCGGATTTTTAGGATTCAATAATAATCATCCTCTCACCGCTAATTTTTTATCTCGAGTTGCGCAGGTGTATTCGAGTGGTGAAATTTTTAGTCATCACCAGTGGCATGATTCGTGGATATGGGATCAAGTGCGTATAGAGTTTGAAAATAAAGGAGTTAAATTTAAAAGTATTTCAGGGGCTGCATACGAGACTCATCACCCTTTTATCAACTGTGAGTTGGGTAAGTTTTTTGATCACCTAAAGGGCCCCCAAAGAAAAGAGATTGGGCAATCTTTTCCAGAAGACTACAAGCTAAGTTCTAGGTAATGGGAAGGGCGCTCGTTGCATATGGTTGCGGAAGCCCCGTTAGACTTCCTATCGTTGAATCATTGGCGCTTGGCGCTGGGGCTAATAAATTTATCCCTTTCGCAAATCCAAGCTATCAAGGTGGTGACTCTATTGTTTGGGGACTCATACGGGGCGCTCCAAAAATAATGTTTGATACAGTCCAAAATGGATGTGATTATTTTCAAATTGATAATGCATACTTTGGAAGAAATATTTATTACAGAGTCACATTAAATGCATTGCAATTATCTTGGATTCCAAGCTCGGTAGTCAGTGATCGATATAAGTTAATATTGAACCAGTTTGGGAAAACAATTTTGCCATGGAAGCAAAAAAGAAATGGGCCAATTGTAATTTGCCCATCGAGCGATCATCTTCATCATTTCATGGGCGGCACTCTTGAATCATGGGTTAGCTCGGTTATTGCCGAGATAAAAAAATACACAGATAGACCAATCACTGTTCGTTATAAAGAGTTAATGCCAAAGGATGATATAGATGCAGAAATTCATGAAGCTTGGTGTGTTGTTACCCACGTCTCTGCTGCAGCGCTTGATGCTCTAAGGCTGGGGATTCCGGTAATTGTTACAGGAGAGTGCGCAGCCAGCCCTTTGTCAACACCAATTCAAGAAATTGAGAGACCATTTTTAAGTAATGGGCGGGAGGAACTTTTTTCGCTACTAGCATGCGGACAATTCACTCCAGAGGAAATGATTAAAGATAATGTTCTTGAAGCAGTGCGACTTTTATCTGAATTACGACCATAATTATTGGGTAGTATTATTCTAGCTAGTCCAAATCATTCATATTTGTTTCGGGCAAATAAATCATTGCTACTAACGCCCCAAGTGCAAGAAAGATGGTCGGATACCAAAGCCCTACAACACTGCTTTCCCAGTATTGATTGAGCCAAGTCACGATCAGTGGAAGAAGTCCGCCAATCCATCCTGCCGCTAAGTTGTGTGGGAGGGTGGCTGCACTATTTCTGGTTTTAGCTGGGAATAATTCTGCAAGAAGGGCTGTTTGTGGGCCCACCACTAGTGCAAGAATTGCTGACAGACCAATTAAGACTAGGCTTATCAATAGTGTGGATTCACCATTACTTTGTAAGAAATGAAATGCCGGCAGTATTAGTGTGGCTCCCAGAATGAGTCCGCTTACAACAACAGGCTTTCTGCCAATCTTGTCTGAGAGCCATCCTGCAAATACTGTGAGAGGTAGTAGGGCAACCGTTGCATAAACGCTTAGCTGATCAACAAGTTGTGGTGCAAGCTTTACGGTGGTCTTTAGAAAGATTGAGGTGTAGACCTGCACGCAGAAAAAAAGTACTGCGCCGCCAGCGGAGATGCAGAAGAACAGTAGAAACATTCTCTTTCTGGTTTCAGGGTCTTTGAGGTTGTCTCGTAACGGGCTCTTTGATTGAGATTCTGATTTGCTGAGTTGCAAATAGATGGGTGTTTCCTCTAAAGCCATTCGCGCTTTGAATGCGACTAATAACAAAATGAGAGAAATCCAAAATGGCACACGCCAACCCCAAGAGAGAAATTCTTCTGGAGTGAGGTAGCTTTGTAGTAGCGCAATCTGAAGGGTTGATACCAAGATTCCAAGCGGCCCCATTAATTGCAAGAAGCTCGTCTTAAAGCCACGGTTAGCATCTCCAGCATGCTCAGTGAGGTAGACAGCGCTGCCACCAATCTCACCACCTGCAGAGAGGCCCTGCAGGAGTCTCAGGCCCACCAAAAGAATGGGCGCCCATATTCCAACCTGAGCATAGGTCGGCAAAAAACCAACGCAGACCGTTGCGACACCCATCAGGGTAATGGTGATCATGAAAACAGGCCTTCTCCCAATGCGGTCACCAATGCTGCCAAATATGGCCGCACCAATGGGCCTTACCACCATACCCACACCAAAAGTTGCTAGGCTGGCTAATAAAGCTGTACTGGGATCACTAGAGGGAAAGAAGAGAGGGCCAAATACAACCGCAAGAGTTGCAAAAGTCAAAAAGTCATACCACTCTAGAAATGTTCCAAAGCAGGCTGCAATGGCAACTTTTCTATAGGAATGCGACGAGGTTTTTGATTCTGATTCGGGGGTAGCAGTCAATTTTTATTCTGCGTTTATTCTGTGTCTGTTGAAGATTCAATCAGGGGTGCAGAGATATTCTTACTGGGCTTAACGCCAAGCTCGCGCACCTTCTCAGCAGTGCGAATGAGATTACCCTTACCAGATTTGAGCTTATTAAAGGCGTCGTGATAGCTTGTTTGCGCTTGATCTAAGCGCTGACCTAGTTTTTCAAGATCATCTACAAAGCCAACAAACTTGTCGTAGAGCGTGCCACATTGTTTTGCAATTTCTAAGGCATTACGGTTTTGGTGATCCTGACGCCATAGGTGAGCAACGGTACGTAGTGTAGCCATCAAGGTGCTGGGGCATACGAGTACGATATTCTTCGCCAATGCTTCTTGGTAAAGGTTGGGCGCAGTCTTAAGAGCCAACAGAAAAGCTGGCTCAATAGGTACAAACATTAATACAAAGTCTACCGAGCCAATGCCATACAAAGAGCTGTAGTTCTTGCTCGAGAGCCCTTGAATATGTTGACGCAGTGATTGGATGTGTGCAGCCAACTCTTGTTCTGAGACTATCGGATCGGTTGCTTCAGCATGGCGGGAATATGCCGTGATGGAAACCTTGCTATCAACCACGAGACTTCTGCCTTCTGGTAACTTAACCACAACGTCAGGCTGAAGACGTGAGCCATCAGTCTGAGTGTGACTATCTTGGACCAGGTATTCCTCGCCTTTGCGAAGACCTGAAGACTCGAGGATAGACTCTAGAACTAACTCTCCCCAATTGCCCTGTACTTTCGAATCTCCCTTGAGCGCTTGGGTCAGCGAACGTGTTTCATCTGACATCCGCAAATTCAGATTAGCTAGACGTTCTATCTCGCTCTTGAGGGCAAAACGTTCGCGTGCTTCATTGCCGTAAGAAGTATTCACCTGCTCTTTGAATTCAGACAACTTCGTTTGAAGTGGTTTCAGCAGAGCATCTAGATTGGCAACATTCTGTTCGGTGAAGCGCTTCGATTTATCTTCCAGAATTTCATTGGCTAGATTTTTGAACTGATTGGTTAGCACCTCTTTAGCTTCATTGAGGGATTCAATTCTCCCTAAGCCTTGCTTGCGCTCAGAATCTAACTCCGACTCGAGACGAATCGCATTTTGTATGGCTTGGTCTCTTTCAGTGCGTAAGCTGATAGTGAGGGTAGCTTCAGCCTGCGCTTGTTGTTCGCTACGCTGAAGTGCTGATCGTAGATTGAGCGCATAAACCAAAAGGCCTGCGCATAAACCGAATGGCAGGCCAAAAAGGAGAAGAGAACTTAAATCAAAAGTCACAAATGCAGTCTATGCAATCTATTGAATCTTAGCCTTGAACTAACTTTTGCAATTCACCGCTTTGAAACATCTCAGTCATGATGTCAGAGCCACCAATGAATTCACCATTGATGTAGAGCTGTGGAATAGTTGGCCAGTTAGCAAATTCTTTAATGCCCTGACGAATTTCTGCATCTTCCAATACATTCACTGTATGCAGTTTCTCTACGCCACAAGTGCGCAAAATATTGACTGCATTTCCAGAGAAGCCACATTGTGGAAATTGGGCATTGCCTTTCATAAACAATACAACAGGATGGCTGCTAACGATTTCTTGAATTCTTGCTTGGGTATCCATAATTTTCTTCCTGAATTGATGCTGTAAGACGATCTTGATTTGTAAATAACAATGGAACTAATTTTAAGGCTATCTGCAGAAAAGGGTTAATTCCCTTTGATGGTTTTAGAGTCTTTTTCGTCCAGAAGCGGCGCGGCAGTGGCCCGCTAAATCGAGGTGAACCTGTATATCTATGAAACCTGACTCTTTCATTAGTCCCACCACCGCTTCAGATTGATCAAAGCCATGCTCAAGGGCAATCAAGCCACCAGCTTTCAGGTATTGATCTGCACCGGAAATAATGATCTCTAAGCAGCTTAGCCCGCTAGCGTAATCCGTCAGGGCGGATTCAGGCTCAAACCGGAGATCACCTTGAGTTAGATGGGGGTCTTGATTAGCTATATAGGGCGGATTGCTGACAATTACCTCAAATTGGTCTGGTTTGACTAGTGCGCCATACCAGCTACCTTGTAAGAACTGGACCCGATCTGTCAGATTGAGAAGTGCAGCATTTTGCCTAGCAATCGCCAGGGCCTCAGCCGATCGATCTGTTGCAAGCAGTGATGCCAGAGGCGTGGCACTGGCGATAGAGAGTGCAATAGCACCAGAGCCGGTACCCAGATCCAAGACCTTACTAGGTTTATTGAGTTTGGTGATTTCAGCAAGGGCAATCTCTACGAGGAGCTCAGTTTCTGGGCGAGGGATAAGGACCCCGGGCCCTACCCGTAACTCAATATTGTGAAAGCCTTTCTTGCCTAAGATATAGGCGATGGGCTCACCATTCACTCTTCTCGAAACTAGACTTTCCCATTCCTGAAAAGCTTGCTCATCCAAGCTCATATCATCGCGGGATAGCAAGGCGGAGCGTGGGAGTTGGTAGTGTTTTTCAAGTAGGTGGGCAAGCAATATCCGCGCTTCATTGGCTGGCAATGTGCAGTTGCTAATTAATTCGCGTAAAGACTGGCTGAAACTCATCCTACTGGTATTAACTGTCGCCAAGCGCTGCAAGCAGCTCTGCTTGATGCTCGGACGCTAGAGCATTACAGAGATCATCGAGATCGCCATCCATCATGGCATCAATCTTATAGAGCGTTAGATTAATACGATGATCAGTAATACGACCCTGCGGAAAGTTGTAAGTACGAATACGGTCACTGCGATCACCAGAGCCAATTAAAGACTTTCTGGTTTGGGCTTCGAGCTGATGCTTCTCACGTTCACGCGCATCCATGATGCGTGAAACGAGAACTTTCATTGCTTGCTCGCGGTTGCGGTGTTGGCTACGATCATCCTGACACTCAACTACTGTGCCCGTAGGTAGGTGCGTAATTCGAACTGCAGAGTCTGTTTTATTGATGTGCTGACCACCAGCACCTGAAGCTCTAAAAGTATCAATGCGTAGTTCAGCGGGATTAATCTTAACTGCTTCTAACTCATCTGCCTCAGGCATCACGGCCACTGTGCAGGCTGATGTATGTATACGACCCTGAGTTTCTGTTTGGGGTACGCGTTGCACGCGGTGACCACCTGATTCAAATTTTAGGCGCGAGTAGACGGATTGACCTACTAATCGCAGAACAACTTCCTTATACCCACCAAGATCAGATTCGGCAGCATTCACAACTTCTACTCTCCAGCCTTGGCGCTCAGCAAAGCGCGTATACATCCTGAGTAAGTCACCAGCAAAGAGCGCGCTCTCATCACCGCCCGTACCCGCACGAATTTCTAAGAAGACATTGCGCTCGTCGTTCACATCTTTAGGTAATAGTAGTTTTTGAAGTACGCCCTCTAACTCCTCCATAGTTGCTTGAGCTTGCTTTTGTTCTTCATCGGCAAAGTCCTTCATCTCAGGATCTTTGCGCATCTCTTCTGCAGCTTGCGCATCAGCCTCAGCTTGTTTATATAAGCCAAATTGCTCAACCACCATCGCAATATCAGAATGCTCACGCGTGAGCTTCCGATAGTTATCCATGTCCTTCGTGGACTCTTCGGTAGTTAATAGGGAATTGAGTTCGGCTAAGCGCGTGTCTAGGTGGTCTAGCTTAGCCCGCATGCTGGGCTTCATCTAATGGTCTTCTGGCTTGGAGTGCGAGGCGAATAATTTAGGAAGCAACTTAATCAGGGCGTCACGCTCAGCACCGTTGGAATGTTGTAATGCATGCAATGAGCCATGTAAGAACTTATTGGTTAAGCCTTGGGCCATCGCGTTGAGTACTGCTTGGGGATCCTCGCCACGCATCAATCGTTTCATGGCGCGATCTAGCTCAAGTTGTCTGAGGTGTTCACCCTGTTGCTGAATATCCTGAATCAACGGCACAGTCTTGCGACCTTGCATCCAGTGCATAAAGTGACCAACACGATCTTCAATGATGGCTTCAGCTTGACTCACAGCAGCCTGACGCAGAGAGGTACCAGTTTGAATCATGACGCCTAAATCATCGACTGTATAAAGATAGATGTCATTTAAGCGAGCAATCTCAGGCTCAAAGTCGCGAGGTACCGCTAGATCAATCATCACCATGGGTTTATGGCGACGTTGCTTAAGAGCACTTTCCACCATCCCTAAACCGATGATGGGAAGAGAGGAGGCGGTACTGGAGACAATGATGTCGAACTCATGTAAACGCGATGGAAGCTCTGAGAGCTTGATTGATTCCGCTTCAACATCTTGCATCGAGATCGAGTCTGCTAATTCTTGGCCACGCTCGATGGTGCGATTGGCAATTGCAACTGCTTTAGGTTTACGTGCAACGAAATGGGTGGCACACAAAGTGATCATGTCACCAGCGCCGATAAACAGAACGCGTTGATCGGCAATGCTTTCAAAAATGCGTTCGGCTAATCGAACGGAGGCGGCTGCCATCGAGACTGAGTGAGCTCCAATTTCTGTAGAGCCACGAACTTCTTTTGCAACAGCAAAGGTTTTCTGAAAGAGTTGATTGAGATAAGTGCCAAGGACACCCGCATCATTTGCAGTGCGCACAGCGTCCTTCATCTGACCCAAGATTTGGGTTTCACCAATCACCATGGAATCTAATCCACAAGCAACTCTAAAAGCGTGACGAACTGCATCAGATTGCGGCAGAGAATAAATGTGCGGCTCCAAACTACTTGGCGCAAGTTGTTGAGTTTTGGCTAGCCAATCAAAAGTCGCTTCATGCAAAAGGCTAGCTGCGTTTGCATCATTAGCAGCGCAATAGAGCTCAGTGCGGTTGCAGGTAGACAAAATTGTGGCCTCAGGCAGCCCAGCCTGATTCGCGCCAACGAGATGTTGGCGAAGATCGTGCAACGCTTCTTGAAGAAATTCAGGGTCAAAGGCGACCTTTTCCCGAATGGCGACCGGCGCTGTGTGATGATTGATGCCGAGTGTCAACAACTTCATAATGATGATTATAGATTTGATGTCAGCAACAATGGGGGTAGCAATGGGGTTTTTAGCTTTTCTAGTGATCGGCGGCTTAACGGGCGTATTTGCCTTGGTCTTTTACCCAGGGGAACGTCGATCTGAGCCTCAAGCCAAAAAATTCCTCATGGCAGCCTTGATTGGCTTTTTTGCTGCCCTAGCTAGCTCCTATGTGGGGCAATTTGTAGATTTGTTTCAGCCTGGACAGATGCTGGAGTGGCTCAGTGCCATAGTGGCCTCTTGCCTTGCAGGCTGCCTCTACGCAATATTTTCTAGAAAGCCAATTTAGGCCAAGCCTAGCCAAAGTGCCAGCGCTCTATTGACCCGAACCATCATGACGTCATTGAGCTTACCAATCACGGAACCAATTTTTTCACTTCGAATTGACATAATCTTATCGATTTGAACTTGGGATGGTCGAGATAGGCCATTGGTTTCGCTGGGCTCAATATCAAGTCGGAATATTGGAGCTTGCACAATTTCACTTGAAATCAGGGCAACGGTTACCGTTGCATGAATGTCACTAAATACGTCTGACTGAAGGACTAAGGCTGGTCTCGGCTTTCCAAAGTCACCCTGTATCGCTACCGTCACTACATTGCCACGTTTCATGCTTCATCCAAGTCAGCTAATGCGTCATCAAGGAAGGACATTAATTCCTTGTCTACTCGATCGGATGTGGCTACTAATGCTGATTGGCGACGGCACTCTTCAAGAAAGCCCGGGGCTTGCGTATTTGGAACCCATATTTGAATAGGTCGCAATCCAGCATCCCTTAAGGCAAGTCTGTGTTTTTGGACTCGAAGTGCGGTATTTGAGGACATTTTCAGGTTCTTTGTTTACGTTACATGTAACATGTTAACTCATTTATTTATTACATGTAACGTAAAGGTTAATTCCCAGCAGAAAATAAGTCCAATCCCATTAAATTATTTCTAACCACCCAGGTAATTGGTTCTAGCTCCTGCTTTACAAGCCATTCATTTGCCTTAGTGAAATGCCCGCAGCTGGCTTTTGCACCAGGCTGCAAAAAGGGACTCTTTGTTTTATAGACCCCCAAACCAGATGGGTGGGAGGATTGCAGAATAAGTTGATCTTGCCCTGCTTCAATGAGGGGTAGTTTGGATTGAGCGTGGCCACCCCACAGCATCCAAATCAGGTGGGGCTTTTGTTGCGCTAAGGCACGAATCAGTCGATCAATCAGAGGTTTCCAGCCTATGTTGACATGGCTAGCAGCTTCACCTAATTTGACGCTAAGAGCGGTATTGAGCAAAAGTACGCCTTGTCCTGCCCAAGCCTGGAGATCTCCACTGGGAAGAGCTCCAAAACCTTCCAGTGCTAGCGCTTTGCTGATATTGCGTAAGGAGCTAGGAAATTCGCGTGAGTTACTGGGAATGTCGCCAGGAATCGAAAATGCTAATCCCTGAGCCAGCCCAGGAGAGTGATACGGATCCTGCCCCAAGATGACGATCTTGACCTTAGTGACTGGAGTTAGCGTCAGTGCTTTAAAGAAATTCTGTGGATCCGGACAAATCTTCTCTGCGCATATATTGAGTTCAGTTCTTACGTTGTTCTGCAGTATTTGCCATTCAGAAGATTCAAAATAATCTCCAAGCAGGGCGCGCCAATCTTCCGGAATATCAGCCGCAGAAAATGAATACATTACTCAGTTGGTGTAAGTGTGTATTGAATTGGAATCTGATCATCCTCAAGGACGGTCATGCACTCGTGCTCTAAATCATCTCGATAAAAACAAATCTGAATGACTTGTCCTGAGATCAAGCTAGATAAAACCTTATCCCAACGAGCAGCAGTAATGCGCTCACCATTGATGCTAGCTAATAGATCACCAGCAGCTAGACCGGCCAATTGTGCAGCGCCGCCGTCGAGCACGTGCGTTACCTTTAGCCAACCATTAGCCTCAGTATGGCGCAATCCCAGTTGGAGCTTAATTTGCTCAAGCTTGGAGTGGGTTTTTCTCTTCACTGAAATAGTCTGTGAATGAATCCATTTTTGGATTGGAATATCTTCAGCGCCAAAAATATAGCGAAACTTAAATTCAGTCCAAGTTTTGGAGAAGCCCTTACCAAGCAGTTTGAGTATCAACTCATCTAAACCATCTTCAGCAATACCCTCAAGCGTGACCCCATGTGTTTGCCAGAGGAGGCGCATCAAATCATCCAAGGATTTGCGTTCGCCTGTAAATGCGCGAATCCTGAGATCTAATCCTAAGGCAAGTAAGGCGCCTTTTCCGTAGTAACTAACAACCGCATTCGGCGTGTTCTCATCGGCTTGGTAGTATTTAGTCCAAGCATCAAAAGAGCTATCCGCCAGGCTTTGCTTGAGCCTTCCTGGCCCTCGCAAAATGCCATTCCAATTATTGGCAACAAGCTTTAAATAGGTTTTGAGATCAATGCGCTTGCTACGGAATAACTGCAAATCATCGTAGTAACTTGTAAAGCCTTCAAATAACCAAAGTAAGCAGGTATGGTTTCTGCGATCGAGTTGGTAGGGTTGAAATGCTTTGGGTTGAATACGCTTTACTAGCCAAGCATGAAAATACTCATGGCTGCAGAGACCTAAAAACTCACGATAGGAGGTCTCATCTAAAGGGGTATTTACTTGAGGAATTTGGTCACGACGACATAGAAGGGCTGTGCTATTGCGATGCTCAAGTCCACCGTATCCAGAAAGAACGGCATTAACTAAAAATAAATAATTCTGGAAAGGCGCGTTTTTAGTCTTAGGTTCAAAAAGATTGATGGTGCAAGTGCAAATAGCCTGAAGATCTGTTGCTAAGCGCTCTAGATCAACTTCATGAATGCAACCTTGTATCGCCATACTGTGTGACACACCATTGGATTTCCAGTGGGCAATCTGAAACTCGCCGATGGCAATTGGGTGATCAAGCAGGTCATCATAGTTTTTGGCGAGATAAAAGCCGTAGCCTTGATTATCCACTTTGGCAGCTTGTAAGCCTGTCTGAACGGTCCAAGAGTTTGCGCAAGTATCTTTAGGCGGAATCAACACTAAAGCGCAGGCCAAAGACTCTTGACCTTTAACCGCCAGACATAAGCTGCTTGGATTAATAAATGCACGTTCAGTATCGAGATAGGCGGCGCGCACAGAAGAATCAAATGCATATACCGTTGTGAGGATTTCTACGGCACCAGCCACCTTGGGTAAGCGCCACTGATCGTTATCAATGCGCTCTAGCGTTAGTGCTTCATTTGGATTATTAATTGCAAACGCTTCAATCGTTTCAATTTGTTTGCTGAAGTCGCGTATTAAATAGCTTCCTGGAATCCATGCAGGCATTTGCATAATCTGCCCATTCGGTAATGGGTTCTCAATACGTAACTTCACATGAAAGCGGTGGCTATGTAAGTCTGCCGACCAAATGGTGTACTGGATTGCAGGTAGTTCAGAAGTATTTAATTTGTTCATCAGTATTGCCTATTACTTCAGACTGCTAAATTTCTTTTCAATATCGGTAATTTGAACCGCGCCTGGAAAGCGACTGCCATCAGTAAAGAAAATAGTCGGGGTTCCTGTAATGCCGTAGGTTTTGGCAAAAGCCATATTTTTATCTAAGGGGGTAGTGCAGTCACCCTTACCGCTCGGTGCAATACCATTGATCATCCAATCAATATAGGCTTTTTGCGGATCACCAGAGCACCAAATTTGTTTAGACTTCTGTGCAGAGTCAGGTGACAAAATCGGAATTAAGTAGGTGTAAACGGTAACGTTATCTAGTTGCTGCAAAGATTTTTCTAAACGCTTGCAGTAGCCGCAATTGGGGTCGGAGAAAACGGCTATCTGTCGACTGCCATTGCCGCGGACTGCTTTTAAAGCATTTGAAAAATTGAGTTCAGACCATTTAATGCGATTGAGATCTGCTTGTTTTTGTTCTGTAATATTTTTTCCTGTGGCGATCTCAATGATTTCACCTTGGATGAGGTATTTGCTGTTTGCGTCGGTATAAAACACATCATTTCCAACCAAGACCTCGTATATGCCTGGAATGGGAGATTGAGAAACGCCTTTGATTTTGGTGTTGGGGCCGATCTTCTTTTGTAGTTCAGATCGAACTTGTTGCTCCGATTGTGCATTGACCATTCCCGCTAAAAAGGTGAGGGAGCAAGCTAAAGCAAGGCTAGAAAATAATTTATTCAAAATCAGCATCTCCGAGGGCGCGTTCGATAAGGCGCCGTTTAATAAAGTGACTGCGATTGACCATACCCAGTCCCCAATTGCGTAATTGCTTTTCAGTGCCACTACTCGCTGAAAATAGTTTCTTGAGCTTATCTGTGACCCACAGCAGTGCACTGGTATCACCTTGACGTTGACGCTCGTAACGACGCAATAAAACTTTATCGTTCGGCAGCCGAAAGGATTCGCGTTTGCTCAAAATATTGAGTAGGGTTGCAACATCTCTTAATCCCAGGTTTAAGCCTTGTCCTGCTAGTGGATGCATCACATGGGCGGCATCTCCAATCAGCACTACTTTGGGATTTTCATCGGGGCCAATAAATCGACTTGCACGCATTCTTTTCAATGGAAAAGCAGCAGGTGTTGAATTGAGGGTGAGCTCCCCAAGTTGAGCGGCTATTGCGCCATTCGCAATCAAGGAAAACTTTTCAGACCACTCTACTTGATCAAGCTGTAAAAGTTCTGCAGCATTTTCTGGTGAAGTTGACCACACCATCGAGACCTGTTGATTTGGTAACGGTAACATTGCCACAATATCGCCGCCCGGCAAAAACCATTGATAGGCAGTTTCTAAATGCGCTTGACCGCAAATCCAATTAACCACTACGGCACTTTGTGAGTAGGTTTCTTCCTTTGCGGAAATACCTAGCTCGCTACGAATCGGAGAGTTGGCCCCATCAGCAGCAATCACGAGTTGGGCCCGTAATGTAGATCCATTTGTGAGCTGGAGGCTTGCACCATCGGCATCTACTTGAATATTTTCAACTGCGTCAGAGATGCGTTCTAATTTATTTTGGAAGCGTGAGGCTTGGTCTAAGGTATGTTCAATTACATTTGACTCACCAATCCAGGCTAATTGAGGTGTTCCCGCCTCAAACGCAGATAGATGCAGTTGATCTTGCTTTTCGCCGCGATCACCAAAAATCCGCATATCTCGAACTGGCTGCAGCCGGCTGTGATCAATAGCGTCCCAAACTTGAAGATGAGCCAGTAATTTTTGAGTGCTTGAGGAAAAAGCGTAAATTCGCTGTCCCCATTGATTTCCTTGAGGCGGAGCAACAGCTTGCCCTAAGTCGGGCGCAATTTGAATGGTTTGCAGACCAAGCTGGGCTAAACCTAAAGCGCAGGCCTTACCCGTTATACCTCCACCCACTACGGCAACATCGACTGCCCGGATTTGGGAGGTATTTTTGGGCAATTTTGCCGAGGTATTTTGCAGGACTTCTGACATATCTCGATGATATCGAAACTAGCCCTTTACAATACGGCTATGTCTTTGAAATGTGGCATCGTCGGCCTGCCTAACGTCGGCAAATCTACCCTCTTTAACGCGCTTACCAAGGCTGGAATCGCGGCGGAAAACTATCCTTTCTGCACGATCGAGCCTAATGTGGGTGTGGTCGAGGTTCCTGACCCCCGTCTTGCCGCTTTGGCTGAGATCGTAAAGCCTGAGCGCATCCTGCCTGCTACTGTCGAATTTGTCGATATTGCTGGCTTGGTGGCTGGCGCTTCTAAAGGCGAAGGTCTGGGAAATCAGTTTTTAGCCAATATTCGAGAAACTGACGCCATTACCCATGTAGTGCGCTGTTTTGAGGATGCCAACGTGATTCACGTGGCTGGCAAGATTGACCCGATCTCCGATATCGCAGTGATCGATACCGAGCTGGCCCTATCCGATTTAACAACCGTTGAAAAAACCCTTCAACGTTCCAGCAAAGCTGCCAAGTCCGGTAATGACAAAGAGGCAGCCGCTTTAGTGGCCGTGCTAACTAAGGTACAGGCTCATTTGGATCAAGCTCAGCCAGTGCGCAGCCTGAAGCTGAGTGATGAAGAGAATCTGCTCCTAAAGCCACTTTGTTTGATTACTGCAAAGCCGGCGATGTATATCGCCAACGTCAAGGAAGACGGCTTTGATAACAATCCGCATTTAGAGGCGGTTATTCAGCATGCGGCCAAAGAAGGTGCACCAGTAGTTGCAGTGTGCGCCGCAATCGAAGCCGAGATCGCTGATTTAGATGACGCTGACAAGCTTGAGTTCTTGGCAGACTTAGGCATGGAAGAGTCTGGATTGGATCGTGTAATTCGCGCGGGCTATAAGTTATTAGGCCTACAGACCTACTTTACAGCTGGCGTTAAAGAAGTTCGCGCCTGGACAATTCATCAAGGCGATACTGCTCCGCAGGCTGCTGGAGTCATCCATACGGATTTTGAGCGAGGCTTTATTCGTGCGCAAACCATTGCTTTTGAAGACTTTATTCAATTTAAAGGTGAGTCTGGTGCCAAAGAGGCTGGCAAGATGCGTGCCGAGGGCAAAGAGTATGTTGTTAAAGATGGTGACGTCTTGAACTTCCTCTTTAACGTGTAAATCAGCACTCTTAAATGAAAAAGACCCTTACTAGTAAGGGTCTTTTGCTATCTACTGGCTTGAATTAGCTCGCCTTGACGGCCTTTTCTAGGCACTTAGAAATTTCTTCATAGCGCTTGATGGCGATCTTGCTAGGAACCACTTCTTTTTTACGCCCATCTTCATTTGCAGCCATTTTGATGTAACCCATGGCGCTGAGATTCTTCAGTCTTCCGTGAAGAGTTGCCTGGGATCCCAGATCAGAGAGAGAAATCAGATCGCCGACCAAAATCGATTGCTTGGCATGAAAGCTCAAAACAATTTTGTCCAAAAGACTTTCTTCAATGGAGTCGAGTTTTTTCCCAGGATTGATGCGGTCAAGAACATCAATCAGATTTAAAAAGCGAATGTAGCAAGAAGATTTGGTGGTAGACATGTTGTAGTACGTTTATAAAAAGTAATTAGCCTTAGGGCTAGCGATATTGTAGGCTCATTTATCTTATTCGCAACTTGTCTGCATTTATAAAATCAACCATACTGGCGGTAATGGATAAAACAAGTCGCGAATGGATGACGGGATTGATGGTGGGGGTAATTGCTTACTCAAGCCTCTTTTACGTTAATGCTTGGCTCACTACGCATCTTGCCTATGGTCTTGGCGTGAACTGGATCTACCTTCCGGCCGGTTTACGTTTGTTTTTGACACTCATTTTTGGTTTATCTGGGGCAGTAGGAATTGCCATTGCCTCATTCATGATTTGCTTCTTTGGCCAATTTCCGCCAGAGCTTATTACTTGTATCGGTATCGGCTTGATATCGGGTTTTGCTCCTTATTTGGCAAGAATTTTTGTAGTGAGCAATATCAATATCGCACCTGATTTGAGTAACTTGAGCCTACAGAAGTTAGCAATCTGTACATTGATTTATGCCGCTCTCAGTGCAGGCTTGCATCAATGGTGGTTTGCTGTTCGAGGCCTTGATGAAAGTGGAACCTTCAATCACTTCCTGGTAATGTGGATTGGTGATGTACTGGGGACAGTTTTGCTGATTGGGCTTGTCAAGTACGGCTTAGACCTACTGAAACCCTCTAAAGCAACTTAATTAAATAATTCGCTTAGAGCTACTCCGGGGTCCTTGGCCCGCATGAACGCTTCGCCTACTAAGAATGCATTGATCTGGTGATCGCGCATGAGTTGCACATCGGTGCGACTCATGATTCCAGACTCGGTAACCAAAGTTTTTCCGGCAGGGACCATAGATAGTAGTGAGAGTGTGGTTTGAAGGGTTACTTCAAAAGTCTTTAGGTTACGGTTATTAATACCGAGTAGCGGTGTCTTTAATTCAAGGGCCTGCTCTAATTCAGGTGCGTTATGCACTTCAACAAGTACATCCAATCCCAGTTCATGTGCACAAGCTTCCAAGTCCTTCATCTGATTGAGCTCTAGGCAAGCCACAATCAACAAAATCGCATCAGCACCAATTGCTCTTGCTTCGTAGACTTGATAAGGGTCGATCGTAAAGTCTTTGCGTAATACGGGGATGCTACATGCAGCCCTTGCGGCCTGAAGATAGGCATTCGCCCCCTGGAAATAATCCCTATCTGTGAGAACGGATAGGCAGGCCGCACCATTTTTTTCATAGGACTGCGCAATTTCAGCTGGCTGAAAATTTTCACGCAATATTCCTTTGCTGGGGCTCGCTTTCTTAATCTCGGTAATCACACCAGCTTTGCCTGCTGCAATCTTTTGTTCGATAGACCGAATAAAACCACGCGGCTTTAAAAGGGCATCAAGATTATTTTCTTGAGCCTGATCGCGATGATTGGCTAGAGAGATTTTTTTTGAATCACTAGCTACCTCAATCTTCTTGGTGGCAACAATTTTGTCGAGGATATCGCTCATGAAGATCTTAATTAATTTTGGGTTGCGGCTACGAATTGGTTTAGCTTTTGGAGGGCGGCACCAGATGCAATGGCTGCTTGTGCCATCTGAATACCGCTAGCAATATTTGGCGCTACATCGGATACATACAATACCGCACCAGCGTTGAGACAAACAATGTCGCTTGCTGGGCCCGGTGTTTTATTAAGTACGTCCAAAACAATGGCTTTAGATTCTTCAGCATCAGCCACTTTAAAGCTATTGGTCGGGGCTGTACTCAAGCCAAAGTCTTTTGGATGAATCTCATATTCACGGACCTGACCATCTTTCAGTTCGCCTACAAGCGTAGGGCCCTCAAGAGAAATCTCATCCAAACCATCACGGCCATACACAACCAGTGCGTGGTCCATACCCATAGCCTGCAATACCCGTGCTTGGATACCTACTAAGTCAGCATGAAACACACCCATCAGAATGCGCTTAGCATCGGCTGGATTCGTTAGCGGCCCGAGGATATTAAAAATCGTGCGCACACCCAAATCTCTTCGAATCGGCACCACATTCTTCATTGCGGGATGATGGTTGGGTGCAAACATAAAGCCCGCCCCTACTTCGGAAATACATTTGGCTACTTGCTCTGGTGAGAGCGACAGTTTTACGCCTAGCGACTCCAGAATGTCTGCGCTTCCAGATTTGCTGCTGACGCTGCGATTACCGTGTTTAGCAATTTTGGCGCCGGCTGCTGCTGCCACAAACATAGCGGCAGTAGAGATATTGAAGGTATGAGCTCCGTCACCACCGGTGCCAACTACATCCACTAAATTTTTTCTATCCTCTACATGTACCGGGGTCGCAAATTCACGCATAACTTGTGCAGCTGCTGCAATCTCACCAACAGTCTCTTTTTTAGTGCGCAGTGCAACCAATAGGCCGGCGACCAAGGTTGGCGGCATCTCACCACTCATGATGAGGCGCATCATTGCTGTCATTTCATCATGAAAAAGTTCGCGATGTTCAATACAACGTTGTAGTGCTTGCTGAGGCGTAATAGACATGGGGGTCGACTGAATGCTTTTGAGTTATTTGGCTTGCAAGAAATTCTTGAGCAAGGCATGGCCATGCTCAGAAAGAATCGATTCTGGGTGGAATTGCACGCCTTCTACGGCTAGCTCTTTATGACGAACGCCCATAATTTCACCATCAGAAGAGGTGGCTGTTACCTCGAGTACTGCTGGCAATGAACTCTTTTCAATCGCAAGGGAGTGATAACGCGTCACTTTAAATGGATTGGGTAAATCTCTGAAAACGCCAACACCAGTGTGGTGAATATCATCGGTCTTGCCATGCATTACTTTCTGGGCGCGAATAATCTTGCCACCAAAAGCCTCGCCAATTGCTTGATGTCCAAGGCAGACGCCGAGGATGGGTATTTTTCCAGCATAACGTTGAATCGTAGCCACTGAAATCCCTGCTTCCGCTGGACTGCATGGCCCTGGCGAAATACAAATACGCGCAGGATTGATTTTGGAGATCTCTTCAACGGAAATCTCATCATTGCGAAAGACTTTGACCTCTTCACCAAGCTCTGCAAAATACTGAACCAGGTTATAGGTAAATGAATCGTAGTTATCAATCATGAGGAGCATCGAGACCTCCTTGTACTAAGTCTGCGGCCATTAATACCGCACGTGCTTTGGCTTCAGTTTCTTTCCACTCAGCAGTGGGATCAGAGTCTGCAACAACACCAGCACCCGCTTGAGAATGCAAGACGCCATCACGAATCACACCAGTACGAATTGCGATGGCCACATCCATGTCACCAGAGAAGGAGAGGTAACCAACTGCACCGCCATAGACGCCACGTTTCACAATTTCCATCTCATCAATAATTTCCATTGCCCGAATTTTTGGGGCGCCGGATAAGGTGCCAGCGGGGAAGGTTGCGCGCAGAACATCCATATTGCTCATATTGTCCAGCAGCTCGCCTTCTACAGAGCTCACAATATGCTGTACGTGAGAATATTTTTCTATCGACATAGAGTCGGTTACCTTGACGGTACCTGTTTTTGCAATACGACCCACATCATTACGCGCCAAGTCAATCAACATGACATGTTCGGCAATTTCTTTTGGATCGGCTAGCAATTCTGTAGCAAGACGCTCATCTTCTTCAGGCGTCGCTCCACGAGGACGTGTGCCAGCTAGTGGACGAATCGTCACAATCTTCTGGCTCTCACGTTGTTCTTGGCGAACCAATATTTCTGGGGAAGAGCCCACTACCTGCAAGTCACCAAAGTCATAGAAGTACATATAAGGCGATGGATTTAGGGAGCGCAATGCACGGTATAGGGCGAGCGGTGAATCTGTGAATGGTTTGCTGATGCGTTGACCGATCACTACCTGCATGCAATCGCCAGCCAAAATATATTCTTTGGTTTTGAGGACAGCGTTTTCAAAATCGGCCGCTTTGAACTTACGGATCAACCCTGTTTTGGTGCTTGGCAATGAAGCAGGCATACCTACAGGTTTGCTTAAGCAGGCAAGCAATTCCTTTAAGCGAGCCTGACCCTTTTCAAAGCTATCTGTAACGCTAGGGTCTGCATAGACGATTAAATAAATACGACCTGCAACGTTATCAATCACGGCCAGCTCTTCGGTCAGCATCAATTGAATATCAGGCGCACCCAATTCATCGGGTAGATTGTGTTTTGCTAAACGCGATTCAATATAACGAACCGTGTCATATCCAAAGTAGCCAGCAAGTCCGCCACAGAAGCGTGGAAGGCCAGCTTGCACTGCCACCTTAAAGCGTTTGAAATAAGCGTCTACGAAATCTAATGGGTTGTCATGATTGGTTTCAATCACCTGGTCATTCAATAGTATTTCCGTCTTTGGTGCGTCTGGTGTACCCACTGTTCTCAAAACAGTTTTTGCAGGCAAGCCAATGAAGGAGAAGCGACCAAAGCGCTCACCACCTAAAACCGATTCAAGCAGATAGGTGTTCTTTTGTCCAAAGGCTTGAGTGAGCTTGACGTACAGCGAGAGAGGCGTCTCTAGGTCAGCTAAAACTTCTTTCACCAAAGGAATGCGATTGAAACCCTGTTTTGCTAGGGCAAGAAATTCATCGTGCTGCATTACGCTTTTCCTGACGTCGCTAATTCTGCACGCATCGCTTTTATCACTTCAGCATAATTTTCTTTGCCAAAAATGGCAGAGCCAGCAACAAAGGTATCTGCGCCGGCCTTAGCCACTTCTGCAATATTGTCGACCTTAATGCCACCATCTACCTCAAGGCGAATGTGACGACCAGTTTCTTGTCGATGACGATCGAGTCGCGCACGCACCTGTGCAATCTTACTGAGAGTGCTTGGAATAAATGACTGACCACCAAAACCTGGATTCACTGACATTAGTAAAACTAGGTCGAGCAATTCCAGGGTGTGATCTAAGTGATGTAAGGGCGTCGCAGGATTTAGCACTAAGCCTGCTTGACAGCCTTGATCACGAATCAAATTAATGGTGCGATCCACATGAGGGCTTGCCTCTGGGTGAAAGCTAATGAGGTTTGCCCCAGCCTTTGCGAAGTCCGGAATCAGGCGATCTACTGGCTCCACCATGAGGTGCACATCGATCATGGCTGGTTTGCCATTCTTTGTTGCATGTGGGCGAATCGCCTCACATACCAATGGGCCAATTGTCAGATTGGGGACGTAATGGTTGTCCATCACATCAAAGTGAATCCAGTCGGCGCCCGCCAAGAGAACATCTTGGACTTCTTTGCCGAGGCAGGCAAAGTCAGCCGACAAAATGGAGGGGGCGATAACAAACTGGCTATTTGAGGGTGATTTCTGGCTATCCATCCCTAGATTCTAGCTTGCAGTTGGCCTTAGGATGGAGCAGAATTCGAGCATGAATCCTCATGAAATCAGCATTACGGTCAAAACCCAGTATTTGCCCGACCAGTCTGACCCCGATAACCGCCAGTTTGCGTTTGCCTATACCGTCACCATTAGAAATACTGGTACGGCTAGCATTCAGTTGATTGCACGCCATTGGTTTATCACTGATGGGGACAATGATGTCCAGGAAGTCCGTGGCCTGGGGGTGGTAGGGCAACAGCCTCTTTTAAGGGCGGGTGAGCAGTTTGAGTACACCAGCTGGGCTACTTTACCAACGCCAGCAGGAACCATGCGTGGAGAGTACTTCTGCGTTACTGAGGAGGCTCAGTTTTTCCAGGCCCCAATCCCTGAATTTGCCTTGGTAATGCCTAGAACCTTGCACTAGGTCCCCAAAGCGCTATTTTTTACCCTTACCGGTCCAAAGGACAATGAATAGTAGAAGGGCTAAAGCAATACCCCCCTCAACGGCAAACAAGATCATGGGGTATTCATCGAGTAAATTGGCAATCATGATTTCTATATCCAAATTAATAGGTCGCGAGACTGCTTCGCGGATTCTTGTCTGCAGTGTATTCGCTATCAGCATTGCTAGCTTATTAACTGCTTGTTCTACGCCTTCCACCCGCGGCTCCGGTTACCGCTCTAGCGGAAGCGCCCCATCTTCCTATAGCTCCCCGATCGCCAGCTTTCGATCAGTCTCATGGCAAGACTTGCCGGGTTGGCAGGAGGATGATTTAAGCCAGGCTTGGCCTGCTTGGCTCAAGAGTTGTGATGCCCTGCGCAAGCGCAATAGTGACATTAATTGGCGCCAAGTATGTGCTCAAGCTGCTCATGTTTCAGCTCGTGATGGCCGTGCAATTCGCCAATATTTTGAGGGGAATTTTCAGGCGTATGAGGTGCGTAATAGCGCTACAGGCAATGAATCTGGGTTGATCACGGGTTATTACGAGCCGGTCATGAATGGCTCCCAGACCCGTACAGCGAATTACACGGTTCCCTTGTATGGTCTGCCAAATGCTTGGAAAGGCGCCAAACCAAGCCCGGCACCCTCACGTGCAGAGCTCATGAGCTCTGGAGTGCTGCGCGGCTCCGAAATTGCCTGGGTGCAAGATCCTGTGGCCGCTGCCTTTATGCAAATCCAAGGCTCTGGAAAAATTCGCTTAGAAGATGGGCGCGTATTGCGACTCGGCTATGCGGGCACCAATGATCAGCCATTTAAGTCGTTTGCACAGTGGCTTCTAGACCGTAAAGAAATTACTCGCAGTCAGGCGACCATGCAAGGCATTAGTGCGTGGGCTAAAAGTAATCCAGGCCGAGTAGAAGAAATGTTAAATGCCAACCCTCGCTTTGTATTTTTTAAAGAGCTACCAAGCAATGTCAGTGCTGATCTAGGTCCGAATGGCGCTTTAGGGGTGCCCTTAACTACTGAGCGCAGCATTGCTATTGATCTGAAAGCCATGCCTTTAGGCGCCCCAGTATTTTTGAGTACAACTAAGCCCTTGAGTAGCCAGCCATTACAGAGGCTGGTGATGGCGCAAGATACTGGCAAAGCCATTGTAGGTGGGGTGCGGGCGGATTACTATTGGGGATCAGGGGATTCTGCAGGTGAATTGGCCGGACGCATGAAGCAAGATGGCAAGATGTGGTTATTGTTGCCGCGCTAAATAAATATATTTTTGAAAGAGATCGATGACTTACAACACCATATTGACTGAAGTAGATGGCAAAGTTGCTGTCATTACTCTCAATCGCCCTCAGGTATTAAATGCCCTGAATGATGAGTTAATGGATGAGTTAGGCGCAGCACTATTAAGCTTTGATGCTGATGACAATATTGGCTGCATCATTGTTACGGGCAGTGAAAAAGCATTTGCTGCTGGTGCAGATATTGCAACGATGGCTAAGTATGGTTTTGCTGATGTTTATCGCGGTGACTTCATTTCTCGCAATTGGGAAGAGATAAAAAAAGTGCGCAAGCCAGTCATTGCGGCGGTATCTGGTTATGCTCTTGGCGGCGGATGTGAGTTGGCGATGATGTGTGACACCATCATGGCCGCTGACAGTGCTAAGTTTGCGCAACCAGAAGTGAAGTTGGGAATCATTCCTGGTGCTGGCGGAACGCAGCGTTTACCGCGCGCAGTTTCAAAAGCAAAAGCAATGGATTTGGCTTTAACCGGTCGCATGATGGATGCTGCTGAGGCTGAGCGTTCGGGACTAGTTGCCCGTATTTTCCCTCAAGCAGATTTGCTGAAAGAAGTGAAAGCGATTGCCAAAACGATTGCAGATATGCCCTTATTAACAGCAATGATGGTGAAAGAGGCAATCAATACTGCTTATGAAACTACGCTCTCAGAGGGCATTCATTTTGAGCGCCGTTTGTTCCATTCTTGCTTTGCGACTAACGATCAAAAAGAAGGTATGGCGGCTTTTATAGAAAAGCGCCCAGCTAAATTTACCAACTCGTAAAACTGCTCTACTCAGAGTGAACTATTTTTCTAAGTAGCGTTGAGCTAGCTTGACCCAGTAGCTTACGCCTACTGGGATTAGTGCGTCATTGAAGTCATAAGAAGGATTGTGGAGATGGCATGGTCCCATGCCGTGACCTACTGCGCGGTGATCGCCATCACCATTACCTAAAAACACGTAACAACCAGGTTTCTCCAACAGCATAAATGCAAAGTCTTCTGCGCCCATCGTGGGGTCGATAGAGGTATTGACGTTTTGCGCTCCAACTAGCTCACTCATCACCTCGCTTGCAAAATTGACTTCCTTGTCATGATTAATGAGCGGAGGATAGTTACGAGCAAAGCTGACTTCTGCTTGACAGTCAAATGCACTGGCTACGTTGTGAGAGATTTCTCGTAAACGTTGCTCAATCAAATCTAATACTTCTATCGTGAATGTGCGAACGGTTCCGCCGATAAATGCGCTATCCGGAATAACGTTGCTTGTCTCGCCCGCATGAAACTGTGTGACGGATAAGACGGCTGCATCCACGGGACGTTTATTGCGCGTAATGATGCTTTGTAGGGCTTGGACAACTTGAGCACCTGCCAGCACAGGATCAGCGCTGTTGTGCGGCAAGGCGGCGTGTCCGCCTTTACCTCGGATGGTGATTTCAAAAGTATTGCTAGAGGCCATCATTGGGCCAGATGTCACACCAAAATGGCCTTCAGCCAGTCCTGGCCAGTTGTGCAGGCCAAAGACAGCATCACAAGGAAATTGTTTAAAGAGTCCATCGTTAATCATTTCTTGCGCGCCAGCACCACCTTCTTCTGCAGGCTGAAAAATAAAAATGACCGAGCCTTTGAACTCGCGATGATTAGATAGGTATTGGGCTGCACCTAAGAGCATGGCAGTGTGACCGTCATGGCCACAGGCATGCATCTTGCCGGGATTCTTTGAAGTGTGTTCAAAGGTGTTGTGTTCTTGTAGTGGTAGTGCATCCATGTCGGCACGCAAACCAATCATCTTGCCTGCGCCTAAGTCGCCATCAAGCTTGCCAACAACCCCAGTTTTTCCAAGCCCGCGATATACCGTGATTCCCCAACTCGATAGTGCCTCAGCTACGAGATCAGAAGTACGGTTTTCTTCAAAACGCAATTCTGGATGCGCATGGATGTTGCGACGAATCTCTTGAATGGCTGATGCGGAGTCGATAATTTCTGGAAGTAATCGCATAGCTTCATCTTATCTGAATTTACTCAGGCAGTTTTATGTGCTCTGCAACAAGTCTTAAGGCCTCTAGGGAGTAGGGGGCATTTTCCGACTTCTGAAGTTCCTTGGGAAGGGCGGGGATGACACCTAAAAAAGGCGCAAAAATTCTGTCTTTAAGGGTTTGAATATTTTCTTCTAGAAGAGGCATTTCTTCTGAAAGCGTATTGGCAACCCAGCCAGCAATCGTCAGCTGACGTGACTGAATTGCTTCACAAGTGAGCAGGGCGTGATTAATGCAGCCCAAACGCATGCCCACTACGAGGATGACAGGTAAATCCATTGCCTGCGCTACATCCCCTAAATCCTCTTGGTCGTTCAAAGGCACTAAAAACCCACCTGCACCTTCAACCACTACCGAATCAAATGCCGAAGTTAATGCATTGAATTCATCCAAGATCAGGGTGGCATCTAAATGCACTTTATTTTTTTGGGCAACCAGATGCGGTGCCGCTGGTTCATCTAGAACAAATGGACAAAGACTTTGTTCGTGAGAATTTATTCCTGAAGCAATACGTAATGTCTCTAAGTCTTCATTGAGTATTTGGCCCTTGGCATCAATATAGGTGCCTGCAACCACTGGCTTAAAACCGATTACGTGGATGCCAGCCTCTCTTAGTTTGACAATCAGCGCGCCACTGAGCAAAGTTTTGCCAACCTCGGTATCGGTACCCGTGACAAAAAATCCACGAGAGGTATTGGATGTCATGTCTGACTTTCTATGGTTTTCTCAATCATTTTTAATGTCTGAATGAGCTCACGCAAATCATCAACGCTGTGGTTGGCGGAAAAAGTAATACGTAGTCGAGAGCTACCAACGGGAACGGTAGGCGGCCGGATGGCTGGGATCCAATAGCCTGCTTCATCTAATAACTTAGCTGCCGCTAATGCATTAGCATTGCTGCCTAAGATCACGGGCTGAATTGGGGTAGATGAAGGCGTTTTTTCCCAATTCTGGAAAGTCATTTCATCACACCAAATTTGAATAAGCTGATTTAATTGTTTGCGACGTGAAATACCTTCCTTGCCCTCGATCAGTTCCAAACTTTTAAGTAGGGTGTGTGCAATTGCAGGCGGTGTTGCTGTGCTGTAGATGTAGGGGCGCCCTTTTTGTATGAGCCATTCGATAAAGGGTGCGGCTGCGCAAATAAACGCGCCGCTGACACCTGCTGCTTTGCCAAGTGTGCCGACATAAATAATTCTTTCTGAATGCACACCCGCTTGTTCCAGAATGCCGTGGCCATATTCGCCGAGGACGCCAAATCCATGAGCATCATCCACCACCAAGAGAGCGTCATATTGTTCGGCAATATGGAGTAGTTTCTCTACGGGCGCGATATCTCCATCCATACTAAAAACACCGTCGACCACAATCAATTTGAGTGGGTGGGTATCTTGCTTGAATGATTCCTCTAGAGAATCGATATTTTGGTGATCAAATAAAGTCACCTTAGCTTTAGTTTGCGCACTCGCTAGGCGCACACCATCAATCAAAGAAGCGTGATTGAGTTTGGCTGAATAAATACTAGCCTCACCTTGTTCAGCAAGTCTAGCCAGTCCAGTAATGGCATTGATATTAGCAAGATAGCCGGTGCTAAAGAATAGCGCTCTTGCATCGGGAATATGCTTGCTCTCGCAGGCGGCTAATTTTTTTTCCAGCAAGTCATGCGCGATACTGTGGCCGCTAATTAAGTGCGACGCTCCACTGCCAACTCCATACAACTTTGCGCCTTCCGCAAGCGAGGCAATCAGTTCAGGATGATTCGCCAGGCCTAGGTAGTCATTGCTACAAAATGCTTTCAGTTCCCGCTGACCAACGCGAGTCTTGGTGTCGCAGGGTGACTCGGCAGTGCGCAGCTTACGTCTCAGTAGCTGCTCATCTAGGTTGGCAATCTGTTGCTCTGCCATATTGCGAGCTGTAAATAGTTTACTCATGCTAGCACCTGATTAAGAACTCTATTTACAGAAGCGCCCATTTGCATTGCTTCCTCAGTGGTGAGGATATACGGTGGCATCACATAAATCGTATTGCCAATTGGTCGGATGAGAATACCCTCCGCCATGCTAGCTGAAAACATGTCACGTGAAAACGTCGTTGAATTTTTTAGTGATCCAGTCTTGATATCAAACGCGAGGATCATGCCCTGCTGACGCCAATGTTCAATACGCGGGTCTACTTTTGCCCATGCAAAAGCATTGGCTAGATCTTTGCTGCGTTCAAGATTTTTTTCAAGAACCGATTCCGTTTCAAAGATTTCTAAGCAGGCGAGGGCTGCTGCGCATGCTAGTGGGTTGCCGGTATAGGAATGCGAGTGCAAAAAACCTTGTTGCATTTGATCGCCATAAAAAGCACGATAAATTTTGTCAGTCGTCATGGAGAGTGATAACGGCAGGTATCCACCACTGATGCCTTTAGACAGCGTTAAGAAATCTGGCCAAATTCCCGCATGCTCGCAAGCAAAAAACTTTCCTGATCGACCGCAACCTACGGCGATTTCATCGGCGATAAGGTGAATGTCGTAACGATCACAGAGTGATCTGACTAAGCGCAAATATTCTGGAGAGTGCATCGCCATCTGACCTGCGCATTGAACGAGTGGTTCCACAATGAGGGCGGCAATATTGCGATGCTCTACTTCGAGTAACTCCTCTAATTTCTTGGCAGCCCGTCTAGCGATATCATCAGCGCTTTCACCAGACTGGGCTTTGCGTGCATCAGGTGAAGGAACAGTGAAAACATCTTGCAATAGCGCGCCATAGGCTTCACGAAAAATTGCAACATCAGTGACCGCTAATGCTCCTAAAGTTTCTCCGTGATAACCATTTTCTAGGCACACAAATTTTTTCTTTTGGGTTTGATTGTTTAGTCGCCAGTAGTGGTGACTCATCTTCAAAGCGATCTCTACTGCAGATGCGCCATCAGATGCAAAAAATACGTGCCCCAAATGCCCTTGAGTTAAGGCGGATAACTTCTCGGATAGCTCCACTACAGGAGGGTGGGTGAATCCAGCGAGCATGACATGCTCAATTTTTTCAAGTTGGTTCGCAATGGCTTGGTTGATGCGTGGATTGGAGTGGCCAAAAAGATTGGTCCACCAAGAACTAATGCAATCGAGTAGCGCATTTCCCTGGTCATCAAAGAGCCAAGCGCCCTTACCCTTGGTAATGGCAATTAATGGCAATGACTCGTGGTGCTTCATCTGAGTGCAGGGATGCCAAACGGCATCTAGGCTGCGATCAACCAGGGAGGTTTGATTTGGATCAGAAATAAGCTTCATGTTTGGTATTTGACCACTAGTTTTTCCTAATTTAGGCCTGTATCTGTTATGTTTATGCCTTGAATTGATCTATTTTCTGGAATTCGACCATGCAGGCCACCCAAACTACTGAAAAACCCCTCACCCAAGTCAAATCTCAAAAGGATTTGCATAAAGAGGTCGATGCATCGGGCGCTTGGTCAGTTGCTCAAATTGAGGCTCTATTTGCCCTCCCGTTCAGCGAATTAATATTCAAGGCGCAAGAGACTCATCGTGCCAACTTCCCTGATGGCGATGTGGAGTTGGCCACGCTCTTGTCAATCAAGACGGGTGGCTGCCCTGAGGATTGCGGCTACTGTCCCCAGGCAGCTCGTTATGACACCGACGTGAAGGCCAATAAGCTGATGGACTTAGACGAGGTGCTTGAGGCAGCCAAGGCTGCTAAAGCTGCTGGATCAAACCGTTTTTGTATGGGCGCCGCTTGGCGGGAGCCCAAAGACCGTGATATTGAAAAAGTCACCGCCATGATTAAGGGTGTGAAGGCCTTGGGCCTGGAGACCTGCGCCACATTGGGGATGCTAGAGGCTAATCAAGCGCAAGCTCTGCAGGAAGCGGGCTTGGACTTCTACAACCACAATTTAGATACCAGTGAGGACTTCTATCGCTCCGTTATCTCCACCCGTGGATATCAAGACCGTTTGGATACGATTTCTAATGTACGTGCCGCAGGCATGTCAGTCTGCTGTGGCGGTATTGTGGGCATGGGTGAGTCCCGCGAGCAGCGAGCAGCCTTTTTAGCCCGTTTGGCCAATTTAAGCCCTTATCCAGAGTCAGTGCCGATTAACCACCTGGTCCCTGTTGCAGGGACCCCGTTGGCAGATCAGAAGCCCCTAGATCCGCTGGAGTTCGTGAGAACCATTGCGGTAGCCCGCATTACGATGCCGCATGCACGAGTGCGTTTGTCGGCTGGTCGCCAGGAGCTCGGAAGGGTAGTTCAGGCCATGTGTTTCCAGGCTGGCGCTAATTCGATTTTCTATGGTGAGCAACTGCTCACTACCGGTAATCCCGAAGCGGAACAAGACCGTGAGCTATTGGCCGAGTTGGGTTTAAAGACCAAGCAAAGCTGTAAAGCAGAGGTTTTGGTCTAGTTTTTAAAAGCCCATGGCATTAATCGATCGCTTCATCATTGAATTTGATACAGCCTTACGCTCGGTGGTGGGGGGCGCTCATGCTCGTCGCCCAACTCCAGGTTCGGATAAGCAATCCACCACTTTGTTGGATGCCAAAGAGCGGGAGCATGCCGCTGGGTTAATGCGCGTGAATCATGTGGGTGAGGTCTGTGCCCAAGCCCTCTATCAATCGCAAAAATTAGTGGCTCGTAATCCTGAAATTCGGCAGATGCTGGATCACTCAGGCCAAGAGGAAATGGACCATTTAGCTTGGTGCGAAACGCGCCTTCAAGAGTTGGGTTCACACACCAGCTATCTCAACCCAATTTGGTATGCGGGATCCTTTGCAATCGGCTTGGCTGCAGGCTTAGCGGGTGATAAGTGGAGCTTGGGATTCGTTGCTGAAACAGAAAAACAGGTTGAGGATCACCTAGAGAGTCATCTCGAAAAATTGCCTGTAGAAGATGATCGCTCTCGCGCCATTGTTGATCAAATGCGCATCGATGAAATTGAGCATGGGCAGGCCGCTATCTCTGCGGGGGGTGCGACTTTGCCGGAACCGATTCAGAAGTTAATGCAGGTAATGTCAAAAGTCATGACAACAACTGCTTACAAAATCTAGTTCTAAATTAATTATTTTGCGTATTTTTATTTAGAATACTGTTTATTGATACAGTATATTTAGGCATTATTACGCTTAATAGCTAAGACCTATTCTTAAGTATATTTTCCAAGCCGTTGTTTCAAGTAGCATTTTTATAGTCACCATTTTATCAAGACATGACGCTAAGTGTTTGTAATCACTAGGAAATTTCCTAAAAAATTACCCAAAAACACTTGACCCTCTTATTGCGATCCTCTAAAGTGGGAGGAAGTGTGAAAAAGTGGGGTAAATGGTGTTTCAAGGTGCGTCAGCTCTCAATTTAGATGCAAAAGGCCGCATGTCTGTGCCGGCAAAGCATCGTGACGCCTTGTTAGTTCAAGGTGAGGGTCGAATTACGCTCACAAAACACCCTGATGGATGCCTATTACTGTTCCCCCGTCCTGAGTGGGAAACCTTCCGCTCACGTGTCGCGCAATTACCTATGGATGCCCATTGGTGGCGTCGAATCTTCCTTGGTAATGCTGCAGAAGTCGACTTGGATAGCGCGGGAAGAATTTTGGTGAGCCCAGAGTTGCGATCAGCTGCTGGTATTGAAAAGGAAGTGATGCTACTCGGTATGGGTAGTCATCTAGAGTTGTGGGACGCCGCTACTTACGCTGCAAAAGAACAGGCTGCCATTGCACAAGGTATGCCTGAAGCCCTGAAGCAATTTAATTTTTGATGACGGGGTGCCATGAACATAACTCATCGCCCAGTACTACTGGCCGAGGCGGTGACGGCGCTGATCAGTGGCCCACGCATCACCTCTCCCGAAGCTTCAAAAAATCTACTCTTGATCGACGGAACCTTCGGGCGTGGTGGTCATACACAAGCACTGCTCTCACAATTGCCACCAAGCGCGCGAATGATTTCATTCGACAAGGATCTGGATGCAATCGCAGTAGCGGAAAAAATCAACGACCCGCGTTTGAGAATCGTGCACGACAGTTTTGCGCAGATGGATCAGTATGCGGAGCCGGAGTCCGTGGACGGCATTCTCTTGGATCTTGGAATCAGCTCTCCACAAGTGGACGAAGCACATCGTGGATTTTCCTTTCGCAAGGATGGTCCGCTCGATATGCGTATGAATACCGATCATGGTTTGACGGCGGCAGAATGGTTAGAGAAAGCATCACAAGAGGACATCACGCGCGTGATTAAGACTTATGGTGAAGAACGTTTTGCATTTCAGATCGCTAAAGCTATTGTGGCAAAGCGAGAAGAGGGCTTGTCTCCAAAAACAACTTTGCAGTTAGCAAGCTTAGTAGCCAGCGTCGTTCGCACACGAGAGCTTGGGCAGGACCCAGCCACGAGAACTTTCCAGGCACTACGTATTTTCATTAATCGTGAGCTAGAAGATTTAGAGCTGGGCTTAAAAGCGGCACTCAATTTATTAAAGCCAGGCGCGCGCTTAGCAGTGATTAGCTTTCATTCGCTGGAAGATCGTATTGTGAAGCAGTTTTTGCAAGCGCATGCCAAGGTTGAGGTGCCGCGGGGTTTGCCTGTCCGCGATCGAGATTTGCCACAAAGCGCCTTAGAGATTATTGGACGCGTTAAGCCAAGCGATGAGGAAGTTCGAGAGAATCCTCGTGCTCGTTCAGCCATCATGCGCGTTGCTGAAAAACGTGCGGGGGCGCTAGCTTGAATCGCGCTACCCTGACCTTGTTGGTATTGCTATTAGTCTGCGCACTATCTTTGGTAGCAGCTCAGCAGCGTGCGCGCAAATTATTTATCTCGTTAGAGCGTGCACAAATTGAAGAGCGTAAGCTTAACCAAGACTGGTTACGTTTAGAGTATGAACAGCGCAACTTATCGAAGTCTGCACGAATTCGTGATGTTGCTCGTAACCAGTTACGCATGGTCCCAATATCTCCAGAACGTACTTTGTACTTGAAGGAGGCTAGATGAGGCCGGTAGGTTTTTCAACTACGCCCAACTTAGTATTGCGTCTGCCGATGTGGCGGTCACGCCTCATGCTGTTCATGTTGTTCTTCGTATTTATGTTGTTACTAATCCGTGCTTTCTGGATTCAGGGTCCAGGAAATGCGTTTTATGAAGCTAAGGGCGTACGCGGTACACAGCGGGAGCTGGAGCTACCTGCTTCCCGTGGAAAAATATTAGACCGCAATGGCCAAGTGATTGCGACCAGCTTAGAGGCAAAGTCAGTGATCGCCTATAACGATACTGTGCCTGATGACTTAGCTGCGGATAAGGTTCAGAAGTTAGCAAGCCTATTACAGATCAGCGAATCAGAGTTGCGCAAAAAGCTAAAAGAAGAGCGTAAGCAGATTTTCTTGAAGCGACAAGTAGATCCTGAGGTGGCGCAACAGATTAAGCAATTAGAAATCCCAGGCATTGGTTTGAATAATGAATACCGTCGCTTTTATCCAGAAGGTGAAGCGATGGCGCATGTCGTTGGCTTTACTAATGTAGAAGATCGTGGTCAAGAGGGTATGGAGCTCTCTCGAGAAAAAGACCTAGCTGGGCATCCAGGGGCGCGTAGAGTGGTTGTAGATCGCTTAGGCCGCGTGGTCGAGGATGTTGCAATTTTGCAGTTGCCCCAAAATGGTAAAGATTTGCAACTCTCTATTGATAGCAAGATTCAGTTCTTAGCTTATAACGCTGTTAAGAATGCAGTTGAGCAACATCGTGCAAGCGCCGGTGGTGCAGTGGTGCTCGATACCCATACTGGTGAGATATTGGCTTTAGCAAATTACCCAAGCTATAACCCTAACGATCGCAAGAAGTTGACGGGTGAGCAGTTGCGCAATCGTGTTTTAACTGACACCTTTGAGCCTGGCTCAACGATGAAGCCATTAACAGTGGCAATTGCTTTGGAGAAGGGGGTTATTGCTCCTAATACCAATATGGTCATTGGCGCCAAATATTTGGTTGGTCCAAAGCCGATTACAGATACCCATCCTTATGGCAACTTGACTGTTGCTCAAATTATTCAGAAATCAAGCAATATTGGTACGGCCAAAATTGCGATGAATAATTTATCCGCAGAAGAGATGTGGAATTTCTATACATCTGTTGGCTTAGGTCAGGCGCCAAAGATTGGTTTCCCTGGTGCTGTAGCGGGTACAGTCCATCCCTATAAAAAATGGATGCCAACAGATCAAGCTCGAATTGCATTTGGTTACGGCATTTCAGGCTCACTCTTCCAGGTGGCTCGTGCATACACCATCTTTGCTCGTGATGGCGAATTGGTGCCGCTCACAATTGAGCGCAGTCCAGAATTTAAACCCGGTACACATGTTATTTCTGCTAAGACGGCTATTGAAATGCGCAGCATGATGGAGTCGGTAACCGAGCCTGGAGGTACTGCGATCAAAGCACAGGCCGAAGGCTATCGGGTTGGTGGAAAAACGGGTACAGCCCATAAATTAGTGGGCAAGGGCTACGGTAATAAGTATCGCGCTTACTTTGCAGGACTGGCACCGATTAGTGCGCCACGCATTGTGGTTGCGGTGATGATTGATGAGCCGACTGGTGGTAGTCACTACGGTGGTGATGTTGCAGCGCCAGTATTCTCTACTATCGTGAGTGAGACTTTACGCACTTTAAATGTCTTGCCGGATAGCAATATCAAGCAGATGGCTCTGCAGGATAAAAATCCTACGGAAATTCAGAGTGCTGCAGTAAAAACAAATTCAACGGTTTTAAAAAGATGATGGCAATGGTGAATATTGAACCCCATCTCTTGATCTCGCATTTACGTGATCTCACATCAGTAGATGCAAAATTGACTGCGGATAGTCGTCAAGTTGAGTCTGGTGATATTTTCTTTGCATATCCAGTTGGCCATGGCAATGCTCTGCGTGATGGTCGTGATTACATTGCAGCTGCTTTGGCAAATGGTGCCGCAGCAGTTGTATTTGATCCTACAGACGGCGTTGCTAATGAATACTTAGATCGCCCAGAATGTTTTGCTGTAGAGAATTTATCAAGCTTGGTTGGGGAGCTCTGTGCTGAGTGGTATGGATACCCAAGTAAAAACCTCAATGTCATCGGTGTAACAGGCACCAATGGCAAAACAAGTGTCACCCAGTGGCTAACGCAAGCTTTGGATGAACCCAATCATCGAACTGCAGTATTGGGTACTTTGGGGGCTGGATTTCCGGGTGCGCTAATTCAGACTGGTTACACCACCCCTGATGCGCCACGTTTACAAACTCAATTGAAAGAATTGCTGGATGCAGGTGCTCAGCAAGTAGCTATAGAGATTTCCTCTCATGCTCTCGATCAAGAGCGTATTGTTGGCTTGGATGTTCGTACTGCTGTATTTACTAATCTGACTCAAGATCACTTGGATTATCACGGTACGATGGGGGAGTACGCTGAAGCGAAAGCCAAGCTGTTTCAGTTGCCCCAGATTGAAAATGCCATTATTAATTTCGATGATGCATTTGGGCGCGAATTAGCGATCAAGCTTCTTGCTGTCGATGGCCCCCAAGTATGGGGCTATGCATTAAGCAGTAGTGCGTTTGCTGGATTCGAAAAATTTGGCGATCGTTTGAAACGTGCCTACGCAGAAAACACTTCATTTATAAGCTCGGGCTATGAGTCTCAATTTAACTGTGATGCTCTAGGTGCCAGTTCTAACAAGCTTGCGGTACTAGGCGAATTTAATCTCAGTAATTGCCTTGCTGTTTGGGTGGTCCTGTTGGCTCAAGGATTGAGCCCAGGTGAGGCCTCGAAGCGCATGAGCAAGCTGAGTGCAGTTCCTGGTCGCATGGAATTAATTCGTTTGAATAAGACCCCAAGAACTGAGGGCCCATTGATCGTTGTGGACTATGCGCATACACCCGATGCTCTCACTAAAGCATTGAATGCTTTACGCCCCATTGCAAATCAACGCAATGGAAAAGTATGGTGTGTCTTTGGTTGTGGTGGTGATCGAGATTCAGGTAAGCGCCCACAAATGGGTCGTGCGGCACAAGAGTTTGCTGATCATATTGTGATTACAAGTGATAACCCTAGATCTGAAGACCCAATGTCCATTATTGCCATGATTCAGTCTGGTATGTCGGGTGACTTAAGAAATGTTCAAGTACTGCCTGATAGAGCGGCTGCCATTATGGCTGCCGTTCGCCATGCGGATACAAAAGATATTGTCCTGGTTGCTGGAAAGGGACATGAGTCTACTCAAGAAATCAGTGGTAAGAAATTTGATTTCTCTGATCAAGAACATATTCGTTTAGCTGCAGGGGGTAGCGTATGAGTACGACTATGACTACTCTCGCCCAAGTGCATGCCATGTTGCCAGGCAGTCAGTTGATTCATGTTGACGCCAAGTCTGCTGGAGCGATCTCAATTTCCCGCGTGGGTAGCGATAGTCGTCAGATTCAGTCGGAAGAATTATTTATTGCATTATCAGGCGATCGTTTCGATGCGCATGATTTTTTGGGCGATGTGACCATAGCAGGCGCAAGTGCAGCACTGATTAGCCATAAAGAAAAATGCCCTACAAACTTACCTGCAGTATGTGTCCAGGATGTTAAGCAAAGCTTGGGCGAGCTAGCAAAGGCATGGCGTGCACAGTTTTCTATTCCAGTAGCTTTAGTAACTGGATCGAATGGCAAAACTACCGTTAAAGAGATGATTGCCTCCATCTTCAAAGCGGCTGCAGGCGAAGAATGCACGCTAGTGACTAAGGGTAATCTCAATAACGATATTGGCCTGCCTTTAACCTTGCTACGTATGCGCTCAACTAATCGCTTGGCGGTGATTGAGTTGGGCATGAATCATCCTGGTGAAACTGCAGAATTGGCTGTCATTGCTCAGGCCACTATTGCGCTTATCAATAATGCGCAGCGTGAGCATCAAGAATTTATGGCGACTGTGGAAGCGGTTGCAAAAGAACACGCAACTGCTTTGAGTCTGCTACCTTCGGATGGTGTTGCAGTATTTCCAGCAGATTCAGAGTTCTCTGCTGTTTGGCGTCAAGCCGCTGCAGGCCGTAAGGTAATTGATTTTGCTTTATCTACTAACTCTACGTTAGCCCCGGCCTCTGTGATGGGCAAGTTATTGGCCAGCGGAAGAATTGAGATTGCAACTGAGCTGGGCAAGATTGAGGTGCAGCTGAATACCTTAGGAAATCACAATGTGCGTAATGCCTTAGCAGCTAGCGCAGTTGCCTTAGGCGCTGGTTTAAGTCTGGAGCAAATTAAGGTTGGTCTGGAATCTTTTGCCCCTATAAATGGACGTATGCAATCAAAGCCTTTGAATGTAGATCGCACTTTGATTGACGATAGTTACAACGCGAATCCAGATTCTGTCAGAGCTGCTATTGATGCACTGAAGCAGTCTGGAAATGCTTCCTGGTTGGTGTTAGGCGATATGGGTGAGGTCGGCGATCAAGGCCCTGCGTTCCATGAGGAAGTCGGCGCCTATGCTGCTGAGCAGGGCGTTAGCAAGTTATTTGCCCTCGGAGAGCAGTGCAAATTTGCTGTCCAGGGATTTAACGAAGTAGAGAAACTCTCGGCAACAAGTAGGGCCACTCATTTTACAACCTTGGATCAGTTGCTCGCAGAGCTTAACTTAGCGTTGAAGGATGATGATTCGAGCAAGCAAGTGCATTTGGATATTTTGGTTAAGGGATCTCGATTTATGCGTATGGAGCGTGTAGTACAAGCCTTATTAGAGGAGGCTAAAACATGCTCTTAATATTGGCGCAATGGCTGCAAGATGACTTTGGATTTTTCAGGGTCTTTAACTACATCACTTTTAGAGCGGTGATGGCAACTGTGACAGCCTTGCTGATTGGTTTAGCGGCTGGTCCGTGGGTTATTCGTAAATTGACTGCATTAAAGATGGGGCAAGCGGTTCGTACGGATGGTCCGCAAACCCATTTAGTGAAGTCAGGCACTCCTACGATGGGCGGTGTACTGATTCTTTTAGGTATTTTTATCTCCTGCATGTTGTGGGCTGATCTGAGCAATCGTTTTATTTGGATTGTGATGATTGTCACTTTTGGATTTGGCTTGGTTGGTTGGGTTGATGATTACCGCAAAGTAGCGCGCAAAGACCCGAAGGGAATGGCCTCCAGAGAAAAATTCTTTTGGCAGACTTTGATTGGATTATTTGCTGCTATTTATTTGGCTTTCTCCGTATCCGAGGTAAATAACCTCAAAGTCTTGCAGCTATTCTTTGATTGGCTCAAGAGCGGCTTCGCTTTGGACTTGCCTGCCAAGTCAAACTTACTCATTCCTTTCATGAAAGAGGTGAGTTATCCATTGGGCGTGATGGGCTTCATCATTTTGAGTTACCTGGTGATTGTTGGCAGTAGCAACGCCGTGAATCTCACAGATGGACTCGATGGTCTGGTGATCATGCCGGTGATATTGGTTGGCGCTGCTTTGGGTGCTTTTGCTTATGTGATGGGTAATGCAATTTACGCAAAGTATTTATTATTCCCTTACATTCCTGGCGCAGGTGAGCTCATGATTTTCTGTGGTGCCATGGGCGGTGCTGGATTGGCATTCCTTTGGTACAACACCCACCCTGCCCAAGTATTCATGGGTGATGTGGGTGCTCTCGCATTGGGAGGTGCACTTGGAACTATTGCCGTAATTGTTCGCCAAGAAATCGTGCTCTTTGTTATGGGCGGGATCTTTGTAGCAGAAACTGTTTCAGTAATGTTGCAAGTATTTTGGTTCAAATTTACTAAGAAGCGTTTTGGTGAAGGCCGTCGTATTTTTAGGATGGCACCACTGCATCACCATTTTGAATTGGGTGGCTGGCGCGAAACACAGGTAGTGGTTCGCTTCTGGATCATCACTATTTTATTAGTCCTCATTGGCCTCTCCAGCCTGAAATTACGGTAAGCCAAAGAATATGCATAACTTAGATCAAGCCTTCGCTAACCCAGCTCTTATTGCCGATGAGGGCTATCAAGCACCTCAGCATTTCTTAATCTTAGGATTGGGAGAGTCTGGCTATGCAATGGCTAAGTGGTGTTTACGGAACGCTGCGAAGGTTAGTCTGGCCGATACACGTGATCGCGAAAAACTAAATGAGCGACAAAAAGCTTGGCTGGCTGATCTTGAATTTGCAGGACTTGAAGAAGCGTATTTTGGCCCTCTTGATGATCTGAATTTAAAGAATATTGAAGTCATCGGAATTAGCCCTGGCTTATCGCCACTGCAAGAGCCGGTAGCTTCATTCTTGCTCAAAGCGCAGGAAGCCAGTATTGATATCTGGGGAGAGCTAGAATTTTTTGCTAGAGCTATTGCTGCATTGGATCGCATGGCTCAAGCTGAGGAGTCTCAATATAAGCCTGCGATATTAGCCATCACTGGGACAAATGGCAAGACCACAACGACTGCGCTGATTGGTCAGTTGTGTGAGCGCGCTGGTAAGCGGGTTGCTGTTGCTGGAAATATTAGCCCAGCGGCTTTAGATAAATTGATGTCTTGTCTTGATGAATCTGATCAAGTTGCTGATATGCCTGAGATTTGGGTGCTTGAACTTTCCAGCTTCCAATTGGTTTACACAAGCACTTTCAATCCGACGGCGGCAACCGTATTAAATATTACGCAAGATCATTTGGACTGGCATGGTGATATGCAAGCCTATGTTGATGCAAAAGCAAATATTTTTGGACAAAACACAATTTGTGTCTTGAATCGAGATGATGCATTAGTAATGAATTTGCTAACTGACGAGCAAAAAGCCAATAAAGCGCTCATTACTTTTGGTGCTGGCCGTCCTGATGAGCAGGGTGCTTTTGGAATCGAACATGATCTACGTGCTGGTGGAATTGATTGGCTGGTCTGGGCTGAGGTAGATGAAGATCTTGAGCCTCAACCGAAGCGTCGTCGAAAAGTAGCTCTTGTAGAAGAAGAGCCATTAAGACTCAAGCGTTTAATACCTGCTGATGCTTTACGTATTCGCGGCCGCCACAATGCATTAAATGCGTTAGCCGCATTAGCCTTGGCCCGATCGGCTGGCTTACCACTGAATATGCTCTTACATGGTTTGCGTGACTACCATGGTGAGCCTCATCGTGTTCAAAGTGTTGCGATTGTCTCGAATGTTGAATATGTAGATGACAGCAAAGGCACTAATGTAGGGGCAACAGTTGCTGCATTGAATGGCTTAAGTGCCAATGAATCTGGCAAGCGGATCTGGTTGATTGCTGGTGGTGAAGGAAAGGGCCAGGACTTTAGCCCCTTGCGTGATCCCGCGCTACGTTTTGTAAAAGGCGTCTTCCTGATTGGTAAAGATGCGCCAATCATTGCCGAGGCTTTAGCTGAATCCGTGCCATGTGTAATGAGTGAGACCCTAAAAAATGCAGTATCTGAAGCTGCAAAACAAGCTCAGTCTGGCGATATCGTTTTGCTGTCCCCAGCTTGCGCAAGCTTTGATCAGTTTAGTGATTATGTAGCGCGCGCTGAAGTGTTTGTTGCTGAAGTTCAAGAATTGGGAATGCAATTCGAAGGAGTTCATGCATGAGTTTGAAGGAAAAACTTTTTCCTGAGAATCGATTGGGCCTTGGCCGCTTCTGGAATTTCTCCAGAGGCGGAATAGATAATTTCCGCAGCGGCCTGAGAGATGCAGTCTCTGGCGTTGAACAAACCCGCTCACGCATGATGGATTATGACCAGCTGTTGGTATGGGCAGTGCTGTCTTTGGCTTTAATTGGTTTGGTGATGGTCTACTCTGCATCCATTACTTTGGCCGATGGTCCTAAGTATGCAAATTACAGTAGCAACTTCTTCCTAATTCGTCATTGCATTTCATTGGCAATAGCCATTGGGGTTGGTATTTGGGCATTCAAGATTCCAACTAAAGTTTGGGATCGCTATTCCCCCATTATTTTTGGTTTCACAGTCTTGCTATTAATTGCTGTTCTGATCCCTGGTTTAGGCAAGGGCGTAAATGGTGCAAAGCGTTGGATTCCATTGGGTTTGATGAACTTCCAGCCATCTGAATTAATGAAGTTTGCAGCAGTAATCTTTGCTGCGAGCTATACAGTTCAGCGCCAAGAATATCTACATTCATTCGTTAAGGGAATGTTACCGATGGGTATTGCGGTTGCCTTGGTTGGTGGCTTGCTCATGGCTGAACCTGATATGGGTGCATTTGTTGTAGTTGCCCTGATTGCATTTGGAATTTTGTTCTTAGGCGGTATTAATGCCAAGTTATTTGGCGGCTTGATTTTGGTTGGCCTCATGAGCGGCGCCATCATGATTGCGCTCTCACCATTTCGTCGTGGTCGCATGTTGGCGTTCATGGACCCATGGCAAGTCGACAATGCAGCAAACAAAGGTTATCAGCTAACCCATTCATTAATGGCATTTGGTCGCGGTGAATGGTTTGGCGTGGGCTTAGGCGGCAGTGTCGAAAAGTTGCACTACCTTCCTGAAGCGCACACCGATTTCATCATGGCTGTGATTGGTGAAGAGCTTGGATTTGTTGGTGTGGTGGTGATGATCTTCTTGTTTTATTGGATCGTACGTCGCGCATTCCTCATCGGTCGTACTGCCCTGCAATTGGATCGCAGTTTTGCTGGTCTTGCCGCTAAAGGTGTAGCGATATGGATTGGTTGGCAAGCATTTATTAATATGGGCGTGAACTTAGGCTTGCTTCCTACCAAAGGACTGACTCTTCCTTTGGTCAGCTATGGTGGCTCTGGAATCTTGATGAATGCAGTTGCAGTAGCCATGCTGCTTCGTATCGATTATGAAAACCGTATTTTGATGCGAGGTGGAAAGTTATGACTAAGCCATCTATCTTGATCATGGCCGGTGGCACTGGTGGACATATTTTCCCGGGCCTAGCCGTTGCCGAATACCTACGTATTTGTGGCTGGAAAGTTTTTTGGCTTGGCAATCAAAGCGGCATGGAATATCGCTTGGTCAAAGCTTGTGACTTCCCATTTGAAGCCGTTGATTTTGGAGGCTTGCGTGGCAAGGGTATCCAAGCGAAATTGATGTTGCCATTTAATCTTGCAAGAGCTAGTTATCAGAGTTGGAAGATCATGCGCCGTATCAAGCCAAATGTGGTTTTAGGTATGGGCGGATACATTACATTTCCTGGCGGCTTGATGACAAAGTTTTTGAAGAAGCCATTGGTTTTGCATGAGGCCAATTCTGTAGCGGGAAGTGCCAATCGCGCTCTAGCCAAAATTGCTATGCGTACCTTAACTGGTTTCCCAGATACGATGGCTCACGCTGAGTGGGTTGGTAATCCAATTCGTGAAGAATTCGAAGTTGTGGATGTACCAGCAAAACGATATGAAGCACGTACTGGGGCTTTATCGATCTTAGTGGTTGGTGGCAGCTTGGGCGCCGCTGCTTTAAATGAAACGATTCCAGCAGCCTTAGCATTGATGGATAAAAACGCACGTCCACATGTGATTCATCAAGCAGGTGATAAGCATCTCGTAGATTTACAGCAGCGTTACGCTGACTTGGGTGTTTCTGCCGATATTCGTCCTTTCATTGAAGACATGCCAACCGCTTACGCCCAAGCAGATTTGGTGATCTGCCGCTCTGGTGCAATGACCGTTTCAGAAATTGCAGCCTGTGGCGTTGCCTCCTGCTTAATCCCATTTCCATATGCGATTGATGATCATCAGACTGCGAATGCACGCTTTTTATCGGATGCAGATGCAGCAATTCTGCTCCCGCAGCAAGATCTCAATCCACAGGATCTGGCATCCATGATTCAAAACTTTAGACGCCAAGATTTACAGGTGATGGCAGAGCGTGCTCATGCTTTAGCTAAGCCCCATGCAACTCAACGCGTGGCTGAGGTATGTGCAGACTGTGCAGGAGTAGGTATATGAAACATATCGTTCAGCAAATACATTTTGTTGGTATCGGCGGTGCAGGCATGAGCGGCATTGCCGAAGTCTTGCTGAATTTAGGTTATCAGGTATCTGGATCCGATTTGGCTGAAGGTGCTGCTACTAAGCGCTTAAAAGATTTGGGTGCAGTAATTCATATTGGACATGACCCTAAAAATATCGGTACTGCAGAGGCGGTAGTGATTTCTACTGCGGTTGCAGGCAATAACCCTGAAGTGTTAGCTGCGCGTGCAGCTAAAGTGCCCGTGATCCAGCGCGCCGTCATGCTCGGCGAGCTCATGCGTTTGAAGCAGGGTATTGCAATTGCAGGTACTCATGGCAAAACAACGACAACCAGTTTGGTTGCTTCTGTTTTAGCTGAGGGGGGCTTAGATCCTACCTTTGTGATTGGTGGAAAGTTAAATTCTGCAGGCGCTAATGCGCGCTTAGGTCAGGGTGACTTTATTGTGGTGGAGGCAGATGAATCAGACGCTTCTTTCTTGCAATTATTCCCAGCAATGGAAGTGGTTACCAATATCGATGCTGATCATATGGATACGTATCAACATGACATGGCGAGATTGAAACAAGCATTTGTCCAGTTCATTCAACGTATGCCTTTTTATGGAGTTGCGGTGCTTTGTATTGATGATGCGAATGTTCGCGACATTATTCCATTTGTATCGCAGCCGGTATTGCGTTACGGTCTATCTGAAGATGCTGATATTCGTGCAAGTAATGTGCGCGCTGAGGGTACCCGTATGCACTTTACGGTTGATCGTAAAACTGTACGCCGTCACGGCAATAAGCCAGGTCGACTTGAAGTGCAATTAAATTTACCAGGCTTACATAACGTGCGTAATGCCTTAGCGGCGATTGGTATTGCCACTGAGCTTGGTGTGGGAGACGAGGCCATTGTGAAGGCTTTGTCTGAATTTAGTGGTGTTGGCCGACGCTTCCAAAAATATGGGGAAATTCGGTTGGCATCTGGTGGAAGTTTCACCCTGATAGATGATTACGGGCATCACCCTGTTGAAATGGCAGCTACTTTATCTGCAGCACGCGGTGCTTATCCAGATCGTCGATTGGTGCTAGCGTTTCAACCTCATCGCTTTACAAGAACACGTGATTGCTTCGGTGAGTTTGTACAGGTCCTTAAAAACTTTGATGCACTTGTGCTTACTGAAGTGTATCCAGCTGGTGAAGCTAAGATTCCAGGCGCTGATGGTCAAAGTCTCATGAAGGCAGCGCTTACCGCTGATAAGAGTGCGAATGGTTTCTTAGATGCTGCAGCCGTGGCCTTTGCGCCAAGTGTTGCGGAAATGCCAGAAAAACTCAGTACCTTATTGCGTGATGGTGACGTCTTAATCACGATGGGTGCAGGCTCGATCTCTGGATTGCCTCACGTACTAGCGGAGGCAAAACATGCCTAAGCAAAATCAACTAGTACTTTCTTGGGGTGAGCGAGTGAAGCAAGAGCTCGCAAACTTAGACGTCAAATCTCTTGGTCGAGTTGGTGTCTTGCTTGGAGGTCGTTCTGGTGAGCGTGAGATTTCCCTAATGTCGGGCAATGGAGTACTAGAAGCGCTGATTTCCAAAGGAGTTGATGCACATCCATTTGATCCAGGCTTACGTTGCCCAACCGAATTGGTAAATGAAAACTTCGACCGTATCTTTATTTCCTTGCATGGACGCTATGGCGAGGATGGAACTATTCAAGGCTTACTAGAGCTCTTGGGTTTGCCATACACCGGTAGCGGCGTACTAGCTTCTGCATTAGCGATCGACAAAATTGCGACTAAGCTCGTTTGGCTCAGTAGCGGCCTTTCAACCCCAGAGTTTCAAGAGCTAAAAGCTGATAGCGACTGGGATGCAGTAGTGAAACACTTAGGCCTACCATTAATTGTGAAGCCGGCGCATGAGGGCTCTTCACTCGGCTTAACTAAGGTGAAATCCGTTGAGGAATTGCCTGCTGCCTATCAGTTGGCTGCTGGAATGGATAAAAAGGTAATTGCGGAAACTTGTATTGTTGGTGATGAGCTGACTTGCCCGCTAGTTGGATTTGGTGCGGATGCTGAGGCTTTGCCTGTGATCAAAATCATTCCGCCAGAAGCGAATTACGATTTCCACAATAAGTATTTCTCTGATGAGACTAAATACTTGTGCCCAACTGATTTAGCGCCAGAGGTAAATGCAGCGGTTCAAGAATTGGCATTAGCAGCTTATCGCGCTCTTGGCTGTAAGACTTGGGGTCGCGCTGATGTGATGCTTGATCAAAAAACTGGCAAACCCTATCTTTTGGAGATGAATACATCCCCAGGAATGACTTCACACTCTTTAGTTCCAATGGCTGCGAAGGCAGCTGGTGTTGAATACGCCGAATTGGTTCTCTGGGTCATTAACCAAACCTTAAATATCAAAGGGGTCGCGTCAGCATGAGTCGGATAAGCGCCTTCTTAAACGGTTTCGGTGAAGTGTTTACTTCTCTGGCATCTCCACTTTGGAATCATGCAGAGCGGATGCAAAAGCTGAGTCGTTTCTTAATGCGTTGTTTCGCAGTCATGGTTTGCGTTGGAATTTTGGTGTGGCTAAGTCAGCGCCCCGTCTTTGCCTTACGCCAAGTCGTCATAGAGCCGGTAGCTGGACAAACACTCAAGCATATTAATAAACCCGTAGTGAAGCAGCAGGTTTTAGAGACAGTCCAAGGAAATTTTTTCAGCGTGAGGCTAGAGGATGTGAAGCGCGGCTTTGAATCTATGTCTTGGGTGCGTCACGCCAATGTCCGCAGAGTTTGGCCCAACGGATTGATTGTGAGTATTGAAGAACAAAAACCATTTGGTACTTGGGGCGGGGCTGATAGCCACACTTTAATGAATACGCATGGCGAGCTGTTTGCTGGTCGTGTTTCTGATGTGGGAGACGGAATTCAGTTGATTGATTTCTCGGGCCCAGAAGATGCCAGTAAAGAAGTCATGCGTCTGTATGAAAAGGCGAATGCTTGGTTTAAGCCTTGGAGTGCGGAAGTAAAGAGCCTAACTCTCTCTGAGCGCTATGCCTGGCACGTGAGGTTATCCAACGGCATGAAGGTGGAGTTTGGTAGGGATGAAGAGAATTCAGACAAAACATTAACTGAGGATCGTGTGGCAAGACTATTTAAGTATTGGCCGCAGGTTCAAGAGAGATGGGCTAATCGCGTAGATGCAATTGATCTGCGCTATGCAAATGGTTTTGCGGTGCATCTTGCTTCGGCAAGTTTGAAAAAGAATGAAGCAGACGGTAAAAAAAGTGAGCAGAAGCAATGAGGAATCAGAATGAGTAAAGACAACCGCGATTTATTGGTCGGATTAGATATTGGAACTTCCAAGGTGGTTGCTTTGGTAGCTGAATTGGGAGTTGATGGCCAATTTAATGTTGTTGGTGTTGGCCAAACTGCTTCTAAAGGCTTGAAGAAGGGTGTAGTTGTCAATATTGAAGCTACTGTCCAGTCTATTCAAAAGGCCCTTGAAGAAGCCGAAGTCATGGCTGATCGCCAGATCGTACAAGTCTTTACCGGAATCGCTGGAAATCATATTGTGAGTTTTAACTCTAGCGGCATGGTGGCTATTCGCGATAAGGAAGTCAGTGCTGGAGATGTTGAGCGTGTTTTAGAAACAGCAAAAGCAATCAATATTCCAACAGATCAGCAAATCCTTCATATCCTCGTACAGGAATTCATTATTGATGGGCAAGAAGATGTGCGCGAGCCTATTGGCATGAGTGGTTTGCGTCTGGAAGTGAAAGTGCACATCGTTACTGGCGCTGTTAGTGCTGCACAAAATATTGTGAAATGTGTGCGTCGTTGTGGCTTAGAAGTAAATGATCTCATCTTGCAGCCGCTTGCATCTAGCTTGGCGGTGCTAACAGAAGATGAAAAAGAATTAGGTGTCGTCTTAGTTGATATTGGCGGTGGTACAACCGATATTGCAATTTATTGCCAAGGCTCCATTCGACATACTGCAGTCATTCCGATTGCAGGCGATCAAATTACCAATGACATTGCGATGGCATTGCGTACACCGACGATTGATGCGGAAGATCTCAAAATTCAATATGGTATTGCTCGCCAAGATATGGCAGATCCGACCACCATGATTGATGTTCCAGGTGTTGGTGATCGCGAGCCACGTCCAATGTCGAAACAAGCTTTAGCCGCTGTGATCGAGCCACGCGTTGAGGAATTATTCACACTGGTTCGAGGTGTTGTGCGTGACTCTGGTTACGAAGATATGGTGTCTTCAGGAATCGTACTGACTGGTGGAACTTCTTTAATGCCAGGAATGGTTGAGCTTGCTGAGCAGGTGTTCTTGCGTCCGGCACGTATTGGCACCCCTGAGTACCGTGGGCACTTGCATGAGGTTTTGCGTAGCCCACGCTTTGCTACCAGCATCGGCTTATTAATGGAAGGTCAGGCGCAGTTATTGCGTGGCCGTCGAGTATCGCAATCAGGCGCGCTGCAAAGTGTGATTTCGCGCATGAAGGAATGGTTCGCAGGAAATTTTTAAGTTTTTCGTCGTCGTCAATGTAGTACTTATTACCTAGGAGGGTATATGGAATTTGAAATGTTAGATCAAGAAACAGCCGGCAAAACCATTATTAAAGTGGTTGGAGTTGGTGGTGCAGGTGGTAATGCAGTTCAGCATATGATTCGTCGCGGTGTTAATGGCGTAGAGTTTATTTGCATGAACACCGATGCTGGCGCTTTACAGCGTTCTGAGGCATCTGTGAACTTGCAACTAGGCTCTAGCGGACTCGGTGCTGGTGCAAAACCTGAAATCGGAGCAGCTTCTGCTGAAGAAGCGCGTGCACGTATTGCAGATACATTGCAAGGCGCACACATGGTGTTTATCACCGCTGGTATGGGTGGTGGTACAGGTACTGGTGCAGCGCCAATCGTTGCTCAAGTTGCTAAAGAGATGGGTATCTTGACTGTTGGTGTTATCAGCAAACCATTTGATTTTGAAGGCGTCAAGCGTTTAAAGGTTGCAGAGAATGGCGCAGCTGAGCTCGAGTCTTATGTAGATTCATTGATCGTAGTACTCAATGAGAAACTCTTTGAAGTGATGGGTGAGGATGCTGAGTTTGATAAGGCATTCGCATGCGCTGACGATGTATTGCATAACGCTGTTTCAGGTATTGCAGAAATCATTAACGTACAAGGTTTGATTAACGTCGACTTTGAGGATGTGAAAACAGTGATGGGCGAACAAGGCAAGGCGATGATGGGAACTGCAACAGTTTCTGGTATGGATCGTGCGCGTTTGGCTGCTGAAGCTGCAGTTGCTTCACCATTGCTCGAAGGGGTTGATTTGTCTGGTGCACGTGGCGTACTGGTGAATATCACTGCTAGCCGTTCATTGAAGTTGTCTGAGACTCGTGAAGTGATGGCAGCGATTCGTGGATATGCTGCAGATGACGCTACTGTGATCTTCGGTACCGTATATGACGAGAGTTTGGGCGATGCCTTGCGTGTTACTGTAGTGGCTACTGGCTTGAATAATCCACAAGCACGTCAACACCATCAACCAGAGGTAGTTTGGAGACAAGCTACTGGTACGCATGATGCTATGCCAACCATGGCTGACTTAAACAGCTTTGCTCCAGCAAGTGCTTCAGCAGCAATGAGTAAAGTAAGCTTGGATTCAGCTCTGAACACTAGTGCTGGTTTGGCAATGACCGGTGCAGGTGGTGCGCCTTCGATGGCCGCTCAACCAGCAACTAGCGGAGTCGATTACAGCCAATATGATTTGCCACGTGTATTCCGTAGTTCACGTGAAGCTACACCAGCCCCTACATTAGGCGCTGATAGCTCACCACAGGCAAAAACCATGTTGGATAAAGGGGCTGATTACTACGAAATCCCAGCTTTTTTACGTAAGCAAGCAGACTAAACCACGGCTCAATACAATAGGTTTTGCAGAATGCCAGCGCGGCGCCCCTCCGGACGACGAATCCCGCGCTAGCGTTGGCATACTCATGACAACTATTTCATTGGAGACTTTATGATCGCAGTCGGACAAAAATTACCAAACGCTACTCTTTATGAGTTTTTAGATGAAGCGAGCGAAGGCTGCGCTATTGGCCCAAACGCATTCGAAGTTGAAAAACTAACTGCTGGTAAAAAGATAGTGATCTTTGCATTGCCTGGCGCATTTACACCGACTTGTTCAGCAAAGCATGTTCCAAGTTATGTTGAGCACTTTGATGAAATCAAAGCAAAAGGTGTTGATGAAATTTGGTGTATTTCAGTAAATGATCCATTTGTAATGGGTGCTTGGGGTCGAGATCAAAAAGTTGGCAAGAAGATCCGTATGTTGGGTGATGGTAGTGCTGAATTCACTAAGAAACTTGGCCTCGAATTGGATTTGACTGCCCGCGGTTTGGGTGTTCGTTCAGATCGCTACGCCATGATTGTTGAAGACGGTGTAGTAAAAACCTTAGATCGTGAAGCACCGGGCAAGTTTGAAGTGAGCGATGCCACTTCAATTTTGAAGAAGCTTTAAGAAATTTTCCTGAGTTTAAATATAAATATGATGAAGCAACGCACAATCGCCACTCCGATTAAAACCGTGGGGATTGGCTTGCACTCTGGGCGCAAGGTAACTTTATCCATCAAGCCTGCGCCGGTAAACTCAGGAATCTTGTTTGTACGTGTAGACACCCCAGAGCAATCGGTTGTGCCGGCTACTGCTCTGGCGGTTTGTGATACCCGCTTAGCCTCAGTGATTCAAAAAGATGGGGTACGCGTTTCCACTGTGGAGCATTTGCTTTCAGCTTGTGCAGGTCTAGGGCTTGATAATTTATTAATTGAGCTCGATGGTGAAGAAGTCCCCATCATGGATGGTAGTGCAGCTTCATTTTTATTCTTAATGGAGTCTGCTGGTATTGCTGAGCAAGATGCCCCAAGACAGTTTGTAGTAATTAAAAAACCGGTAGAAGTGAAGGAGGGTGACAAGCTTGCGCGACTAGAGCCTTTCTTCGGTTTTAAGTTAGATTTCACGATCGACTTTAAGCATCCCGCAGTAGATAAGACTGGTCAGCGTTTTGTAGTCGACTTTGCAGAACATGCATATCGAAGTGAGATTGGCCGTGCGCGCACTTTTGGCTTTGCACATGAAGTTGAAGCTTTGCGAGAAATGGGATTGGCGCGTGGTGGAAGCTTAGATAACGCAATCGTGCTCGATGAGCATCGCATCCTGAATAACGAAGAGTTACGTTATGAAGATGAGTTTGTTCGTCACAAAATCTTGGATGCCATTGGCGATCTCTATTTAGTTGGACACCCAATCGTTGGCTCCTATGTCGCCGAAAAATCAGGACATGCTCTGAATAACGCACTCTTGCGTAAGCTTTTGGAAGACCCCAGTTCTTACGAAATCAGTAGCTTTCCAGAAAATAAAGCTCCCTCAGCCTATTCCAAAGAGAGTCAACCTCTGTTTTTCTAGGTTTATTTAGGTTTGCTTTGCAGTAGACGCTCAACCGCCTGACGAAGATCAGAGTCTGGCGCTAATTTTTCCAATAAAGACTCCCAAGAAGCCCTTGCTACGGCATTGAAGCCTTTAGGCTTTTGGTTTGTCTGGACTCCCTCCCGGGGTTTGATTTCCCAGGTGGGTGGTGCGGGCTTTAGGCGCACCTTAATACTGGTGCAGATTACCCCTTTTTTAGATAACTCATTGATTAGACTAGGTAAAATCTGTTGAAGGCGGGTGGCGATACTCGCCCCATTCACCAGTAAAAATAGTTCATTCTGGGCGCCGGAGCGCCAGCCAGCCTCAATTTTGGGTGCCAAGTTATCTAAATCTAACTCAACAAGAGCTCCTTTGAGTGCAATTTTGAGTTTGGCAAGATCTTCCGTTTTAGCCAAAATACCACCCAAGCCCTCGGAGTCACGCAAATACTCTAGCCACTCATGGGCGGCTTTCGTGCGGATAGGTTTAGGGGCAAAGTTCATATAAAAAGAGGGTGCGGGTGATAAACTCAAGGTCTTAATTTACTTCAATATCCCATGGTAATCGGTCTTCTTAAAACCCTGGTCGGCAGTCGTAACGACCGCCTCTTAAAACAGTATCGCAAAGTGGTTGCTAAAGTTAGCGCTTTCGAGCCTAGCATGCAAGCTTTGGATGATGCTGCATTACAAGCAAAAACTGCTGAGTTCAAGTCACGTTTAGCTGCGGGCGAGTCATTGGATGATATCGCTCCAGAGGCTTTTGCAGTAGTTCGTGAGGCGAGTACGCGCGTCATGAAGATGCGCCATTTTGATGCGCAGATGATGGGTGGCCTTGCATTGCATCAAGGCAAGATTGCTGAAATGGGAACAGGCGAAGGTAAAACCTTAACCGCTACGCTCCCTGTGTATTTGAATGCCTTAACAGGCAAGGGTGTTCACGTCATCACGGTAAATGATTACTTGGCTCAGCGAGATGCTGAGTGGATGTCAACGCTCTATAACTTCTTAGGCATGAGGGTTGGTGTGAATCTTTCTCAGATGGATCACACAACTAAACAAGAGGCTTATGCAGCCGATATTACCTACGGCACCAATAACGAGTTTGGTTTTGATTACCTCCGTGACAACATGGTTCAAGACTTGGGTCAGCGTGTTCAGCGTGGCCTAGCATATGCAATTGTTGATGAGGTTGATTCAATTTTGATTGATGAGGCACGCACCCCATTGATCATTTCTGGCCAGGCTGAAGACCACACTGATTTGTATATCAAGATCAATGCATTGCCTGCTTACTTAGAGCGTCAAATTGGCGAAGAAAAAGCAGATGGCACTGGCGTTGAAAAGCCGGGTGATTACTGGGTGGATGAAAAGTCGCAACAGGTTTATTTAACAGAGCGTGGTCACGATAAAGCTGAGACAGTTTTAGTTGAGCTTGGCGCTTTGAATGATGGCGACTCTTTATATGCCCCGCAAAATATTACTTTGATGCATCACGTCTATGCCGCATTACGTGCGCATACTCTGTACAACCGTGATCAACAGTATGTTGTGCAAAATGGTGAAGTCATTATTGTTGATGAGTTCACAGGCCGCTTAATGCAGGGTCGTCGTTGGTCTGATGGCTTACATCAAGCTGTTGAGGCTAAAGAAGGTGTACAGATTCAGAATGAGAATCAGACGCTAGCCACAATTACTTTCCAGAACTACTTCCGTATGTACGGAAAGTTGGCTGGTATGACTGGTACAGCAGATACTGAAGCTTATGAGTTCAAGGAAATTTACAACCTTGAGACTGTAGTTATTCCTCCAAATCGCATTAGTCAAAGAAAAGATCGTCAAGATCAGATCTACAAGACATCGCGTGAGCGTTACGATGCAGTCATCAAAGATATTGAGGATTGCTACAAGCGTGGCCAGCCCGTATTGGTTGGTACAACCTCAATTGAGAATTCAGAATTAATTGCAGGCTTACTGGATAAACGTCAGTTACCCCATCAAGTACTGAATGCGAAGCAGCATGCTCGCGAAGCAGAGATCATTGCTCAAGCTGGTAGACCAAAGATGATCACGATTGCTACCAATATGGCGGGTCGTGGAACAGATATTGTTTTGGGTGGTAACGTTGGCAAGCAATCCTCTTTAATTGAAGCAGATGTTGCTCTTTCGGATGCAGAAAAAGCTGCCAAGATTAAGACTTTGCAGGATGAGTGGCAAAGCTTGCATGATCAAGTTTTGACTGCTGGTGGTTTGCACATTATTGGTACAGAGCGTCACGAGAGTCGCCGCATTGATAATCAGCTACGTGGACGTGCCGGCCGCCAAGGTGACCCTGGTTCTTCCCGCTTTTATCTCTCTCTAGATGATTCACTCCTACGTATTTTTGCTGGCGATCGTTTACGTGCAGTAATGGATCGTCTCAAGATGCCTGATGGCGAGCCGATTGAGGCGGGCATGGTGACTCGTTCGATTGAGTCTGCTCAGCGTAAGGTTGAAGGTCGTAATTTTGATATTCGTAAGCAGCTTTTGGAATATGACGACGTTGCTAATGATCAACGTAAAGAAACTTATCGTCTCAGAAACGAAGTATTAGAAAGCGCTGATGTTGGTGAGTTGATTGCTAATTTGCGTGAAGATGTATTGCGCAGCATTTGCGCTCCATATGTTCCTCTAGAGTCGATGGAAGAGCAGTGGGACTTGGCTGGTCTTGAAAATGTATTGGCCAGCGACTGGGGTTTAACAGTCGACCTAAAAAATTGGGTTGAAAATGCTGAGTCTATGGACGATGAGCAAATCGTTGATCGCGTCCTAGAGGCGGCAAAAGAAACTTACGATGCAAAAGTAGAGCTTTCTGGACGCGCATCTTTTGCTGGATTTGAGCGCTCTGTTTTACTCTACAGCTTGGATACGCATTGGCGTGAACATTTGGCTGCTTTGGACCATTTGCGTCAAGGCATCCATTTGCGTGGCTATGCTCAGAAGGATCCAAAACAAGAATACCGCCGTGAAGCATTCGAGCTGTATGGTGAATTGCTAAGCGTTATCAAGAATGATGTTGTTAAAAGCATCATGACGGTACAGATTCGCAGTGCTAGTGAGTTGGATGAAGCTTCTGAATCGATGAATGAAGATTTGGCCAAACTCTCAGATGTGCAGTATCAACATGCTGATGCAGACCTTGAGGTGGCTGGTTCAACTGGCGATCGAGGTGCAGCGATTGAAATTGCTCCTGCGCCTATGCGCTCTGGCCCTAAAGTCGGTCGTAATGATCCTTGTACCTGCGGTAGTGGCAAGAAGTACAAGAACTGCTGTGGCGCATTAAGTTAAATCCAGCGGGATTAAATAGAGCTGCCAGACTGGGCAGCTCTGCAGTGCCTCATCTACAATTGTCAGATCATGACAGTTAACTTACCCCTCCCCCAAAAAGACCAGCTAAAGCCTATTAAAGGTTTTCAGATGGGCATTGCCGAAGCTGGAATTAAAAAAGCTAATCGCAAAGATTTATTGGTGATGACTTTGGCTCCCGGCTCACAAGTTGCCGGTGTTTTTACTTTAAACCGTTTTTGTGCTGCGCCGGTTCAGGTTTGCCGCGAGCATTTGGCCCTAGACGGCGCCAAAGGGGAGATTCGCGCTTTAGTAGTAAATACTGGAAATGCCAATGCAGGCACTGGAGAGCGAGGCATGAAAGATGCCCTATCCACTTGTACCGAGTTGGCAAAAGAATTGAAGCTCAACCCAGAACAAATTCTGCCGTTTTCAACTGGCGTGATTCTCGAGCCACTTCCAATTGATAAAGTGATATCTGCTTTACCTAGAGCAGTGGCCAATCTAGGTGAGAATCATTGGTTCGATGCTGCAGAAGCCATCATGACTACGGATACGCAGCCCAAAGCTACATCCACGACGGTAGAGACTCCATCTGGACTTGTGACCATTACCGGTATTTGCAAAGGTGCGGGCATGATTCATCCGAATATGGCGACCATGTTGGGATTCATTGCGACTGATGCTGGATTTGCACCCGGCTTACTCTCTAAATTAACGAGTGAGATTGCCGATCTTTCATTTAACGCGATTACGATTGATGGCGATACCTCTACGAATGATTCATTCATCATCATGGCTACTGGCCAATCAGCGGTGCAGATTCAATCGAGTACCGATGCTAGTTACGGCTTAGTTCGGACTGCATTAATTGACCTTGGGCGTAAGCTTGCTCAAATGATTGTGAGAGACGGTGAGGGCGCCACTAAATTTATTACGATTGATGTACAGGGCGGCAAGACTGAGGATGAGTGCCGCTTAGTTGCAGAGGCAATTGCCCACTCACCTTTGGTAAAAACTGCCTTCTTTGCCAGTGACCCGAATTTAGGCCGCATCCTGGCTGCAATTGGTTATGCTGGTATCGCTGACTTAGATGTAAATCAAGTGCAAATGTGGCTTGGAGACGTGTGGGTTGCTAAGAATGGTGGCCGCAACCCTGATTACCAAGAGGCTGATGGTCAGAGGGTGATGCAGGCTCCAGAAATCACCATCAAGATTGATTTGGGTCGCGGAGCAGCTCAGCAGACGATGTGGACTTGCGATTTATCACATGACTACGTTTCCATTAATGCTGATTACCGCTCATAGGAATTCGTCAAATGAATGAAAAATTAGAGCAACTATTAAGTCATCTTGAAACTTTTTTACCAAAGCAACTAACTGAAGAGCAGTGGAAATCTTCAACTGCTTTTAGATGGCGTCGTCGCGATAGCATCTTTGGAAGCATTGGGTTCTTGCAACCAGTTAAACATGTTGCAGACATTACTTTTGAAGATCTAAAAAATATCGATCGTCAGCGGGATGCGATTCGTGACAATACAAAAAACTTTATCCAAAAAAAGCCTGCTAATAATATTTTGCTAACTGGCGCACGTGGCACAGGAAAGTCATCACTCATTAAAGCGAGTTTGCATGAGTTTGCTAGTCAGGGCCTGCGCTTAGTTGAGGTAGAAAAAGAGCATTTAGCTGATTTGGCTGACATCACTGATTTGTTGGCTGATCGACCAGAGCGCTTTATTATTTTTTGTGATGACCTCTCATTTGAAGATGGCGAATCTGGCTACAAGGCTATGAAGTCGGCTTTGGATGGCTCTGTATCAGCTCAAGTCGACAATATTTTGATTTACGCTACTTCCAATCGACGCCATCTCTTGCCTGAATACATGAAGGATAACGAAGGCTATGTTCATGGTGATGATGGTGAAATTCATCCGGGTGAGGTGGTTGAGGAAAAAATTTCTCTTTCAGAGCGATTTGGTTTGTGGCTCTCTTTCTATCCACCAAAGCAAGATGAGTACCTTGAAATTGTTGCCCATTGGCTGCGTCATTTTGGTTTAAGTGATGCACAGATCGAGAGTGCTAGAGCTGAAGCATTGGTTTGGGCCCTAGAGCGTGGTTCACGTTCGGGTCGTGTAGCTTGGCAATTTGCTAAGCACTGGGCTGGTTCGCATACCGCTTAATCATTGACGATTTATGAGTGATCCTAATCGCCCCGTAACTGAAGTCGCTGCCGGGATCCTGTTGGATGCGCAAGGACGTTATCTTCTAGGTCAGCGTCCAGAAGGTAAGCCTTATGCTGGCTACTGGGAGGTGCCGGGTGGCAAAATTGAAGCTGGCGAATCAGTATTCGCAGCACTCAAGCGTGAATTACAGGAAGAACTCGGCATTGATATTGAGTCCAGTGAAGAGCTGGTTGTATTGGAGCATGACTATCCACATGCTTATGTCCGTTTGCATGTTGGCATCATTCGAAAGTGGACTGGAGTACCTAAGGGCTGTGAGGGTCAGGCGCTGTCTTGGCAGTTACTTGGAGACTCACTTCCAACGGTGGAGCCTTTATTGCCAGCTGCCTGGCCAATGCTTGAGAAGCTCAGACTACTAAAGCCTTAGAGCTGGCAGAGGGTGAGTCTAAAGGGCACATCCTCATTCATTATCTGCGGTTTTTTATCTTGATCAATTTTCAAAAAGCGAATTGAGAGCAGATATTTATTGGCGCTGATTTCTGAGAAGAGGCTGTCATCTTCTACGGCGATACGCATCAATTGATACACCTTGCCTGATGGCGCTTGTTGATAAGCGCCTTGATGTGCAACAACATCTTTAGCTTCTCCAGACTGACGAAGTAATCTCAAGAAAATTTGGCAAGCTTCATGCCAAGGTAAAAGCGGAGCAACATATTTTTCTAACAATTCTCGGCGCTGACTTGAGGAAGTATTTTTCCAAGCATGGTAGCTTGGTAAATCAATCGGACTGGTTCCGCCAGGAATATTTAATCGAGTTCGAATGGCATTAAGCCACTCACTCTCAGTAATTGCAGAATTTGGCTTACCCATCGATTGATTAATATTGAGTGCAGCTTTATCAATTTCAGATAGCGTTTCTGTCAGCGCCACCTGGTCAACTTTTTGGGAAGACTTTAAGCCGTTCAAAGCATATTTTTGACGCTCAAATTCTTTGAGTAGCAGTGATTTGATATCGCCTCGAGAGCCAATGTCACCTAAGTCAAATAACATCGCAATTGCATTGTGGTGAAGCTCAGGATCGTCGGATCGAAGGAAGTGATTGAAGCGGGCGAACAGATACTCAAGCCGAAGCATGCTTCGAACTAATTCATTGAAAGGGTATTCGTAGACAATCACAAGCCTATATTCTATGACGAACTTAGAGGTTCTTCTTAAATTTTGAGCAATTGTTGGTGCAGATTCAGAACCTCTGATTTGAGCTCATCCAGACTGCCCTGATTTTCAATAATGGCGTTAGCTGCTGCTAGACGAACCTTGCGGTTTGTTTGTGCTTTGAGAATATTTTCTACGTCCATGCGGGTCATATTGTTGCGGTGCATCACTCTTTGGATTTGGATCTCTTCTGGGCAATCAACCACTACAAGATAGTCAATCAGTTTTACCCAAGATCCAGACTCAATTAGCAGGGGGACTACAAAAACAAGGTAGGGCACTCCAGACTTGGCCAACTCAAAGGCCTGTTTGGTAGTTTCCTGCTGAATCAAGGGGTGGGTTATTTTCTCCAAGGCTTGACGAGCCTTGGGATCCGCAAATACTAGGGCCCTCATTTTGGGTCGATTAAGGGCGCCTTCGGGGTTGATAAAGTCAGCTCCAAATGCCTCGGCAATCATTGGGATGGCGTTTCCACCAGGGGCAGTGATTTGATGGGAAATCAAATCTGTATCAATCACCCCAGCCCCAAGTTCGCCCAGTAAGTTGCTAATTGCTGTCTTGCCGGAACCAATGCCACCAGTTAAGCCAATCAAAGGAATTTCCCCTTTTAAGGCTTTTAGATCAGCTTGGATAGGATCAGAGTTGGAATGAGTTGAGGCCATAACAGCTCAATGATGCCAGCAATGGCTAAAAAAGGGCCAAAAGGGAAAGCCTGATGAAGTTGATGGCCGCGCCATTGAAGCCAGAGGATGCCGCCGATTATTCCTGTAGCGGAGGCCATTAGCAGGATGCTCGGTAAAGCGCTCCAACCTAACCATGCGCCCAGAGCTGCTAAGAGCTTTGCATCCCCCATACCAATGCCATTGCGGTTTTTCAGAAGGCGGTAGCCGGTATTTAAGGTCCAAAGCACTGTATATCCAAGGAATGCCCCGACGCATGCTGAACTTAGGCTGGTCAGGCGCAAGTCTGAGAATGCGTTAAAAGTAATGCCCAAAAAAATTAAGGGGAATGTAATTGCATTTGGTAGGCGAAAAGTCCGCCAATCGATATAAGCCAAATAAATCAAAGCTAGTATCAGCAGAGATTGAATTAGCCAGATGCTTACTTTGGGGTCCACTAAACGATTTGTCCTAAATTAAAGATGGGTAGATATAAGATTATGACTAAGCTGCCAATAATGACACCTACAAAAAGAATGAGTGCAGGCTCCAAACTTTGGCTGAGTGTATTGAGTTGGCTGCTCAGCTGTGACCCTAGTGTAGCTGCCCGCTTATTTAGCATTTCGGCTAATGCGCCACTTTCGGCGCCGTTATGCAGAAGTAGCAAGGTCTCTACGTCAAGCAGTCGTGATTTGGGGTCTGCTCTTTTGAGCGACTCGCCCAAAGGCCAGCCACGAGTGAGGTGTTTAAATATTTCAGCACTAAAGTCATGACTCACCCAGTGATTTGAAGATTGCGCAGTGACTCTCAGGGCATCCGGGAGTGGTAAGCCAGTTTCTAGCAAATGCCCCAAGGTTCGACACCAATGACTGAGTGTTGCCAGTCTAAAAAGATTGCCAAGAAATGGGGTGCGTAACAAGAGAGCGTCACAATACTTTTGGAGGGCGCTAGATTTGAGCCACGCGTACACAAAGCATACGGTTATCACGAGCAAGCTGAGCAATATTTCAAAAAAATAATATTGGATACCCGTGGAGATGGAGATGAGTATTTTGGTTGGCGTCGGCAACTCAGCCTGAAAGTGGCCAAAGACTTCCTTAAATACGGGTACAACCCAAATCATCATCACCAGCACTAGCAGGAAGGAGGTGGTCAAGGTAATTGCGGGATAAGTCAGCGCCTGCTGAACTTTTCTTCTTAGCTCAATCTGAGCTTCTAGTTGTTGTGAAATTGTACGTAGTGCTAAGCTGAGGTCGCCAGTTCTTTCGCTTACTCTGATGAGGTTAGAAAACTCTGGAGAAAATTTTCCATCTTGTGCACTTAAGCAAAAAGAAAAACTATTGCCCTTCTGAAGTAGTGCGCGGACATCTGCCAACCAAGCTTGCCAGGATTTTGGTGCAGACTGAATTAATAGCTGTATAGCATTCAGCAAGGGAAGTCCAGCCTGAAGCAGAACTAGCATCTGCTGGGCAAAATGTAATTGCTCAGACTTGCTGAGTTTTCTGTTTGAAAGCATTTAGACTAATGCCAAGTGCCGAGCTCGGAATCTAGCGAAATCTGATCTATTAAACCGGACTTGAGTAACTGCATTCCTGCTGAATAGATGTCGAGAGCTTCAGTTGATTTAAATAACTGCTTGCTCCCCAAAACTTCATGGACACCAATGCGACCAAAATAGCCCGACCCCTTGCAAAGATTGCAGGGCGTTTTTCTTGAAGTTGAGCCGCATTGCTTACAGCATTTTCGAATTAACCTTTGAGAGCTGACGCAGCGAAGACAGGATTCAATGGATTCTTGATCTATACCAAGGCTTTTGAGTCGAGCTAAAGCGCCAATAGCATTGCGAGTATGTAGCGTGCTTAGAACTAAATGACCTGTTTGGGCAGCTTGGATGGCAAGTTGTGCGCTTGCTGCATCACGTATTTCGCCAATCATGATGACGTCCGGATCTTGGCGAAGAAGGGCGCGAATAATGATTGGAAAGTCTAACCCTGCCTTTGGATGATAAGCCACTTGATTGACTCCAGGGAGTCGGATTTCAATGGGATCTTCAACAGAACAAATATTGCGTTGCACTTGGTTTAGCGCGCTTAAGCAGCTATACAGGGTGCGAGTTTTGCCACTCCCAGTGGGCCCCGTGACCAGAATCAATCCATTGGTTTGAGCAATAGCCTCCTGCATTATTTCCAGTTGCTCTGGCAGCAAGCCAATCTGATCTAGTGCTAGCTCTTCAAGGCGACTAGGCAAAATACGAATGACAGCTTTTTCACCATGTAAGGTGGGAATAATAGATACTCGGCAATCAATATTGGGATGGCTAAAGTCATAACCAATCAAAAGGCGCCCATCTTGAGGTAAACGCTTTTCTGCAATATCGAGACGTGCCAATATTTTGATGCGCGTAATTAATCGCTCATGTAAATCAATGGGGTATTGATTTTGTAAGGTGAGGCGACCATCTACTCGCGCACGCACTATGGTTTCTTGAGATCTGGCCTCAATATGAACATCCGTTGCCCGATTATTTAATGCATTAACAGCGATATCGTGCCAGGTTCGGATAATGTGAGAATCATGAAGAAGGTCGCTCAATCTTGATTTGTCTGAGAGAGAGGTTGGTATAGCTTCACTGTTTTTACACCGTGCTCATCAAACTGAACAATTTCCATCACCACGCCAGCAATCCGAATGCTGACATCGTAATCCGGAATCGCCTCAAGCTTTTCTAGGATCAGACCATTTAAAGTGCGCGGCCCATCGAGTGGGAGATCTAACTTTAGAAGGCGGTTTAAATCTCGTAAAGAGGCAGTGCCACTCGCAAGATAAGTCCCATCAGCTAACCAATGGGGCTCATTGGAAAGATTCGAGAATGAGGTGGTGAACTCACCGATGAGTTCTTCAACAATATCCTCAAAGGTGACCAGGCCAAGCACTTCACCATACTCATTCACGACCAGGCTTAAGCGCTGTTGGTTATCTTGGAAAAATTGCATCTGCTGCAGAACAGGCGTCCCGGTGGGGATGAAATAAGGCTCATTTAGTAAAGATCTAAAGTCTTCATGGTGAAGCTCTGCATTACCCAGTAATGAGAGGGCTTTCTTTACTGACAGAATGCCCACGATGCGCTCAGAATCACCATCGCATACGGGAAGCTTATTGTGATAACAGGTTTCTAGTTGCTCAATCACTTCATCAATCGGGCGGGAAAGATCTAACACTTCAATTTTGGCGCGCGGTGTCATCACATCATCAACCAAGATATTTTCAAGGTTAAAAAGATTAAGCAGAATATTGCGATGATGAGCAGAAACAAATCGATTCGATTCCAGAACTAAGCTGCGCAATTCTTCTTTACTCATTACCCTGGCATCGGTCGAGGTTTGCAATCCAGAAACCTTCATTAACCCCGATACAAAGCTATTAATGAACCAGAGTAGTGGCTTGAGAATAAAAGTCAGAGGAAGAATGAACCAGCCTACATTACTGGCAATTTTTTCTGGAAAGGCTGCGCCGATCACTTTAGGAGTAATCTCGCTAAAAATAATGATCAGTAGTGCAACGACTAATGTAGCAATGGATAACACTAGTCCGCTATCACCAAAAATATGTAAAGCAATGCCGGTGACCAAAATTGGCAGAATAGTATTGATGAGGTTGTTAGAGATCAACAGTACTGACAGTAGTGAATCAATGCGCTTTAACAGTCTTTCTGCAAGCGCGGCTCCAGCATTCCCGCCATGAGCCATTGCACGTAGGCGATGACGATTTGAGGAGAGCATGCTGGTCTCGGCCATCGAAAAGAAGCCGGATAGTGCGAGTAAAAATAGGACTAATGCGACTTGGCTAATAAAAGGCCAATCATCAAAAAAGGTGTCCATCAGTGATGCCTGCAAAGAATAAGGAACAATCAATATAGCAAAGTGCCACTTCACTAGCTATAGCTGTATTGGAATCCTGTGTGAATTTATTCCTGAATGTATGTCAGAATCTTCGGCATGGCCACTTCTACTTCCACTGAGTATTGCGTGATATCCGCCCCTTTTGGCTGTCTAGGGGTGCAAACAGAGTTGGTGGACGGTAGTTTGATGATCTCAAAAATTGATTATCTGCCTCCAGGTACCGCGTTAATCTCTCCAAGAAATGCGTTGGCTAAAGCATTCTCAAAGCAGTGCGCTCAGTATTTCAAAGATGCTTCATCTGTATTTGATGTTCCACTAAAGCCTACTGGAACAGCTCATCAGCAAAAAGTGTGGAATACCACCCTAGGTATTGGGCTGGGGAAGACAAGCACTTATGGTGAGATCGCCAAAGAGATTAAAAGTGGACCCCGCGCGGTCGGGACTGCTTGCGGTGCAAATCCTTATCCCTTGGTCACCCCCTGCCACAGGGTGGTATCCGCAAAAGGTCTTGGGGGTTTTATGAAGGAAGATGCCCCGGGTTTTTATCGCCAGATCAAAATTTGGCTCTTAAAGCATGAGGGTGTACTTTAAGGATTCTTTACGGATAGTTTTCTGAGTTGACTAGATGCGGCATAAAAGAATAATTTCATGAGAAGCCCATAACTAGCCGCGATCTTTGTAAAGGTATAAAAAATCCAAACGGTATTCCTGGACAGTTTCACCTCAGACTGATTGCTAAATTCTCTTCTAGTGGCAATCTTCTCCAGTGTCATGACTGCGAGCCCGAAGGCAAGAAAGCAGAAGCGCCTCATGCCTATTTCATTTCCTGGAATCAGAAGAATGTAGCGCATAGAGTTTTGCAGTTTTTCGTAGGCAATCTTGAGAAGCGCGGTTTGAGTCATGGATGCTGGTTTCCAAGAAACTCCACGTGCACGATCTGCTGGCGAATCTTTCAGAATATTCGTCATTTGCAGAGCCTGACCAAAAGCGATTGCAAGTTGCTCATGCCCTTCAATCTGCTTTGCAAATTCAGCAGAGTAGTTGCTAAAGATACTGGTCAGCAATTCTCCTACAACGCCAGCCACTACATAGCAATACTCCTCAAACTCCGCAAGATCTTTCAGTCCCTCTTGGGTTTGTCGGCCATGGAAATGGGACATACCATCGGACATGATGGAAACGCAGCGACTAATCGCTGCCTGATCTGCATCGGGAAAGGTGTGAAGAATGCGAAGGACGGTTGGGGTGTGTGCGATTAAATCGAGCTCATCGACATTGGAGTAGTTCTTAAGAGCCTCTAGGCAGGGGCTTACAAATGTCTCTACCGGAATAACCCCCAGAACTGCCTCTAAAAATAATTTAGATAATTCTTGCTTCTCTATTGGACTAAGTTCAGCCGCATCCTCAATCGTGTCAATAATCCGACATAGCAAATAGGTGTTACCGACCACCACCTCAATCGCCGGAGGGAGGAGGGGAATGGTGAGTGCAAAAGTACGCGACACGGAACCCAAAATCGCCTTTTGATAGGCTAGATCGCTGTTGGGGTTCTCTTTTGGCTGCATGGCGGAAGTCACCCATGAATTATGTCAGACCAGCCCGCCCAAATTCAGCCCTGATTGATTAAATGACAGAAGTGACAAGGCCATATAATTTGACCAAATTCCTGAAGGAGAAATTGGGCGATGTTGATTTGGTTTGTCATCATCTATTGGGTGGTATCTGTAGGCATTGGTCTTTGGGCTGCGCTACGGGTCAAAAACACTGCTGACTTTGCCGCAGCAGGGCATAGCCTCCCCTTGCCCGTTGTTACCGCCACAGTATTTGCTACCTGGTTTGGCTCTGAAACAGTTTTAGGTATCCCCGCCACCTTCTTAAAAGAAGGGCTTGGCGGAATTGTTTCCGATCCTTTTGGATCGTCTATGTGTCTGATCTTGGTTGGACTCTTCTTTGCTCGTCACCTATATAACCGCCGCATGCTCACCATCGGCGATTTCTTCAGAGAGAAATATGGTCGCACCGTAGAGGTTTTGGTGACGCTCTGTATTGTGGTTTCGTACTTAGGTTGGGTTGCTGCGCAGATTAAAGCCTTGGGTCTTGTCTTTAACGTTGTATCTGAGGGCAGTATTACCCAAACGGGCGGCATGCTAATTGGTGCGGGAAGCGTGCTGATTTATACGCTTTTTGGTGGCATGTGGTCAGTGGCAATTACTGACTTCATTCAGATGATCATTATTGTGGTGGGTATGCTTTACATCGGCGGTGAGATGACCGCTCAAACTGGTGGTGTTGGCGTAGTGTTGGAGCATGCTGCTGCTGCCGGCCAGTTTTCCAACTTCTGGCCCGATATGAATCTCGCTTCTATTCTCGGTTTTACAGCTGCCTTATGTACCATGATGTTGGGCTCCATTCCTCAGCAAGACGTCTTTCAGAGGATCACGTCCTCTAAGAATGTGAACATTGCAGTGCAAGCTGCCCTGTTGGGGGGCGTTCTGTATTTCATATTCGCTTTTGTTCCGCTGTATTTGGCTTACTCCGCAACCATTATTAGTCCGGATTTGGTGAAGCAGTACTTGCATACTGATCCGCAAATGATTTTGCCGAAGCTGATTTTGAATCATGCGCCATTGATTGCGCAGGTGATGTTCTTTGGCGCCTTGTTGTCAGCCATCAAGAGTTGTGCGAGTGCGACATTGCTTGCACCTTCCGTCACTTTTGCAGAGAACATTGTGCGTGGCTTCTTTAAGCATTTATCCGACCAGGACTTACTCAAAGTCATGCGCATTACAGTTCTCTGTTTTGCAGTGGTCGTTACCTTTTTTGCTATTAACTCCAATTTATCTATTTTTAAGATGGTTGAGAATGCCTACAAAGTGACTTTAGTTGCAGCTTTTGTGCCACTCGCTTTTGGAGTCTATTGGCCAAAAGCAAATTCCTTAGGCGGCCTCTTATCAGTGGTTTGCGGCCTTATTGTCTGGATCAGCTGTGAAGTCCTTGCCCCTGAGGCTATTCTCCCCCCTCAATTAGCGGGCCTTTTCGCCAGTATCGTTGGCATGCTTTTGGGTGGATTGGTACCTAGAGCTAGATTGATCGCAAGTTGACCCAAATTGCTTAAATATTAGGCACAATATTTTGTTGCACCGCAAAATATTCTCCTCTAATATGACATTAATTCAAAATTTTTTATCTTTATGGAGTTCTTATGAAAATCTGTGTGATCGGTGGAGGGGGCGCAATTGGCGGGTACCTTGCTGTCATGTTGGCGCGCGCTGGCAATGACGTTACTGTTGTTGCGCGCGGTGCCACATTGGCCGCAATTAAAGAGCGTGGCCTCGCATTAATTATGGATGACCAGCCTGAGCCTTTAGTGGCGCAGGTGAAAGCCGTTGAAAAAATCCGAGATGCTGAGACTCCTGACGTCGTGATTTTGGCAGTAAAAGCGCATCAGGTTGAGCCGATCATTGAGGATCTCGCTGCAATCATGGGGCCAGAAACCATTTTGATTCCGATGCAAAACGGAATTCCTTGGTGGTACTTCCAGAAGCTAGGTGGCGACTATCAAGATCATTCAGTTGAAACGGTTGATGCTGGTGGCGTTGCTAAGAATGCAATCAATCCAAACAACATTATTGGTTGCGTAGTGTATCCAGCTACCTTTACTCAAGCTCCTGGCGTGATTCGTCACGTTGAAGGCAATCGTTTCCCATTGGGTGAGTTGGATGGTAAGCAGACTGAACGCATTCAGAAGATATCTGAAATGATGTCAGCGGCTGGATTTAAGTCACCTATCTTGGATGACATTCGCTCTGAGATTTGGTTGAAGTTATGGGGCAATATGACTTTCAATCCAATCAGCTCTTTGACTCATGGAACATTGGAAGGTATTTGCCAATATCCACTTACTAAAGAGTTGGCTCGCAGCATGATGGCTGAAGCACAAACCATTGCTGAGAAGTTGGGCGTAACTTTCCGCGTGGACATTGAGCGCCGTATTGCTGGTGCTGAAAAAGTGGGTAAACATAAAACATCGATGCTGCAAGACTTAGAAGCTGGCCGTAGCCTAGAAATTGATGCCTTGTTGGGCTCTGTGATTGAGCTTGGCAAGATTACCGAAACGCCGACACCTTGCCTCAATACCGTCTTTGCATTAACAAAGTACCTTGATGAAAATGTTCAAGCCTCTAAAGGTAGCCTGGCATTACCATCTGTTTCTGGCTACTAAGAATCTACAGAAATAGGTAGATTCAGGGCCTAAAGTATTTGAGTATTAAAAAACCCTCACCACTAAGCATGGTGAGGGTTTTATTTTGAGCTTTTGGTTTCAGATCAACAGCGTTGATGACTTATTCGAAGTGATTGTCGAGACGTCCAACGCCATCAATGATGATGCTGACATTGCTGCCGGGCTTCATTGAGCCAACTCCAACAGAGGTGCCACAAGCGATGATGTCGCCAGCTTGCAGTGGTACATCTTGAGAGATCAGACTAACCAATTTTGCTGGCGGGAAAATCATGTCAGCGATGGGATAGTTTTGACGCTCTTGATCATTCAAAATAGTTTTAATTGTTAACTTGCTTGGATCTATGTCGGTAGTGATGTAAGGGCCAAAGACGCCAAAGGTGTTAAAGCTTTTAGAGCGCGTCCACTGTGCATAGCCAGGATCGCGATTCAAAATCTCAATGGCAGTGACATCATTGATGCAGGTGTAACCAAAAATGGCATCGGCTGCTTGAGCCTCATCTGCCTCATGACACGCTTTGCCGATGACAATGCCGAGTTCGCCTTCATAAACGACTTTTCCAGAGTAAGACTTTGGAGTGCGAATGACTTGATTGGCTGCTAAAAAAGAATTATTGCCTTTCAAGAAATATAAGGGCTCTGCTGGTACGGCATGCTCGAGCTTGGTAACAAGAGCGTGAAAGTTATCCACCATAGCAACCATTTTGGATGGGATGCATGGGATGTCGATAGTGACATCTGCCAGTTTTAATATCTCTCCACTAGCCTGAGGATTATTAAATAGATCGCCGGTGTACACCTCGATTTGATCGCTTTGTACTTGTCCTAAGCCGGATTTGCCTTGATGTTGAAATCTGAGCCATTGAGCCATAATGCATTCTCCTGATAGTTAATATTTGATAAGCAATATCTTACAGGGATGAATTGATGACTAAGAATTCTGAATTGCAGTTTGCACCTGAATTGGACCAGCCAGTTCGCTATATTGAGCGAACCCGTAATTACTATTTAGGTTTGGGATATGAGACGCCCTATGTTTGGGCGCACTATATTCAGGTACCTTTTGCTCCACTGCAAAAACCCCTCAATCAATCCACCCTAGGTTTAGTCACCACTGCGGTACCTTTTGATGCCACCAAAGGTCCTCAAGGACCTAGTGCGGCCTATAACGCTGCAGCGAAGTTTTATGACCCTTATACCCGCTCGATTGATGAAGATGCAGACTTGCGTATTGCGCATGTTGGTATTGATAGGCGCAACGCAAATATGCAGGACAGTAATTGTTGGTTCCCATTGGATGCGGCAAAACGGGCTGCTGCAAATGGGTGCATCCAGTCCTTGTCTAAACATTTTTACGGCTTGCCGACTAATCGTAGTCAACGCCATACTTTGGAGATTGATGCGCCTTTGATCCTGAGCAAGATGCGTGAAGATCATGTTGATGTTGCCGTGCTGATTCCCAATTGCCCGATTTGTCATCAAAGCCAAAGTTTGTTGGCGCGTTATTTGGAGAGCGCTGGCATATCTACGGTCATCATGGGTGCGGCAAAAGATATTGTGGAATACTGCGGTGTACCCCGTTTGCTCTTTAGTGACTTTCCCTTAGGCAATGCTGCAGCACTCCCCAATAATGTGCAATCGCAAGATATCAATTTTGAATTGGCACTGCGTTTACTTGAAGGTGCGCCAGGACCACGAACAACAGTTCAGTCCCCTTTGGTTTGGGCTTCGGATGCTGCTTGGAAATTGGACTATTCCAATCTAGAAAGACTGAGTGCGGAGGAGATTGAACGCTTGCGTGATGAGGCAGAAAAGGCGCGCATTACTGCGCGCGACATTAGAGTAAAAAGCGTTGGCGCTTAAGTTTGCCTAGACAAAGAGTATTTGCACAGGGCATGTAGTGCTGTTGTCGACTCATTTTGAGGGAAGTCTTTGAGGCACTCGAGGGCGAGATCAACTTCTCGCTTGGCGGCAGCTTGGGTGTAGTCCAAGGCGCCCGAGTTTTGAACTGCGCTCAGAATCTGCTGGAAGACATCATCAGGCAAGTCTTGATTTTGTTCAATTGCGGCACGAACCAGTAAGCGTTCTTCAGTGCTGCCATTTTCAAGCAGATAAATGAGTGGAAGCGTAGGCTTGCCTTCTCTCAAATCATCGCCAGCATTTTTCCCCATTTGGGATGCATCAGCCGTGTAATCCAAAAGGTCATCCATTAATTGGAAGGCGGTACCAATATGACGACCAAAGGCGGCAGATTGTTCTCGTTGTTTAGCATCCGTGTCGGCCAAAATTGCCCCAAGCTCTGTAGATGCTTCAAATAACTTAGCGGTTTTATAGCGAATCACCCTTAAATAACTCTCTTCATCAACTTCAGGGTCATTCATGTTGAGGAGTTGTAAAACTTCACCCTCAGCAATCGTATTGGTTGCATCGGATAGGATTTCCATCACTCGCAGGTCATTGGGTCCCACCATCATTTGAAAGGCCCTGGAATACAGAAAATCGCCCACCAGTACGCTGGCCGCATTGCCAAAAGCAGCATTGGCCGTTTCGCGACCCCTTCTCAGGGTAGATTCATCGACAACATCATCATGCAGGAGGGTGGCTGTGTGGATAAATTCCACTACAGCTGCCAGCTCTAAGGCATGGGGGGTTTCTTTACCGTTGGCTAAAGCCTTGCTGACTAGTAGTAAAAGTGCTGGTCGCACCCGTTTTCCGCCCGCCTGGATGATGTAAGTCGAGATTTGGTCAATTAAGGCAACTTTTGAGGCTAGTCGCAGGCGAATAACTTCGTCTAAGGCCTTGAAATCTAAGGCGATTGGGGCCAAAATTTGGCTTAATTCATTGGTTTTGACAGTGCTCGTCATGCAAGATATAATAATCGGCTTAGCTCATCCAGGGTGGATTAGCTTAAATGTAGATATTAATTGAGGTTTCAAACCATGTACGCGGTCATAAAAACCGGTGGCAAACAGTATAAAGTTGCCGCAGGCGAAAAATTGAAAATAGAACAGATACCAGCGGAAATCGGCAGCGAAATCACTCTTGACCAAGTCTTAGCCGTAGGCGAAGGCGCTTCACTCAAATTGGGTGATCCATTGGTTAATGGTGCAGCTGTGATGGCCACTGTCGTCTCCCAGGGACGTCACGATAAAGTGACAATCTTTAAGATGCGCCGTCGCAAGCATTATCAAAAGCACCAAGGCCATCGTCAGAATTACACAGAAATTCTGATTAACACGATCAAAGCCTAATTTAGGCTAACGGCTAAATAGCAGGAGAAAGATATGGCACAGAAAAAAGGCGGCGGCTCGACACGAAATGGCCGCGACTCAGAATCGAAACGCTTAGGCGTTAAAGTTTTTGGCGGCGAGCAAATCAACGCTGGCAGCATCATCATTCGTCAACGTGGTACACGAGTACATCCGGGTATGAACGTTGGTATTGGTAAGGATCACACTTTGTTTGCCTTAGTTGACGGACAAGTGGAATTTGGCGTTAAGGGTGCTTTGAAGAAGGCCCAGGTTTCAGTTCTCCCGCGTTCATAAGACGCCTGACTGAGACACGTTTGATTCAGATTTATTCCGAATTTAACTCTTAGGAACAGGCCTCGCTAAGCGAGGCCTTTTTTATTCATGAAATTTATAGACGAAGCTCGTATTGAAGTCATAGCTGGCCAAGGTGGCGCCGGGAGTGCCTCCATGCGCCGCGAAAAGTTTATCGAATTCGGTGGCCCCGATGGTGGTGACGGCGGAAAAGGCGGAAGCGTTTGGGCTACTGCTGATCGCAATATCAATACCTTGATTGACTATCGCTATGCTAAAACGCACACCGCTAAAAATGGTGAGCCTGGCCGTGGTGCTGATTGCTATGGTCGCGCAGGCGACGATATTGAGTTGCGTATGCCAGTTGGCACCATCATTTCTGATTACGAAACTGGTGAGCCGATTGCTGACTTAACTACCCATGGTGAGCGTCTTTGTTTAGCGCAAGGCGGTGTTGGTGGCTGGGGAAATATTCACTTTAAGAGTAGTACAAACCGCGCTCCTCGCCAAAAGACGAATGGCAAAGAGGGCGAGCGTCGCAAGCTCAAACTGGAATTAAAAGTATTGGCTGACGTTGGTTTGTTGGGTATGCCTAATGCAGGTAAATCGACTTTGATTACTGCTGTATCGAACGCGCGTCCAAAGATTGCAGACTATCCATTTACAACGCTACACCCGAATTTAGGGGTGGTACGTGTTGGTGCTGAGCGTAGCTTTGTGATTGCTGATATTCCAGGATTGATTGAGGGCGCCGCAGAAGGTGCAGGCTTAGGTCATCGCTTCTTAAGGCACTTGCAGCGTACTGGCGTACTTTTGCATTTAGTCGACATTGCGCCGTTTGATGACAATATTGATCCCGTGGCAGATGCTGTAGCTATCGTGAATGAATTGCGTAAGTACGATGAAGCTTTAGTAGAAAAGCCGCGCTGGTTGGTCTTGAACAAAGTCGACATGATTCCTGAGGAAGATCGCAAGAAAGTAGTTGCGGACTTTATTAAGCGGTTTAAGTGGAAGGGTCCTGTGTTTGAGATCTCAGCTTTAACAGGCTTGGGTTGCGATAAGCTGTGCTACTCATTGCAAGATTATTTAGACTCTATTCGTAAGGATAGGGATGATGAGGATGAGCGTGCTGCTGACCCACGTTATCAAGAGCAAACTCCGCCAGAAGATAAAGCCCCAGATTAATCAGCAGTCATTTGAGATCCGTATTTGATATGAACACTCAGAAAGCTAAACGAATCGTAGTGAAAGTAGGCTCAAGCCTTGTCACCAATAATGGTGAGGGCTTAGACCGTGCTGCAATTGGTATGTGGGCTGAACAAATGGCCGCCTTGTTAGCTTCTGGCCATGAGGTATTAATGGTGAGTTCTGGCGCAATTGCAGAGGGTATGCAACGGCTGGGTTGGTCTAAGCGTCCAACAGAAATTCATCAGCTACAGGCTGCAGCTGCAGTTGGTCAAATGGGTTTGGTTCAGGTTTATGAGAGTTGTTTTGCGCGCTTTAATTTACGTAGCGCGCAAGTGCTGTTAACTAATGCAGATTTGGCACATGCAGAACGTAATGCGAATGCCAAGGCGACCTTGGATACCTTACTAAAGCTCGGCGTTGTTCCAATCATCAATGAAAACGATACCGTAGTTACCGATGAAATTAAATTTGGTGATAACGATAGCTTGGCGGCTTTAGTAACGAATCTAATTCATGCGGATTTGTTAGTGATCTTGACTGATCAAGGTGGATTATTTACTGCTGATCCGCGCCAGGATGCTTCTGCTACTTTGTTAAGCGATGCTACTGCTGGTGATCCTGCTTTAGAAAAGATGGCTGGTGGTGCTGCTAGCGAACTCAGCAAGGGCGGCATGTTGACCAAAGTGTTGGCTGCGAAAGTTGCCGCTCAAACAGGTGCTGCAACTGTCATTGCCTCTGGGCGTGAGCCTCAGGTTCTCACTCGATTGATGAGTGGCGAAAAAATTGGTACTTGTCTGACTGCTGCTTAAGCGTCAAATTCAATCAATCTTTTTTAATTAATCACACCAAACGAGTTGGTGGGTTTTGTGCCGCCAGTAAACCCATTTGGATTCAGTGACTGAATAATATTTTTGATGTTCTTCTCTTGTGAGTTGAAGTTGCAGAATGCGCCCTGCGCTAATGCGGCCTGGTAACGATTTGGTGTGTGGTCTTTGATCGGGTTCCAGCTGGAAAGGGGATTCTCTTTCCAGACATTGGATTCAAAGGTGCCATAGAGGCGCCATTGGAAAGAGTCGCAACGAATACCTTCGTATTGAACTTGGCTGTTGCCATTCGGGCTCGTCAAAATAACGGTGTATCTGGTGATGCCATCGTTACCAATCAAAATAGAGTCGGTATCCACTGCAAACTTAAAAATAGTTTGTTGTGAGACATAAAAAGGCTGAATAGTTGCTTTATTAGGAGGGTTCAGTGGCATTGCGGTTGCACCCTCTTTGAAAACCATCGGTGCAAAAGGATCAACTCCGCTCTCCAGGGAATCGCCCGCACATCCTGCTAGGGCTAAGCTGATGGCTAAGCCAAGAATTGGAAGTCGAAGACTGGAAATAGAGAGTTTCATCATGGCTTATCAGTAGGTTTTGCTTCTTTGGGCTCATCTTCTTCGCCCCCATATAGGGATTGAAATAAATCGAGTGGAGATCCCCAGGCAAGCTGTTGCATACGCATGCCGCGGGATAAGTAACGCGCAAGCTCGGAAAGGGCCAATTGGTAGACCTCTCGTTTGAAATCGATCACCGAGTCTAGTTGTATCCAAAAAGGAACCCAGCGCCAAGCATCAAATTCAGGGTGCTCTGAAGCGCGTAGATGAATATCGCTGTCTAAACCCACTAAACGTAACAAAAACCAGATTTGTTTTTGGCCGCGATAACTAGCCCGATGAGTTTTAGAGGCATGTTGACGACGCAAGAACTCCTCTGGGACGTCATAACGAAGCCAGTCCCTAGTTCGTCCAATAATTTGGACATGTTCTGGCAGCAAGCCAACTTCCTCATGCAATTCGCGGTACATGGCCTGCTCTGGGCTCTCACCATGTTGAATCCCGCCCTGCGGGAACTGCCACGAATGCTGCCCAACGCGTTTTCCCCAGAAAACCTCGTTATGGCTATTGAGGAGGACTATGCCGACATTGGGTCGATACCCTTCACGGTCAAGCATGAGATCGTGCCTCAAATCCTTTAAAATCAATGATTTGATTATATCCATACATGAAAGCTTCACAGTCATTTCTCGCCACGCTAAAAGAAGCCCCCTCCGACGCTGAGGTGGTTTCGCACAAACTCATGGTGCGCGCCGGTTTAATTCGCAAACTCAGCGCAGGTATCTACAACTATTTACCTTTGGGTTTGAAGTCCATTCGCAAGGTTGAGAACATCATCCGCGAAGAAATGAATCGCGCAGGTGCAATTGAGTTGCTGATGCCAATGATTCAACCTGCAGAGTTGTGGCAGGAGACGGGTCGTTGGGAAAAGATGGGGCCAGAGTTGCTCCGCATTAAAGATCGTCATGATCGTGACTTTTTAATTCAGCCGACCTCTGAAGAGGTGGTGACAGATTTAGCTCGCAACGAAATTAAGAGCTACAAACAGCTTCCAGTGAATTTCTATCAAATCCAGACGAAGTTCCGTGATGAGCGTCGCCCACGTTTTGGAATCATGCGTGGGCGCGAGTTCAGCATGAAAGATGCTTATTCCTTTGATCGCGATGCTGAAGGGTTGAAGAAGTCCTATCAAACCATGTTTGATGCTTACACTCGCATCTTTAAGCGTATGGGCTTGAAATTCCGCGCAGTAACAGCCGATAACGGCGCGATTGGTGGCTCAGGTAGTCAAGAATTTCATGTGATTGCCGATACTGGTGAAGATGCAATTGTGTATTGCCCAAACTCAGATTACGCCGCCAATCTTGAGGCTGCTGAGTCAGTCTCATTAATTGCGACACGCGGTGTTGCAACTATGGCCCTGACTAAGGTTGCAACGCCAAATCAAACAAACTGTGCTGAGGTTGCCAAGTTTTTAAACTTGCCGCTAGAGCAGACTGTGAAGTCATTGCTGTTTGCTGCTGATCAAGAAGAGGGTCCAGCGAAATTATTTATGGTGCTAGTGCGCGGTGACCATGAGCTCAATGAAATTAAGGCTAGCAAGATTCCTGGTATGGCGGAGTCACGCTTTGCTAGTGAAGCTGAAATCAAGCAAGCCTGTAATGCGCCAGCGGGATACTTAGGCCCCGTCGGAATTGCTGCTGATGTAACCATAGTTGCAGATCGTACTGTTGCTAATATGGCTGACTTTGTATGCGGTGCTAACGACGCCGGTCATCACTTAACTGGTGTGAATTGGGGTCGTGATTTGCCAGAGCCTTTGGTAATGGATTTACGTAATGCTGTAATCGGCGATCCTTCCCCTGATGGAAAGGGCGTTGTCGACATTTGCCGCGGTATTGAAGTGGGCCATGTATTTCAACTGGGTACGCGTTACTCCGAAGCGATGGGTTGCACTTACTTAGATCAGCAAGGCAAGGCACAGCCGATGGTGATGGGTTGTTATGGTATTGGCGTGACTCGTTTGCTTGGTGCTGCAATTGAGCAGGGCAATGATGAGCGTGGAATCATTTGGCCGATTTCGATGGCGCCATTTGAAGTCGTAATCTGCCCAATGGGTTACGACAAATCCGAAGCGGTTAAAGTTGCCGCTGATCAATTGCATGATGAGTTAGTTGCTGCTGGAGTGGATGTGGTGTTGGACGACCGTGGCGAAAGACCTGGTGCGATGTTTGCTGATTGGGAACTGATTGGCGTTCCATTCCGTGTTGTGATTGGCGACCGTGGTTTGGCAGATGCACAAGTGGAATTCAAAGGCCGTACTGATGCTGAATCAGAAAATATTCCGCTGGCAGAAATTAAAGCAAAAGTGATTGCTGCAGTTGATACTGCTAAAAAACTCGTTTCTTAAACTCGAGCGTTTGTAGCTATTATTTTTTAAAGAGTCCGCCAATACCCTTGGCGGCTCCTTTGGCTGCCATGGATGCCATGGTGCGCGCCATCTTGCCACCTTTGAATTGCTTCATCATAGTTTGCATTTGTTCAAACTGTGCCAATAGGCGATTCACTTCCTGAACTTCGACGCCTGCACCAGCAGCAATGCGACGTTTGCGAGTGGCCTTCAGTAATTCAGGTTTCGCACGCTCCTTTGGCGTCATGCTGTCGATGATGCCGCGCATGCGCCGGGTTTGTTTATCAGCAGCACTTAAGTTTGTTTTGGAGGCTGCTTGCGCCATGTGATTCGGTAGCTTATCCATCAAGCTAGCCATACCCCCCATCTGCTGCATCTGCGCAAGTTGATCTCGGAAGTCGCCCAGATCAAATCCACCTTTAGAAATCTTTGTCGCTAGCTTTTCTGCTTTAGCAACGTCAACGTTTTGTTGGGCTTGTTCAACTAATGCAAGAATATCTCCCATGCCCAAAATACGGCTTGCCATCCTCTCGGCATCAAATGCTTCGAGGCCGTCCATTTTTTCAGCAACGCCAATGAACTTAAGTGGTACCCCAGTAACTTGGCGCACGGAGAGTGCGGCACCACCACGCGAATCACCATCCAGTTTGGTGAGGATGACACCAGTGAGTGGGAGGGCTTCATGGAATGCTTTTGCTGTGTTGACAGCATCTTGACCCAGCATCGCATCAACAACAAACAGCGTCTCAATCGGATTGAGATTGGCGTGCAAGGTTTTGATTTCTTGCATGAGTGCCTCATCAATACCAAGACGACCGGCCGTATCGACCAGTAGCACATCAAAATAATGACGACGTGCCCAATCAAGGGCGGCTGCAGCGATTTCACTGGGCTTTTGGTTGATGTTGCTTGGAAAAAATTCAGCGCCAACTTGTTTGCTGACAGTTTCTAATTGCTCGATAGCAGCAGGACGATAGACGTCACAAGAAACCGTCAATACTTTCTTTTTCTTCTTTTCTTGCAGGAACTTAGCCAACTTACCTACTGAGGTAGTTTTACCGGCACCCTGTAAGCCCGCCATCAAGATCACTGCTGGAGGTTGAGTAGCTAAATTGAGTTCACCACTTTGCGAAGTATCCCCACGCATGACCTGGACTAGTTCACGCTGTACTACCCCGACTAGTGCTTGGCCTGGACTAAGGCTTCCAACCACTTCTTCGCCAAGGGCTTTGAATTTAATTTGCTCTAGTAAAGATTTAACGACTGGAAGGGCAACGTCGGCCTCCAATAAGGCCAGGCGGATCTCCCGCAGCATTTCTGCTGTGTTAGCTTCAGTAAGGCGAGCTTGCCCTCGCATTGTTTTAACAACACGAGATAGGCGGTCGGTGAGATTCTCTAGCATTTATCGATTAGACTTTCCAGATGGATATTTTAGGTTACTCATGCTCGGGATGGCTGCCATCTGCACTTTATTTGCTTCTTTTGGTCTTTTTAAGTTCGCGGCCTAAGGGGCAGATTGAGTCGCCGGCTTTCACAGGCCTGGTTCAGGCATTCATTCTCCTCATTTTGCTGGTGCATGGAATTCAGTTGCACGACTCGGTCTTTACGCCCGAGGGCTTTGTTTTTGGCTTCGCTCAGGATCTATCCCTCATTGCTTGGGTTGGTCTCGCTTTTTATTGGTTCCAGTCTTGGTTTTTACCGATCTCTAGCTTGCGCTGGCTAGTTTTGTGTTTTGCGCTGATCTGTTCGGCATTGCCCGCTATTTTCTCTGGCACTCTGATTTCTCCAAAGGCTGTCTCTGATCCTTGGTTTAAGGGGCACTTTATTGTGGCTACTATCTCAGTTGGATTATTGAGTTTGGCTGCGATGCATGCCATGTTGATGAGTATTCAGGATCGAGCACTGCATCGCCAACTGGCGATCATCCCCAATAGTCGTATTGCCCATTGGCTGGAAGAGTTGCCACCATTGATGACAATGGAAAGCCTACTTTTTAATTTGCTCTATGTGGGTGTGGCACTTCTGAGCTTGACAGTATTTTCTGGCCTCCTCTTTTCTCAAACCTTATTTGGTAAGCCCCTGGTTTTTGATCACAAGACCATTTTTGCATTGATCTCCTGGTTCTTATTTTCTGGCCTCCTGATAGCCCGTTGGCGCGTTGGCTTGCGTGGGCGCGTCGCTGTTCGTTGGGTCTTAAGTGCCTATACCGCCTTGCTTCTGGCCTATGTTGGCAGTAGATTTGTTTTGGAAGTGATTCTTCAGAGAGCATGACGTTTTGATTAAGTGGCTTCTATTATTTGCTGGCGCAGGTGTTTTATACCTTTGGATAAAAGGAAAAAAACAGGCAAAGTTCAACACGGATGAGGCTGCCAAGATTAAGGCTGAGCGTAGCAAGGTCGCCGAGCCACAAGTAATCGTTCAGTGTCAGCAGTGTTCAGTACATCTTCCAAAGTCTGAGGCAATCAAACAAGAGGATCGTTTTTATTGTTCTAGAGATCACCTCGAAAGCTTGGATGCTCAGGGTTGGATAGGTTCTGCCGCTTGGCGAGTCTCACCCAATCAAGATGTTCGACCAGAGGGTGTTGGAATAGATTTGGCGGTGATTCATCACATCAGCTTGCCACCTAGCGGCTTTATAGATCGCAGTTCCACCCATTTTATTGTGGATTTTTTTCAAAATAAGTTAGATTCATCGCTACACCCTTATTTTGAAGAGATTGCTGATCAAAAGGTATCCAGTCATTTCCTGATTTCACGAAGCGGCGACTTGTATCAGTTTGTTTCTACCCAAAAGAAAGCCTGGCATGCTGGAGTTTCCTCTTTTTTGGGTCGTGAAAAGTGCAATGATTTCTCGATCGGGATTGAGTTGGAGGGTGATAGCGATCATCCTTTTGAGGATATTCAGTATTCAGTCCTGGCTAAATTAAGCGCTCAATTAGGCGCCGTTTACCCCAATCTTCAGTTTGCTGGTCATAGCGATATTGCCCCTGGAAGAAAAGTAGACCCCGGCATTCAATTTAGTTGGCAAAAATTCCAAGCCAAAACGGGCATTTCAGCCAAAAAAATACCCTTCGGTTTGGACCCTCGTTAGAACTCCAAAGTAGTATGTGAGCACACGCTCACTTTCTTACCCCTTAGTTAAAAGGGGCAAATAATTTCGCACCAAAATAGCTCCTAAATTGTTGGAATACCTAGGAAAAATACTTATAAATATTCGTCAGAAATGTCTTACCTAATTCCAAATATTTCCCTATACTTAGTATCAAATGCACTTCGAGACACTAGATGTAGTGTTTGAATACAGCAATACCCTATTGTTTTTTAACGTTTTTTGTCCAAATAACTATATATAAGCAGGAAAAATATGACATATGCCAACCCCCAGACAGCAGGACAGACTGCCGGCACAAATAATCCAGGAATGAGCCCTTCTGAAGCCATGAACCAAGCCCCGTCGGCCGGTTTTGTTGCTGGTGGGGTAGGTGGCGGGCAAGCCACTCAATTATCTGATTACAAAATCATTCGCCGAAACGGCTCTGTGGTGGCGTTTGAGCCATCAAAGATTGCGATTGCGGTTACCAAAGCATTCTTGGCAGTTAATGGTGGTCAGGGCGCGGCTTCTGCACGTGTTCGCGAACAAGTAGAGCAATTAACTCACGCAGTAGTGCGCGCTTTGTTGCGTAGCCGTCCAAATGGCGGAACTTTCCATATTGAAGATATCCAAGATCAAGTTGAATTGGCATTAATGCGCAGCGGTGAGCACAACGTTGCCCGTGCATACGTTCTGTATCGCGAAAAGCGTAATCAAGAGCGTGCAACACAACAAGGTATTGCGCAAGAAACTCAAGCAGCTACTCAGGCTGGCGAAACTGGTCTGAAGGTGACCGACAACGGAGTAGAGAAGTGGCTGGATATGGCTGCCCTGCGCACCATTATTGAGGCAGCATGTGAAGGCCTTGGTAACAACATTGATGCAAGCCCAATCATTACTGAAACCATCAAGAATTTGTACGATGGCGTGCCAATGGCTCAAGTGTATGACTCCGCTATTTTGGCATCACGTACTTTGATTGAAAAAGATCCTGCATACAGTCAAGTGACTGCACGTATCTTGATGCACGTCATTCGTAAAGAAATTCTAGGTCGTGAAGTATTGCAAGGTGATATGCAAGCTGAGTACAGCACATACTTTGCCAAATACATTAACGAAGGCATTTCTGCTGAGCTCTTAGATCCACGTATGCGTGAGTTTGACCTGCCACGTTTGGCTGCTGCTTTGAATGCTAGCCGTGACTTGCAGTTCAACTACCTTGGCTTACAAACATTGTATGACCGTTATTTCTTGCACATTGAAGACCGTCGTATTGAAATGCCACAGGCTTTCTTCATGCGCGTTGCAATGGGCTTGTCTTTGAATGAGTTGGATCGTGAGCGTCGTGCAATCGAGTTCTATGAAATCCTTTCTACATTCGATTTCATGTCCAGCACACCAACCCTATTTAATTCAGCAACAACACGTCCACAGTTATCAAGCTGCTACTTAACAACAGTGGATGATGATCTTGATGGCATCTACGAAGCATTAAAAGAGAATGCACTCTTGTCTAAGTTTGCTGGCGGTTTAGGTAACGACTGGACTAACGTTCGTGCTTTGGGAAGTCATATCAAAGGTACTAACGGTAAGTCACAAGGTGTGGTGCCTTTCTTAAAAGTAGTGAATGACACAGCGGTAGCAGTGAACCAAGGTGGTAAGCGTAAGGGTGCAGTTTGTGCTTATTTAGAGACATGGCATTTGGATATTGAAGAGTTCCTCGAGTTGCGTAAGAACACCGGTGATGATCGTCGCCGTACGCATGACATGAATACTTCGAACTGGATTCCAGATCTATTCATGAAGCGCGTGATGGAGGGTGGTGAGTGGACATTATTCTCACCTTCAAATACGCCTGACTTGCATGACAAATTCGGCAAGGCTTTTGAAGAGGCATATGTTGCCTATGAGAAAAAAGCGGATGCCGGTGAATTGAAACCATTCCGTCGCATTCCTGCGCAACAGTTGTGGCGCAAGATGTTGGGTATGTTGTTTGAAACTGGTCACCCATGGATCACATTTAAAGATCCTTGCAACATTCGCAGCCCACAACAACACATCGGTGTAGTTCACTCTTCTAATCTGTGTACTGAAATCACTCTGAACACAAACGAAAGCGAAATCGCAGTATGTAACTTAGGCTCTGTGAATTTGACAGCACACATGACTACCGATGCATCCGGCAAGATGATTTTGGATCATGAGAAGCTTCAGAAAACAATTCGCACTGCAATGCGCATGTTGGATAACGTGATTGATATCAACTACTACGCAGTTGCTAAGGCGCGCAACTCAAACTTGAAGCATCGTCCAGTCGGAATGGGCATCATGGGCTTCCAGGATTGCTTGCATATGCAACGTATTCCATACGCTAGCGATGAGGCAGTGAAGTTTGCGGATTCCTCAATGGAAGCTGTTTGCTACTACGCTTATCAAGCGTCTAACGAATTGGCTGAAGAGCGTGGCGTTTACAGCACATACAAAGGATCTTTGTGGGATCGCGGCATTCTTCCACAAGACTCAGTTGCACTGTTGGCAGCGGAGCGTGGTGGTTACCTGGAAGTAGATAGCTCTTCCACTATGAACTGGGATGGCTTGCGTGCACGCATTAAGCAATTTGGTATGCGCAACTCCAACTGTGTGGCGATCGCACCAACTGCAACGATTTCTAATATTATTGGTGTCTCAGCTTGTATTGAGCCTACATTCCAAAACTTGTTCGTGAAATCCAACCTCTCTGGTGAGTTCACTGTAGTAAACGAGTATTTGGTTCGTGATTTAAAGGATCGCGGCCTCTGGGATGAAGTCATGATTGCTGACTTGAAGTACTTTGACGGCACTTTGTCCAAGATTGACCGTGTTCCACAAGACTTGCGTGACTTATATGCGACTGCATTTGAAGTGGAGCCAAGCTGGTTGGTTGAAGCTGCCTCACGTCGTCAGAAGTGGATTGACCAGGCGCAGTCACTCAATATTTACATGGGTGGCGCATCAGGCAAGAAATTGGATGACACCTATAAGTTGGCATGGTTGCGCGGTTTGAAGACCACTTATTACCTCCGCACCATGGCTGCAACGCACGTTGAGAAGTCTACTGTTGCAAGCGGCCAGCTAAATGCAGTATCCAGTGGTGGTGGCGTGAATGGTACGGATGCATCAGCCGCACAGGAATTGGACGGCCCCGCATGCACAATGCGCCCAGGTGATGCTGGCTTTGAAGAATGTGAAGCATGTCAGTAAGCTATTTGCTAACTGATCTAAAAAATAAGAATTAGGAGAGAGTTATGTTGAATTGGGAAGAAGAAGTTGCACCGGCACTAGCGAAAGCAGGTCTCGCACAGCAACCCGTTGTGGCAGAGCCGCAACGCCCACGAGCAGATGAGGTCGCAATTGCACCGCAAGTTGCGGCACCTGCGACCACAAATTTATCTGGCGGCGCAGCTTTGCGTGTCAATGCCGCAGATAAGCGTGTAATCAATGCCAAGACTGACGTAAATCAGTTGGTTCCATTTAAATATAAGTGGGCTTGGGAGAAATACCTAGCTGGTTGTGCGAACCATTGGATGCCACAAGAGATCAATATGAATCGCGATATCGCGCTTTGGAAGGATCCCAATGGTTTAACTGAAGATGAGCGTCGCATCATTAAGCGCAATCTCGGTTTCTTTACAACGGCAGATTCTTTGGCAGCAAACAACATTGTTTTGGGTACTTATCGCCACATTACTGCCCCGGAATGCCGTCAATATCTACTGCGCCAGGCATTTGAAGAGGCAATTCATACTCACGCCTATCAATATATTGTGGAATCTTTGGGTTTAGACCAGAGCGAAATCTTTAATGCTTACAACGAAATTGAGTCTATTCGTGCTAAAGATCAGTTCTTAATTCCATTTATTGATGTTTTAACTGATCCGAATTTCAAAACTGGAACATTAGAAACTGATCAAATGTTGCTCCGTTCACTCATTGTTTTTGCTTGCGTGATGGAAGGTTTGTTCTTTTATGTTGGTTTTACGCAAATACTTGCAATGGGTCGTCAAAACAAAATGACTGGTGCTGCCGAGCAGTATCAATACATCCTGCGCGATGAGTCCATGCACTGCAATTTTGGTATTGATTTAATTAATCAAATCAAGCTGGAGAACCCGCAGTTATGGACTTCTGCGTTCAAAGATGAGATCAAAGCGATCTTCGAAAAAGCGGTGGAATTAGAGTACCGTTATGCAGAAGATACGATGCCTCGCGGAGTGCTCGGATTGAACGCGCCGATGTTCAAAGGATACCTAAGATACATCTGTAATCGCAGATGTTTGCAAATAGGACTTGACGCCATGTTCCCAAATGAAGAGAATCCATTCCCATGGATGTCAGAAATGATTGATCTGAAAAAAGAAAGAAACTTTTTTGAGACACGCGTTATTGAGTATCAAACTGGCGGTGCGCTAAGTTGGGAATAAGTAGTTAATTAGAAAGCGCATAGCCGGCTAAATAGGAGATTAGACGGTTGGATAGTTTTAAAAGTCAGCAAAACCAGACTCAAATCCAAAAACCCTTATTCAAGGGTGTCTGGACTACTCTCTCTATTTTTTCCAGCAAATTTAAGAAGCCGTTGTCCTTTGGGGCCACGGCTTTTTTTCCAGGATTCATTAGCGTGCAGCACTTAGCATCAAGCCGCGCGCCGATGAATGGCTCGCTCGTCGGCTCCAAATGGTTGCAAAACCAGGCGGAAATGAATAGGTCGGGTCTTCTTAATCGGTAGTTTGTACTAATCCTCACGTGAAGGAGCATTACTATGGCAATCGCCAAGAAGAAAGTTGCTGCAAAGAAGCCTGCTGCTAAAAAAGCTGCTGCAAAGAAGCCTGCTGCTAAAAAAGTAGCTAAGAAGAAGCCTGCTGCTAAGAAAGTTGCTCGCAAAGTAGCTGCTAAGAAGCCTGCTGCTAAGAAAGTAGCTAAAAAAGCTGTTGCTAAGAAGCCTGCTGCTAAGAAAGTAGCTCGCAAAGTTGCAAAAAAAAAGTAAGTAAGCCTGCTGCGAAGAAAGCGGGCAAAGCTGTAAAAAAGCCCGTGGCTAAAAAAGCTGCCGCTTCAACAACGTTGAATCCAGCCGCTGCTTGGCCCTTCCCAACTGGCACACGCCCATAAGCTCTGCTTATAGGTGGGTGAAGTTCAAAGGGATCTCTCACGAGATCCCTTTTTTATTGCTACTTCGGAGAATGACCGGGTTTAGAGGGCAAATCCAAACGCGGATTTGAATTGAGCAGCTATTTCTTCTTTGCTCATTTGGTGATTTTGTGGTCCCTGATGAGTAATTTTGATTGAACCCATTAGGCTGGCCAAGCGGCCAGTAGTTTCCCAATCCATGCCATTTTCCAATCCAAATAACAATCCACCCCGGAATGCATCGCCGCAACCAGTTGGATCAACTACCTTTGCTGCCGGTACTGGTGGAATCGCAATACATTTGCCTTCAAAGTAGATATCTGCACCCTCGGCACCCTTGGTCACGATCAAAGCTTTCACTCTTTCAGCCACTTTTGACAAACTCAAACCGGTTCTTTGAGAAAGCATTTCGCCCTCATAGTCATTGACAGCAAGGTAGCTTGCAATATCTACGAGCTCTAGCAGTTCTGGACCATTGAACATCGGCAAACCCTGGCCCGGATCAAATACAAATGGAATGCCCGCTTCAGCTAGCTGATGGCAGTGCTCCCACATTCCTTGGCGACCATCTGGGGCAACAATGCCGAACTTTGCTGCGCCTTTTGCGTTCTTGCTGCGCTCCGCAACGACTGCAGAAACTTGGTTTAAATGGGATTCGCCCATGGCGCCAGGGTGAAAGGCAGTAATTTGATTATTGGCTTGATCGGTTGTGATCATGGCTTGAGCGGTAAACGCCTGATCTATCTGACGAATATGCGTTGCGTCTATCTGGAGTTGTTGCAGGCGATTGAGGTAAGGGCTTGCGTCACCACCTACCGTTGCCATGATGATGGGATCGCCACCAAGCAAGTTCAGGTTGTAAGCGATATTACCTGCACAACCACCAAATTCACGGCGCATTGTAGGAACCAAGAACGCGACATTCAGGATATGAATTTGCTCTGGCAGGATTTGATCGGCAAACTTGCCTTCAAAGTTCATGATGGTGTCGTAAGCGATAGAACCGCAGATCAGGCTGGCCATAAATAATTACTTTCTAATAAAAATCAATTGAATGTGAAATAGGGTTTGCAATCTATTTTTCAGGGTAAAAAATTCTGACGCGATAGCCAGCAGTATTTTGTGGGAGAGAGATCGGCAATTCGGCAGAAAAAATTTCACCAGATGGTGCGCCTTGGCGTAAAAATTCAGGATGCGATTCTTGCCAAGCGCTTGGTAACCACTCTTGCGGAGTTAATCGAATTGTTTTGATCGCAGATTCTTCCGCATCCGTGAGAGAAATTTCTAAATTGGGGAATAAAACTGGTAGCGCAAGGCGATTTTGTATTTCAACTTGCAGTACGGATTGATTTAAAACGTTTTTAAGGCTCTCTCGCGCGTTTTCAGGTGAGAGAGTGACCGAAGTTATTTTCCAAGCAGAAAAATCGCTTACAGAGCGATCTACACACCCTAGCGCGCGACACAATTGTCCATCGAATTTCTGTAAAAGAGAAAAAGTGCTTGTAGCAATCGCAGAAGAGCTGCCATCAACCCGCGTTGCTAAGGTTGGCAGTAGAGAGTTTCTAGAAAGATGCTCGCCAACAATCAGGAGCAAGATGAGAAAAAGGCTAAGGAGAATTAATTTAAGACTTTTTTTTTGAGCCGGCACTGAGGTGTCTGTATTTTTACCGGTCAAATTTGCCTTATCACCCTCTATCGGAAGTGTGCCGTGCAGACAGACCCAGCCTTCGCTTTCTTTCCAAACTGAAAGGCTTAACCATTGACTGTATGTAGCAATCACCTCATCTGCTTGGCGCGCAAGCACTCCTGACAGCACAATTTTTCCGCCTGGACGCATCTTGTTCACCAGGGCGGGTGCAAGTACTTGCAGTGGATTGGCCAAGATATTGGCCATTACGATGTCGTATTTGGTTTCTGCTGCGAGTTCTGGTGCATTTTCATTGGGCAAAACAAAACGAATGGTCGTGTTGTTAATTTCTGCATTACTGCGTGCTGCAACCATCGCTTGTGGATCGATATCAGTGCCAACCACCGGTTGACAACCGAGTTTTGCGGCAGCAATCGCCAGAATTCCAGATCCACAGCCGTAATCAAGCAAACTTTGATTCGCAAGCCGTGTATTTTGTTCAAGCCAAAGCAGGCAAAGGTGCGTAGTCGGGTGGCTGCCAGTGCCGAATGCCAAGCCTGGATCAACTGCCAAGCAAATTGCATTAGGGTCAGTAGGCGCTTCATGCCAGGAAGGCACTACCCAAATACGCTCACCAATCTGAATCGGAGCAAATTGACTCTGGGTTAAACGAACCCAATCTTGTTCTTCAACAATCTTTTCTTGTGGAGCTGGGAGATTGAATCCCGCTTCTTTGAGGGATGCGAGTAGTTCGGGAATGAAGTCCACTGCATCCGAATCATCCAGTTCTGGATTAAATAGGGCGGTTACAGAAGAGCGATCCCAAGCTTGAACTTCTGGCGAAAGTCCTGGCTCACCATAGAGTGGGTTTTCATCGTAACCACCAGCAGCGTCATCTTCAACGGTGACGGAGAGTGCGCCCACTTCCAGCAGGGCATCACCCAAAGGCTCTGCGATCTCTGCTGGGACCGTGAAAACGAGTTCACGATAGGACATGCTGACTCCAAACGGGCATCAATTGACCTAAGACTTCGGGTTGCCGCGACTAGCAGCTTGCTCTTCGAGGCGATGCTCCAGATAGTGAATGCTAGTTCCGCCCTCCATGAAGTTCGGATCTAGCATCAGTTCACGATGTAGTGGCACATTAGTTGTGATGCCGTCGATTACCATCTCAGAAAGCGCAATTTGCATACGACGAATCGCTTGTTCGCGAGTATTGCCATAAGAAATCAGCTTACCAATCATCGAATCGTAATTGGATGGCACAACATAACCACTGTAGGCATGCGAGTCAACACGAATACCAGGACCGCCTGGCATGTGGAATGAACCAATCTTCCCAGGGCTTGGAGTGAACTTAAATGGATCTTCAGCATTCAGACGGCATTCGATGGCATGGCCACGGAAAACAATGTCTTTCTGGCGATAGCTGAGTTTTAAGCCAGCGGCGATACGAATTTGCTCCTGAACAATATCCACGCCAGTAATCATTTCGGTAACTGGGTGCTCTACTTGAACACGGGTATTCATCTCAATGAAGAAGAATTCGCCATCTTCGTACAAGAATTCGAAAGTGCCAGCGCCACGATAACCAATTTTTCTACAGGCTTCAGCACAACGCTCACCAATTTTCGCAATCAAGCGACGATCAATGCCTGGTGCAGGAGCTTCTTCAATTACTTTTTGGTGACGGCGTTGCATGGAGCAATCGCGTTCACCCAACCAAATGGCATTACCGTGGGTATCAGCCAAAATCTGGATCTCTACGTGGCGAGGTTTCTCTAAAAACTTCTCCATATAGACTTCTGGGTTACCAAAAGCGCGACCAGCTTCTTCCTTCGTCATGTTGACCGCATTCAGAAGAGCAGCTTCGGTATGGACTACGCGCATACCGCGACCACCACCACCACCGGCAGCTTTGATGATGACCGGATAACCCACCTTTTTTGCCGTAGTAATAATTTCTTTTGGATTGTCAGGTAATGCGCCTTCAGATCCAGGAACGCAAGGTACACCCGCTTTAATCATGGCGCGCTTGGCTGAAACTTTATCGCCCATCAGGCGAATTGAAGCTGCAGTGGGTCCAATGAATGCAAAGCCTGATTTCTCAACGCGTTCAGCAAAGTCGGCATTCTCGGAGAGAAAGCCATAGCCAGGGTGAATCGCTTCAGCATCAGTCACTTCCGCTGCTGAAATGATGGCAGGCATATTCAGGTAACTCAGTGGCGATGGGGCGGGCCCAATGCAGACTGCTTCATCTGCAAGCTTCACATATTTAGCCTCTTTGTCTGCGGTCGAGTAGACCACCACAGTTTTAATTCCCAACTCGCGACATGCGCGTTGGATGCGGAGAGCAATTTCTCCGCGATTGGCAATCAGAATCTTATCGAACATGTCGGCTCTGAGTTAAGTAACGGTGGATTGGAATAGATCTAAGGAGGATCTATTAAGCGATGATGAACAGCGGCTGATCAAACTCAACGCCTTGGCCGTTTTCACACAGAATTTGCTTAATGACGCCAGCTTGCTCAGATTCGATCTCATTCAGGAGCTTCATCGCTTCAATAATGCACAGTGTTTGACCCACTTTCACTGTATCGCCTACTTTGACGAAATCTGGAGATTCAGGGTTTGGTGCGCGATAGAAAGTACCCACCATTGGCGAGCGAGCTACAAAACCAGTTTCAGCAGGAGCCTCTTCAGCTGCTGGTGCAGCTACTGGCGCAGCTGCTGGAGCAGCTTGCATTGCCTGAACAGGCGCTGGATTAGCGTAAACCACTTGACCGGCAGGAGCTGGAGATCCAGCATTCACAATGCGAACGCGATCTTCACCTTCATTCACTTCTAACTCAGAAATTCCTGATTCAGAAACAAGGTCGATTAGGGTTTTTAGTTTTCTCAAGTCCATGGAAAGGCTTCCTCTCTTGTAATTCTTAATTAATCTTTATTTTTGCAAACGTGCAATTGCAGCTTGCAAGGCCAATTCGTAGCCGATGGCACCCAAACCGCAAATAACGCCAGTAGCGATATCAGACAGATAGGAGTGCTTGCGGAACTCTTCACGTTGGTGAATGTTTGACAGGTGTATTTCAGTAAACGGTATGGCAACCCCAGCCAATGCATCGCGCAGAGCAACGCTGGTATGGGTGAAGGCGCCCGGATTGATGATGATGAAATCCACCCCATCTTGTTTAGCTTTTTGCACTCGGTCAATTAGCTCGCCTTCATGATTGCTTTGGAAGGTAGATAAATCGACTGAGTGAGACTTGGCGATTGCGCCAAGCTTTGTATGAATATCTTCTAGGGTGGTTTTGCCGTAAACCTCTGGCTCACGGGTGCCTAGCAGATTGAGGTTGGGGCCTTGAATAACGAGAATTGAAGTATTTTTCGACATAAATCGATATTTTTAGAGGCAGTTAGGTTTAATTGCGTTAATAAAGCGTTTCTCTAAAACTGCTTACTTCATGAAGAATCCTCTTCACTAAGCACGGGGAAAGTATACCCCTAGAATCTTTTGGCAAGGTTAAAAATCAAGGATAATTTGGCGATTTTTTATGATTTTAAGAGCAGATATTGCAAAATTTAGGTAAGAACTATCTCACTTTTGCCTACATTATGACTGGTTAATAGTTCTTAAAATTCCTTATAAAGCTGATTTAATGGCTTTTCTGAGCTCTTCTTCGCTTATTTTTCCTAATTTACTGCTAGTAGACTTACCTTGAGCATTAATGATGATGGTGTAGGGTAGAGCGCCCTGCGAGTTGCCCATTTGCTTGGAAAGATTGCTGCCTTCAAGGCCGCCAATCACAATAGGGTAGGAGACTGGGGTTTTTTCAAGGAATTCACGAATATTAGAGGGTGAATCGATACCGATGCCGACAAATAGCACATTTTGACTCTTGAACTCTGCTTGTAGCTTATCCAAAGTTGGCATTTCTTCGACGCAAGGAGGACACCAAGATGCCCAAAAGTTCACAACTAAGACTTTTCCACGCCATTGTGCTGTGTCAACTGGTTTGCCATCAGGTGTTTGCCATGGATTCGCAAAAAAGGCTTTGATAGCGGGATCACTTGCCAAGCCTGTTTTGTAAATCCATTGCGAAGTCAGCACTCCGGCAACAAGTGCTGCGAGACTAATTCCGATGATGCCAATCCACTGTCTGCGGTTCATTGCCACTCCTTAGCTAAAATTCCCCAATGCATATTCATATCTTGGGCATTTGCGGTACTTTCATGGGCGGCATTGCCGCAATCGCTCGGCAGGCCGGACATCGTGTTACTGGCTGTGACGCCAACGTGTATCCACCAATGAGTACTCAGCTTGAGGCGCAGGGTATTGAGCTCATCGAGGGATTCTCGCCCGACCAATTATTACAGTTTGAGACGATGCCGGATTTATTTGTAATCGGTAACGTTGTTTCTCGTGGCAATCCGCTGATGGAGGCCATTCTCAATCAAGGGCTTCCCTACACTTCTGGGCCTCAGTGGCTGGGTGAGCAGGTGCTATTTGGTAGGCACGTATTGGCAGTTGCTGGTACACACGGCAAAACAACGACTTCTGCCATGTTGGCCTGGATTTTAGAATTCAACGATTACAAGCCCGGCTATTTAATTGGCGGAGTGCCATTGAATTTCACGGTATCGGCCCGCTTGGGCGAAAGTAAATACTTTGTGATTGAAGCTGATGAATACGACACGGCGTTTTTTGATAAGCGCAGTAAGTTTGTCCACTATCGTCCGCGCACTGCTTTATTAAATAATCTGGAGTTCGACCACGCCGATATTTTTGCTGATCTTGCTGCAATCGAAACGCAGTTTCATCATTTGGTCCGAACGGTACCGGGCAATGGTCTCGTTGTAGTCAATGGTGAAGAGCCTGCTCTAGAGAGGGTAATTGCTCGAGGTGCTTGGGCACCTGTTGAAAAGTTTGGCCAAGATAAAAATAATGCCTGGTCTTTAATTTCTCAAGCGGCGGATGGCTTTATTGTTTTGCATGATGGCAAAGAAGTTGCAACAGTCGCTTGGGCCCCAGACTCAGGTGTCATGGGTCGACATAATCAGCTCAATGCATTAGCGGCGATTGCCTCAGCTAATCACATTGGTATTTCGCCGACCGATGCAGCGCGTGCACTTGCTGAGTTCAAGAATGTGAAACGTCGTTTAGAAACAATTGGCGTCGCAAATGGGGTGACGGTCTACGATGATTTTGCGCATCACCCTACAGCAATTATTACGACGGTAGATGGTTTACGTCGCCGTGTAGGACAATCTCGCATTTTGGCAGTCTTGGAGCCCCGTTCTAATACGATGAAACTCGGCGTCATGAAAGCGCAACTACCGAATAGCTTGGAGGCAGCCGATCAAATTTTTGCTTATGGTGCCAGCACTGGTAAAGATTCTTTGGGCTGGGATTTAAACGAGGTATTAGCCCCATTAAATGCCAAAGAACAAGATCGTGCCTTAGCGTTTGATGATTTAAGTGCTTTGGTAACTGCGGTGTCGAAAGAGGCTAAGCCTGGTGATCACATTCTGGTGATGAGTAATGGTGGTTTTGGTGGCGTGCATCAAAAAATATTGACTGCAATACAAGAGAAAGCAAAGTAATGAGTATGAGACTGAAAGATAAAGTAGCCATCATTACTGGGGCAGCAAAAGGTATTGGCTTTGCAACGGCAAAGCGCTTTGCGCAAGAGGGCGCGAAGGTCATGATTGCGGATGTGAATCCCGAGGCGGTTAAGGCTGCGGTTGATCTCATTCCAGGTTCAGAAGCCTATGTGATGAATGTGACTGATCGTGCGAGCGTTGAAGCGGCTGTTGATCAAATCATGCAGCGTCACGGGCGTATTGATATCTTGATTAACAATGCTGGCATCACCCAAGATGCACGCTTAGTCAAAATGACCGAAGCGCAATTTGATGCGGTGATTGATGTCAATTTGAAGGGTGTTTTTAACTGCACGCAGTTGGTAGTGCCGCACATGTTAGAGGCCGGTAAAGGTGCTGTTGTCAACGCTTCGAGCGTTGTTGGAATTTACGGAAATTTTGGCCAGACAAATTATTCCGCCACGAAATTTGGTGTGATTGGTTTCACTAAAACCTGGGCGCGAGAATTGGGTGCAAAAGGCATTCGGGTAAATGCCGTTTGCCCAGGCTTTATTGCTACTGAGATGGTTAAAGCCATGCCAGAAAACATTCTGAAAGATATTGAAAGGCGCAGCTGGTTAGGTCGCTTGGGTACTCCTGAAGAAATGGCGAACGTCTATTTATTCTTGGCAAGCGACGAAGCAGGCTATGTGAATGGCGTTGCACTTGAGGCCAGCGGCGGGATCTCACTCTAAGCATGCATCTTTTATATGAAGAGGGTGGCGACATCAAGGTCGCCACAGTCCAGTCCGCCTCCGGCGCAGGAGATGCTGAGTCATGGCAAGCAACCAGCCTTTCTGGCAAAAAAATTAAGTTAAAGGCGAAAGAAGTTTGGCTTCGTTTTGAAAAGCCAGAGCCACAAGCTTTAATGGATGAAGCTAGTGCTCTATCTAAAGAGATTGATCTGCAATTTTTATGGGACTGTGCACCAGATGAAGAATTTGGTTTGGTGGATGTTGCTCAAGAATACTTTGGTGCGCAAGCCAGCATTCCACAGCAGACTGCATTAGCCATTGCTCTGCAGGGCGCGCCAGTATTTTTTCGTCGCAAAGGGCGGGGGCGTTTTCAAAGGGCGCCGCTGGAGCAATTACAGGCTGGTTTAGCAGCGCTTGAGCGTAAGCAAAAAGAGCTGGAGCAGCAAGCCGCTTGGCAAAAAGAGCTCGTAGCTGGCGTATTTCCAGAAACGCTGAAGTCTCAGGCAAACCAACTCCTGTTTTCTCCGGATAAAAATACCTCTGCTTACAAAGCATTAATTGCGGCATGTACCGAGTCAGGTGAATCTCCGGCACAGTTGATGATCCGTTGTGGCGCAATTGATTCACCTTTGCAATATCACCAGGGCATGTTCTTGAAAGCCCACTTCCCTCGGGGTGCTGCACATGATCCAAGTTCAGTTGTAGAGCAGGTCGCATTAGATGCTGCTATTGCAGAGTTGCCCTTAGCTGAAGTAAGCGCCTTCTCGATAGATGATTCAGGCACTACTGAAATTGATGATGCTTTATCGGTCACTGCGCTTGAAGAGGGTGGGCACCGTATTGGTATTCACATTGCCGCGCCTGGCCTAGTGATCGCCAAGGATGACGCTTTAGATAGGGTCGCACGCACTCGCATGTCTACCGTGTATTTCCCTGGTGACAAGATCACAATGTTGCCGGACTCTGTCATTCAGCAGTTCTCACTGGATGAGGGCGCTCCTCGCCCAGCTTTATCGATTTATGTAGACATCGATTCGGCTGGAGTGGTGGACAGAGATTCATTGCAGTTGCGCGCTGAGATGGTTCCGATGGGAGCAAATCTGCGCTTAGAGAATTTGGAGCATCTGGTAACAGAAGAAAGTTTGGCTGATGAATCAGCTGACTATGCGTATCGTCAGGAGCTCAGCATTTTGTGGGGCGCGGCAAAGTTATTGCATGCAGGTCGCCAGGAGCAACGAGTAGCCAATGGATTACGCGCCGAGCAACTAGGGCTCTTAGATCCCAATGCTTTGGCGAGAGACTTTCATTTTCAAATCCAAGAAGTTAATGGTGCGCAGCGAGTAGCAATCACTCCGCGCCAGCGCGGTTCAATCCTAGATACGATCGTTGCGGAGTGGATGATTTATTGCAATAGCGCATCAGGACGTTTGCTGGCTGACCATGGGATACCCGGCTTGTTCCGAACTCAAAAGGGCTGGGGCCCTTTGCGTACTCGTATGCAGACAACCCCTGGTCCTCATGAGGGATTGGGTTTGGAGTATTACGCATGGTGTACATCGCCCTTGCGCCGCTATTCAGACTTGGTGAATCAGTGGCAGTTGATTGCGATAGCCAAGCATGGCATTACTGCCAAGATGGTGGCGCCATTCCCGCCGCGAGATGCTGCTTTGATGGGTATCGCTGCTGACTTCGAAGCTTGCTATTCAGCCTATGGTGAATACCAGGATCGCCTTGAGAAATATTGGTGCTTGCGCTGGGTTGCTCAGGATGAGGTGCCTAAGCAAGTTTTTGTGAGACATCTCAAAGAAGGCATGTCCCGAGTAGAGCCCATCCCATTGCATTTACCGGTCCCAGAGTTGGCTACGCATCCTCGTATGACTCGAGCTGAAGTCAGTATTGCTGACGTAGATCTTTTGCAACTGACTGCAGGAGTGCGACTTCTTTATATAGAAACTCCAGAAGTCCCTGAGAGTGATGCAAGTCCCACCTAAACTCGCTCAATTAGTAGAGCGCTTAGATGGTAGTTGGCGCCGCTACCCATTTGGCTATGCATTGGGCCTCTCTATTCTGGCTCACTTGATTTTCTTATCATTTCGCTGGGGTATTGGTGAAATAGAAAATCGCCGTTTGAATACGCCACTCAGCGTTGTCTTGGTCAACGCTAGTAATCAGGTGGCACCTAAGCAGGCCAATAAATTAGCTCAAGCGGATCTGCATGGAGGCGGCAATACCTCCAATCAAGATGCTAGCGCACTCCATCGCGCAAGACTCGGTGCAGATGCCCGTCTCGAAGTTTTAGAGAAGCAGCAAAAGCAAATGCTGGCAAAGCTCGAAGCAGATCGAGCAATGTCAGGTGGTCGTAAAAGTGGGGATGAGCAAAAAGCCGCATCGCAACTGAACTCCTTAGAGGCGGAGTTAGCAAAGCGTTTACAGACCAATGGTCGCGAGCCTCGTCGTAAAGTCTTGACCGGAGCAAGTACGAAAGCGGTTGTATTTGCACAGTATTACGATGCAATGCGCCAAAAGATAGAGGCCTATGGGAGTGCATTTTTCCCGCGAGCCAACGGACGTCCCTTATATGGGAGTTTGGTAATTGTGGTGAGTGTTGATGCTCAAGGACGTATTGCGAATAATGCACAGGGTAAAGATGGATTAAGTATTGGGCGTAGCTCTGGCAACCCTGAGTTAGATCGCCAGGCCTTGGCAATTGTTCGAGCTTCTGCTCCCTTTGGAGTTTTCCCTGTAGAAATGCGTAATCAGATTGATATCTTGGATTGGGTTTCCACTTTTGATTTCACAAGAGATGGATCTGATCGTCTAGATTTGCGCCCTTAATTCAGACATGCGTTACACAATTTCGCTTATCCTGTACCCAATATGAGTCAAGCCACTTCTACTGAGTTGCATACCGACCCCACCCAATTCCCTGGTGTGGATGTCTATGCGGTTGCGGGTCATCCGATCTCACACAGTAAATCCCCCGCTATTCATAAACGCTTTGCTGAGCAGTCAAATCAAAAAATGCACTACGGTCGTTTGCAGCCTGCCCTTGATGATTTTAAAACTGCTGCGCAATCTTTCTTTGCTGCTGGCGGCAAAGGCATGAATGTCACCGTACCATTTAAGTTGGATGCTCAGACTCTTGCGGACGTATTAACGCCGCGTGCACAGCTTGCTGGTGCTGTAAATACTTTGCGCATTGAAGATGGAAAAATCTTTGGTGACAATACCGATGGCGCTGGTTTAGTCAGAGACCTATTGGCGCAGGGTATTCAGATTAAAGGCTCTCGAATTCTATTGTTGGGAGCGGGTGGTGCGTCGCGCGGAGTGCTGGGCCCATTGCTAGAGCAGTCGCCGAAAGAATTAATGATTGCCAATCGATCCAATACTAAGGCTGATGAATTGGTTCAATTGTTTGGTCGCTTGGCTAGCTCACTGGGTGTTGCACTACAAGCGGTTTCTTTAAGTGATCTTGAAGATGCTAGTAAGACTACATCTCCTTTTGATCTCATCATTAATGCTACTGCTGCAGGTCTATCGGATGAATCTCCTATCAGCGATGCCGCAGTAGGTAATATTTTCATTCCAAAGTCTTTTGCCTACGATATGGTCTATGGCAAAGTTACTACCTTTATGCAGCAAGCATTACATCGAGGTGCTCGGGTAAGTGATGGCTTGGGTATGCTAGTAGAGCAGGCTGCTGACGCCTTCTTGATTTGGCGTGGTGCCGAGCTTGCTAATGCGATCGATCCTCGTGCTGTATTAGCAGAACTTCGTCATTCCTAGTTTCTAGCTGAGCTTTGATGCGCTGGCTTTCTTATCTTCTGAAATGTTTGCTGGGTGGTTTTCTTGCCATGCAAATGTACTTTGTCATTCAGATTGGGTTGTGGGTGGTGCTGGACCCCAGTAGCACTGCTTTTCAGAGGGCTGAGCGCTGGCGCCTTTGCGGCCTGTCCTGGTCTTGCCCAGTGCAGTCAAGTTGGGTTCCTTACGACAAAATCTCTGGCAATCTTAAGCGTGCGGTCTTGGTGAGTGAAGACGATATCTTTTTTCAGCACATGGGTGTACGGGTTGAAGATATGCAAAAAGCATGGGCTAAAAATTCACAGCTCAATCAACAAGGCGGTAAATCCAAAACTGCTTTACGTGGTGGTTCCACAATTACACAGCAACTAGCAAAGAATCTTTTTCTCTCATCTGAGCAGAATTATTTTCGCAAAGCGCAAGAGCTGATTATTACTGGCCTGCTTGAGGTAATGCTAACCAAGCAGAGGTTGTTCGAAATTTATCTAAATTCAGTAGAGTGGGGTGAAGGTATTTTTGGAATTGGTGCGGCTTCTCAACATTACTATGGAGTAAAGCCGGCAGCACTTGATCGTGAGCAGGCAGCTGCCTTAGCCTCTGCATTGCCAGCACCGAAATGTTTCGACAAAGCGCAGTATTGCCGTAAGGCCAATATTCATTTCCCTACGCGGCAAGACTTTATTTTGGAAAACATGGATAGAGTGGCTTTAGCACCCACTCCAAAACCAAAGGCGCGTTAGATTTGCTGTAACCCAACCCAATTTCTTTTTATTTGATAGCCGCAGCTCTTAATGCATCTCTCGTGGTGATGGCTACTTTTCTGGCTGCCTCAGCAAAATCATTGCCTGAGCTCGCGTACAGGATTGCTCTGGAAGAGTTAATCATCATGCCGCTACCTGGTTTATTCGGGATACTGCCAGCCTTAACAGTGGCATCGATATCTCCGCCCTGAGCGCCAATACCTGGAATGAGCAAAGGCATCTCGCCCACAATCGCTCGGACCTTGGCGATTTCGTCGGGGAAGGTTGCACCAACCACTAAGCTGATTTGGCCAGAGGCATTCCACTGTTGTGCAGCTAGTTTGGCGACATGCAGGTAAAGTGGCTCGCCCTTGGGTGACACATTCAGAAACTGAAGATCAGAACCTCCAGGATTTGAGGTGCGACATAAAACAATCACACCCTTGCCAGCGTGTTTTAGATAGGGGTCGATGGTGTCAAAGCCCATGTAAGGGTTCACGGTCACCGCATCTGCACCGTAGCGCTCAAAAGCCTCTAAGGCATAGTGATCTGCTGTACTGCCGATATCACCACGCTTGGAGTCCAAGATAACGGGGATATGGGGGTATTTATCTTTGAGGTAGCGAGTGAGTTTTTCTAGTTGAGCTTCAGCTCTTTGGGATGCGAAGTAAGCAAACTGGGGCTTAAAGGAGCAGGCGGTATCCGCAGTGGCATCAGCAATCTCGCGGCAGAACTCAAAAATCCCTTCAGGCTTACCCTGAAATACGGCGGGCAAGCGCTTGGGATCTGGATCGAAGCCCACACACAACATGCTGCCTTGGGAAGCCCATGCAGACTGGAGTTGTTGGGTAAAGGTATTTGGGCTGGAGTTCATTAGGATTAGCTTATTTTAGTGAAACTGTCATGATCTATAGGATAAACTAGCGACCATTCCTTAGGAGTTCACCATGATCAACTTGTTCGTCCTGCAAAATGGCCGCCTCTCTCAAGAGCAAGTGGAAGATCGCAATGAATTGTTGCAATACTCCAACCCTATCTGGATTGACGTTGTTGATCCAGAAGAAGAAGAACTCCTGTGGATTAAAGAGGCTTTTGGCGTTCTTTTGCCTGAATTGGATGATTTGGGCGACTTAGAGGCTTCTGCACGTTATTTCGAGGCTGATGATGGCCACCTCCACATTCGTACCGATTTCTTATTGGACGAAGAAGAAACTTCTCGCAACGTGCGAGTTGCTTTCGTGATGACCAAGCAAGTTTTGTTCTCTATTCATGATGAAGATTTACCGGTCTTCCGTTTGGTGCGTTTGCGTGCGCGTTTGCGCCCAGGCTCAGTGAGTAACGCGAAAGATGTTTTGCTCGATCTGTATTCCACTGATGCTGAGTATTCTGCCGATGCTTTGGAGGAGGTTTATGAAAACCTCGAGCAAGCAGGCAAGCGCGTTCTGCAGGATGACATCACCGATAACGATGCAGAAGAAGTGCTCGAAACCATTGCCAAGGAAGAAGATACCAACGGACGCATTCGTCGTAATGTGATGGATACCCGTCGTGCACTATCTTTCTTAATGCGCAGCAAATTATTGTCTGATGAGCAGCAAGAAGAGGCGCGTCAGATTTTGCGAGACATTGATTCACTAGAAAACCATACTGCGTTCTTGTTCGACAAGATTAACTTCTTGATGGATGCGACGGTCGGTTTTATTAATTTGAACCAAAGTAAGATCATCAAGATCTTCTCGGTGGTATCTGTTGCCTTAATGCCGCCTACTTTATTGGCGAGCGTATGGGGTATGAACTTCCGCTACATGCCTGAGCTAGAGCAGACTTGGGGTTATCCGGTTGCCATTATTTCTATGGTGATTTCAGCGATGATTCCATTGGGCTACTTCCGCCACAAGGGCTGGCTAAGCTCACGCTAATTCTGTAGTACTGCCTTATTAGGCGTTTTTAGGTTTAAGCATTTCCAGAAATTGCGAGAGTGCAAAATCACGCGCTTGTTCTCGTACGATTTGACGATCACCCTTGAAATGCTTGGTCATTGTGGTGGTATTGATTAGATCAATTCCAGCGGCCTCTTTAATTGCCCAGCCAAAGCAGACCGTACCAACCGGTTTTTCAGGTGAACCACCAGTTGGGCCAGCGATGCCAGTAATGGAGATGGCGGCATTAACGTTCGCATTGTGTAGAGCGCCCTCAGCCATTGCTTTAGCAACGGGTTCACTCACTGCTCCAAAGGATTCAAGCGTTTCTACTGGGACATCTAGGCATTCAGATTTCGCAGCATTGCTATAGGTGATGTAGCCTCTCTCAAGCCAATCACTAGAGCCTGCTAAATCCGTCAGAGTGGCGCAGACAAGACCGCCAGTACAGGATTCGGCCAAGGCAATCTTCCAGCCCCGATTGATTAGTGTCAGCGCTACAGCTCTCGCTAATTCATGCTGAGGATCATTATTATTTTTCATGAGATGTAGCTCAATCCAATATGTAAGAGCGTGATGGTGAGTAAAGTGAAAAACGCTGCAGCCAAATCGTCTGCAATGATCCCGAAGCCGCGCCAAAGCATTAAACCAATATTGGATGGAGAGGAATCATCACCGCCTTCTAAATGTTTAAAGTGTCGATCAATCATTCCGATCAGACCTGGTTTGACAGCATCAAAAAATCGGAAGAGTGCAAATGCCACAATTTGTACCCATAGACTTGCCGGCATGATGAAGACCAACACGAGCCAAAAAGCGACAACTTCATCCCACACAATTCCACCAAAATCTTTTTTTCCTAACTCTTCGCTGACTTGTCCGCAGATCCAGCAACCCACTAGAACTCCCATACCAATGATCCATAACCATGCTTGGGTAGATAAAAAATACTCGCCTATCAAGAATGCAACCCAGGCCCACAGAGTTCCTGCGGTACCGGGTGCAAATGGCGCCAGGCCACTGCCCATGCCGAAGGCAAGGGCGCGACTAGGTTTACTGAATACCCACTTAAAGCCGGGGGTCAATATGGAGGCACTTGGCGAATTGGTTTGGGTATTCATGCAAAGTGGTCAAAAGATTTCAGGAGTAAATCCGATTCTTGAATGTTTAATGCTTTTCCATCGCTATGGATGATGCGTATCTCGGGTGTTGAGTGTTGCATAGATTTGATGCTGCCAATTTGAGTCAGCGGAAGATGGAGATCGGCACTAATTTTGGCAATTACATCCCTTTTGCTACTTGGTGCGGTAAAGCACAGCTCGTAATCATCTCCACCACGCGCAGCATATTGATTTTGGATGGTTTGTGATTGCTTGAGTAGTGCGCTGGATTTTGGAATTCTGTCTAAAAAGATTTCTGCATCTTTGCCTGATTGCTTCAGGATATGCCTCAGGTCACCCAATAGGCCATCAGAGACATCTAAAGCCGAATTAGCAACACCTCTCAAGGCAAGACCTAAATTTACTCTTGGGGTGGGTTGATGCATGCGTGCCTCAATGTCCGCTAAATCTTCTTTTGACAATTCAATTTCATGACGCAGTGCAGCAAGAGTAAGTCTGGCATCACCAACAAATCCAGATACCCAAATGTCATCACCCGCTAATGCCCCCGATCTACGAATGGCTTTATCTTTCGGAATGCTGCCAAAGGCAGTGATGCAAATATTGAGTGGGCCAGCAGTCGTGTCACCGCCAATGAGTGGGCAAGCAAATTGATTGGCGATTGCAAATAAACCCTTGCTAAAGGCTTCTAACCACGCTGAATTGGGTTCAGGCAATGCGAGTGCCAAAGTGAATCCGACCGGCTGAGCACCCATGGCCGCCAGGTCTGAGAGGTTGACTGCTAGGGCTTTCCAGCCCAGCCACTCTGGATTAGCGTCTGGAAAAAAATGCCGCCCAGAGACCAGCATATCGCTGGTGATCGCAATCTCGTCAGTAGGAACGGTTTTTAGTAGGGCGCAGTCATCTCCTATTCCCAGCTTTACTTGGCCGGGATTATTCGCAAGCATGAGATCTGACTGCGTTTTAAAAAAACGTTGAATCAGGTCAAATTCGCCGAGTGGGGAGGTTTGAGATTGCATGCCCCATTTTATGGCTCTTGGGACTCTTTCATCCGAGAGGAATAGAATTGGAAGCTTGAATACGTCTGATTGATGAGTGAACTGATGAGTAAACCAAGCAATAGCAGCAAAGAACAGCAAATAGCGGATTTAAGAGCAGCCGCTCTCCACTATCACGAGTTTCCTGTTCCAGGAAAAATCGAAATCGCCCCAACAAAGCAGTTAACCAATCAGCGAGATCTCGCATTGGCTTACACGCCTGGTGTTGCCGCAGCCTGCGAAGAGATTGCTAAAGATCCCGCTAATGCATTCCGCTACACAGCGCGTGGCAATTTAGTTGGTGTGATTACCAACGGAACTGCAGTCTTGGGCTTAGGAAATATTGGACCATTGGCAAGTAAGCCAGTGATGGAAGGTAAGGCAGTTCTTTTTAAGAAATTCGCTGGCATTGATGTGTTTGATATTGAAGTCAATGAAAACGATCCAGACAAATTAGTTGAAATTATTGCCGCACTTGAGCCGACTTTTGGTGGTATCAATTTAGAAGATATCAAGGCCCCAGATTGTTTTGTAGTCGAGCGCAAGTTACAGGCGCGTATGAAGATTCCAGTCTTCCATGATGATCAACATGGAACTGCGATCGTGGTTGCTGCTGCAATTCTCAATGGCTTGAAAGTTGTTGGTAAAGATGTAAGTAATGTGAAGTTGGTTACATCAGGAGCTGGAGCTGCTGCATTAGCTTGCTTAGATCTATTGGTTGACCTAGGTATTCCACGTAAAAATATTTGGGTTACTGACTTAGCTGGTGTTGCCTATAAGGGCCGCAAAGAACTCATGGATCCAGAGAAGGAGCCGTTCTGCCAGGAGACAGATTTACGCACACTCGATCAAGCAATCGAAGGTGCGGATATTTTCTTGGGCCTATCTGCTGGCGGTGTATTGAAACAAGACATGGTGAAGAAGATGGCGCCTAAGCCATTGGTCTATGCCTTGGCAAACCCAACCCCAGAGATTCTGCCCGAGGAAGTAAAAGAAGTTCGTCCTGATGCAGTGATGGCTACAGGTCGTACTGACTATCCAAACCAAGTCAATAACGTGTTGTGCTTTCCATTCATCTTCCGTGGTGCATTAGACGTTGGAGCAACCACTATTACACGTGGCATGGAAGTCGCGGCAGTCAAGGCTGTAGCGGAGCTAGCGCAAGCTGAGCAGAGCGAAGTAGTAACCTCTGTATACGGTATTGAAAATTTATCCTTTGGTCCAGAATATTTAATTCCGAAACCATTTGATCCACGTCTGATTACTGTCATCGCACCTGCGGTTGCTAAGGCGGCGATGGATGATGGTGTTGCTCAGCGTCCGATAAAAGACTTTGACGCTTACCGTAATCAGTTGCAACAATTTGTGTACCACTCTGGCACTTTGATGAAGCCACTGTTTAGCATTGCTAAACGTGTGCCTGCCGCACAAAAACGTATCGTGTTTGCTGAAGGCGAAGATGAGCGCGTATTGCGTGCAGTACAAATCATCATTGATGAGCATTTAGCGACGCCAATTTTGATTGGTCGCCCAGCGGTGATCGAGCACCGCATTGGTAAATTTGGATTGCGTATTAAAGCTGGTGAAGATTTTGAGATTGTGAACCCAGAGAGTGATTCACGTTTCCGTGATTTCTGGCAAACCTATTTAGCTCTGACAGAACGTAAAGGCGTCACTGAATCTTTCGCCAAGTTAGAGATGCGTCGCCGTAATAGCTTAATTGGTTCAGTCATGATTACCAAAGGCATGGCTGATGGCATGATTTGTGGAACCGTTGGCAACTTAGCAACGCATTTGAAATATGTTGATGAAGTAGTTGGTCGTGAACCTGGCGCTAATGTTTATGGCGCAATGTCTGGATTGATTTTGCCGGGACGCCAAGTATTTTTATTAGACACTCACGTCAATATCGATCCAACTGCAGAGCAATTAGCGGAATTGACCTTGATGGCTGCAAGTGAAATGCGGAAATTGGGTTTAGCGCCTAAGGTTGCACTCTTGTCGCACTCTAACTTTGGTTCAAGCAGCGCTCCATCCGCAGTCAAAATGCGTGAAGTCTTGGCTTTGATTCAAAAGGCAGACCCAACTCTCGAGGTTGATGGTGAAATGCATGGCGATAGCGCCTTGGATGAAACCATTCGCGCCAGTGCTGTTACTTCATCCCCTTTAAAAGGCGATGCTAACTTGTTGGTCCTGCCTAATATTGATGCCGCTAACATTTCTTATAACTTGTTGAAGACTGCTGCTGGTAATGGCATCGCAATCGGACCATTGCTCTTGGGCGCTGCTAAGCCGATTCATATTTTGACGCCATCAGCTACTGTGCGTCGTATCGTGAATGTCACTACTTTGGCAGTAGTTGAGGCAGCAAGTAATGCTAGGGGCGTAGTCTAAGAGGTAGAGGTGAGCTTATATTTATGTTAGTTAGCAATAACTAACATAAATAATTATTATATAAATCAATAGTTTATATAAAATGCACTGTAATTGGGCTTGATTTGATGGCGTGTTAAGGGTAACCTAGCACCCATCATGAATAATCGCTCTGAAAACGGCACTACAGTAGGCTTCGACGAACATAGTCGGGCTGAGAGTTGGGATAGTAACGATCGACTTGAAACTGAGTCATCTGCTGCCAACATCTATGCTGAGGGTGGTTTATCTCGTTTACAAACCTATGCAGCAAATCAAGTTTCGGGGAAAAAAGTGACAGCTTCTTGGCGTGCCGCTTTGGCCGTTCGCGATGCCGGACCGCCGGCAATGTTGCGCAGTGTGCGCCCTAATATCGTGCAATCTATTCGTGCTTTCCGCACACCTGACCTTCAGGAAGCGGCTACAGAGCTTGGACAACATTTTATTTATGCCAATTGTGCAAATGCAATGACTAAAGGCGAAGTGTTGGAGGCGATTGCAATTGCTTACACATTTACAAAGCAACAGGCGAAGAATTTTGATCCTTTGTTGGATGCTTTGACTACTACAGTGGATAAGTCGGGCCCACAGCCAGGTTTCGTAGTGGTGCTCGAAGGTTTACCTTGCACACAGAAGTTTGACAAAGAAGCTCGTGAAACTTTGTTAGATGTCTTCCGCGATGCAGTGGATTTCTGGTCTGAGCGCCGCACTCCATATCGCGTGTTCTACTCTTTTGCCTAATAACTGGATTGATAACTAGCTAGGCAGGTAAGTAGTACGGAAACACAGATCGCCTCTATTTGAGGCGATTTTGCATTTCTGGACCCCAAATACTGTGAACAGCAGTAATTGCCACAATTCCGGCAGTTTCGGTTCGTAGTACTCGATCACCCAATGAAACTAGTTGATAGCCAGCCGCTTGGGCTTGCGCTTCCTCGTCGGGAGAATGCCCCCCTTCAGGGCCGATCATCAAAATAACATCTTGAGGGGCTTCTTGAATCAGTACTGAATAGAGGCTTTTGTCAGTATCTGGGCTTAAAAGTAGTTTAAGTTTCTCTTTTTGTGGCTTTTGTAGATAACTTTCAAAACTCTGGATAGGTTCTACAGAGGCCAAAACTGTACGATCGCATTGTTCGCAAGCGGCTTGAACAATCCCTTGCCAGTGTAAAAGGCGTTTTTGAGCTCGATCGGCGTCATTAGGGCGCGTTAATTTGATGACCGAGCGCTCACATTGCAAGGGCGCAATGGCCTGGGCACCGGTCTCTATGGCTTTTTCCACCACCCAATCCATCTTGTCTCCTCCAGCCAGGCCTTGAGCCAGTGTGATGGCGTAGGGACTCTCTCGGTGTGTGTCTACGCGAATATCGCTTAATTCGGCTTCTCCAGACTTATTGCCTAGGGAGAGTAGTTTGGCTTGGGCAACTTGGCCTTTGCCATCAAATATGGGGAAGAATTCGCCGATTTGGATGCGGCGGACACGCAAGTGATGTGCGAGCTCAGGAGTGAGGGTATTTGGCTTTTGGTTTTCCCATGGCCCGGGAAGATAAAATTGAGGCATTACTGAAATATAGCTAATTAATTCTCCAGAGACCAAATTTACGATGTCAAACCTTCAAATTCGTATGGCCAACGCCATTCGCGCTTTATCCATGGATGCAGTTCAACAAGCCAATTCGGGTCATCCTGGAATGCCAATGGGTATGGCTGATATTGCAGTCGGTCTTTGGAATGAGCATCTACAACATAACCCAACAGATCCGCATTGGATGAATCGTGATCGATTTGTTTTATCTAATGGCCACGGATCGATGTTGCTGTATTCACTTTTACATCTCACGGGTTACGACTTGCCGATGAGTGAGTTGAAGAATTTCCGTCAGCTACACAGTAAAACTGCGGGTCATCCTGAGTATGGCATTACGCCTGGAGTGGAAACAACCACCGGTCCTTTAGGTCAGGGTATTTCCAATGCAGTGGGTATGGCGCTGGCTGAAAAATTATTGGCGCAAGAATTTAATCGTCCGGGTCATGACATTGTTGATCACTACACCTATGTATTTTTAGGTGATGGTTGTTTGATGGAAGGCATTAGTCATGAGGTCTGTTCATTGGCTGGCACGCTCAAGCTCAACAAGTTAATTGCGCTGTGGGATGACAACGGCATCTCGATTGATGGCAAAGTCGTTTCTTGGTTTAACGAAGATACGCCAAAACGTTTTGAGGCATATGGTTGGAATGTGATTCGTGATGTTGATGGTCATGATGCTGAGGCAGTGTCTAGTGCAATTGCTCAAGCCAAGAAAAGTGACAAACCTACCTTGATTTGTTGCAAGACAGCGATTGGCCAGGGCTCGCCAAATATGGCTGGTAGCGACAAGGTCCATGGCTCACCTTTAGGCGCAGCTGAAATTGCCGCAACCCGAGTTGCTTTGAACTGGCCTTATGCGCCATTTGAAATTCCAAAAGATATTTATGAAGCCTGGGATTTCAAGAAGCGAGGACAAGCTGCAGAGCATGAGTGGAATAAAGAATTCCAAGCCTATAGAAATAAATATCCAGAACTGGCTTCTGAGTTGCAGCGTCGTATGCAAGGTGAGCTGTCTAAAGACTTCTCCAAGACTTTGGATGCATATTTAAAGACATGTGAAACCAAAGCAGAAACCATTGCTACTCGTAAGGCAAGTCAAAATGCCATCGAAGCATTAGCACCTGCTTTGCCAGAATTTATGGGTGGCTCTGCCGACTTAACGGGTTCTAATTTAACCAACTGGTCTTCATGCAAAGCTGTGCGTGCTGATCAGTGGGGCAACCATATTAACTATGGTGTGCGCGAGTTTGGTATGAGTGCCATCATGAACGGTATCGCTTTGCATGGTGGGTACATTCCATTTGGCGGCACATTCTTAACTTTCTCTGATTACAGTCGCAATGCATTGCGCATGGCGGCATTGATGAAGTTACGTAGCATCTTTGTCTTTACCCATGACTCGATTGGTTTGGGTGAGGATGGTCCTACGCATCAATCTGTTGAGCATGTAGCGAGCCTGCGATTGATTCCGAATTTAATGGTTTGGCGTCCATGCGATACCACTGAGAGTGCGGTTGCATGGGGTGCTGCGATTGAACGTAAGCATGGTCCAAGCGCTTTGATCTTCAGTCGTCAAAACTGCCCATTTGTGTCTCGCAATAGCCAACAAGTAAAAGATATTGCGCGCGGTGGATATGTATTGCGTGATCCAAAGAAGTCGAAGATCGATGCAGTGATTATTGCTACGGGATCTGAGATTGCTTTAGCGTTGCAAACTGCTGAGCGTTTAGAGGGTGAAGGTTTTGGAATCCGCGTAGTGTCGATTCCATCAACGACAGTATTTGATCAACAAGATGCTGCTTATAAAGCAAAAGTCTTGCCAGCTGACGTTCCGCGCATTGCTGTTGAAGCAGGTGTGAGTGATTTCTGGTGGAAGTACGGTTGTGCAGCAGTGCATGGTGTCGATACCTTTGGTGAATCAGCCCCAGCACCGGTGCTCTATGAATATTTTGGTTTAACAGTCGATCAGATTGCTAAAACTGTGAAGCAATGCATCGCAAAGAAATAGACAAGACAAGAAGCAAGGCTTTTATTTAAGAATTCAAAATTAGTAAGGGGAATGGAATGACAATTCGTGTCGCAATCAATGGTTATGGTCGTATTGGTCGTATGGTCTTACGTGCTTTGTATGAAGATCAAGTGAACGGTAAGCCAAGACGTGATATCAAAATCGTTGCAATTAATGCGATGGGTGATATTGATATCAATGCGCACCTGACGCAATATGACTCTGCGCATGGTCGCTTTCCTGCTGAAGTAAAAGTGGATGGCGATTGCATGGTAGTCAATGGCGATCGCATCAAGATGTTCTCTACCCGCAATCCTTTAGAAACTCCATGGGGTGAGTTGGGTGTGGACTTAGTGCTTGAGTGTTCTGGCAAATTCACTTCAAAAGAAAAAGCCATGGTGCATATCTCCCAGGGTGCGAAGAAGGTATTGATCTCTGCTCCCGGTGAAAAAGATGTGGATGCCACAATCGTTTACGGTGTAAACCAACAAGTTCTCAAGCCAAGCGATATCGTTGTTTCTAACGCGAGCTGCACGACTAACTGTTTAGCGCCATTGGTTAAGCCATTGCTAGAAAAGATTGGTATCGAGTCTGGCTTGATGACCACAATTCATGCATTTACCAATGATCAGGTTCTGACTGACGTCTATCACAAGGATATGCGCCGTGCGCGTTCTGCTGTGACCAGCATGATTCCAACGAAGACAGGCGCTGCAAAAGCGGTAGGCTTGGTATTGCCAGCTTTGGCAGGGCGCTTTGATGGTTTTGCGATGCGCGTCCCCGTCATTAACGTTTCTGTTGTGGACTTAACCTTTGCTGCCAGCCGCGCTACCAGCGTGGACGAGGTGAACTCCATCCTCAAAACAGCGAGTGAGGGCGAATTGAAAGGTATTTTGGGTTTCAACACCCTGCCTTTGGTATCCATCGACTTCAATCACGACCCACGCCCCAGTATTTATGATGCTTCCCAAACTCGCGTCTCAGCGGATGGTAAGTTGGTCAAAGTATTGGCTTGGTATGACAACGAGTGGGGCTATTCAGTCCAAATGCTCAATGCCGCTGAAGCATTAATGGCTGTAAAGTAATGAATTAATCGAGTTTTAAGGCTAAAATCCCTTAAATTCTTGCTTTATATGTAAAAAAGACCTCAATTGAGGTCTTTTTTCATTATCTGCTCTTATCTTTTTAAATTAGAGCTTTGGCTTATTTCGGCAATTCTTCTTTTGGCAGTGACCGTACATAGCCAAAGAGTGCTCTTGGAGCTTAAAACCGAGGTTTTTGGCAATATCACGCTGTCTCTTCTCAATTGCCTCATCGACAAACTCTTCAACATGGCCGCAATCTAGGCAGACCAAGTGGTCATGGTGTTGGCCCTCATTGAGCTCATAAATAGCCCTGCCATCACCTTTACTGGACTCAAAATGACTGCGGAGCAAGAGCCCTGCTTGTTCAAACTGGGTGAGTACCCGATATACCGTAGCCAAGCCAATTTCTTTGTCATCTTTGGCTAAGGCCATAAAGACATCTTCAGCGCTAAAGTGAGTGCCGCCATTTTGATGAAAAAAGTCCAAGATTTTCATGCGTGGACCGGTCGCCTTGAGGCCAATATCGCGTAAATCTGCTGGAGTCGGGTTTTGGTTCATATTCATGGGTTTGGGAGCTAAAATCAATGTCTTAATGATACGGCCTGCCATGCAAAATTGCCTTCAACTTTTTACCCGTCTATTGAACTCCATTTTTAGGGTTTTCGACCTCGCTCGGACGGGGTTAATTATTGCTGTACTTGGTTCGGTATTGCTTGCTACTGGCTGTACCAGCGCTGTTGATGACACGCAACGCGCCTGGATGAACAAAGTCTTTAGACCTTATGTGCCGGATGTGGTGCAGGGCAACTTTATTTCGAGCGAACAGTACGCCAAGCTACAAGTTGGTCAGAGTCGCGAGCAAGTTCGCCAAATTCTGGGTACACCTTTGCTCGCTAGTTATTTCCATGCCAATCGCTGGGACTATGTTTTTGAATTTAAGCGCGCTGGCCAGCCAATGAGTAAAGAGCGTCGCGTCACCGTATTTTTCGAGGGTGATAAGTTAGTCAAGTTCCAAGGCGATGCATTACCAACAGATGTCGAGTTGGTCGCGGAAATCGATGGCTACGCAAAATCGAAGAGATCATTCTGGGATGTGATGACGGGGTCGAACAAGCCTCCAGTAACGCCTCCTTTGCAGCAACCCGAGTTACTAGTCCCTAGCCCAACTAACAATTTGCCGGCTGGGGCGACTGTGCCTGCGGCTCCTGCTAGCAGTTCTTTTTGGGACTTTTTTAGTTTTTCAAAACAATCGCCAGATGCCCAGCCAGCGCCTCAACAGTTAGGTCCTGGTGCTCTCAACGTTCCGCAGGCTAGTGAAGTTAAATAAAGATTACTGTTGTGTTGATGTTGAGTGATTTCTTTCGACAACCTTGAATAAGAAACGAAGATACAAATGATGAGAATCGCAATTGCTGGTGCCACTGGTCGTATGGGAAAAATGTTGATCGAGGCTGTACTCAATTGCTCAGATGCTGAGTTGGTTGGCGCCTTGGAGCATGAGTCATGCCCTTTGCTTGGTGAAGATGCTGGTGCGTTCTTGGGAAAAAAAACTGGTGTAGCAATTACGTCTGATATCGCAAAGGCTTTAAGTGGCGCTGAGTTTTTAATTGATTTCACTCGCCCAGAAGGCACGATGGCTCACTTAGCCGTAGCGCAAAAGACGGGCAGCAAAATGATTATCGGCACTACTGGTCTGAGTCCAGAGCAAATTGAAAGCCTGAAGAAAGCTTCCGCCAATTTAGCTATCGTATTTGCTCCCAATATGAGTGTGGGTGTCAACGCGACATTTAAGTTGCTAGAGATTGCTGCCAAGATGTTGAACGAAGGTTATGACATTGAAATCATTGAAGCTCATCATCGTCATAAAGTAGATGCGCCTTCTGGCACTGCACTCAGAATGGGTGAAGTGATTGCAGATGCGCTTGGTGAGAAATTAGATGATGTGGCTGTGTATGCCCGCGAAGGTCACACTGGCGAGCGCAAAGTTGGCTCAATTGGTTTTGCCACTATTCGGGGTGGAGATATTGTGGGTGATCATACCGTCCTATTTGCAGGCGAGGGCGAGCGTATTGAGATCAGCCATAAATCTTCTAGCCGCCAGTCTTACGCGCAAGGTTCATTGCGCGCTGCACGCTTCTTACAAGCCCAGAACTCAGGCCTGTATGACATGCAAGATGTTCTTGGCCTGCGCAAGTAAACGAATTAAATCAGAATAGAAGAAAAGAGTTGTATTGAATGAGTAAGGATTACGATCACCGCAGTATTGAAGCTGCAGCACGAGCTGATTGGGAAAGCGCACAAGCTTATAAAGTAGCCGAGAATGCCGTGGATGTTTTCGGCAAGCCAAGACCAAAATACTATGCCTGTTCCATGTTGCCTTACCCATCGGGCAAGTTGCATATGGGCCACGTTCGTAACTACACCATTAACGATGTGATGGCGAGACAGTTGCGCATGCAAGGCTATAACGTACTCATGCCGATGGGCTGGGATGCGTTTGGTATGCCGGCAGAGAATGCAGCGATTCAGAATAAGGTGCCACCAGCTAAATGGACCTACGACAACATTGCTTATATGAAAAAGCAAATGGCAGCGATGGGTTTGGCAATTGATTGGTCGCGTGAAGTTGCTACTTGCAGTCCTGATTACTATCGTTGGAATCAATGGCTCTTTTTGAAGATGCTTGAAAAGGGTATTGCTTATCGCAAGACGCAAGTGGTGAACTGGGATCCAATCGATCAAACGGTATTGGCTAATGAGCAGGTGATTGATGGGCGCGGTTGGCGCTCTGGAGCCTTAGTTGAGAAACGTGAGATTCCTGGTTACTACTTCAATATCACGGCCTATGCAGAACAACTCCTCTCTGGTTTGGATGGCTTGGGTTGGCCTGAACGCGTCAAAACGATGCAGCAAAACTGGATTGGTAAAAGTCGTGGCGTACGTTTTGCGTTCAAACATGAGATTGCTGATGCGCATGGTCACTTTGTTCAAGATGGTCAGTTGTATGTATTTACTACACGTGCAGATACCATCATGGGTGTTACTTTCTGCGCGGTTGCGGCTGAGCATCCATTAGCAACATTGGCTGCCACAACGAATCCTGAGTTGGCAGCATTTATTGAGAAATGCAAAACGGGTAGTGTGATTGAGGCAGATCTAGCTACTCAAGAAAAAGAAGGCATGTTCGCCGGTCTGTATGTGACGCATCCACTCACTAATGAGCCAGTACCAGTTTGGGTTGGTAATTATGTCTTGATGTCCTACGGCGATGGCGCTGTTATGGGCGTGCCTGCACATGATGAGCGCGACTTTGCCTTTGCTCTCAAATATGACTTGCCGATTAAGCAGGTGATTGCCTTGCGCGCTCCTTCGGATATGTTCAACACCAGCCACTGGCAAGATTGGTATGCCCAGAAGGATGATGTTGTTTGTCTCAATAGCGGTAAGTACGATGGTTTGTCGCATGAAGAGGCAGTTGATGCAGTAGCCAAAGATTTAGAGCAAATGGGTATTGGTGAAATCAAAACCACTTACCGTTTACGTGACTGGGGTATCTCTCGTCAGCGCTACTGGGGTACGCCGATTCCGATTATTCATTGTGGTGATGAGCAGAACCCAGGTTGTGGTGCGGTGCCAGTACCTGAGGCCGATTTACCGGTGGTATTGCCTGAAGATTGCGTGCCAGATGGTAGTGGCAACCCGCTCAATAAGCGTGCTGACTTCCTCAATGTGAAGTGTCCAAAATGTGGCAAGCCAGCTCGCCGTGAGACTGACACCATGGATACCTTCGTGGATTCTTCTTGGTACTTCATGCGTTATACCGGTTCAGATGCCAAAACCATGGTGGATGGCCGTAATGAATACTGGATGCCAATGGATCAGTACATTGGTGGTATTGAGCATGCGATTTTGCATTTACTGTATGCGCGCTTCTGGACTAAGGTCATGCGCGATCTCAATCTCATTACCTTTGATGAGCCATTTCAAAATCTACTGACACAAGGCATGGTGCTTAATGAGACTTATTACTCCGAAGAAGCTTCCGGTAAAAAGACTTGGTTGAATCCTTTGGATGTAGAGCTCCAGCTAGATGACAAAGGTCGTCCTCAAAGCGCTAAATTGAAGGGTGATACTTCTGGCACTCCAGTCATTATTGGTGGTGTTGAGAAGATGTCCAAGAGTAAAAATAATGGCGTTGATCCTCAAGCCTTAATTGATCAATATGGTGCCGATACTGCACGCCTCTTTGTCATGTTTGCTGCTCCTCCTGAGCAACAGCTTGAATGGTCTAGCGCTGGTGTTGAGGGTGCTTCTCGTTTCTTGCGTCGCGTATGGATGTATTCCAGTAGTCAGGCTGATGCGATCCGCGCTGCTAGTGAAGTGTTGCCAAATGATTTGAATGACGCAGAAAAAGAATTGCGTCGTGAAGTGCATACTATTTTGAAGCAGGCTAACTTTGACTATCAGCGTCGCCAGTACAACACCGTAGTTTCTGCAGCAATGAAGATGCTGAACGTCTTAGAGCCTGTGAAATTAGGTGATAAGTCTGCTGTAAGGCCTGCTGTATTGCGTGAATGTTTAAGTATTTTGATTCGGGTGCTGTACCCAGTAGTCCCTCACTTGACGCATGCCCTCTGGAATGAGATTGCTTGCGACCAATCTTTTGGCGCGCTTTTGGATGCGCCATGGCCTGTAGTAGATGAGGCTGCACTCATTCAGACTGAGTTAACCATCATGTTGCAAATTAATGGCAAGTTACGTGGGGATATTCGTGTACCTGCAGATGCGACCAAGGAGCAAATTGAGGCTTTGGCTTTGCAGAGCGAGCCTGCCGTGAAAGTATTAAACGGCGCTGCACCTAAGAAAGTGATTGTGGTGCCAGGCCGCTTGATCAACATTGTTGCTTAGATCCTTGCAAATTACTTTAAATAGAAGCTAAACAGATGCGCGTAAATCACCTTCGACGTACTATGCTTGGGTTTCTGGCACTGGCTCCGGTCAGTGGTTTGATCGCCTGTGGCTACCGTTTGCGTGGCATGGTGGATTTGCCATTTAAGGTAATTGCGATTACTGGTAGCCCATCACCACCCCTGAGAACTGATCTACAAACAGCCATTTTGACGGGTACTGATGCGAAGGTAGCAATCAACCCTAAAGATGCTGATCTTATCTTAGAGATTACAAGCGATCTCAATGGCCGCGAAATCTTGGCGTACAACTCGAATGGTCAGGTCTCTGCCTATCGCTTAAACATGCGGGTTGGTTTTAGAGCGTATGACAATGCCGGAGCAGATGTGGTGCCCGAAGCGGAGATTTATATGACGCGTGATATGGACTTCTCGGTGTCCACAGTTTTAGCAACGGATGTTCAAATGCAGCAATTCTTGTCGTTGATGCGCAGGGATCTTGCAGTACAAATTCTGCGTCGTGTTGCTGCGTCGGCTCGAGCTCCTCGGGCCAAAAGCTTTTAAAGAATGACGAGCAAATCGCATGGTTAAGAGCGATGCCCTGCAGATTCATTTGAAGTCACTGAATTCAGCGGCTTCATTAAAGCCTCTCTATATATTTAGCGGTGATGAGCCTCTCCTCATGATGGAGGCGATGGATCAGTTGCGTGCCACTGCAAAAAAAATGGGTTACACCGATCGGGAAGTCTTATTGCAAGAGCGTGGGTTTGATTGGAGCGCTTTACTCAGTGCCGGCCAAACCATGTCTTTATTCGGAGATAAGCGCTGGGTTGAGTTACGTATCCCGACCGGGAAGCCTGGTCGTGATGGTGCGGATGCACTCAAACAATTCTCTGCCCAAATCGAGTCTCAGTCGGTGGGATCTGAGGGACCAGACACTATTTTTTGCATCATCCTACCTAAATTAGATGGCAAGACTAAAACCTCTGCTTGGTTTAGCGCCTTGGATGAAGCGGGCATGGCGATTCAGTTGGATTCCTTAGATCGCACGCAATTACCGCAATGGATTGCTGGGCGCCTGAAGAAGCAGGGTCAAGAAGTGCAGTCAGGTCCAGATGGGCAACGCGCTTTGGCATTCATTGCGGAGCAGGTTGAGGGCAACCTCATAGCAGCTCATCAAGAAATTCAGAAGCTGGGTTTATTGCATCCTGCTGGCGTCCTTACTGAGGAGCAAATTCGATCAGCCATTTTGAAGGTGGCCCGCTATAACGTCTTTGAATTGACTGAAGCGATGTTGGCTGGCGATTTGCCTCGCTTAAATCGCATGTTGGATGGTCTCAAAGGCGAGGGTGAGCCTTTAGTTTTGATTCTGTGGAGCGTGACTGAAGAGCTTCGGATACTATCGAAACTGAAGGCAGCAAGTGATGCCGGGGAGTCTGTACAGAACTTAATGCGTGCTAATCGCATCTGGGGCAATAAGGAGCGCTTATATCCCATGGCCCTAAAACGGGTGCAGCCTTTGAAGTTGCGCAGAGCGATGCAGGTGGCAGCAGGTTTAGATCGTCAGGCCAAAGGGTTGCATGCTGCTGAGTTGCCAGCAGATCCTTGGGATGGTTTGCGTTTGGTAGGTAATTTATTGCGCTAGATAAAACTGGCATGAAAAATCCAACTTAGATACAACAATATTAATTTTGACTTAGTAAATATATGAGTAATTCAACGAACACCATTCAGCAAATGATGCAAGATATCGGCCGACGCGCTCGTCAGGCCTCACGCGCAATGGCGCGGGCATCTAGCGAACAGAAAAATCAGGCTTTATTGCATATCGCGAAGTTGGTTCGTGAACGTTCCGAAGAAATTCAGCGCGTGAATGCACTTGATGTTGCTCGAGCAAAAACCAATGGTCAAGATGCTGCATTTATCGATCGCCTCACCATGACTCCGAAAACAATTGAGTCTATGGCCTTGGGTTTGGAGCAAATTGTTTCCCTAGAGGACCCAATTGGGAAAGTGACGCCTTTGCAAAAGCAAGCTTCCGGCATTGAACTCGGTCAGATGCGTGTGCCACTCGGTGTGATTGGCATCATTTATGAGTCTCGTCCAAATGTGACAATTGATGCTGCAGCGCTATGCTTGAAGTCAGGTAATGCGGTTATTCTGCGTGGTGGTTCTGAGGCGATTGATTCAAATACCTTGTTGGCGCAAATGATTCAAGAAGGTTTGGACGCTGCTAGTTTGCCAATGGATGCGGTGCAGGTTGTGACAACAACAGATCGTGCCGCTGTTGGTGAAATGATCACCATGACTGAATATATCGATGTGATCGTTCCCCGTGGTGGCAAGAGTTTAATTGCCCGCTTGATGGCGGAAGCGCGCGTACCGATGATTAAGCATCTCGATGGCATTTGCCATACCTATATTGATGCTGATGCCGATGTGGCAATGGCCATTAAGGTTTGTGATAACGCTAAGACTCAGCGCTATGCACCTTGTAATGCGATGGAAACACTCTTAGTCAACAAAACCATTGCACCTCAAGTCTTACCAGCCCTATGCAAAATCTACCAAGATAAGGGTGTGGAGTTGCGTGTTGATAGCCTTACCCGCAATACTTTAGAGGCTGCAGGATTCACAAATTTAGTTAATGCAGTTGAGGAAGATTGGCAAACAGAATATTTGGCACCAATCTTGTCAATTAAGACTGTTGCCGATATCGATGAAGCAATGAGTCATATTGAGCAATACGGTAGTAAACATACTGATGCCATCATTACCAATAATCAAGCGCAGGCAAATCGCTTCTTACGCGAGGTCGATAGTGCTAGCGTGATGGTCAATGCCAGCACCCGTTTTGCCGATGGTTTTGAATATGGGCTTGGTGCTGAGATTGGTATTTCGAACGATAAATTACATGCCCGTGGCCCTGTCGGTTTGGATGGCCTTACTTCTCTTAAATACATCGTCATGGGTCATGGCGAGATTCGTACTTAATCAAACCCGATTAAACAACGATAGAAAAAATACAGAACGGAAAAATAGTCATCATGGGCAATGCATATTTATGGACTAAGACTTTTCACATTGTCTTGATTGTCTCTTGGTTCGCAGGCTTGTTTTATCTCCCGCGTATTTTTGTTAATTTAGCGGATGAGAAAAATCCCGAAGTGTATGCGCGGCTTCTAGGCATGGCTGATCGTCTCTTTCGCTTTATGACTATTTTGGCTGTGCCTGCAATCTTGCTAGGTTTAACCCTTTGGCTCCATTTCAAGATTGGCGCTGGTGAGGTATGGATGCACGCTAAATTGTTCTTTGTTGTTCTTGTGATTGGTTATCACCATGCTTGTTGGGGCTTGCTCAAAAAGTTTCGCAATGGCGTTAATACCCGTTCGGGAGTTTGGTTCCGTTGGTTTAACGAAGTACCTGTCATTCTGCTATTGATCGTGACGGCTGTAGTCGTGATTAAGCCTTAGAGCCGAACAACAGACAACTGTTAACTGTTTAATTGTTTTTATTATTTTTTCTTTACCCTTTTTAGATTGCTAGCCTCATGAGATTTTTTGTTGTTTGTCCAGGCGGACTGGAAGTGCCTCTTGCACAAGAGCTAGCAAGTATTGCGCAGCGCCCCGACTGTAAAGCTTTGGGTGCTTGGGTGATTGATCCTACGCCGACGAGCCCTACAGGTGGAGTGGGTTTGGCGGCGCCTATCTCTGCGGCGATGGCATTGAACCTGCATTCACGAATTGCAAGCCGAGTCTTATTGCAGATGGCGGAATCGCCATACCGCCAAGAAGAAGATCTATATAAGCTTGCTAGTGGCTTGGCTTGGGAGGAATGGTTCTCTTCCAAGCAAACTCTGCGGGTTGATGTGACTGCACATCGCTCCCCCTTAAAGAGCTTAAATTTCGCAACCTTGAAGATTAAAGATGCGATCGTAGATCGTTTGCGTGATGTGACTGGTGATCGTCCAAGTATTGATACTGCGTTTCCGGATGTGCGCGTTCAGGCTCATCTGACAGCTACTCATGCCACCATCTACTTGGATACCTCTGGTGAGGCCTTGTTTAAACGTGGCTGGCGTGATGAAAAAGGTGATGCACCTTTAAAAGAAAATCTTGCCGCAGGAATCCTATCGATTACTGGCTGGAAGCCTGCCCAAACCTTATTTGATCCGATGTGTGGAAGTGGCACTTTTTTAATTGAGGCTGCACAAATGGCTTTGGCTATACCGCCGGGAGCTATTCGGGCGGGAATGTATGGCGATGATGCTAAGCCGAGTCGTTTGGCTTACCGCCCATTAGTTACTTCAGCGCATGGTTTTGGATTTCAAAGATTAAAACCGTTTAACGAAGCCGCTGAACAAAAGCGCTGGATTTCTCTAAAAGAGGCTGCTCAGACTGAGATGATGGAAAAGCGCAAGCAATTTCCAGATTCAGAATCTTTAGGTATCAGTGGTGGCGATATTAATGAGCGTTTGGTTGCGATGTTCAAAAGTAACTGGCAGCGTGCACAGTTACCTGGCTTACCTGTGACTCGTCAGATTGATGCGCTGGCTAGTAAGCCACCAGCGAATGTTAAAGAAGGCGTGATGCTCTTGAACCCCCCGTATGGTGAGCGTCTAGTGATTAAGGGTGGCCGAGGTCAGGATCGTGCTGCGGGTGGTGATATGGAGCGCGACTCCTATGAGCAAGCTGAAGAGCCAGAAGATCGCTATGCCTTTAATCTGGAAACAGGGCGTCAAAGTGCTAAACGCTCTAGTCGCGAGTCTCTTAAAAAGTTACAAGCCCAAGAAGAGCAAGATCCGAAATTTGTGGAGTTCTTGAGGCAGTTTGGTCAGCACCTCAAGGATACTTTTGGTGGTTGGAATGTATTTGTGCTTACAGCAGATATGGCGTTGCCAGGGCAGTTACGCATCAAAGAGTCTAAGCGTACGCCACTATTCAACGGTCCTCTAGAGTGCAGGCTATTTAAGTTTGAGATGCATCAAAAACGCGATGCTGCAGCAGATTTAAAATAAAAAATATAGATAAGGGAGACGGCGATGGAATTTAAAACATATATGTGCTTAATTTGCGGCTGGGTTTATGACGAAGCTGCTGGCCTACCTGAAGAGGGCATTGCCCCAGGCACGCTATGGCAGGATGTGCCCATGAATTGGACTTGTCCTGAGTGCGGTGCACGTAAGGAAGATTTTGAAATGATGGCGATCTAATCGCCTCAAGTGAATTAACTAATAAAAATACTTTAGCGAAAGCAGGGCAGCATTTTGGGACAAAACGAGATCTTATTTGAGCGAGCACAAAAGACTATTCCGGGTGGGGTGAACTCACCGGTGCGTGCTTTTCGTCAGGTGGGTGGTACGCCCCGTTTTGTTGCTAAGGCTAAAGGCCCTTATTTTTGGGATGCTGAAGGCACGCGCTATATTGATTTGATTATGTCTTGGGGCCCCATGATTGCGGGCCATGCAAATCCAGAGGTGGTTGAGGCTGTTAAGCAGGCTGCAGAAACTAGCTTTAGCTATGGTGCTCCTACCGAAGGTGAAATTGAATTGGCGGAACGCATCTGCCAATTGGTTCCGAGTATTGAGCAAGTGCGCATGGTCTCGAGTGGCACAGAGGCAACGATGAGTGCTTTGCGCCTGGCGCGTGGCTATACAGGTCGTGATCTCATTATTAAATTTGAGGGCTGCTATCACGGCCACGCTGATAGCTTGCTCGTTAAGGCAGGCTCTGGCCTTTTAACTTTTGCGGACTCCACCCAGAATGCACCATCTTCTGGCGGTGTTCCTCATGATCTAGTAAAACATACGCTGGTGTTGCCATATAACGATGTAGCAGCGTTGAAGGAAGTTTTTCAGAAGCAGGGCGATCAGGTTGCCGCAGTGATTATTGAACCTTTTGCCGGCAATATGAATCTGATTAAACCTTCTAAAGAATTTTTATCGACTCTTCGTCAGCTTACTAGTAAGCATGGCAGTGTATTGATTTACGATGAGGTGATGACGGGATTTCGGGTTGCTTTAGGTGGCGCGCAATCCCTGCAGGGCATTACTCCTGACCTCACTTGTCTTGGTAAGGTCATGGGTGGCGGCATGCCGATGGCTGCCTTTGGCGGTAAAAAAGAAATCATGTCTAAGCTAGCTCCGCTGGGTAACGTTTATCAGGCGGGCACCTTGTCAGGTAACCCGGTAGCGGTAGCTGCAGGCTTGAAGACCTTGGAGATTATTTCTAGGGAAGGTTTCTATGAGTGTCTGACTGGTCAAACTGAAAAACTGATGGCAGGTTTAAAGCTCGCTGCCGATGAAGCAGGTGTGCCGTTCGCTGTGGATAGCGTTGGCGGCATGTTCGGCTTCTATTTTGCTAATGAGGTCCCAACTTCCTTCGAGGCGGTGACTAAAACCGATATCGAAGCGTTCAAGAAATTCTTCCACTTGATGCTCGATCAAGGAGTGTATTTAGCGCCTTCTGCTTATGAAGCTGGATTTACTTCCATTGCGCATGACAATGCCGTGCTGGATGAGATCATTGCTGCAGCTAAAACTGCATTTAAAAAGTTATAAGAGCTAGTAGGCAGGATTACATTCTGAGTGGATGGTCGTAACCATCTACTTGGATAATCTTTAGATCCTTGCTTGGCTTGCCTGACTCTGGAATTTCCATGGCGGTGAGTTTGCCACCCCATACGCAACCTGTATCCAGTCCAATGACATTCTCGTGTCGTAGTAGTCCTAGAGTTGACCAGTGCCCAAAGTAAATCAGGGAGTCTTGCGTTTTTCTTTTGGGCGTTTTGAACCAGGGAATATAGCCTTTGGGGCCATTCTCAAAACCTTCCTTGCTTTCAAACTCCATGGTGCCGGTTGGGGTGCAAAAACGAATACGAGTTAATGCATTGGTAATGACTCGTAAGCGCTCATAGCCCTTGAGGGAGTTGCTCCATTTGTTAGGGGTATTGCCGTACATATTCGCTAAAAAATCTTTGTAGGATTTTTTGCGAAGCGCTTTTTCTACTTCTTGCGCGCATTCAATCGCTTGCTGGAGATCCCATTGAGGTAGCACACCTGCATGGACTGTGAGAACTTTCCCATTACTCAGGGCCATCGGCCGATGGCGTAACCAATGGATTAAGTCAGCTCTATCTGGCGCATCGAGAATAGGTTGAACGGTATCGAGCCCCTTAGTTTTACGAATACCCGCATCGACTGCGAGTAAATGCAGGTCGTGATTTCCGAGAATACATTCGATACGCGCTTCTTCTTGTAATTGCTTGAGATGGCGTAGGGTGCCCAAAGAGTCTGGACCTCGATTAACTAGATCGCCTAAGAAAATCATCTTAGACTGTTTTGGGAGTTTTTTGACGAGACTCTTTAATGAGGGCGCACACCCCTGAATATCACCGACGGCATAGATCTTGCTCATACCCTATCTTAAATCGGAACGCACTAAAGCCCGTAATTAAGTTGTGGAATCCTCAGGAGTCACTTTTTTAACTACGCTATAGCGCACTAGAGTCTTTTTGCGCGCTTCATCGTGATTAACGACTGGTAGGGGATAGTCACGACCAAGCAGAATGCCAGCAGCCTCCAGTTCAATATGGCCGGCTTCCCAAGGCGCATGAATAGATTTCTTGGAGAGTTTATCGAGCTGCGGTAAATAGCGACGAATGAACTTTCCCTCAGGATCAAACTTTTGGGATTGGGTAATCGGATTAAAGATGCGGAAGTAGGGTTGTGCATCACATCCGGAAGAGGAGGCCCATTGCCAGCCGCCATTATTGGATGATAGCTCGAAGTCATTAAGATGTTTTGCAAAATACATCTCACCCCAGCGCCAATCAATTCCTAGATCTTTGGTCAGAAAGCTCGCAACCACCATCCGTAAGCGGTTATGCATATACCCGCTTTGATTCAGTTGATGCATGGCTGCATCTACTAATGGATAGCCCGTTTTGCCATCACACCAGGCTTTAAATAACTTCTTGGCAGTGGCACCGCCTTCCCATTCGATGTTGTCATAGTCAGGCTTGAAGGCTGCGCCTTCTGCAAGACGTGGGTGGTTCGCGAGAATCATGAAATAAAAATCACGCCAGATCAGTTCGCTTAACCAAATCGTTGCTCCCATGCTGCCTGCCAGCATGCGGCGATGTGCTTCTCTTACCAAGCCTCTAATAGATAGCATGCCAAAGCGCAGATGGGTGGATAGATAACTCACACCCTTAATGGCGGGGAAGTCTCGGCCAATTTGGTATTGATCGATGCGGTGGAGGAAATCCTCTAAGAAGCTTTGGCCACCCTCAGATCCTGATGGCAAATAGGTTTCAATACCTGTGGGGCTAAAGCCCATAGACTCCAATGATGGGAGAGGTGATTCCAAAGTGCTTGGGATGGCTGCGAATTGCCCTTTTTTGGGTGTGCAGTCATAGGCCGCAATATCTTTTTCTTGCAGCGTCTTGAGCCAATTATTTTTGTATGGCGTGAAGATTGAGAACACCGTATTGGAATTGGTGAGAATTTCTTTCTTCTCAAAAATGACTTGATCTTTAAAAGTCTCAAAATCAATCCCAAGCTTTTCCAATAAAGTAGCCACAGAGTTATCGCGGGCAATCGCTGATGGCTCGTAGTCATGGTTGGTATACACAGTATTGACACCTAAAGTCTTAGCTATCTTCGGAATACACGTAGTGGGCTTGCCAAACTGAACAATCAGTCCGCCACCCTGTTTACGTAACTGTGCATCAATTTGTTGCAAGCCCTGCCAAATGAAGTCGACACGTCGATCGTGCGTTAAAGCACCGCTCGCCTGATCATCGACCTTCAGTGGTTCAAGGATCTCAGTATCGAAGATGAAGGTCATCCAGACCTGGGCGTTATTGGTAAGGGCGTGGTGAAGCGCTGCATTGTCATAGAGACGCAGGTCGCGACGGAGCCAAACAAGAGCTTTTTGCATAGCCCCTATATTAGGGCTTATTGAAGACCTTCGCTGGGCTTGCGAGTAATATCCTGCTTATTAAATAGACTGATAGCTAATGGATACATTATTTTTCATATTTTCAAAAGTGGTGCAGTTTTGCATTGAGCCACTCAATTGGTTAATTGTTTTTGTAGCACTGAGCCTTTTATTTCTGAGTCTTAGAAAAATCCATTTGTGCAAACGATTCTTGCTACTCGCTTTGGCAGACTTATTGTTGGTTGGATGGTTACCCACTTCTGAGGTTCTTTTAAGAACTCTCGAAGATAGCGTACCCAAGGTTCAGCTTGCGCAGATGTCACAGGCAGACTTTGGTGGGATCATCATTTTGGGCGGCGCCATTGAGGGCGGCGAGATTGCAGTGGATCGTGGAGAGATATCAATTTATTCCTCGGCTGAGCGTGTCACCAAAGCCTTTGAGCTTATTCGTAAGTACCCCGATCTCCCTTTTATCTTTAGCGGCTTCTCCGGGCGCCTCTCTCCCAAGGGCATTTCAGAGGCGGATGCTTTCAAGCAGTTGGTAGCCGAGCAGGGCTTGCCAGATAAAAATGCCCATTATGAAAACCAATCCCGTAATACCTATGAAAATGCCATGCTCATGAAGCCCATGATTTTGGATTTGGGAGCTAAGGGCGCCAAAGAAGCGGATGCACCCCCTAAACCTTGGCTCCTGATTACTTCGGCATCACATATGTTCAGATCGGTAAAGATTTTCCAAAAACAGGGGGTTGAGGTGATTCCGGTTCCAGTGGACTACCAAACTAGTAACCAGCTACGCTGGGGTAAGTTTGAACTGGAGGATGGTGTGCAAAACTGGAATAAGGCGATGCATGAAGGGATTGGGCTTTTAGCCTATTGGCTTACTGGAAAGATCTAGCTCAGGCGGGGGAATTCGGTAAAATAAACCCACATGAATATGGCTAAAAAAGCCCCTGTGGGTCAAGCTACAACGCCCGCCCAGACTACCCAAGCTTCTGCTATTGGGCCCTCAATTGCTTACTCTGCTGATCATCTAGCAAACCAATTTTTAATTGCCATGCCAGGCATGGTTGACCCCAATTTTGCGGGTTCCGTCATTTACCTCTTTGAGCATACCGAGCGGGGTGCCATGGGGTTGGTGATCAATCGCCCGACTGAGCTTGATATGGGTGCCTTATTTGAAAAAATTGAGGTCAAGCTGGAAGCTGAGCCAGTATCGGTTCAGCCAGTCTATTTTGGCGGTCCAGTGCAAATTGAGCGCGGCTTTGTCTTGCATGAGCCCACTACAGAGGTGGCTTATAGCTCTTCCTTAGCGGTTCCGGGCGGTCTAACCATGACTACATCTAAGGATGTGCTTGAGGCGGTGGCAGCCGGTTTTGGACCCAGTAAATTCTTAATGACTTTGGGTTATGCGGGTTGGAGCGCTGGACAGCTTGAGGAAGAGATTACTCTTAATGGTTGGATAAACGTGCCCCTGTCCCAGCAACAAATGATTGAAATTATTTTTAATACGCCTTCTAGCCAGCGTTACGAACGAACGATGAGTCTTTTGGGGTTTGACCCCTCTCATTTATCGGGTGAGGCGGGGCATGCCTGAGGGTGCCAAGATGGATAAGGAACTCACCATCATGGCTTTTGACTATGGCACACGGCGTATTGGTATTGCTGTTGGCAATACTCTGACTAAAGCCGGCCAGCCTTTGAAGATGATTGCGGAGCCATCTGAGGATGTGCGTTTTAGAGCTATTCAGGTCCTCATCAAAGAGTGGCAGCCAAACCAGCTGGTGGTGGGAATGCCGTGCCATCCTGACGGTACTGAGCATGAAATGAGTGCCAAGGCCCGTCGCTTTGGTAATCAGCTGCACGGACGTTTTCAGTTGCCGGTCGATTGGGTTGATGAGCGTTATACCTCTGCTGTTTTAGAGGGGGATCCAGACATGCGAGACAATTTGGATGCCGAGTCTGCGGCCTTGATTTTGGAGCAGTATTTTCTTGAAAAGAATTGGATTAGTTGAGATGAATGCAGAGCAGTCCTATCTGAAATTATTAGAGACCTTGAGTCAGCGTAAAAAGGCTGTTGATTTATTTGAGTTGGCTGGTCTTGCAATGGGCGGGGCTTGGATTGCAGAACGTTTAGCCGCTGACCTTAACTTGCCTCACTTTGGCGTAATCAATGTAGCGTTTCATCGAGATGACTATGCCGAGAAGGGCATGACAGCGCTCCGTACTGCCAGCACCATGTCCACTCATCTTCCTTTTGAGGTGAATGGCGCAAATGTGATTTTGATTGATGATGTTTTGCTCACTGGCCGGACGGTTCGTGCAGCACTCAATGAGTTGTTTGATTTTGGTAGACCTGCGCAAGTGGAGTTGATGGTTTTGGCGGATCGTGAGAATCGTGAATTGCCAATCTCTGCTGACTTTGTGGGCGAGCAAGTGGATGTTCCTGAAAACCAAATTTTAGTTCTAGAAAAAGATGATGCTGGTAAGTTCAGCTTCCAATTAGAGGAGCGTGCAGAATGAGCGGCATTAATAATTCAGTGATTACTTCAGTAAATCAATTCAATGCCGCTGGTGAGTTAACTCATTTGTTGACTTTAGAAGGTTTACCAAAGGAGCAAATCCTCCATATCCTTGATACCGCCCAGCAGTTTGTGAGCGTTACTGATCCTGCTAGAGAAGTAAAAAAAGTGCCACTATTGCGGGGCAAGAGCGTCTTTAATCTGTTCTTCGAAAATTCCACTCGTACTCGCACTACTTTTGAAATCGCCGCTAAACGCTTATCAGCAGATGTCATTAATTTAGATATCTCCACATCCTCAACTGCTAAAGGCGAGAGCTTGTTGGATACGATTGATAACTTAGTGGCAATGCAGGCAGATATTTTTGTAGTGCGCCACAGCACCTCTAGGGCTCCGATTGAAATTGCGCAGCATGTGCCATCCCATGTACACGTTGTGAACGCAGGCGATGGTAGCCATCAGCATCCAACACAAGGTTTATTGGATATGTATACGATGCGTCATTTCAAGAGAGATTTTAGTGGTTTAAAGGTCGCTATCGTGGGCGACATTGTGCATAGCCGAGTTGCTAAATCCAATATCTGTGCTTTGATAACGTTGGGTTGTACAGATATTCGTGCGATTGGTCCTGAGAGTCTTTTGCCAAGCGATTTAGATATGCTGGGAGTGAAAGTCTTTCACAGTATGGAAGAGGGTCTTAAGGGTGTTGACGTTGTCATGACCTTGCGTATCCAGAAAGAGCGCATGGAGGCTGGTCAAGTTCCTGAAGGTGATGCGTTCTTCAAACAATATGGCTTAACTCCAGCACGTTTAGCTCTGGCTAAGCCCGATGCCATTGTGATGCACCCAGGCCCTATGAATCGTGGTGTGGAGATTGATTCCGCTGTAGCAGATGGTCCGCAGTCAGTCATCCTCAATCAAGTCACCTTTGGTATTGCAGTGCGTATGGCAGTGATGTCTATCGTTGCTGGTAACTAGCTCTCATTACGAATAATTTGCTAATGCAAAAAAAGAACTGGTTGATCCTGTCTCATGGTTTCAATATGGATGGAAGGGCATCTAGCCTCACCATTACTGACAAGATCCCCTATCTATTAGATGCTGGTATCAAGCCTTATGTCTTTAGCGCCATCACCGGCATTAAAGATACTCGTTTTCCGCATAAACAATTTTTGGCTTGGGGCCCTGCAGCGTTTCGTTTTGACTTCCGTCATTGGATTGCAAATCAATACGGTAGGGGATGGTTTTATAAATTCACTACAGGTTTGGTTTCGCTATTACTGGCGCCGTTTATTGCGCTGGAGAAATTCTTCCTGGGCTACTCCAGCCAATGGTCTTGGGCAATGCCAGCCTATGTGCATGGCTTACGCCTTATTCGCGAAGGTAAGGTGAATGTTATTTACTCCACTGGTGGTGCTTGGTCTGCACATTTGGCTGGACTATGGCTCAAGAAAAAAACAGGGCTGCCTTGGATTGTTGAAATCCATGATCCATTAGTAATTCGTAAAGACCCGAATGATCAGGGATTTGAGAAGCCTAAAAATCGGGATGCACGGTTTCGGCAATACTTAGAAAAGCAAATTTGTAGATATGCAGATTTAGCTTGGTGGTTTACTGAGGGGGCATTGCATTATGCAAAAGTGCGCAACCCGAATCTCAATACTCCTCATAATGCGCGTGGTTTTGTAGTGACCCCAGGTGCTGAGCCACCTGGAAGTCTAGATGCTAATCAATCACACTGTTACACAGAACAACTTAACTTATGTCATTTTGGCTCCTTGGCAAACGACCGCTCACTTTCTACCATTCTTAAGGCCTTGGTGCCTTTGCTCAAAAAATATCCAGAAGCCCGAGATCAGATTCGAGTGCATGCTTATGGTGCGCCATTAGATTCATTATCGATCGACGCAATCAAGCAATTGGGTTTTGAAGATGTTTTACTGGCACATGGTCGTTTAGAAAAAGATCCTGTGAGTGGAAAATCTGGTCGTGAGCAGGTGGCTGAAAAAATGCAAGCTGCTGATGTTTTAATCTTGCTGCATGGTAATGATGAGTGGTGTGCTGAATATATCCCATCCAAGTTTTATGATTACCTCTGGACGGGCCGCCCAATATGGGGAATTACCCATCGCAACCCACAGCTAGATAGGATGTTGCTTGATCGCGGTGCGTACCTCAGTCCACAACTCGATACAGAAGCCATTGAGCTCACTTTAGAGAGAGTTTGGCTGGACTGGAAAGCTAAGCAATTAATACAGTCCGCTTGGAAGCCAATTGGAGTTGATCAGGCAGTAAATAGGATTCTCACTGAAGTACAGAAACGTCGAACTCACTAAAGCTACAAAGAGGAAACTATTTGAAACAAATTGCCCTATATTGTAAATCTTATCAAAAAGATTTTTTGCGCTTGAAAAAATTGTTACAGTCAGTCAATCAATACAACGTTGATGCTATTCCTTTTTATATTTCAACCCCAGAAGAGCAGAAGCTTGAGATGCTCGCTGTGCTGGGGGCTATAGAGGGGTACCAGTGGATATCAGATGAGTCAATCGTAACTTCTAATTTACGTGTTCCTGCTGGCATGGAGAAGACCCGATCTGGTGGCTTATCACAACAAACCATCAAGTCGGAATTTTGGCGCTTAGGCTTAGTTGAAAATTATGTCTGTTTAGATTCTGACTGTATTTTCATAAAAGATTTTCGGATATCTGACTTTATGGCGAGCGATGGCTATCCGTATACAGTCATGTATCAAAATAAGGATTATTACCAGCTTGCAATTAATCGTGGTCATGCTAGGGTGCTTGGCGAACTCAGTTTTGAAGCCGATAACGTTAAAGCTATTTTTGGACGTAAGGGGCCGAATTACTATTGCCCATGCCCACCATTTATCTGGTCAAGCAAGGTATGGGAATCTTTGGATGATGAGTTTTTAAAGCCCAAAGGTATGACTTTGTGGGATATTAATACGGCTCAGCATCCAGAAACGCTGTTGTATCTTGAGGCTCTTCTGAACTTTAAAGCCATCCCCCTTCATCCTATTGAGCAGTTATTTCGTATTTATTACTACGATTGGCACTATTTTTTACTACGCAGAAATGGTGAAACCCTCAAAAAATTAACATCTAATTATTTAGGCGTTATTTACCAATCAAGCTGGAATTCAATTTTAGATTATGGTGGAAGTGAAAAATCTTTTTTATCCCAATCTTTAAAGAAACTGAAGCGAGTCGGACGTTTTATTGAAAGTTATTTTTAATGATCGCCCTACCATTTAAGTTTTATCTTACCCATTTTTCTGTATGAATGACTGATATGATTCTAGTTACTGGTGGTGCTGGCTTTATTGGCGGAAATTTTGTGCTTGATTGGCTAAAAGTGCCTAGCAATGAAGGGGTGCTCAATCTCGACAAGCTAACTTATGCTGGTAATTTAGCTACCTTAGAATCTCTTCGAGATAATTCTCGCCACATATTTGTTCACGGGGATATTGGCGATAAAGAGTTGGTTATTAGACTTTTGACAGTGTATCAGCCTCGTGCGATCGTGAATTTTGCTGCAGAGAGCCATGTAGATCGATCAATTCATGGTCCCGCTGAATTTGTTGCCACCAATATTGTTGGCACTTTCAATTTGCTTGAGTGTGCCCGTGAATATTGGAATGGTTTATCTGAGTCCTCCAAGAAAGCTTTCCGCTTTCATCATGTATCGACTGATGAGGTTTATGGCTCGCTGTCTGCCACTGATCCTGCGTTTACAGAAACCAATTCCTATGAGCCGAATAGCCCATATTCAGCATCTAAAGCGGCCTCTGATCATCTGGTGCGCGCTTGGTTTCATACTTACGGATTCCCAGTCATAACCACCAACTGCTCCAATAACTACGGTCCATACCACTTCCCAGAGAAGTTAATTCCCCTTGTGATTCTCAATGCGCTCAACGGTAAGCCGTTACCTATTTATGGTGATGGCCAGCAAATTCGTGACTGGCTTTATGTGGGCGACCATTGCTCTGCGATTCGTGAAGTCTTGGCTAAAGGCAAATTAGGCGAAACATATAACATTGGTGGTTGGAATGAAAAAGCCAATATTGATGTCGTTAAAACCATCTGCGCGATTTTGGACGAATTCAAGCCTCGTGCTGATGGTAAGTCATATGTAGATCAAATTACGTATGTTAAAGATCGTCCGGGGCATGATCGTCGCTATGCGATTGATGCCAGCAAGGTGGAGCGTGAATTGGGCTGGCGCCCTGCTGAGACTTTCGATACTGGTATTCGTAAGACGGTGCAATGGTATTTAGATAATCCTGTTTGGGTAGAGGGTGTTGTCAGTGGCTCCTATCGCGACTGGTTACAAAAGCAATACAACTAAGATAGCCCCCATCTCTATGAATATTTTAGTTTTTGGCAAAGACGGCCAATTAGGTAAAGCATTCCATGTTTTGCTAGATTCACTCTTGCTTCCTTTGTCAGACAGGCCAAATATCCAATATGTAGGCCGCTCTGAATGTGATCTTGCTAATGCATCTGCATTAAGCGTTCTCTTAAATCAATTTCAGCCTCAGCTCATTGTGAATGCTTCTGCATACACAGCAGTTGATAAAGCCGAGAGCGATGTCGATCAAGCTTTTGCAATTAATGCAAAAGCCCCTGAGGCCATGGCGCAATACGCTGTAGATCATGATGCTACGCTATTGCACTACTCCACAGACTATGTCTTTGATGGTAAGAAATGCGGCTATTACCTGGAAGACGATATACGTAATCCTCTGGGGGCTTACGGCAAAAGCAAGGCTGCTGGTGAAGAGGCGATTGCTAGGATATTTGCTGGTAGTCGTGGTCATGGCCAATATGCCATTTTCAGAGCGAGCTGGGTATATGGGGATGGCAGTAACTTTATTCAGACTATTTTGCGATTAGCCAAGAACCGAGAAGAGCTCAAGATTATTGATGATCAGTATGGCGTTCCAACAAGTGCCGCCTGGTTAGCGCAATTGAGTTTGAGTTTCATTGCAGATGATGATCTGAGCATCAGAGCATTTCCCTCTGGCGTTTACCATGCTGTACCCGCTGGTGAAACTTCATGGCATGGTTTGGCAACTTTGGCCGTACAGACAGCTTTAGAGGCTGGGATACCTATGAAAGCGGTTGCAAATGCAATTAAGCCAATTCCAGCAGTGGAATACCCATTGCCCGCTCCTAGACCTATGAATTCAAGGCTGTCGACCGATAAGCTTGCTCTGGCCTTGAGATCTGGGGGCAATATGTCAAAATTACAGTTACTCAATCAGCCTTGGGATATTGCCGTTAAGGCGTATGTTTCTAATTTGGCTAAAGATGGACTTATCTAGAAAGAATCCTATGGCAGTAAATCAGGTGAATCGCAAAGGAATTATTTTGGCCGGAGGATCCGGCACCCGCCTATATCCTGTTACACAAGCAGTGTCTAAGCAGTTAATGTCTGTATACGACAAGCCGATGGTCTACTACCCTCTGACGACGCTAATGCTTGCAGGTATCCGGGATATTTTGTTGATTTCTACGCCTCATGACACACCACGTTTTGCAGAGTTGCTGGGTGATGGTTCGCAATGGGGTTTAAATATTGAGTATTGCGTGCAACCATCGCCCGATGGTTTGGCGCAGGCATTTACTTTGGGTAAGAATTTTGTAGGCAACAACCCAAGCGCTTTGGTGCTGGGCGACAATATTTTTTACGGTCATGAATTAGTCGACCAGCTTGATAGTGCAAATGATCGTAGTAGTGGTGCAACCGTCTTTGCTTATCACGTGAATGACCCAGAGCGTTATGGCGTAGTGGAGTTTGATAAAGCTTACAAAGCGTTGTCCATTGAAGAGAAGCCGATCAAACCAAGAAGTAGTTATGCAGTAACAGGGCTCTATTTCTACGATAACCAAGTCTGTGATATTGCCTCCGCCATTAAGCCAAGTGCGCGCGGGGAGTTGGAGATTACTGATGTAAATCGTGCGTATTTAGAGAAGAATGAGCTCAGCGTAGAAATCATGGGTCGCGGTTTTGCATGGTTAGATACTGGTACACATGATTCATTGTTAGACGCTGCAGGCTTTATCGCAACCTTGCAAAAGCGCCAAGGCCTCATGGTCGCTTGTCCTGAAGAGATTGCGTATCGCCAGGGCTGGATTAGCGCTGAAACAGTACAAAAAGTAGCTGCTCAGTTAAGTAAGAATAGTTATGGTCAGTACCTCAGCAAGATCTTGAATGAGCTCAATACCTCTGCTCAGCCAGTTTCTTTATCTCATAAGAAAGTGGTTGGATGACTGCGTCTTCTAAGCTCCAGATAACGCCGACTGCTATTCATGATGTACTGGTAGTCGAGCCTAAAGTCTTTGGGGATGAGCGCGGTTGGTTTGCCGAGTCCTTTAATGCGCAAGATTTTAAATTGGCAACAGGCTTAGACGTTACGTTTGTTCAGGATAACCATTCTTTTTCTCGTCAATGGACTTTGCGTGGTCTGCATTATCAATTAGAGCAAACGCAGGGGAAGTTAGTTCGAGTTGTGGCTGGTAGTGTTTTTGATGTGGCTGTAGATATTCGTAAAGATTCGCCTTCATATGGCAAGTGGGCTGGTATTGAGTTAAGCGCTCAGAACCACAAGCAGTTGTGGATACCGGCGGGTCTCGCTCATGGCTTTTTAGTCTTATCAGAAACTGCGGAGTTTCTCTACAAAACTACAGATTACTATCACCCTCAAAGCGAGGCCTGCCTGGCTTGGAATGATCCGACTGTAGCCATCGAATGGCCCTTGCCTAAAGGTGCCACCCCAAATATGAATGCCAAAGATTCTGCTGGCTTATCGTGGGATACCGCTCCTAAGTTTTAAGTAAATTTAGGGGTGTTTTCAAAAGATAAGATAATGCTCGCATGAGCACTTCCCCCAAAATCCTGTTGGTAAAGTTATCCTCTCTTGGGGATGTATTGCATAACTTGCCAATTGTGTGGGATTTGCGTGCACGCTTACCAGACGCTCAAATTGATTGGGTGGTGGAAGAAGGCTATGTCCACTTGCTTGAGCCCCTATTATCGCGTGATGGTTTTCGGGGGATTGATCACATCATTCCTTTTGGCTTACGTCGCTGGAAGAAAAATCTCTTTAGATTGGCAACATGGAAAAAGTTTTTTTCGTTTCGAAGAGCACTTCAAGCCACCACATATGACGTATTGATTGAAACCCAAGGGCTTCTTAAATCTGCCATCGTATGCTCACTAGCTAAAAAAAGTTCTAGCGCAGTGGTTGCTGGTCTTGCTAATGCCACAGAGTTTTCAGGTTATGAGCCCCTCGCCAGATCTTTCTATAACCAATCAGTACAAGTTCCAACACAGTGCCATGCGGTAGATCGTTCACGTTGGGTAATGTGCTCTGCCTTAGATTGGCCGTTGCTACATAGAAGTGATGCGCCACAGTTTTACCCCAAATCATTTGTAGAAAGCATTCCAAAATCTACGGTTGAAGGTTTGCAGGCATCTTATATATTATGTTTCCACTCTACGGCTCGAGAAGCTAAGCGTTGGTCTAATGACAATTGGATTGCGTTGGGTAAAGGCTTATCTGCTCAAGGATATCAACTGGTTTTCCCTTGGGGGAATGCCACAGAAAAATCTGTTAGCCAATTGCTGGCTGCTCAGATTCCTGGGGCCCTAGTGCCGCCAGCCTTTTCTATTGAAGAGGCATTTTCGGTAATTGCTGGAGCAGCTTTAACTGTGGGGGTGGATACTGGCCTGACCCATTTATCGGCAGTGCTTGATAAACCGACTGTCGAAATCTATTGTGACTCACCGCGTTGGAAGACTGAAGGTTATTGGTCTAGTCAAATCTGTAATGTGGGCGATATTCAAAATCCACCAAGCGTTCAAGAGGTTCTTAACGCATCTTTAAAGCTTTTAGATCAAGCTTAAATATTTATTGATTATTTTTTAGCGCAGCAAAGTATTAATAGCGATGAGATCTTCATCTGATAGTGCTGCTGCATGGGCTTTTAGCTTAATGGCATTGAGAATCGTGTTGTAGCGAGCCTGCTGTAATTGTGAGCGGGTGGTGATCACGGTATCCAATGCGATCAACACATCAATATTGATCAAAGTTCCCACTTGGAATCCTAACTTACTGGATTCAAGAGCTGAAGTGGACGAACGCTCTGCAGCCTCGTATGCTTTAACGCTTGCTAGCCCACCATAAAAGCCAGTAAATGCTGCGCGGGTGCTTTGGGCTGCGGTACGGCGTGCATTGTCATAGTTTGCTTTAGCAGCGTCTAGCAATGCTGCATTTTGACGAATGAGTGAGCTGTTGTATCCGCCAGAGACCAATGGGATAGTCATCTGTAAGGCGATGGTGTTGTTATAAATATTTGTTTGTGACGGGGTTAAGCTATTTGCCGTTCCATTGGAGGTGTTGTAACCCGCTGTACCTACAAAATTAAGGGAAGGATAGTTCAGCGCTTGCGAGGCTTTATAAGTACTTTCGGCTAAGCTAACAGATAGTTGGCCAGCAAGCACATTAAAGTTTGCGGTCTCTGCTTGGTTGATCCAGTCTTCCAAAGTTTGCCCTTTGGGTAGCTGAGGATTAACGCTATCTGCAATTGGAATCCCTTTTCCATCTTTTGACTTAGAGCGAGGGTCTTTGAGAACCCCATCAATCTTAGCCTCTTTGATAAGTGGCTTTAGAGCGCCGACAGGGTGGCCCACTAATTGCTCTAAGACACCTCTCTTAACAATCAGATCGGCTTGAGCAGCAATTTCTTGAGAGTTAGCAAGGTCTAGGGCTGCTTGTGCGGTATTGACGTCAACAATAGTTGCTAGTCCAGCATCAAACTTGGCTTGAGCAATTTCTAGTTGTTGCTTAATTAATCCTTTTTTATTCCGATAGAGCTCTACGTTATCTTGGCTAGTGAGTGCATCGAAGTAGGCCTGGGATACGCGAATGATTAAATCTTGCTGCGCTAAGTAAAAGCGCATGTCGGCAATTTTGGTATTTAAGTCACCCTGTTTAAATGCCTCAAATGCTGCCATATTGAAGACAGGTTGAGTGAGGGTGACGGTATAGTTTTTTTGGTCATATACCCGCGAACCTGAATACGAGTTAGCCGGTTGATTACCTGCGGTATGTTGATAGTAGCGAGTCCCACCAGGAACGGCTGTAGCTTGTGGCAATAAGAGTGACAAACCCTGCCAATAGAGTTCTTTGCTGGCTTGATAGTTAAAGCGGGCAGCATTTAAGACCGGATCACTAAATGCTGCCTCTTGATAGAGGCGAATCAGATCTGAAGCTTGCCCAACATTGGCAGCATTCCCACTCAGGTTGGAGGGTGCTGGGCTACTGGGTATGGCTTGTTTTGGGGCGATCACCATTTGAGGTGGCATATCTAGGCCCACTAAGGACTGTGCACTCATGGGGGTTGGCAATAAAGGCTTGGCCCCATTAGCGCTTTGTGCAAAGGTGCTTGGTGAGATGAAGCTGAGTCCGAGCGCCTGGCTTAGGAGTAAACCTAAGGTGCTGAGTTTCGAAAGGCGAAAGCGGGGCGGGTTCATCTCATTCAGATACGTTTTTGTGTGCAATGAAGTTTAAGGCTTATTTGTGTAGAACGCCTTAATTGGCCACCATTTTGCCAAATCCCCTCCAAGGGTTTGATCTATCTATAAAATTGCGGCTATGGATCTAATTTTGCTAGGCAAGGCCTTAATACTGGGGGTAGTGGAAGGCTTAACAGAGTTTTTGCCCATCTCCAGCACGGGGCATCTCATTTTGGTGGGCGACTTACTTGACTTCAATGACGAAAGGGGCAAAGCCTTCGAAGTCATCATTCAGTTTGGTGCCATTTTGGCGGTTTGCTGGGAGTTTCGTGAAAAGCTCTGGAAAGTCGCCTCTACAGTTAAAAGTAGCGCGATTTCCCGTCGTTTTATTCTCAATCTCCTGATTGCCTCTATTCCGGCAATGGGCTTAGCATTCATATTTGGCAAGCACATTAAAGCGGTATTGTTTGCTCCTATTCCGGTAGCAAGTGCTTTTATATTGGGCGCGTTGGTCATTTTTTGGGCTGAACGTCGTCAAACCAAACTGATGCATTCCCCGGGTAAGGCGCATATTCAATCAGTTGATGATTTAACCTCTTTGGATGCGCTGAAGGTTGGTCTTGCTCAATGTGCCGCATTAATTCCAGGAACCTCTCGTTCGGGCGCAACCATTATTGGCGGTATGTTATTTGGTTTGCCTCGTGCAGTTGCGACCGAGTTTTCTTTCTTCCTAGCAATTCCCGTGATCGGCGGTGCAACTGCTTACGAACTTCTCAAGCTTTGGAAAAATCCAGTGTCCTTATCTAGTGACTTTACTTTAGCAATTGTGGTGGGCTTTATCGCCGCTTTTATCTCTGCTTTTATTTGTGTGCGCTGGTTGATTCATTATGTCGCTGGACATAATTTCATTCCATTCGCCTGGTATCGAATTGTCTTTGGTGTGCTGGTATTGGTAAGTGCATACACCGGCCTCGTGGCTTGGTCTCACTAATTTAAATCAATGAAATATTAATAGACGCAGATTGGAATAAATATGGATGTATCGATTGATGCTATTACCAATAACATTCAACTGGCATTGGCCCCAGTATTTTTATTAACTGCAGTAGCTACCTTGATTAATGCGATCTCTGCTCGCTTAGCACGATCAGTAGATCGTATGCGCGCTATTCAACACCGAATTCAGGAGGGCGGAATTCAGGATCCAGACATCTTAAAGCATATGATGAAAGAGGCAAATGAGGCAAAGGTACGCGGTCGTCTTTGTACGGCTGCCATCTTTTTTGATGTCTTAAGTGGTGTATTTATTTCTTTAACAGTCTTAGAGTTATTTTTCTTCCAAGCCGGTGCCGTGCGTTCCTTGCAGGCTACTTATGTGATTTGGACATTTGTGCTTGGTCTCATATCATTCATGACATCCTTATCTATCGTTTTAGGTGAAGTGGTCTATGCCTATCGCTCAGCGGGGTGGAATACTCCATTCCCAAAATAAAGGTATTGCTACAGTGACTTTTCCTAGAACAGATCGTATTCGCTCATTTGTGTTGAGGGCTGGCAGAACAACCGCTGGTCAGCAGCGCGCTATCGATGACTTAGGTCCTCAGTTCTTGGTGCCGTTTCAAGATACGGCATTAGATCTTCCACAGGCATTCAATGGTTCGTCGCATCCCAAGATATTAGAAATTGGTTTTGGGATGGGTGAGACGACTGCCAAAATTGCTGCTTTACGCGCTGAAGATGATTTTTTGGCGATCGAAGTGCATCCACCGGGTGTGGGTGCTTTGCTGAAATTAATCGGCGAAAACCAATTGACCAATTTGCGCTTAATTCGGCATGATGCGGTTGAGGTGCTGGAGAAGATGCTTGCCCCAAATTCTTTGGAAGGCATTCATATTTATTTTGCAGATCCTTGGCACAAGAAGCGTCATCACAAGCGTCGCCTGATTCAGGCGGAGTTTGTAAAATTGTTAGTCTCACGCCTAAAGCCTGGCGCCTATTTACATTTGGCTACCGACTGGCATAACTATGCCGAGCAAATGCTCTTGGTATTAAATGCAGAATCAGCTCTTGTTAATACATCTACCGAGCAAGTGCAGGTAGAGACATTCACAGCGGAAGATGTAGCTAAATCTGAAGATTCAAAAGAATTCAGGCCTACTCTAGAGCAGCTCAGCGCTATGCATCCTGGATACGTGGAGAGACCCGCTTACCGACCGATTACCAAGTTTGAGAACCGCGGCATTAAGCTGGGTCATGGAGTTTGGGATTTGGTTTACAAAAAGAAATAAAGCCGCTATTCAGCGGCTTGATTGATTTACTTTGCTGCCGTAATCCTTGCTCTTACAGTCCCAAGCAAACGTACTTGAGCTCAAGGTACTCATCCATGCCGTAGATGCTACCTTCACGTCCTAAGCCGGATTGCTTTACCCCTCCAAATGGACCCACTTCATTAGAGATAATTCCTGAGTTCACTCCCACAATGCCGTACTCCAATGCTTCGGCCGCCTTCCAGATGCGACCAATATCTCGGCTGTAAAAGTAGGAGGCCAAGCCAAATTGGCTATTGTTCGCCAACCTTATTGCTTCCTCATCACTTTCAAAGGCAATGATGGGGGCTACTGGGCCAAAGGTTTCCTCATAAGTAATGAGCATGTCATTAGTCACATTGGACAAAATGGTTGGCTCATAGAAAGTGCCGCCCAAGGAAGATCGCTTTCCGCCGCTAATGAGCTTTGCACCTTTGCTAAGCGCATCAGCCACATGTTTCTCCACCTTCTCTAGTGCTGCTTGTTCAATCAGGGGGCCTTGAGTTGTGCCGGCTTCCATGCCGTTACCCACCTTAATCACTTGAATGGCTTTAGCAAACTTTTCCACAAATTGATCGAGGACATTCTTGTGTACATAGAAGCGATTTGCGCAAACACAGGTTTGACCAGAATTACGATACTTAGATGCCATTGCACCAGAGACTGCTGCATCGATATCTGCATCTTCAAACACAATGAAAGGCGCATGACCACCAAGCTCAAGTGCTAATTTTTTTACGGTAGGCGCGCACTGAGCCATCAAAATGCGACCCACTTCTGTGGAGCCAGTAAATGAGAGGTGACGCACTACAGGTGAAGCACAGAGCGTTTTACCAATCGCAATCGATTGATCGGCATCTGCCGTCAGAATGTTGACCACGCCAGCTGGGACACCAGCGCGCTGAGCAAGTTCAGCTAGAGCTAGGGCGGACAGTGGAGTTAGCTCAGCTGGTTTGATGACAATCGTGCAACCGGCAGCCATTGCTGGTGCAATCTTGCGGGTAATCATCGCAATCGGAAAGTTCCAGGGTGTAATCGCCACGCAGACACCAATCGGTTGCTTCATGACGATGAGGCGTTTATCACTCCATGTCGTACTTGGAATAGAGCCTGCTACGCGTTTTGCTTCCTCTGCAAACCATTCAATAAATGAGGCGCCGTAGGCTACTTCACCGGCTGCCTCCACTAAGGGCTTGCCTTGCTCTAGGGTCATGAGGGTGGCCAGGTCTTGCGTATTTTGAATAACAAGATCAAACCATCTTCGCATGATGCTAGCGCGTTCTTTGGCGGTTTTACTTTTCCATTCTTGGAAAGCGCTCTCTGCAGCCTGGATGGCTAGCTCTGCATCTTTAGTCTCAAGATTGCTTACTTGAGCAATTTCTTCGCCGGTAGCCGGATTGGTCACTGCGAAAGTATTGGCAGTCTTTACCCAACCACCGTTAATGAAGGCCTCTTCTTTAAAAAGGCTTGGATCTTTGAGTAACTTACGAATATCTATCTTTTGCATGACAAAGTCTCCAAAATCGTTCTAGCTATTGATGTTTAGTAGCTTAATGTATTTGATCAATTGATTTTATCCCTCAAGCAAAGGTAATGAAAAACCCCCGGACTCTGGAGGAGTGCAGGGGTTGGTGAGGCGCCTTGAGAAAGACTGACTTATATTAACTTAGCCTGCCTGAATCTCTGTGCTGCGGAGTTTTTGAGCTAAGAGGTCTAGTACGCCGTTGACGTATTTATGGCCATCGGTACCGCCAAAGGTCTTGGCAAGTTCTACAGCCTCATTGATAGCCACTTTGTATGGCACAGATAAATCGATAGCTAGCTCATAAACGCCAATTAACAAAGCGGCGTGTTCTACAGGTGAGAGCTCATTAATAGGGCGATCTAGCGCAGGAGTGATGATGCCTTCGAGTTCATCCGTACGCTCTAATACGCCAGCAAAGATGCCCTGAAACAAGTCATGCTGGCAGCGACGAAAGCCAGGATCTTCAGCTAACTGTTTGGCAATAGCTGCGGCATTTGGCAGGCTACCTGCGCGACGCATCACCAGGCTTTGATACACGCCCTGTAAGGCGTATTCACGAGCACGGCGACGTGGTGTGAGGGAGCGCTTTGGTGCGCTAGCCACAGGGGCTTGTGAAGTTGCTGGGGTTTTAGTCATATCAATCTTTATTCTTCGCTAGGATTGATTTCAAAATCAATGTCTGGTGTGAGAGCTAATGCTAAGTTGGCCATTTCAACTACGGCTTTTGCGCAATCGGCACCCTTTACTTGAACGCGAACCTGAGCCTGCTCATCTGTCTCGCAGGTGAGGACACCATTCGCGATTGGTAATCCAGACTCCAGGCAAACACGGGTGATGCCAGCACCAGATTCATTCGACACGAGTTCAAAGTGATAAGTCTCGCCACGGATGATTGCGCCTAGCGCAACCAAGCCATCGAACTCACCTGTTTCAGCTAACTTTTGCAGTGCAAATGGAATTTCTAATGCGCCCGGCACAGTGACTAACTTGATGTCAGATTGAGAGACGCCTAACTTGATGAGTTCTTCAATACATGCAGTAGTGAGTGCAACGCAGTGTTCTTCATTAAAGCGCGCTTGCACAATGCCAACCCGTAAGTCTTGACCATTTAGATCGCTAGCCAATACGCCTACCGCGGATTCATTGTTTGATGTGTTCATGATGCTTTCGGAATAACTTATAAATTAGATTCAAGATTAGATGCAAAAGGGGTGTAGCCAGTCACCTCCAGCTTATATCCAGATAGGCTTGGCACTGGACTTGGGTTGGCTAGCAAGCGCATCTTTCCTACGCCCAGATCTTTGAGGATTTGCGCGCCGATACCGTAAGTGCGAAAATCGGTTTTGCGAGCCGGCGGTGTCTCGGTATTTTCTGAGTGCGTACCATTGAGCTTGTGAAACTGCGCCAGCCAATCTGCATCGCCGGGAGCTGCAATGCCAGATGCATTGAGTAAAACAGCGACACCAGCCGGTGATGAAGCGAGTTTTTGTAGTGCTTGGGCGAGTGGCCAAGAATGGGTGCTCACATTGGCATCCAAGAAATCTAATGCTGTAAGGGGCTCGTGTACACGTACTAAAGTTTCTGCGCTCTCTGAAGGCTTGCCATGAACCAAAGCTAAGTGAATGCATGAGCTTGGTGTATCGCGATAGACGATGCCTTGGAACTTACCCCAAGGCGTCACAAACTCACGCTCACCTTCGCGCACCACAATGCTTTCATGTTGGCTACGATATTGAATGAGATCTGCAATACTGCCAATCTTTAATTGATGTTCTTTTGCAAACACTAGCAAATCTGGCAAACGTGCCATGCTGCCATCGTCTTTCATGATTTCGCAAATGACGGCGGTAGGCGAGCAGCCCGCCATGGCGGCTAAATCACAACCTGCTTCTGTGTGGCCAGAGCGAATCAATACGCCACCTGGCTGCGCCATTAACGGAAAGATATGTCCTGGCTGAACTAAGTCATTGGGCTTTGCATTAGCGGCAACCGCAGTTTTGATAGTGTGGGCACGATCAGCTGCTGAGATTCCGGTGGTGACGCCACTAGCTGCTTCAATTGAGACTGTGAAATTGGTTCCCATTGAAGTGCCGTTATCACGCACCATCAAGGGCAGGTTAATTTGTTGGCAACGTTCGCGCGTCAAAGTGAGGCAAATCAGTCCACGACCATGTTTGGCCATGAAATTGACTGCTTCAGGGGTGACATGGTCAGCAGCGAGTACTAAATCGCCTTCATTCTCGCGATCTTCTTCATCGACCAAGATCACCATCTTGCCGGCTTTCATGTCAGCAACGATTTCTTCGGTGGAGGCGAGGGTATTTTGCATAGCCCTCTATTTTAAGCTGAGGAGGGGTTTTTGGGTCCCACTTGGCATCCTTAGCTCAATATCCAGCTTTTCTGACGACTGGCACCCATCTAAAGCCTGTTTCTTCTTGATATGGCCTAGGAAAATAGCCCATGCCCAACATTCCGCCTGGATCCGTCAAGAAAACGAACAAGAGACCCGCTAATGCTCATGAATTAGGCGGACAAAGTCATGGCTTTGCATTGCTAGAGGTCCTGGTGGCAATGACCTTGGTAGTGACCAGTTGGATCAGCTTGGGCAACACCTATCAAAAATTAGTGCTGAGCATGGGGCAATTAAGGGAAAAGCGCGTGCAAATACATCAAGAGTTAGATCAACATGAGATTGCCCAAGCCAAAGCAGCAAAAATTAACTCAATAACGAGCATGCCAAAAGTGAGTTTGCGCAGCAAGTCTTTCAAATGAGTTTGCTGGAGTGTCTCGTTGGATTCGCGCTATGTCTTATCTTGGTGGGGCCGCTATTAAAAAATAGTGGGGAGCTTATCGCTAAACAAATTGAGCTTGAGAAAACCCAATCACTCGCACTTGAAGCAGATCGCGCTCTGGAATTGATTGGTCGATCTATTCGGATGGCAGGATATCAGAATTCACCTTCCCTAAGCGCCAAGAGAATGGAAAAATCAAAATACAGTTTTATTCAAATTCAGCAGGGCGTGGGATTTCAAAGTTCAGATTCCATTATGGTGAAACATGAAGTTTCTCGAGGGGTGGATTTTGATTGCATTGGTAACGTTATTACTCAAGAGCGTACCAAGCAGAATTTAGCTCAACATGGATTTATGGTGGATCGACAGGCAAGCATTCCCAAGGGTATGCGCGTGAATGGTGGCTCACTCATTTGCCAGTCTCTGGATCGCCAAGGACGCTTGCAAAACACTACCTTAATGAATGGTATTAATCGTTTATCAATCGAGCCTATACAGGCTAGTACACAGACCGTAGCGCCATCTGATGCGGGTGCACAGACATTCAGGGTGAAATTAGAAATGACTGATGGCGCAAAGATTCAGCGCATATTTGAGCGTACTTTTTCTACAAGAAATCTCTCGTGATTATTGCTTGGGTCTTATCTCTATTGATGCTACTAGCTTCTTTGGTAAACATCTTGGAGCGTTCTGTTGCGCTGGAGCTCATCAGTCTTCATGCTGCAGTCGACTCAGGAAGAAAATTCATTGCATCTGAAAAAGCGCTTTTGGAGTGTGAGGAGTATTTAGGAAATATTGCCGCACTCAATCACTCCGCTTGCCATATTCAATCTGCAGGAAAAAATCTCTGGTTAATTTCAACTAAAGAAAAACCCATACTCCAGATCTTAGTTTCTCTGGATGAAAAGACTAAACAAGCCACCCGCTTAAATTGGCGCCAAGAATTTGAATGAATCGCATGAATGAAAACCAGAATGCAAAAGAAGTGAAGTGCTTAGTAAATGAGCGCGGTGGGAGTTTGCTGGAGTTAATGGCTGTGGTGCTATTGATTACGATCATGGCAGTGATGTCGATGCCGACACTTCAGCACTACATGGCCGTTCGAGAAATCGATACCATTGCCCGCCGTTTTATTGCGCATGCGCAATTTGCCCGAGGCCAGGCTCTCACTCTTGGTATTCCTATTCAGATTGCACCCATAAGCGGCAATCTGTGGGATGAGGGGTGGGTGGTGAGGAATGCCTGTTCAGGCAAGTGTGCCTCATCAGGCTGTGTGGAACGCAATTGGTTTTCTCAAGGGGATATTGCACCCATCTACTTTAAGGGTGGGGGTAAGCAATTTATAGATCCGCACAGCTCAAAACGGGGGATTTTGTTCAATGCGGCTGGTGCCGCTAAAACTAAGCAGGGCGGCTTTGTGGCTAATCGCCTGATATTGGGTCATGAGCAAGATGCAAGCTTGGAAAGACAGTTGATTCTGGGCAGTGGCGGCCGCTGGAGAATTTGCGATCCTTATAAGGACTCCAAAGCCTGTAAGTAGTGCGGGTAAATTTGCTGCTTCTGCCCACAATCGGTTTTAATAGACCCATGTATACCGCTGTTGACCACCAATTGATGAGTGAAGCCTTGGCTGAAGCTCAAAAAGCCCTTTATCTATCCAATCCCAATCCTCGGGTAGGTTGCGTCATCGTCAAAGATGGACAGGTGATTGGTCGAGGCCATACCCAAAGAGTGGGCGGCCCTCATGCCGAAGTTCAGGCATTGGCGGATGTGAAGGCGAAAGGCTTGGATCCTGCTGGATCGACAGTCTATGTCACCTTAGAGCCATGCAACCATACCGGCAGAACCCCACCTTGTGTTGATGCCTTGATCGAGGCGCGGCCCGCCATGGTGATTGTCGCTATGTCTGATCCAAATCCTTTGGTGGGTGGTAAGGGCTTAGAGCGATTGAAGGCTGCAGGAATTGAGGTGCGCTGTGGTTTGTTAGAAGCAGAGGCTAAAGTGCTTAATCGAGGATTTATTTCTCGGATGACGCGAGGTTTGCCTTGGGTGCGGATGAAAATTGCTGCGAGCTTGGATGGGAAGACGGCACTCCCCAATGGCCAGAGCCAGTGGATTACAGGACCACTTGCAAGAGCCGATGGCCATCACTGGCGCGCTCAAGCTTGTGCCATTTTGACGGGCGTAGGTACCGTTAAAGAAGATGATCCAACTCTCAATGTCAGAGAAGTAAAAACGGAGCGTCAGCCATGGCGGGTAATTGTGGATTCCAAATTAGAGACGCCACTACATTCCAAGGTGCTCAAGCAGTTGGATCAATCTGGAGTCATTCTGGTTTGCGCCTCATTAGACTCCCCAGTTGCAAAAGAAAAGGCTGCAGCCTTTGAGGCCCTCGGTATTGAAGTGATTGCCATGGCCAACGCTCACGGCAAAGTAGATTTACCTAAACTCTTTCAGTACCTCGCTCAAGAACGCCATATGAATGAAATCCATGTCGAGGCCGGATTTAAATTGAATGGTTCTTTGCTCCGCGAACATTGTGTCGATGAGCTACTCCTCTACTATGCCCCCTTCTTTATTGGTGAGGGTATTGGTATGGCAAACATTTCACCCTTGGGGGCACTGGATCAACGTCAAGATTGGCAAATGATCGATCAAGATAGATTTGGCTCTGATATCCGTATACGTCTCATCAAGCCCTAATTTTTTATTAAAAGCATCACAAGCTAAAATCACACTATGTTTACTGGAATTATTACTGCCGTTGGCAATATCAAAAGCGCTCAGGAAAAGGGCGATGGCTTACATTTATTGGTAGAAGTGCCGACAGGCTATCTCGATGATGTGGCTTTAGGTGACAGTATTGCTATTCAAGGTGCATGCATGACTGCTACTCAATTGACTAGCAATACTTTTGCATTAGATATTTCTCGCGAGTCTTTAAATAAGACGGTGGGCCTCGATAAAGTGGGCCCTGTAAATCTAGAAAAAGCACTTCGCCTCAATGATCGCTTGGGTGGTCACCTAGTGAGTGGTCACGTTGATGGCGTAGGTAAGGTGGCGCAGTTTGCTGCCGTGGCTAAAGATGCGTATGGTTCATGGTTGCTGCAGATTGAAGCGCCCAAAGAGCTGGCATCATTCTTGGCCTACAAGGGCTCGATCGTAGTGAACGGCGTTTCACTGACGGTCAATCAAACGCATGACACTAAAGATGCTTGCTTAGTCGATATCAATATCATTCCGCATACTCTTGAGAACACGACATTAGGTAAGCTCAAGCAGGGTGATGCAGTGAATCTAGAGGTTGATTTGATCGCGCGTTATGTAGCACGCATGCTAGAAACTAACGCTAAGTGACTACTTTCTTTTGCTAGCCTCTTTGCAAACGGTTAACTGATTTCGTTTGCCAATTGCAATAATAAGTACGACCAGTCTATGGTCAATAACTTCATAAACTAGCCTATAGCCAACTGCTGCTAGTTTGATCTTGTAGAAATTATCTAGATCCCCGTGTAACTTTGCAGAAGCAACTTTAGGATTTTGAATTCGCTTCTCAAGCTGTTTTTTAAACTGGCTGCGAACTGAGTTATCTAATTTTTGCCACTCTTTTAAAGCAAGTACGTTGAACTCAAGACTATAGGTCTTCAAGTTTTACTTTCACGGTTTTCGCACCACTACGTGCCTTAATGACTTTGATAAGGGAGAGATCATCTACCAAGTCAAGAAGAGCTTCGTATGCTTTTGCCGACAATAGATAGGCTTCTGGCTTATTGTGATTCAGGACGGCCACGGGTAGGTCGCCTGCAATCTCTAAAATTTTGCTGGGATTGCGCCTAAGATCAGTCATGCTGACTGTGGTTTTGGCATGAATAGTTTGCGTGATTGTCATAATAAATTACCCATAATTTAGTGCATTATTATGTGTTTTTTACACAAAGTCAAACCCTTTACTTAAGGGGGGATTGCTCTCTTTTGACTTAATTTCTGCGATAGCGCGTCGGATCGCTCAGATTAGCTTGCTTAAAGCCTGCCTGTCTTAAGCGACAAGATTCGCACTCACCACAAGCTTCACCTAAGTCATTAGCTTGGTAGCAGGAAACGGTTTGCGAGTAATCCACGCCTAGCGTGGATCCCAGTTGAATGATTTCTGCCTTACTCATACTGATGATGGGCGCGTGAACCCGAAAGCGATTGTCATTATTGATGGCTTCAACCCCAGCCTTAGTAGCCAGGTTAGCCATCGTTTCAAATGAGGCAACATATTCTGGGCGGCAGTCAGGGTAACCAGAGTAATCAACTGCATTAGCGCCATAAAAAATATCTAATCCACCCAGTGATTCTGCCCAGCCTAAAGCGAGTGAGAGCAGGATGGTATTGCGCGCCGGTACATAGGTGACGGGGATCTCTTGATCCTTGCCTGGATTAATGGGCACATCAATTGTAGAGTCAGTTAATGCGGAGCCACCAAAACGAGTGAGATCTAAATTCACGACCTCGTGACGAATAACCCCCATTTTTTTAGCGATATGTTTCGCCGCAGCCAGCTCTGAGGAGTGGCGTTGCCCATAGCCTACCGATAAAACATAGGGTGCGTAGCCAAGATCTTTTGCAAGCGCGAGAATCGTGCTGGAATCTAATCCGCCAGAAAATAGAATAACTGCAGGAGCATTTGGTTTGCGGGGAGCAATATTCTCAAACGCGGCAGATAGAAAAGACATGGCGAGCGGAACTTACTTGATTGCAGCGTTCAGCTGCTGAGCATCTTTCGCTGACTCAGTATCTGGATACTTACTAATGATCTCGCTAAATGTTTTCTTGGCCGCTGCTTTATTGCCGCTTTCCAATTGCGCATTTCCGAGTGTCAACATCGCAGAAGGAACGCGGGGGTGAGTTGGATAGCGTTTAATCAAGCTTTGTAACTGCGCAATTGCGCCAGCGTAATCTTTGTTGGCATATTTACTATTACCGCTCCAGAAAAGCGCTAATGGTAAATAAGGGCTTTTCGGATAGCGGTTAGCAAATGCGGAGAATCCTTCATCCGCCTTTTTGAGGTTGCCTGCCTGAAAAGCCTTTAATGCATCGTCGTAGGCTTTTTTCTCATTCGGTTGAACTGTGCCGCTGACACCTTCAATCGTGGCGGTGCGAGGCTCAAAATTCCCGAGACGGTTATCTAAATCCTGGTAATACGTTTTTTGGCTGGTGCTGATATCTTCACCTTGCTTCTCCAGGTTCTCTACCTTGCCACGTAATTCCGCATTGTCCGCTTTGAGCTTCTCAATTTGGTTTTGTAAATCCATTTGCGTAGTTGCTAGAGACTTACGTAAGTCAAGAATGGCCTTACGCGCATCATCGTCAGCAAAGAGTGCCCAGGCACTGTTGGACATCCCTAGAAAAATAGTGACGGCACTTAAACAAAACGCTCGTGAGAGCGTTTGTTTAAAAGAGTGATTTGGCTTACGCATGAACATTAGTTCGTGATGTAAACAATATCAGCACGGCGATTCTCTGCCCAAGCGGCTTCATTGTCACCTTCTGCTTTGGGCTTCTCTTTACCAAAGCTCACGGCCTCCATTTGGTCATCAGAGACGCCCATCAAATTAAGTGACTTACGTACTGCGTCTGAACGACGTTGACCCAATGCTAAGTTGTACTCGGCTGTGCCACGCTCGTCGGTATTGCCTTGGATAATGATTTTCTGCTTTGGGTTGGCCTTCAAGAAGCTGGCATGTGCAGATAATTGTTTCTGATATTTGGTCTGAACAGTGTATTCGTTGAGATCAAAATAGACGCTACGCTGGAAGAGTGGGCTGCTTGGATCATTCCATGGCTGTGAGCCGAAGTTGCCACTGCCACCACCATTGGCGCCATCAACATCATCTAATTTGACGCTTGAGCAAGCGGCCAAAAATAATGCTGTTACACCTACGAGGGTGAATGTTGCGGCACGGCGTGCGATAGAAATCTTCATGATCTTTCCTTTTTCCTACAAAAGAGGCTATTAAATAAGCTAATAGCCAATATTATGCCCCTAAGAGCACGATATTGGCTATTTAGTCAGAAACAGTTTGTATTGAATTGAGGCTCTTAGGTTAGCCCCTTAGTCCATAAATGGACCCCAGGATGGCTGACGCACATCGGATCCTGGAATGCTGAGTACCTGCTTAGAGTTGCCGTCCACAGAGACTGCCGCCAAGACCCGTTTTCCACCGACTTTGGTGGAATACAGCACATAGCGGCCATTTGCAGCGAAGGAGGGGGATTCATCGCTAGTGCCATCAGTAAGGGCTTGTGAGTCGCCTGTAGCGAGGTTGAGGATGTAAAGACGGAATGCCCCGCCAATATTGGCGATATAAGCCAAATACTTGCCATCAGGAGAGATGCGCGGTGAAGTCACAAAGCCTTGCTTGTAAGTAATGCGCTTTGCACCTTCAACTTGTTCGCCCTCGGCACTCATGCGATAGATCTGTGGATTGCCACCACGATCGCTCGTGAAGTAGATGTAGCGACCATCTGCGGAGTACTGTGGTTCAGTATCAATGGTGCGGCCGCGCGTGAGGCGTTGTAGTCCGGTGCCGTCAGCATTAATGCCGTAGATCTGGGTGTTGCCATCTTTGGAGAGCGATACGGCCAATTTCTTGCCATCAGGCGACCAAGCAGGTGCGCTGTTATTGCCCTTTTGATTTGAGAGAGAAATACGACGACCAGTAGCGAGTTCATGAACGTAGATGACGGGCTTACGATCTTCAAAAGATACGTAAGCTACTTTCTTGCCATCTGGTGACCATGATGGGGAGATGATAGGTTCACCACTATTCATGGCATTGCGAATGTTCTGACCATCCGCATCGGAGATGACTAAGCGATAACGCTTGCCTTCTTTAATGACGTAGGAGAGGCGTGTCGAGAAGATGCCACGCTCACCCAATAATTTGTAGATGATGTCATCAGCAATTTTGTGCGCAGCTGCACGTAAGTTATCGGCACTGGAATTAATATTTAAGCCGCCAAGACTCTCGGACTTTCGAACATCAAATAATTTGTAGCGAATCTCAAATTGAGAGGCACCAGTTTGCACTACCGAGCCAACAACCAAAGCATCCGCACCACGAGCCGACCAAGATTTATAGTTTGGTGTGCCTTCATCGCTTTCACTCGCATTACCATTTTCAGTATTTTTAAAGTAACCACTGCGCGCTAAGTCTTGGCGAATAATTTCAGTAACACTGGTAGGAAGTTTGTTCTCATCTTTGAAGCGCATCACGGCGATGGGGTAGAGCGACTGTCCTACGCCAGTGATTTCAATATTCATTTGTGCTACAGCGGGTGTGCTCAATCCAGTGATTGACAGCATCACTGCGAAGACTGTCACCGCTGATAAAAAATACTTTTTAGCTACTTGCAACATGCTTTAGTCCTTGGGTTTAAAGGTCAGCTTAACTTCTCTTTGAGGAATTTTTCCATTGTCGTCTTTTGGCAGGCTCTCCGCACGGGTTAGTGCAAGTAACACTGCGCGATCCCAGCCGGCGTTGCCGCTAGAGGTAATGAGATCGGTGCTTAAGATTGCGCCATCGGGTGCCAGATTGACTTTAACGACTGCCGCAGGATTGCCGCCAATGGATTCTGGGTTGAACACTATTAGAGGTTTAACCTTTTTGACAACTTTATCTGTCCATCCTGGGGGTGCATTACCACCGCCACCAACACCACTTCCACTAGTTCCACCACTGCCACCTTCAGCCCCAGCAGCAGCGCGCAGACGGGCTAATTGGTCGGCACGCACTTTCTCGGCGGCGGCATTGGCTTTAGTTTCGGCAGGGGCAGTCGCTTTCGGGGCTTCAGCCTTCTTTGGTTTCTCTTTTTCCTTCTCCTTAGGTGGAGTCGGTTTCGGTGGCTTAGGGGTTTCTTTCACCACTTCTTTTTTAGGCGGCTCTTTCTCAACCTTCTTTTTCTTGATGGCGATGTCGGCCGCTTCCTCTTTCATTTCCGTTTTGAGTTCTGGCACGACAGGCGTTTCGACTTGCTGACTCGCATCCCATAGCTCAACTTCTACTCCTGACGGTGTGGAGTTATTCCAACTGATGCCGATAACTAAGAATGCGACTAAACCTAAGTGCGCAGCCAGTGAAAAACTAAAAGCACGTTTAGTACTTTCGTTTTTAGTGGGCCGGCCTCGTGAGAAGCTTGAGTGAAAAGTTTGCGCGCTATTCATGAATGAAAGAGAAAGAGACCTATTGGCTCTTCACGGCAAGGCCGACACGTTTCACACCATTTTCTTTGAGCTTGGACATCACTTCCATCACTACTTCGTACTTAATAGATTTATCAGCGGCAAGTACAACGGGTTGCTCGGCGGACTTCTCTGCTTGTGATCTGGCAAAGGCGCCAAGTTCAAATTTATTCAAAGTCTGAACTGGATCACCGTCTTTGCGAACAATGACATTTTCATTGGCATCAATCGTTAGAAAGACGGGTGGCAGGGATTGCACTTTTGCGCCACCCACAGTAGGCAAATTCACGACACCAGGATTGACCATCGGTGCGGTCACCATAAAGATCACCAGTAATACCAACATCACGTCGATATAGGGAACCACATTGATGTCGGCCATTGCCCGACGCTTAGAGGACTTTCTGAGTGAGCCGGCCATGCTTATTTACCTGCAGCTTGACGTTGCAAGATGTTGGTGAATTCTTCTATGAAGGTTTCAAAGCGGATGGATAGGCGATCTACATCGGTTGCCGCACGGTTGTAAGCCACTACTGCAGGAATCGCAGCAAAAAGGCCGATCGCGGTAGCGACCAGTGCTTCAGCAATACCAGGAGCTACTGCCGCCAGGGTGGCGTTTTGAACGTTAGCCAAGCCACGGAACGCATGCATGATGCCCCAAACGGTGCCAAATAAGCCGATGTAAGGAGATACAGAGCCTACCGAAGCTAAGAATGGGAGATTGGCCTCTAGGGCGTCCATCTCACGTTGATAGGTGGCTTTCATGGCACGGCGGGCAGCATCGATTTCACGGACTTTCATGAACTCTTGCATGCCAGCTTCAAAGATGTGCTCTAAAACGGCATCGCTACGGGTATTGCGCTGCGCTGCCTCTAGGAGGGTGCCCAGGTCGCCGCCAGACCAAAAATCCCGCTCAAAACGCTCGGTATCTTGTCTTACGCCCCGCAAAATAGCCGTTTTCTTAAAAATGATGGTCCAAGAGGCCACAGACATCCCCAGTAATAACAACATTACTAACTGGACTAATAGGCTGGCATTAAGGACTAGGGAGAGGAATGAGAGGTCTTGAGTAGGTGTCATGGTGGATTTTGTATGATGTAGGTTGATTTTACTAAGTTAATTAACGTAGCAATCCAACTTCACTAGGATTATCACCATGTTTGACCGCCAAAACACTTTAGCCAAAACCGACCCAGAATTGTGGGCAGCGATTCAGAATGAAAATAAGCGTCAAGAAGACCATATTGAGCTGATCGCTTCTGAGAACTACACCTCCCCAGCAGTGATGCAAGCACAGGGCTCACAGTTGACCAACAAGTATGCTGAAGGCTATCCAGGTAAGCGTTATTACGGTGGTTGTGAGTTTGTGGATGTGGCTGAGCAATTAGCGATTGATCGTGTAAAAGCGCTCTTTGGTGCTGAAGCGGCAAACGTTCAACCTCATTGCGGTGCATCTGCTAACCAAGCTGTGTTCTTGGCATTCTTAAAGCCAGGCGATACCTTCATGGGCATGAGCTTGGCTGAAGGCGGTCACTTGACTCACGGTATGGCTCTCAATATGAGCGGTAAGTGGTTCAACCCGATTGCTTATGGCTTAGATAAAAATGAAGAAATTGATTACGAGCAAATGGAGCGTTTGGCTCGTGAGCACAAGCCAAAATTAATCATTGCTGGTGCATCTGCCTATTCTAGAAAAATTGATTTCGAGCGCATTGGTAAATTGGCCAAAGAAGTGGGCGCGATTTTTATGGTGGATATGGCTCACTATGCGGGCTTAGTGGCTGCTGGCGTATATCCAAATCCAGTGCCGCATGCTGACATCGTTACCTCCACCACACACAAGAGCTTACGCGGTCCTCGTGGCGGCATCATCTTGATGAAGGCTGGGCATGAGAAAGCAATTAACTCCGCAGTATTTCCAGGCTTGCAGGGCGGTCCTTTGATGCATGTGATTGCTGGTAAAGCAGCTGCATTTAAAGAAGCGCAAGAGCCAGGCTTTATTGATTATCAAAAACAAGTGATTGCAAACGCAAAAGCATTGGCCGAGACTTTGATCTCACGCGGTCTACGTATTGTTTCTGGCGGTACAGATTCGCACGTCATGTTGGTTGATCTGCGTGCTAAGAAAATGACTGGTAAAGAAGCTGAGCGTGTATTGGGCGAAGCACACATTACTTGCAACAAGAACGGTATTCCAAACGATCCAGAGAAACCAATGGTGACTAGCGGTATTCGTTTGGGCTCACCAGCTATGACAACCCGTGGTTTCAAAGAGGCTGAAGCGCGTCAAGTTGGTAATTTCATTGCGGATGTTTTAGATAATCCAAATGATGCTGACAATATTGCTACGGTGCGCGCTCAAGTAGCCGAGCTCACTAAGCGCTTCCCGGTTTACGGCTAAAAGCGTAAAGAGAGCACTCATTGCGCTGCCCCTTTTGTCATAACGACGATACCCAGGTATTAGATACCCGGGTATCGGATGAAGGCGACACTATTCGCCGCCGCCGCCGTTGTGCCAAATGCGATAAACGATTTACTACCTACGAACGTGTAGAGCTGGTACTGCCAGCGATCGTGAAGAAGAATGGCAGTCGTGTTGAATACAGTCATGACAAGCTAGTGAGCTCGGTCAAGCTGGCATTGCGCAAGCGTCCGGTTTCCTCTGACTCAGTTGATGAGTCGATTGCTCGCATTGAAGAAAAGCTACTCAGTCTGGGTGAAAAAGAAATCCCCAGTGAACGTGTTGGCGAACTCGTCATGCGTGAACTCAAGCGCTTAGATAAAGTCGCTTACATTCGCTTTGCCTCTGTCTACCGAAGCTTTGCAGATATTGAATCTTTTGAGAGTGCGTTGAAAGAGTTGAAGTAATTCCCTTACAAAATAACTTCCAATCCTTTTCTCTCGATTAAGGATAAAAGTTTTAAAGATGTTCCGCTCGGCTTTTTATCTCCAGCCTCCCATTTTTGAATAGTTGATAGGCTGGTGTTGATTGCTAAGGCAAAGACAGCTTGACTCAAATGGGTTTTACTCCGAAGTTGCTTGATGCGCTTGGCCGTCATTGGCTTTACCTCTAAGTGCCGCAAAGCCTCAAATTCTTCCATGCTTTTCTTAGTAATGACGCCAGCGTTCTGAAGGCCCTTTACGGTATCCGTCATCTCTTCAATGATTCGACTTTTTGTTTTATTAAGCATAATTTGTTAACTCCTTTAGTTCTCCTGCAAGGATTGCTTCTTCGATATCTTGATCAGTCAGGCTGAGCAGTCTATGTACTGCACCTTGTAAATGAATCAGCTCATCATCATTAATATTATCTTTTTCGTTTTTTACGAAGCCAAAAATAAAAAACCATTTCTTAAAAATTTTTCCTGCAATCAGTGTTCTTGCCCCCGCTCTTTTACCCATGCCTGGCAAGGCAATTCTTTTCTTAAATACGTTCCCACCAAGATCTGCATCAACGAGGCCCGCCTCCATTTCCGCAACTGCTAAAAGTAGATCTTGATCTTTTAAGTCAGTTTTTCTCATCCACTTACTAAAAGTTCTTGTCTTGAAGGTACGTTTTTTAGTCATAAAAAACTATACCACTTAGTACATTAGTTAAATAATACCCCTTTTCCCGACAAAGAAAAAGGGGCTGCGTAAGCAGCCCCTTTAATCGATGATTGTGTTGATTATTTCAATTCAACAAAGATAGAAGCAGTGATGTCATCAACGCTACCAGTGCCGCTGACTTTGCGATAGGCGGGTGCCTTTACTTTGTCAGCAGGATTATCTTGAGTGGCCCATGTGGAGTAGTACTCAACTAATGGACGGGTTTGATCGTTGTATACCTGCAAACGCTTGCGGACGGTTTCTTCTTTGTCATCATCACGCTGAATTAAATCTTCACCAGTCACATCATCTTTGCCTGCCACTTTTGGTGGGTTGAACTTGACGTGATAGGTGCGACCAGAAGCTGGATGAACACGACGACCGCTCATGCGATCAATGATGGCATCAAATGGCACATCAATTTCGAGAACGTAATCGATTGGCACGCCAGCATCTTTCATGGCTTGCGCTTGAGGGATGGTTCTTGGGAAACCATCAAACAAATAACCTTTGCTGCAATCGGGCTGAGTAAGACGATCTTTCACTAGGCCAATGATGATGTCATCGGAAACGAGGCCACCGGCATCCATAATTTTTTTGGCAGCGATGCCAAGTTCCGTTCCAGCTTTCACGGCAGCGCGCAACATGTCGCCTGTCGAGATTTGTGGAATAGCAAATTTTTCGCAAATGAACTGAGCTTGTGTTCCTTTGCCAGCACCTGGTGCACCGAGCAGAATTAACCGCATTGTTTTCCCCTTAGAAGACCCTCATTGTCCCGTATTTTTTCGGGATCCCTTGTAACTAATTCCTAGGATTATCCCCGAGAACCCATGGATAACCAGATTCTTGCTTAGTTGACCAAGATGCGACGGACTCGCTCTAGGTCTTCCGCGGTATCTACCCCTGCTGGCGGGGCTTCGCTGGCAGTGTGGACAGCAATACGGTAACCATTCCACAGGGCGCGCAGCTGTTCAAGGGCTTCTGCCTGTTCAGGTGGGGCTGGTTCTAAACGGGTGTAAGCCTGTAAAAAGTCAGCTCGATAGGCATAGATGCCCAGATGGCGTAAATGCATTGCTGATTGGGCTAGCTCTGGGTCACGTACAAACGGAATACTTGCTCTGGAGAAATACAGTGCCTCGCCGGAACGATTGAGAACCACCTTAACAACATTGGGGTTGGTGATTTCCGCTTCATCTGTAATGGGCACAGCAACGGTTGAGATAGCGCAAGCTGGATGATCGGCCAAAGTTTGGGCTACTTGGTTAATCAGCTCTGGAGGAATGAGGGGTTCATCTCCCTGCACATTCACAACCAGAGTATCAGCTGGCAGTTTTAGTAATTGGGCTACTTCTGCAATGCGATCAGTTCCCGTTGGATGATCTGAGCTAGTCAATAGACACTCAATGCGGTGCTCATCACAGGCTGCTTGTATTTCTGGGGAGTCTGTTGCGACCACCACGCTTTGCGCCAAAGATTGCTGGGCGCGTTCAGCTACTCGAATTACCATCGGTTTGCCACCGATATCGGCTAGTGGTTTGCGTGGCAGGCGAGTTGAGCCTAGCCTGGCTGGAATAACAACTAAAAATTCTGTTGGCTTAGCGCTCATGAATGTAGATCAATTATTGGCACTCATCAGCGGTCAAGCTGCGTGCCTCATCAACCAACATGACCGGAATGTCATTGCGGATTGGGTAGGCTAAGCGATCTGCTTTGCAAATGAGCTCATGCTTCTCACTATCTAAATGCAAAGTACTTTTGCATAAAGGGCAGACCAAAATTTCGAGTAAACGCTTATCCATATCTGATCTTTTTTATAGGGTGTATTGATTGGGGTCGGGTCTTTGCAAAATCGATTGCAACCAGTCGGCAAAGGCATTCGGTAGGTCTAAAGTCATTGGCACCACCCAAATGCGTTCATCCTCTATTGAGGAGCATTTTACGGCATCCTTTTCTGTAATGAGGATGCATTCAGCATGAATGGCGGAGAAAAATTCTGGGGTATAGCTAGCATGATCAGCTAAACCAATGCATTTTCCTGCAATACCTTGTTTGAGTAAATCATCAAAAAAGCGTTGGGGGTTACCAATGGCTGCTACAGCAGTGATTTTGTTGGGCAGATAGGTATCGGCGATTGAGGCGAGTGACTGAGTATTGGCGGGGTGAATGAGTTGATAGGGCATTCCTAATTGAGTACCCAAAGTAAATGCTCTTCTTCCCGCGAAATACTCATCAACCAGGCTTATGGGCGTGGCAACACCTGTCATGAGAGTTGCATCCCGTTCTCGCGTTGCCAGCTCACGAAGGGGGCCGGCGGGCAACAAGAAGCCATTGCCTTCACCACGCGCATCCCGCACTACCAATTCAATATCACGACCACCTTCTCTAGCTGGCCAACGCGCTAAAGCACGGTGTTGCAAACCATCATCACTGATGATGACATTGACCGAAGGATCTTTCTTGAGAAGAGCGCGAATACTCTCGACACGTTTTGGATAGACCCAGATCGGAAATTGATTCTGTGTGCGTTTAGCAATCAGTACTGGCTCATCGCCCACGATCGATGGATCTGAATCACTTTGCACTGGAGTTGGCGCTCTTAATCCTCCAGCACCATAACCCCTGCTGATAATCCCGGGCTTCCATCCCATGCGAGACAAACGTTCAGCTAGAGCAATCACGATGGGTGTTTTGCCCGTACCCCCCACGCGGATATTACCCACAATAATTACGGGCACTGCTTGTGGTTTGCTGTTACCAATTCCTAGGTCGTTGATGAGATCAAGGGCGCGATTGATTAAACCGTATACCCAAGATAGAGGCCAGAGCACGATGCTGGTAGGGCCACGTCGCTCCCAAAACTGAGGAGCCTTCTTTAGGCTAGCGGAGGATTTTGTGGATGACATTAAAAGTAATTTAAATGCTTTTTACTTCTTTGTCTGACTACTAAAAACAATATTGGAAAGATTGGCATCACGAGCAGCTTCTAGCGCACTCATCACTGCTTGATGGGGTGCTCTCGCATCTGCATCGATATTGACCTGAATGCCACCCTCTTTATTAGCGCTGTTCTGATTGAGTAAATTCAGTGCATTGCTAAGTTGGTTGCGGTCAGTCACTTTGCCGTTGATCGCAAAGCGTCCATCGCGACTTACTGCAATATGAATTTGTTTCACCTCGGTCTGGCTAGCTGCGCCATTGGCAGTAGGAAGGGTGATGGCGAGTTCTTGGTAGCGCGTAAAGGTGGTGGAGATCATCAAGAAGATGAGTACCACTAAGAGCACATCAATAAAAGGGATGAGGTTAATCTCTGGCTCTACTGGGGCAGATTTAATGCCCAGGGAGAATCGACCCTGATAGCCAATGCGATTGTTTAACCAATTCATTTTGAAGTGGTGGAGTTGGGATACAACTTCTTAAACAGCTGACGAGTAAATTCTTCGCACTCATGCTGACGCTGATTGGCCATCGCACGTAAGCCACGCCACGCAGCCAATGCTGGAATGGCAATGAGCAATCCAAATGCCGTGTTGTAAAGCGCTACAGAAATTCCATGGGCTAGTTGTTGAGGGCTGCCTGCGCCCCCATGAATTGCGCCTTGACTGCCGAAGATCTCAATCATGCCCACCACGGTACCAAAGAGGCCAAGTAAGGGTGCAACTGTCGCAATGGTAGCTAGTGCACCTAAATAACGATCGAGCTTGAGCCACGTGGTCTGAGCGGTTGCTTGCAGCTCCTCTAGAGCGGAGTCTGCTGAGCTGCCAGCCGATTTCTCGCGCAAGATACAGGCAAAGAGGGCGCCTGCGGGGGAAATCTGATCAACGGCAGTGATTTCGTCCTCAGAAACCTTTTTTTGCCCTGAAATGACATTAGCCAAGGCAAAAACAGATTCAAGGCTATCTTTAGGAAAAATGTGGATTTGGCGCAAATACCAGGCCCGCTCGAGCATGATGGCGAGGCCAATAATGGAGATGATGAGGAGTGGCCAGATAGGCCAGCCAGCAGACAGTAAGATTGAGTACATAAGCTCAGTACTTTAGCTGAATTAAAAACCCGTTTTCTGAAAGTCAGCCTGTGGATAACTCTGTGCAAAACTTTCTAGGAAATGGTTTGTAAGTCCTTGATTGATGGTGAAGGTGTCCTATTTTGGGCAAATACACTCAAAATCGAGAGTAATAATTTATGATATAAATCAATAAGATAGAGATCATCTGTTGGATTTATGAGACGTTTTGGGTCAGTAATTACTTACTTTTGGCGGTTAAACCTCAGGCGCATGTGCTTCTGTGGATATTTATTGGCCGCTAAGCCAGATGCTTATGTAGAAATAGAGAAAAAATGTCGGAAATATCAAGGGAAATTCTGAGTGTTGGCGACCTAAACCGCGCCATAGCAAGCTCTTTAGAGGAGCGCTTTGACACCGTATGGGTGAGCGGGGAGATTTCTAATTTCAAGGCTTATGACAGTGGCCACTGGTACTTTTCTCTCAAAGACGAGGAAGGGCAAATCCGCTGTGTGATGTTCCGTGGTCGTAACGGGCAGGTGGGTTTTATGCCCCAGTCTGGTGATTTAGTGGAAGTTAGTGCTCAGCTTGGAATGTATGTTCCCAGGGGGGATATTCAGCTCACGATTCAAACCCTAAGACGTGCGGGTATGGGCGGCCTATATGAAGCTTTCCTCAAGCTCAAGGCTAAATTAGCTAAAGAAGGTCTCTTTGATGCTGAGACTAAGCGTGAGATCCCAACCCACCCAAGATCCATTGGCATCATCACCTCACCACAGGCTGCTGCGCTCAAAGACGTGCTCAGTACTTTAGCGAGAAGAGCGCCACATATTCCGATTGTGATTTACCCAACCCTAGTGCAGGGTCCGGATGCGCCTGCAGGAATTATTTCCGCAATCAAAGCTGCTGAAAAAGAAAATGCTGTTGATGTCATCTTGTTGGTGAGGGGTGGCGGCAGTATTGAAGATCTCTGGGCATTTAATGATGAGAAGCTGGCTTATGCAATTGCCCAATCGCCCATCCCAATAGTCAGCGGTGTTGGTCATGAAACTGATGTCACGATTGCAGACTTCGTCGCTGACTTGCGAGCACCAACCCCAACAGGCGCTGCTGAGTTGGCAGCACCACGTCGTGATCAAATGTTGCAAGAGCTCGATGCCATCATGCAAGCGCTCATGCAAAGAGTGAGTCAGCGTGTAGAGCGAGAAGCACAAACTCTAGATCAATTAGCATTGCGCTTAGGCCACGCTTTACCAAACCCTGATCGCATGCGTGAGCAAATTGTGAGCTGGCAACAACGCCTCAATCAAGCATGGGGTGTGCGGGTAGAAAGTTGGAAGCGCAATCAAGGCCACTACCAAGCTCAACTAGAAATGCTAAACCCCCAAAGAACGCTAGAGCGAGGCTACGCAGTCATCTTGAGCAAAGAGGAGCAAGCAATGCATGCAGTACGCAACCCCAAGGAGCTCAATACGAAAGAGGTATTCCAAGTGCAGCTAGCAGAAGGTCAAGTGGAAGTCGAGTTTGCAAATATCAAGTAAGGTGTCGACTGGACTTATCCATTCAAAGTCAGTAACTACTTAATCTTACTGATTATTATACAATTATTTTTCTGTATAATAACGAGATAAAATCAGATCTATACACCCCTCTATCCTTGTCTGCGCAAACAGCGTATGCGGAGTTGCAAGATCAATTACGAATTCAGAGCATCGATCGATTTCGGATATTACCGGGCGCGTTTCATAAACAAATCCAAAAGGGAAGGCCTTATATCTATTACGGCTATAGGGACCTAGATGGTACTGGTCGGATGGCTTATGTGGGACCAGAGGATGACAGGATTCTCGATTTGATTAAAAAGCATGATGCTGTAAAAGCGGGTGATTTGCAGATCAAAATCAAGGCGCTAGCAAAGTCTGCTGAGGCGCTGGGTTGCGCAAGTGCGCTGACTAAGCATTTTAGAGTAATCAATCGATTGGATCAGTACGGTTTCTTTGGTGCTGGTGGGATATTGATTGGGACCCACGCCTTCTTGGCTATGGGCAATATGTTGGGCGTGAAATGGCTCTCATCAAATTTGACGATGGATGTTGATTTTGCTCAGGCAGGTAAGAATGTGTCGATTGCCTTAGGTGCGAATGTCAAAATTTCCGTTCACGATGCCTTGAATTCACTTGAGATGGGCCTTTTACCAATCACAGAGTTTTCTGGCAAAACTGGTGCCCAGTATCGCAATCCAAAAGACCCGGAGTTGCGACTAGATTTTGTTACCCCTCAAACTCGTAACGGTGGGCCTGTAGTTTTGCCCGAGCTAGGCCTAGCATTGGAATGCCTGAAGTTTATGGAATTTTCGTTGATCAATACAACGCAAGCAGTTTTGCTTTCCAAAGAAGGGGCTTGTATTGTTAATATTCCTTCGCCTGAACGCTACGCGGTCCATAAATTAATTATTTATGGTGAGCGACCCGTTAGCGAGCGATCAAAGGCAAATAAGGATCTTGGGCAAGCCGCAGCAATTTTTAAGGTGCTTTTTGAGAGTGGTAATGCCAATTTAGTGAGAGATGCATGGTCTGATGCATTGTCGCGTGGTCCAGGATGGATTAAAAGATTAAATCAGGGAAAGCAAGCTTTACTGAGGCAATATCCAGAATTACTTACATTAAATATTGACTAATTTTTTAGAAAATATTCGGCTCAATCTCAAGTTGAACACCATAGATTTCACGTACTTTGTCTTGAATGGATTTGGCTAAATTAAGAATGTCTTCAGCTGTGCCATCGCCATGATTGACTAGTACCAGAGCTTGGTTTTTGTAAACGCCAACAGAACCAACCGTCTGACCTTTGAATCCGCATTGATCGATGAGCCATCCAGCAGCCAGTTTGCGCATACCTGTTTGGTCTGGATAAGAAACTAATTGCGGATGAGTCTGTAGTAAACCCTGGTATTGCTTGTCAGTAACGATGGGGTTCTGGAAAAAACTTCCAGCATTGCCAATCACTTTAGGGTCTGGCAATTTCTGCGAACGAATAGTACAAACAGCTGTGAAAATTTGCTGAGCAGTCGGCTTAGTATCTGCACCAGCAAATTGTCTAGCTAGGTCAGCATATTGAAGTCGTGGTTCCCAGGCTTTGGGGATTTTAAAAGCGACCTTTGTCACGATAAATCGATGGGGATTTTGCTTGAAGTGACTATCGCGATAAGCAAACTGGCATGCTACTTTCGGGAGGGTGACAAAGGCATGGGCTGCTGTATCAAAAGCTTCGATGCTGTCGATAAAGTCAGCTACTTCTGCGCCATAAGCCCCGATATTTTGGATGGGTGCTGCACCAACTGTTCCGGGTATGAGGGCAAGGTTTTCAAGGCCTGGCAATTGCTGCTCTATGGTCCAGGAAACGAAGTCATGCCAATTGACCCCAGCGCCTACCGTAATCACCGTATTACTCTCATCAGGCCGGGTGATCTCTTGTCCTGGAATGTTCATTAGGAGCGTTACGCCAGGCAAGACTTTGGGCAAAATGACATTACTACCCCCACCAAGAACTCGCCAAGCTAATTTCTGCTCTGCAATTTGTTGCATCACCTTCGGAATTTGTTCTGCAGCAGTGATCTCATAGGCCGATTCCGCACACACCTCAAAGCCAAAGGTGTTGCGGTGCTTTAACGCCATATTGGGCATCAATTTTGGCAAGGTGGGCGCATTTTGTGCGGAGTTCATGCCACAATCTTATTCGCAATCGTATTTACTGCGGTCTTTCTGCTTCAAAATTACAGAAAGCCCATGAGATTTGCCAGAACAGAATATCCAAGATTACTCAAGATTAACTAAGGAGTTGAAATGCCATCATTTGACGTAGTGTGCGAACCCGACATGATTGAGTTGAAAAACGCGATCGAACAGTCCAATAAAGAAATTACCAATCGCTTCGACTTCAAAGGCTCTGATAGCCGTGTTGAGCAAAAGGACGAGACTTTGATCCTCTTTGGTGATGACGACTTTAAATTGGGCCAAGTGCGCGATGTACTGATTAGCAAGATGGCTAAACGCAATGTGGACGTGCGCTATCTCAAGGATGACAAAACTGAGACCATTGGTGGTGATAAGCGTAAGCAAACCATGAAGATTCAGAAGGGTATTACTTCTGAGTTATCTAAAAAAGTAGTGCGCATCATTAAAGATAGCAAGATCAAAGTTCAAGCTAGCATCCAGGGTGATGCGGTTCGCGTTACTGGCACTAAGCGTGATGACTTGCAAGAGACCATGGCTTTGCTCAAGAAGGAAGTAACAGAAGCGCCTTTAGGCTTTAATAACTTCCGCGACTAAATTTAGGGCAAGTTCTCGCAAACCCATCCCCCACTCAGAATTGGGGGTGAAGGCATAAAGCTTCTTTAGCCTGATTTAGTTAAATTGGTTCCTTTTTGGAACTTATAGAGCTATAATGGACCCATCTGAAGGAGAAAAATATGTCTATTAACGTTAAGTTGTCTGAAAATTTGGTAGAACAGGCTAAAGCTTATGGGCAAATTGAGCACCGCTCGGTGCCTAAGCAGATTGAATACTGGTCGCAGATTGGTAGGGTTGCTCAAGAGAATCCGGACTTACCGTTTTCTATGATTCGAGAGATTTTGATTGCAGATCAAGAGCCAATCATTGGTGAGTATGCGTTTAGTTGATGCGCTTACTTCTGACGGCCTCGTTTGTAAAGGCTATAAAAAAATTACACCCGCAACAAAAATCTGAGTTGGACGGTGCGGTTAGGGCCATTGGTTTAGATCCATCTATTGGGGAGGCTAAGATCGGAGATTTACTGGGCGTGCGAGTTTTTAAGTTTCGACTTTCACAGCAACAGTGTCTGTTGGCCTATCGAATTTTGGATGAAGAAAGTATTAAGTTATTGACCTTTGGTCCGCATGAAAATTTCTATCGTGATTTAAAGCGACAGGATGATTGAATTTCACTTCAATCAAAAAATAATTTGAAGAAACATTTGTGCTTATGGCGACTGTTGAGCAGGGTTTGACTCTATTACTTAAGCCGTCGATTGCATTGACAAGCCAAGAAGCCATTGAGCGCTTCTGTGATGCTTGTTGGCTTGAGGACGGATTAGCCCAGAATAGCTTGTCAGCCTATCGTCGCGATTTACTCCTTCTAGCACAGTGGCTTTTTAAAGAATCTGGCGCTGATCTCTATGGCGTTACAGAAAAAGATCTCACAGCCTACATAGCCCATCGTCGTGCGGATAAGGCAACTACAGCGAATCGACGTTTAACAGTTTTCAAGCGCTTTTATCGTCATGCGCTTCGTATTAATTTGGTGAAGAGTGATCCTTGCATTGGCTTGCGCGCTGCTAAGCAGGCGCTACGCTTTCCGAAGACCTTGAGTGAAGATCAGGTTACTGCCTTACTCAATACCCCTGATATCAATACTCCACTGGGACTGCGTGATCGCACCATGTTGGAGTTGATGTACGCCAGTGGCTTACGTGTTTCGGAGATTGTTTCTCTCAAGACGGTGGCGCTTGGCTTAAATGAGGGTGTAGTTCGGATCGTGAATGGTAAGGGTGGTAAAGAGCGCCTAGTACCTTTTGGTGGAGAAGCAGGGCAGTGGTTGCGTCGTTATCTGGCTGAAGCAAGAACGCCACTGCTTGAAGGTAAAACTACGGACGCTGTCTTTGTGGGTCGTCATACTGGGACGGGATTAACGCGCCAAGCCTTTTGGGCTTTAATCAAGCGTTATGCCACGATTGCCAATATTCCTGTGGCCTTATCTCCACATACCCTGCGCCATGCTTTTGCTACCCATTTGCTCAATCATGGGGCGGATTTGAGGGTAGTGCAGCTGCTTTTGGGGCATGCTGATATCTCTACTACTCAGATCTATACCCATGTGGCTAGAGAGCGCCTTAAATCGATTCATCAGCAGCATCACCCTAGGGGCTCTTAAGCTACTAATCCAGGGGATATTACTACCGCATGTCTCTAAATTTAGGTCTCAACCCAGTTCTCTAGAGCAAGGTTTGCAACCCTTTTAAATTCACGTAAATTATTCGTTACTAGAATAAGCCCCAGGCTAATTGCATGGGCAGCAATATGTATATCGTTCTCACCAATCGTTTCACCCTTTCTCTCAAGCGTCGCTTTAATTTGGCCGTAGTGTTGAGAAGCTTTTGCGTCATAAGGGAGTACATCTAGATGGCTAATGAATTCCTCTATTGCCTCTAAATTCTTGTCGACGTTGGGACTCTTCTCCGCGCCATAAATTAACTCAGATAAAGTGATGCTTGAAATTGCCATTCGACTCGCATTCGTGTTGAAGATCTTCAACACTTCCGCTGGTCTGCGTTTGAGTACATATATAACAATGTTGGTATCCAGTAAATACTTGAGCATTAAAGGTCTTCTCGCTTAACTGGTTTTTGCTCCCCGCGTTCATTCATAAAGTCACTAGATACGGATGGCCCATTTAGGAAAAAGTTATCCCAAGTGTTTTCAAGTGGCGTAATAATTCGCTCTCGACCGCGAATGCGGACAATGACCTTTTTCACCTCATCCGGTAAACGGGCTTCTGCCGGCAATCTAACTGCTTGGCTGCGATTATTGGTAAACACTGTGCTAATTGCTATGGACATAGCGCTCTCCTTATGTATATAGCAATAGTATATAGCATTTGATCCAGGTTTGGTAATCCAAAAATAATTCGTTAGATAAGTGTTTAAGATAGCAGCATGAATTTCACTCTAGACCTGTTGCTCATCCCGATTGCCTATCTCATCGGCTCTATTTCATTTGCGGTGGTGGTGAGTAAGTGCATGCGTTTGCCCGACCCCCATTCCTATGGTTCTGGTAATCCTGGGGCTACCAATGTTCTGCGCACTGGTAATAAGCTTGCCGCCGTCCTGACCTTAATTGGCGATGCACTCAAAGGCTTTTTTGCTGTGATGCTCGCCAGAATCCTACTAGGCGATGAATCACTTACTTCAACACTGGGCTCTTGGTTGTTATGTGGTGTTGTCATCGCTGTGTTCCTGGGTCACCTATTCCCCATCTTCCACGGTTTTAAAGGTGGTAAGGGCGTTGCAACAGCTTGCGGCATTTTGTTCGGTATCAATTGGATTCTGGGCTTAGCTACATTAGGTACCTGGATTATTGTGGCGGCATTCATGCGCTACTCCTCCTTAGCTGCTTTAGCAGCTGCGGTCTTTGGTCCAATTTATTTTGTATTTTTGTTTGGCTTCCAGCCGATGGGCATTGCACTGCTTGTAGTTTGTCTTTTGCTGATCTGGCGCCATCGCAGCAATATTCACAATCTTATCAACGGTAAAGAAAGTCGCATTGGCTCTAAGAAGAAAGAACAATCATGACCATTGCTTATTGGTGTGTGCTGTTCATGGGATTGTTTCCCTATGTTGCTGCTGGGATTGCTAAAAAAGGTTTTGAAGGTTACGACAACGCCGCACCTCGTCAGTGGTTAGCAAAACAGACTGGGTTTCGGGCGCGTGCCAATGCCGCTCAAGCCAATCTTTTTGAATCCCTCCCTTTATTCTTTGCTGCCGTGATCATTGCCACTGTAGCCAACGCACCGCAAGATAGAGTGGATTTGTTAGCTATCGGATTTGTTGCTGCACGTATTGCGTATTTGATTTGTTATGCAGCAGATTGGCCAACCACTCGATCCATTGTGTGGCTTGCTGGCTTGGCTTGCGTAGTGGCAATCTTCTTTCAGATTTAATAGAGCTAAAACTAATTTACAAAATTCATCGAGATGATCAATAGATATGCCCACTAAAAAAACTCCTGTGAAAACGGTTGCCAAGACTCCCGCTAAGAAAACCTCTAGCATTAAGCCTGTCAAGAAAGCTATTCAAAAATCCACTCCAAAAAAGAGCGATGCTGGCACACCATTGTCTATAGTGATTCGTCGACGTATTGAGGCGCAAAAGGCGCGCTTCCATGCAAATGACAATATCTCTAAATTCATTCAGCCTGGTGAATTAGAGGGCTTAGTGGATGAGGTTGCAGAAAAAATGCAGGCTGTTTTAGAAAGCTTGGTGATTGATACAGAGAGTGATCACAACACTAAAAATACTAGCCAGCGTGTTGCGAAAATGTTTGTTAAAGAAGTATTTAATGGCCGTTATGTTGAGCAGCCTACGCTGACTAAATTTCCGAATGTCAGCCGTTTAAATGAGTTGATGATCATTGGCCCAATCACCGTTCGTAGTGCTTGCTCACACCACCTTTGCCCAATCATGGGTCGCATTTGGATTGGCGTGTTGCCAAGTAAAGAATCTGCCTTGATTGGCTTATCAAAGTACTCACGCCTTACTGAGTGGGTGATGTGTCGCCCACAAATTCAGGAAGAGGCGGTAGTTGAATTAGCGGACATGCTTGAGAAAAAAATTAAGCCTATTGGCGTGGCAATCGTGATGGATGCAGATCACTTCTGCATGCAATGGCGCGGTGTAAAAGATCGTGACTCGAAGATGGTAAATAGTGTGATGCGTGGGGCTTTCTTAAAGGACTCCAATTTGCGTAGAGAGTTTTTATCTCTTCTCGATAAAAGGTAGGCAATAGCTAGAGCATGACACTATCTAAATTGGGTTGGCATCTGACTGTAGTCACCTTTATATTGGCGGTGGGATCTATTTTGATGGGTTGCTCTTTGTATCCCGACGTCAATACCGATCCAGCCAAAAACAATAAGGCTACTTTTCGCCAAGATGCTCTTGATTGTGCGCAATCCTATCCAGAATCTGGCTCAGGCACACACATAAAACAGCGTATTGGCTGTATGAATCTCAAGGGTTGGCATTAGTTATTGGTAGTAAATTCAATTTGAGAACAATTCTCAACAAAATATCCATATAAATCAGATGCTTAGAGTTCCTATAGTCGACTAATTCGATCTGTTCTATGATCCATTTAGATGCAATCTTTGTTCTATTTCACTCTCTGGAGAACGTATGAAAAATAGTCGTCGCCAATTTATGATTTTGTCCGCTGCTGGTGCTTGCACCTTGGCTTTGAACGGTAAAGTTCAAGCTCAAGCAATGGTTGCTGAAACTGATCCACAAGCTGCTGCTTTGGGTTACAAGGCTGATGCCTCTAAAGTAGATAAAGCAAAGTTTCCAAAATATGCTGCTGGTCAACAGTGCGATAACTGCGCCTTGTACCAAGGTAAAGCTGGTTCAGCTGCCGGTGGTTGCTCATTGTTTGGTGCCAAACAAGTTGCTGGTAAAGGCTGGTGCTCTGCTTACGCTAAAAAGGCTTAATCCTTATTTGCGCTAGTTAGGATAAAAGGCTGCTTCGGCAGCTTTTTTATTGGATGTACAGATTCAATTCCATTGAGCGCAGGTTTATGATGGCCTGGACATACCAATAAAAAAGCATGAAATATCAATACAAGAATCTACTCAAGCACTGCTCCTTTTACTTTGGCGGGGATCAGCCGCATGTGCCTTGGCTTGAGAGAATTCGCTCCGTTGCAGGGGCATTTATTGGTCTCATGTTAGTGCTTACTACTGCTAAGTTCCTTGGCGATCTTGGCGGTCTTGATGAGTGGCTTATGGCCTCCCTGGGGGCGAGCGCTTTACTGGTCTTTGCATTGCCAGGTAGCCCTATGGCGCAGCCCTGGGCTGTAATTGCAGGCAATACCTTGTCTGCCTTAATCGGTATTGCAACCATCCACTTAGTTGGTGAGCCCTTATTGGCCATGCCCCTCGCTGCCAGCCTATCGATTTTGGGAATGTTTGTATTACGCTGTTTGCATCCACCAGCTGCAGCAGTGGCTTTAATTGTGGTCCTGGGGCATGTCATGCACTACCGGTACGCTTTTTTCCCAGTAATGATCGATTCAATATTGCTGGTGATGGCTGGGGCGGTTTACAGCAATTTAACTGGTAAACGCTACCCCAATAAACCTAATTAATGTATTAAAAACAATACCTTGCTATTACTTCTGCTTGGTAGCTGCGATAGAGGCAATACAGTCTTTAATGCCGTAGTTGTGATATTTGCCTTCATTTTCCTTTTTTAGGGATTGGGCGCACTCAATAACTGAGTTGCGGACGTTGATTTTGGGAATATTGCCTGCAGACATGTCTGACTCCTTTAGTTTTTTTCGTTTGTTTTAACTCTAAATTCAGCATTAATCGGTTGAGCTTCTCATGAATGCCGAGTTTTAGTGGCGCGAAATTTTAATAATTTCTTTCGCTAATAAGATTCTAATAAATTCGTAAAAATTGTGTAAACCCCATTAAGGTGAGTTTTCAACCGTAAAGCCTATAAAATCATGTTTTATTTACAAAAAGCATAAAGGCTTAGTCCGTTTAACTCATGACTAACACAAGTTCTGCCATTTCAGCTACACCAGTCATTCCAGTCATTCTGTGTGGTGGCTCCGGAACTCGCCTTTGGCCCTTATCTCGCTCAGGCTTTCCAAAGCAGTTTCTGGTGCTTTCAGGTGATGATTCGGCGAAGAGTTTATTCCAGCAAGCGGTAGAGCGATTAAATGCACTTGGGGTGAGCAACAATTCCTCTGAAATTGAAATTGGCAAAACACTGATTGTGACGAATGAGGAACATCGCTTTTTAGTCACCGATCAATTGCGTGAATTGCCGCAAGTTCAAGCAACACTTTTGCTCGAGCCAATTGGCCGTAATACTGCCCCAGCGCTTACCTTAGCTGCGTTTTATGCGAACGAGCACTGTGGCAAAAACAAGCAAGAACTAACTAGTATTGGATCAGACCCTATTTTGGTCATTACGCCTGCGGATCAAACTATTCAAAATGGCGCGGCGTTTACCAAAGCGTTACAGGATTGCATCAGTGTTGTTGCGGTCGATGACAGTAAAAATACAGTTGCGATCTTGGGTATAACTCCAACCGCCCCAGAGACAGGTTATGGTTATATTAAGAAGGGTGGCGCTCAAGGTAGCCATGGTGAATTTACTGTAGAGCAGTTTGCCGAAAAGCCTAATGCTCAGATCGCACAATCCTACTTGGAGAGTGGCAATTACTTTTGGAATAGCGGTATGTTTGTTTTGCGAGCTAGTACTTGGCTCGCTGCCCTGAAAGAATATCGCTACGATATCTTTGGTGCTACCGAAACTGCATGGGTAGCGAGAGCTATAGATCAATCTGGCGGCGCTGAATTTATTCGACCCGATAAAGAGATCTTTAAGTCTATTCCTAGTGAATCGATTGACTATGCTGTGATTGAAAAGTGCCCAGGCAGTAAATTCCAGGTCAAGATGATTGAACTCAATGCTGGCTGGAATGATCTAGGTGCATGGGATGCAGTGTGGCAAGTGGGCAAAAAAGATGACAACGGTAATGTCACTAGTGGCGATACTCTGTTGAGTGATACCAATAACTCATTAGTGCATGCAAGCAGTCGCTTGGTGGGTACTGTAGGCATTGATAACTTGGTCATCATTGAAACTGCTGATGCAGTCTTAGTTGCTGACAGAGCCAATAGCCAGGACGTTAAAAATATCGTCAATCAACTGGAACAACAAAAGCGTGAAGAGAAGAATTTACATCGCAAGGTTGCTAGGCCTTGGGGTTGGTATGACAGTGTGGATGAAGGCGAGCGCTTTAAGGTAAAGCGTATTCAGGTAAAGCCTGGAGCAAGCCTGTCATTACAAATGCATCATCACCGCGCTGAGCATTGGATTGTGGTTAAAGGCACCGCAGAGATTACCAATGGTGATAAGGTGATTATGCTCGCTGAAAATCAAAGTACTTACATTCCGCAGGGGCAAACTCATCGTTTGGCTAATCCGGGGAAAACCCCGCTAGAAATTATCGAGGTGCAGTCTGGTGCCTACTTGGGTGAGGATGATATTGTGCGTTTTGAAGATAACTACGGACGCTCTCAATAATGAGCGATGCTAAACACGTGATAAATCAATCCGCTAATAAGAATAAGCGTACCGCATTAATTTGCGGAGTAAGCGGTCAGGACGGCAGTTACTTGGCGCAATTTCTTTTGCAAAAAGGGTATGTAGTTTTTGGTACCTCTAGGGATGTTCAGGGTTCCTCATTCTCCAATCTTCAAAAACTTGGGATCAAAGATCAGATTACCTATATCTCACTGGTTCCGGAAGATTTTCGTAGTGTCTTGGTAGCCTTAAGAAAAAGTAATCCAGATGAGATTTATTACTTAGCGGGCCAGTCTTCCGTAGGCCTCTCTTTTGAGCAGCCAGCTGAAACCATTCAGAGCATTACCTTGGGAGCTTTGAATATTCTTGAGGGTTGTCGCATGATCGATAAACCAATCAAAATCTATCATGCCGGTTCTGGAGAGTGCTTTGGTGATACGCATGGCGAGCCAGCAAATGAGGCGACACCGTTTTATCCTATGAGCCCTTATGCAGTTGCTAAGACATCTGCTTATTGGTTGGTAAATAACTATCGTGATGCTTATGGCTTATTCGCGTGTACAGGTATTCTGTTTAACCATGAATCTCCCTTGCGTCCAGAGCGCTTTGTGACCCAGAAAATTATTCGGGCAGTAAAGCGTATATCCGAGGGTAGTTCAGAAAAGTTAAAGTTGGGTCGCTTAGATATCGCAAGAGATTGGGGCTGGGCGCCGGAATATGTTGAGGCCATGTGGTTAATGCTGCAACAAGATAAGCCAACAGACTTTGTTATAGCTACCGGTACAACCATAACGCTAGAAGAGTTTGTGAAAACTGCGTTTGAGCAAGCGAGTCTAGATTGGAAAGATCATGTCATTCAAGATCCGAGTTTGTTTCGCCCAACTGATTTAGAAATTGGGCGGGCCGATCCTGCTAAGGCATTAAAACAGCTAAATTGGAAGGCTTCAACCCAAGGTATTGATGTTGTTAAACAAATGTACCAATCTTTATAATCAATTTATAAATACAGATAATTAGCCAAATCACATTTAGTCAAAAATATGAAAAATAATCAAAAAGTTGCCCTCATTACTGGTATCACCGGTCAAGATGGTTCTTACCTTGCCGAATTCTTATTGGAGAAGGGCTACATTGTTCATGGTATTAAACGCCGCGCTTCTTCTTTTAATACAGAGCGCATTGATCATCTGTATCAAGATCCGCACGTCAATCACCCTGACCTTATCCTGCATTACGGCGATTTAACTGACACTAGTAACTTAGTGCGCATTATTCAAGAGTGCCAGCCTGATGAGATTTATAACTTAGGTGCCCAGTCTCATGTTGCAGTTTCTTTCGAATCTCCTGAATACACGGCAGATGTCGACGCCATGGGCCCACTACGCATGTTGGAAGCCATCCGTATCTTGGGATTAGAGAAAAAGACTCGCTTCTACCAAGCCTCGACTTCTGAGCTTTATGGTTTAGTACAAGAGATCCCTCAGAAAGAAACTACCCCGTTCTATCCACGCAGCCCTTATGCGGTAGCCAAGATGTATGCCTATTGGATCACCGTGAACTACCGTGAAGCTTATGGCATCTATGCATGTAATGGTATTTTGTTTAACCACGAGTCTAAGCGCCGTGGGGAGACCTTTGTGACCCGTAAGGTCACTCGGGGACTAGCCAATATTGCCCAAGGTTTAGAGAAATGTCTTTACATGGGTAATATTGATGCTCTGCGTGATTGGGGTCATGCTAAAGACTACGTGCGCATGCAGTGGTTAATGCTCCAGCAAGATAAGCCAGAAGATTTTGTTATTGCAACGGGCTTGCAATTTACTGTCCGTGAATTTATTACCCGTAGCGCCAAGCAGTTAGGTATCACACTCAAGTTCGAGGGTAGTGCTGAACATGAAAAAGCGATTGTCGCTGCCATTAAGGGTGACAAAGCACCAGTCTTAAAAGTAGGTGATGTGATTGTGCAGATCGATCCACGCTATTACCGTCCAACTGAAGTGGAAACCCTCCTAGGCGATCCTACTAAGGCTAAAGAAAAACTCGGTTGGGTCCCTGAAATCACCCTCGATCAAATGATCGACGAAATGGTGGCCAATGACTTAGATCAAGCTAAGCAGCATGCATTACTGCATAAGCACGGTTTCTCTGTAGCTGTTGGTAAAGAGAATTGATCTGAATGGCTCGACGACACAATGACCTAATGACTCAATGACTAAGCTTGATCAAAAAATTTATGTAGCAGGGCACCGTGGCATGGTAGGCTCTGCCATTGTTCGTAACTTGCAAGCTAAGGGCTTCAAAAATATTGTTGTCCGTACTCATGCGCAGTTAGATTTAACGAATCAAGCGGGGGTCCAAGAGTTCTTTGAATTAGAGCGGCCCGATCAAGTCTATTTAGCTGCTGCAAGAGTAGGCGGTATTTATGCTAACAATACATTCCCAGCCGAGTTCATTTACGACAATTTAATGGTTCAAGCTAACGTTATTCATCAATCCTTTCTTAGTGGTGTAAAAAAACTTCTTTTTTTAGGTTCTAGCTGTATTTATCCCAAGCTAGCTTCTCAACCGATGGGTGAAGATGCACTTCTCACGGGTAAGTTGGAGCCCACTAATGAGCCTTATGCTGTCGCTAAGATTGCTGGCATCAAGATGTGTGAAAGCTATAACCGTCAATATGGGCAAAGCCATGGAGTTGATTATCGCTCTGTGATGCCGACTAATTTATATGGCCCAGGCGATAACTATCACCCTGAAAATAGCCATGTGATTCCTGCGCTTATTAGGAGATTTCATGAGGCTAAAGTGGCCAATGCTCCTGAGGTAATTATCTGGGGTACAGGGACTCCAAGACGAGAGTTTTTGTATGTAGATGACATGGCTGCCGCTTCGGTTTTTGTCATGGAGCTGCCTAAGGATGTTTATGATCAGCATGCGCAACCAATGGAAAGTCATATTAATGTTGGGTTTGGTAGTGATGTTACTATTGCGCAATTGGCAACTGCAGTAGCGAATGCGACAGGGTACCAAGGACCAATTAATTTTGATCCATCAAAACCTGATGGTGCCCCGAGAAAGTGGATGGACTCTAGTCGTTTGAATCGGTTGGGGTGGAATGCGAATGTGGGTTTAGATGAAGGTTTGAGAATAGCTTATCAAGCATTTCTGACGCAGTCTAAAGTCTGAGCTATTAAAGAAAGCGTCGATTATTTGTTAACAATTTATCTAACAACGCACAATCGACCGGCATCTGCAATAGAGGCAATTAAATCTATTATGTCTCAAACGGATCATCGATTTCGCTTGGTGGTTTCAGATAATTCGAGCACGGATGAGTTGCGTAAACTCATTGATCCTCGAGAAAACTTGGTTTACATCAAACGTCCAAAGGTATTTACTGGCATTGATCATGGCAACATCTGCCTATCAGAAATTACAACAGAATATTTCACTTTTTTTCATGACGATGATTTGATGTTGCCAAATTATGTGGCTGATTTTTGGAGGGCGCAGAGCGTGTTTCCTACTGCAGTAGCTTTTGGTGCTAATGCGCTAGTAGAGTGCCATGGAAAATTTACCGGCTTATCTTTTAAGTCTGCACGACATTACGTTAGCCCCATAACTCCAGATAATTTATTGCGTAGGTATTTTTCCCATCACCATTTAGGCATTGCACCATTGCCTTCTTATATCTATAAGAAAGAAGCGCTGCAAAACTTGCGTTTTGATGTTTCTGGTGGCAAATACTCTGATGTTCAGTGGCTCTCTAGCTGGGCTGCAAGAGGGCTTATGATTTGGATTGCAGAGCCTACGATGGTCTATCGTTTACATGAGAGCAATGATGGTAACTTTGAGTCACGTCATGACCGCTTACGGTTTTTAGCGTACTTAAAAAGTTCTCGTAATATATTTAGTCCTGAAATATTGAGTGACTATCGCTTTTTTTTATACAAGAAGTTTCTGCCTAGTTTGAAAGCGAAGGGCCATGAAAAAGTACATCATTTGCTTTCTCAATTTATTTCTGTACATCGTTATCAAAGATTATGTCGCCTCAGTTTCTATCAAGCCCTAATCAACAAGGCATTAATCAAATTCTTTCTGAGCCTAAATAAAAAAGTATGACGATGAAGAGTGCTTCAATCTATGCAGATGGCCATAAAAAAAATTCCCTGTTTTCTGAAAATGATCCAACTCATACCTATGCGCCAACCTACACATCACGATTATTAAGACAAGCATTTTTAGATATTGGAATTGAGTTGAATACACCCGACCTGAACGAGGGAAAGGAGGTGTTATTTGAGCTGTATGTTGAGGGCCAGGAAATTCAACCTACAGCGGTATCAAAATATCTAATCGCAATGGAGAATCCAAACATTAATTTGTTGAATGCTGATCCGGTTTACTGTAGTCGGTTTAAAAAAGTATTTAGCTGGAATCCAGCTATTGCATCCCTTCCGAATGGCATTCTCAGCATGGTTCCAAATGAAATTCAGATTGATTCATTTCCCCATTTCGATGAACGCCCTATTTTTTCGTGTTTGATTAACGCTAATAAACGTTTTTTTCATAGCGATCAAAACGATTTATATCGAGAAAGACTTCGTTTAATACGCTGGTATGAAAAAAATGATCCAAGCAACTTTAAGCTTTTTGGGCGGGGCTGGGATAAGCCTGGGCCAGCATTTACTTTGTCGGAAAGATTGTTAAGGGCGATTAAGAGGTTGCGCACGAAATTTTTTGCATATCGACCTTTTCCAAGTTATCAGGGGGAGGTTCTGGATAAGGCCAGTACTTTTACAAAAACTAAGTTTATATATTGTTACGAAAATTCAAAAGACATTCCAAACTATATTACTGAAAAGATATTTGATGCAATGATGTCTGGTGGCATCCCTATCTATTTGGGGGCTAACAATATTACGCGATATATCCCTTCAGATTGTTTTGTAGATGCCAGGAATTTTGGGTCAATAGAAGAATTGCATCAACACCTATTAAATATTGAGCCCAGCCAATATGCAGAAATGCAAAACAACATAAAACTTTTTTTATGTAGTGACTTAGTTACGCCATTTTCATCTGAGTATTTTGTTGCATCAATTATCAGGGAGATCGCTGGATCTACTCATCATTTCGAAATGCTGAAATAAGAAATTTTATTGATTGTTAATTAAGAGTTATTTACTCTAATTTTTTATTGGGTGCCGTTTTTTTACGCCTGGTTGAATTTATTTGCGCATTCACTACTCTACTATTTTGGCTCTGTTGATTGGATGTCAAATAAATAACTAAGGTCTCTATCTCGGTTGCATTTAAACCATTAAGGCTATGCACGAATTATTCTTGTCAAGAATATTTTAATTGTGATGATAATTAAGCTTTCATAGCATCGCACCCTAATTTGCTTCAATAGGGCTATACTCGCATTTCTTATCGGGACTTATGGGCAAGATTGCAGTGGGGATGAGCAAAATAAGTGTCATCAATAGATCATCTATGAACGAGGCGAAGGACTCGCAGGGTGGGTTTATTGTAGTTGCCCTCTAGAGCTTCTGATTGCGTTGATACTGCCGCCTTGTGGCTTTGGGCTGGGGTAAACCCTTTAAATAGTTATAATTTAAAGAAAAGAAAGGCATAATTGTTACGATGCATCAAATATTGCCATTAAGGAGGGCTAAGCATCCCCTTTGCTTATAAAATCAAAGCTTTAAGTACTCAAAGGCTGCAATGAAGGCTGTCATCTTAGCTGGTGGTTTGGGCACCAGAATCGCCGAGGAAACTTCTTCTCGCCCTAAACCCATGGTTGAGGTGGGTGGGAAGCCTATTTTGTGGCACATCATGAAGATGTATTCTGCCCATGGGGTGAATGATTTTGTGATTTGCTGTGGCTATAAGGGCTACATGATCAAGGAGTATTTTGCTAATTACTTCTTGCATATGTCCGATGTTACTTTTGACATGGCTAATAACAATGCCATGGAAATTCACCAACAGTATGCCGAGCCTTGGAAAATTACCTTAATAGATACCGGTGAGAATACTTTAACTGGTGGACGTCTTAAGCGGGTTCGTCAGTACCTGGGCGATGAAGATTTTTGCTTCACTTATGGCGATGGTGTGGGTGATGTTGATCTGACTAAGTTGATTGCCTTTCATAAGGCGCATGGCAAGCAAGCTACTGTTACTGCTGTTCAGCCACCAGGTCGTTTTGGTGCCTTAGATATGGACGGCTCTGCTGTGAAGAGTTTTGTTGAAAAGCCCCATGGTGATGGCATGTATATCAACGGTGGCTTTTTTGTGCTCTCTCCAAAGGTGATTGATTTAATTGAAGATGACAGCACAATTTGGGAGCGTAAGCCATTGGAGTCTTTGGCTACAGCAAACCAGTTGCAAGCCTTTACGCACAATGGTTTTTGGCAGCCCATGGATACCTTGCGCGATAAGCAGCATCTTGAAGAATTATGGGCCAGCGGTAAGGCTCCCTGGAAGGTTTGGGCTTAAGTATGTCTACTGCTGAGCGCGCCAAGACTGGGTCAGTAAACCCATCCTTCTGGGGTGGTAAGCGTGTTTTCTTAACCGGGCACACTGGTTTTAAGGGTGGATGGCTTTCTTTATGGCTATCTTCCATGGGGGCAAAGGTTACTGGATATGCATTAGCGCCCAATACAATCCCGAACTTTTATGAAGTGGCCAATGTTGCTGGTGAACTTGAGCAATCCCATATTGCCGATATTCGTGATTTAGAGAAACTGCAAAAGGCGATGGCAGATGCTAAGCCTGAAATTGTGATTCATATGGCAGCGCAACCTTTGGTGCGCTACTCTTATGCAAATCCAGTTGAAACCTATGCTACTAATGTCATGGGTACGGTTCATGTTCTTGAGAGTATTCGCGCGCTTAATTCGGTGCGCGCAGCAGTCATTGTGACGACCGATAAATGCTATGAGAACAAAGAGTGGGCCTGGGGTTATCGTGAGAATGAGCCTATGGGTGGCCATGATCCTTATAGTAATAGCAAGGGTTGTGCCGAGCTAGTAACTAGCGCATATCGACAATCCTATTTTTCTCCCGAGAAATATTCCACGCATAAAGTGGCTATAGCCTCTGCTCGTGCTGGCAATGTAATCGGTGGAGGGGACTGGTCTGAGGATCGCTTAATTCCAGATGCTATTAAAGCATTTGAAGCTCAAGAAGCTTTGATGATTCGCAATCCTTTGGCAACACGTCCTTGGCAACATGTTTTGGAACCCTTGTCTGGTTATCTTGTTCTAGCTCAGGCGCTTTATGAAAAAGTCGCTCAATTTGATGGTGGTTGGAATTTTGGGCCACGCGACGAAGACGCAAGATCTGTTCAAGAGGTGATCAACTTACTTATCCAGAGCTGGGGATCACCTGCCAGTTGGAAGCAAGATCAAGGCGAGCAACCGCATGAGGCACATTCCTTGAAACTCGATTGCTCAAAAGCCCGTCAGTATCTCGGTTGGGTTCCACAGTGGAGTCTTGAGCGGGCGATTGAGAATATTACGCAGTGGCAGCAAGCCTATCAACAACAAGGCAATATGCGCGAAATAAGCTTGCAGCAAATTGCTAGTTATCAAAATTCTTAAGCCTACTTCTTCATAAATAAAACAATGACCGAAACTTCTATATCTGTTGATCAGTTTGCTAAAGATAAAATTCGCAAACAAATTCTGGCCTTAGTTCAAGAGTATTCAGCGCTAGAGTTTGCTCCGAAGAAATTTATTCCTGGTCAAACAGTGGTTCCTCCTTCGGGCAAGTTAATTGACTCTAAAGAGTTGGAAAACATGGTCGAGGCATCTTTAGATGGGTGGCTTACCACTGGGCGCTTTAATGATCTCTTTGAAAAGAAGCTGGCTGAATTTATTGGTGTTAAGCACCTTATTACCGTGAATTCGGGTTCGTCTGCGAACTTGGTAGCCTTTTCAACATTAACTTCATCTAAGCTGGGCGATCGTGCCATTAAAAAGGGTGATGAAGTGATTGGTGTTGCTGCTGGCTTCCCAACAACGGTTAATCCGATTGTGCAATTTGGAGCGGTTCCCGTTTTTGTAGACGTCGATCCAATCACTCACAATATTGATGCTTCGAAAATTGAAGAAGCAATTAGCCCAAAAACAAAAGCCATTATGTTGGCGCACTCTTTGGGTAATCCCTTCAACTTAGATGTGGTTACTGCGATTTGCAAAAAGCACAACCTCTGGTTAGTAGAAGATTGCTGCGATGCCTTAGGCACTACTTACAAAGGTCAAATGGTTGGTACTTTTGGCGATATTGGCACACTCAGTTTTTATCCAGCGCACCATATTACGATGGGTGAAGGCGGTGCTGTATTTACCAATAACTATGAGCTAAAGCAAATTGCGGAGAGCTTTAGAGATTGGGGTCGTGACTGCTATTGCCCCCCAGGTAAGGACAATACTTGTGGCAAGCGCTTTGCTTGGAAGTTAGGCGATCTACCGTTTGGTTACGATCATAAGTACACCTATAGTCATTTGGGTTACAACCTCAAGATTACTGATATGCAGGCAGCTTGCGCATTGGCGCAATTAGAAAAAGCACCTGCATTTATTCAGGCTCGTAAAGATAACTTTAAGTTTTTAAAGGATCGTCTTGCCTCCTGCGAGGAGTTTTTGCAGTTGCCAGAAGCCACCGAAGGCTCAGATCCATCTTGGTTTGGTTTTCCAATTACCTTAAAGGAGGGTTGCCCCGTTTCTCGTGTGGATCTAACAACCTATTTGGATCAAAACAAGATCGGTACCAGATTACTTTTTGCGGGCAATCTCGTACGTCAGCCTTATATGAAAGATGCTCTGTACCGTATTAGTGGCGAACTCAAAAATACTGACACCGTGATGAATAATACGTTTTGGATTGGGGTGCAGCCTGCATTAACGAAGGAAATGTTGGAATATACCGTGACTCAAATTGAAACATTCTTGGGCGTCAATTTTTGACATGCGTTTTAAATTATTTGTTCAAGCATTTGGTTTTTTTGTAGTATTCCTACTTCTTTCCTTTATTTACTTAAGACATTTCGAGGATGTTGGAAAGCTGCCTGCTGAAAGTTTAGAATATAGCGCTAAAGACTCATTCATACGTTCTCTTGAAAAAGGCGCCGGAGAGTCGGGCGCTTGTCACGTTATAGTTGAAAGGTTTCGAAATACCTCAACCAATAGTGGCGGGGTGATCGAAGTGCTAGGCCCTAGTATTCCTCTTAATAAGGTAGACCAAGAACTTCTGGACCTAGTCGATGCCTCCCATGTCTTTCTGGTGCAAGCGGGAAGGCTTTATGCCATAGATGAGGTGAGCGTAGAGGCGTCCCAATACAATCAAAAAATGCAAGGCTCCATTCAGGGGTCGACGATTACGGGATATTTATCTAATCCAAATACTGTAGATTCTGTTCGAAGGATTAAAAAAGATACTTCACTTGTAAGCAATCAATTGATTGAACAGAATTACGTCACAAGAAGTTCCATGAAACTTCTTGAGGAAAAAACAAAGGAATATTACTCAAGGTGTCCTCGGTTATCAAAAAATGAAAAATTAGGCGTTACCGAATACTTTTGGGGCAATGAAGGCAGGTCGGTGCTGCATCATTGGGCCCATCTCTATGAAGGCGCAATATTCGGGCCTATGATGAAGGCACAGTATGGGATCGTTATACCTACGATTGCGCGATTAGTCAGCTCAATCTTTCCTGGCGACGGTCCAACTCAATATATTTCTGCAGCTTGGATTTTATTTTATCTATCAGCGCTGATTTACTCTGCCTTACTTTTTCTGATATTTAAAAAATATCCTTTAACAGTAACAATAGCATTATTGATCAAGATAATTATTTTTATTAATCTAAGGGAATTTATAATTTTCTTGGCGCCTGGAGCCCATTGGTTTAGAGAGCTTAACTTTCTAATTATCTATATGGTTTCAAATTATTATATTTTTAGTGATAAAAAATCTAAATTTTGTAATATCAAATTATTATTTTTTGCTGTATTTACTTTACTCTTTGATCCAATGAGTGGTTTTTTTGGATGGTCTGCTGTAACTCTATCTTATCTATTGATTAATTGTAGAAAAAGTAAAATACAAATTACCAAAAAAAATGTATTAATAGCCATTTCATTTTTTGCTTTTTCAGGGGTTATATTATTTTTTTATAGTAGTAATGCGTACTATCTATTTTCAATGTTGGTAAATAATTTATTTTCAAATCAGTTAACAGCTAGTAGCCTAAGATTCTTATTATTTAATAGTTTTATGTTGTGTGTAATAGCGTTACTATATATTAATAATAAGGTAAATTATAAATATATATATTTTTCTTTCCTTGGAAATATATCCATAATTTACTATTTGATGACACCAGATTGGGTTCATTATTATAAGTATTTGGAATATGTTGTGCTATTTTACATGTGCATATTTATTATTTCTTATAATTATTTTCAATTTTATGTCATAAAATCTGCTTGGTTTGAGGAAAAAATTATATCCAGGGTAAATCAAGGTTCGATATATTTTATAAAAATAATATTTTATGCAGCTTTATTTGCTGCTATTATTGTTAACGTTTTAAAGTTTAATGCTATTAACAATTCCTCACCCATAACGGTGCTATACGACCAAAATAATAAAATTTTCTTTGATTCATCTGAATCCACTATAAATAATAAGAAAATAATTTCTAATATATCGAGCGATTTAGCTAGTCACTTGTCAGAATTTCCATTGAGTGATCAGCAAAAATATATCGTCTCTAATTTTGATAAATATATTTTATTTTTATATAACCAAAAAAATAATTTTGGCTATATTGATTTACGAAGTCAATTAGTTAGTAATAGGGAGGCTGATAAAATTCTTTCAGTCATTAAAAAAAATGGTGGGACTTTCGTTGTGGATGAAAATAATTTCCATATTAATCTAGGGTATGGTCCAAAAATTTCAGGCGATCCAATTTTTATTGAAGCTGATGGGACTTATTTTCTTGGGCCCTATAATTATACAAAGTCGCAATTAAGGATGGCAAAAATTTCTGAGTATATTTTTAATAAATGCATTAAAGAAGATAGGTATTCAAAAAATAACTGGTCTACCTTTATTTGCCCAGCGTCTACCGAGAAAGTTTCAAGATGAAAAAAATAAATAGCTATGTTATATACAGTGCTGGTGAAACTGGTAGGCAGGCTGCGGATTTATTGCTGGAAAAAAATCAGAGAGTCCTCGCAATTTTTGATCGCAATCCAAAAGTAAGCAATTACAGTGGCGTTGATGTCTTGCGGATTAATGAATGGACGCGCCCTTCCAATATGGAAGAGATTTCTTGTATCAACGCTATTCATAACCATTATATTGACCCCAAGCCTATTGATGATGACTTAAAGGCGGTGGGGTTCGGTGAAGTGCTTAATATGGTCGAATTTTCTAAACTATGGCCATTCCCAGATAAGTACTGGCTTTCGAGTTCGTTTTCTTATGATTCACGCCTCCCTCAGCTAGAGCGCCTCCTACCCTTATTGGCTGATGATTTAAGTAAAAGAGTCCTCTCAGATACTTGGGGCTATTGGAGTAGAGGCGCCTTGCAGCTCTGTCCTGAACCGAGTCTATATGATGAGTATGTGCCCACTGATGTGCCTAGATATCCTGAGGTTTTGCGCTTAATTGATTGTGGCGCATCCAATGGAAGCACTCTTACTAGATTGGCTAAGGCCGGATATCAATTAGAGGCTGCCCTGGCATTTGAGCCGGATCCGGTTAATTTTAAGAAGCTACTTGCAAAAACTAATGACTTTAATCTAATGCCACTCCCGTTGGGTTTATGGTCTAGTGAGATGCAGTTAAGCTTTGCTGCCAATTCTGATAATTCATTAGCGAGCGGATTGGATGCTGGTGGTGCTACGCTGATTCAGTGTGCATCCCTAGATAGTGTTGCCATTAACTTTAATCCAAACTTGATTAAATTTGATATCGAGGGATCGGAGTTGGAGGTGTTGCATGGAGCAAAGAATCTCGTATGTAAATACCGACCTAACCTCTGCGTTTCTGTTTACCATCGGCCCGGTGATCCCTTGGATATATTGGATTTATTAGCATCATGGGATTTGGGCTATCAATTTTATTTGCGTTGCCATGAATACAATACTTATGGCTTAGTTTTATATTGTATTAGTGAGAAATGAGTGGAGATGAGTAAGTTAAAGACAATCCCCCCAGTCAAGATCATTGCCGAAATTGGGATTAATCACAACGGTCAGAGGGACATTGCTGTCCAGCTAATCGATGCCGCCAAAAAAGCGGGTGTTCAGTGTATAAAATTTCAGTACAGGAATCTAAATAGAACTTATTTAGGCAATAAGAATGAAATTGGAGATGAAATTTTAGATACAGAAATACGTCGCTCTTATTTAAGTCCAGATCAGCTTAATGAATTGTGTGCTTATGGAAAGTCTTGTGGTTTAGAGGTTGGGATTAGTTTTTTTATAGTTGAGGATATCGATGACTTTCATGGCACCCTCTCAAATTATGATTTCTTTAAAGTCCCCTCCCCAGAGTTAAAGAATGTTGAGTTAATTAATAAGTTACTAGGTCTTGGGCGAGATGTTTATATTTCTACTGGGGCTCATGATGAACAAGCTGTCAAGGAAACATTTAAGGCTCTCACTGGAGATAATTGGAACCCATTCCACTGCATTTCAAATTACCCCACTGAACTATTTAATTCACGACTGAGCTATTTGAAGTACTTGCAAAAGACATGGAATAGGCCAGTTGGTTATTCAAGTCATGAATCAGATTGGCGAGCATGCATTGCCGCATTAGCATTGGGTGCGAGGTGGATTGAGCGGCATATTACCCTAGATAAGGAAATGGATGGCTTGGATCACTCTACAAGTTCAACTCCTGATGAATTTGCTGATCTTGCAATTTATGCGAAGTATGCTGATGCTATGCTTGATGGCGATTCCCCAAGAGTTGCAAATCAGGGCGAAAGAATGAATCTGCAGAATCTAGGACGCTCGTATCACATCATCAAGCCCATCGGAGCTGGTATGGTACTAACGGAGGATGCAATCTCATATCGATCTCCTGCCACTGGAATTGGTATGAATCAAATTAAAGAGTTTCTCGGTAAGAAATTATTGCGGGATGGGTATGTAGGGCAACCTTTAAGTGAGTCATTATTTTCTGTTATCCCTGAGTTGACGGTAGATCAGATCAAATTTTTGAATAGCAATAAGGTAAGTCTTCCGGCGCGGTTTCATGATCTTTCCAGGCTAAGAGAAGCATTTCCAATTCAGAACTTTGAGATGCATCTTTCTTATACTGAACTGAGTTCGGAGATTGACGAATCTCTATTTAGGGCTGAAGAGCGCTATTCGATTCACTTACCTGATTATATTTCCTCAACAGAGTTGATTAATCCCTTTTCAAAAAATCAAAGCATCAAGGAAAGAAGTATCAAAATTTTTGAAAATACATTAGCTTTAGCTACTCACTTATTCGAGTTAACAGGAGTTAGGATTTCTCTGGTGTCAAGTTTGTCTGTTGTGGATGATGGTATTGAAAATTTTTATAAAGACTGTAGTGCGCTGACTAAGCAATATAGTAACGCTGGTGTTGAGCTTACATTTCAAACCTTGCCACCATTTGCTTGGTATTTTGGGGGAAGTGTTCCTCTGAATGCTTATTGTGCGCCAGTAGATTGGGACTTTATAGCTGAGCTGGAAATTCCAATTACATTGGATCTAAGTCACCTTATTATGTGCTGCAATTACTATCATGCTGATTTACAGGCTGCGATTAATCAACTGCTTCCTACGACTAAACACGTCCATTTATCACTTGCAGATGGAGTGGATGGGGAGGGCGTTGGTTTTTCTGAGCTTTCTAGCCAGAACAAAGAACTTATTCAGCGGATTCTTGCTTTGCATCAAGTAAAAGTCATAGAGGTATGGCAAGGTCATCTTAATGAATTTTCTGGCTTTAGAGATTCCATCACGCAACTGTATAGCTTAGCTCGAGGGAATTGACATGAGCAAGGTTGCTCTTGTTTTGGGTGTACAGGGTCAGGATGGCGCTCTCCTATCTAAGCACTTGCTGGATGAGGGGTATGAGGTATTTGGCGGCGCCCGCAATTTAGATGTGTTTAATTGCTGGCGTCTGAAGAGTCTCGGGATCATCGAGAAGGTGCAGTTAAGGAAATACGACACTCTAGACAAGGAAAGTCTGAGAAAAATCATGACCGAGTGTACGCCATCTGAGATATATATGTTGGCGGGAAATTCGAAAACCTATTCTTCCTTTTATGGGCCGGATGGGGCTATTAGCGAAGCAGCTCATGGCGTAACAAATATATTTGATTTATGCGTTGATTTAATGCCTCATGTCCGCATTTTTATTGCCTCAAGTTCCGAAATGTTTGGCGAGGCGACTCCCAATCCAGATGGACTCATTAATGAAGAAGTCGCTTGTTTTCCCATGAATCCTTATGGATTGGGTAAGCTATGTGCATTCCATTTGGCAAGACAATATCGAAGCTTTCACAATCTACATATTGTTAATGGAATCCTATTCAATCATGAGAGCACGTATCGAACAAAGCATTTTTTAACAAGAAAAATTACCTACAATTTGGCGAGATTGAGGGTCGAGGGCGGTGAGCCTCTAACGCTTGGAAACTTGAATATGGAGCGCGACTGGTCATCTGCCAGTGATGTTGTTAAAGGCATGCATCAGTCAATCTTGAAAAAAGAAGGCAACGATTACATATTTGCATCAGGCAAAACTACCTCAGTCAGAAGCTTTTTAGCCTTGGCTGCAACAGCCGCAGGATTTGAGCCAATTTTTACTGGCAGTGGGCTCGAAGAAAAATGCTACTGTAAAAAAACGAACCAGTTATTAGTCGAAGTGAGTATGAAGCATTTCCGCGAGATTGATACTCCGGGAATGGCGGGGGATTTTACAAAGGCACGCGAATTACTTGGGTGGGCACCAACCAAGTCAGTTGAAGTAATTGCAAGCGAAATGGTGGCTGAAGATCTTCAGAGATGGAGACTTGGCGAGATCTCTCATTAACTATTCAATCTTAATCAATAGGAAGTATTGTGAATTCATATGATGTAATTTTGACGGGATCGTCAGGCTGTATTGGTAGTGAGCTACTCGCATTATTAAGAGAAGCAGGCTTGACTGTAAAACCGGTAGATCTCTCTTTGGGTGATGATTTAGGTGATGAAAAATATGTGGATGAGTTATTCAAAAATAATCGTGCATGTAGTTTAGTCAACTTATTTGCTTTAAATGAACATATTTCCAAGGGTGCAAGGCAGGCAAAAACAATTTGGGATTTTTCTCTGGGCGATATTGATGACTATTTACATACAAATATCACCACCTTATTTTCCGTGTGCAGGACATTTGCCAAATACAATGAGGCTGGATCAATCGTTAACTTTTCATCAATCTATGGAGTAGTTACTCCTAAACCAGATTTATACGATGGACATCTAAAACATATCGGTTACCCAGTTTCAAAATCTGCTGTGATTAATCTGACGGAATATTTGGCGATTTGCTTGGCTCCTAAAATGAGAGTAAATACAGTCGTACCAGGCGGGGTATTGTCTGAGCAGTCTCCTGAATTTATTGAGCGCTACTCAAAAAGATGCCCTATGGGAAGAATGGCGCTACCAGAGGATCTAGCTGGCATTGTTAAATTACTGGTTAGCAATGAGTCTTCATATATTACTGGCGCAACTTTTAACGTTGATGGCGGCTGGGTGCTGTAAGTGCAATGAATATTCTGATCATTGGGCTGGGATCAATTGGTATAAGACATCTCATTAATTTTCATGCATTAAATCCAGGGGCAAACTTTTTTGCTTTAAGGCAAACCGCATCCCAGCAGATTAAGTCACATCCTGGATTTGAGCAGACTATTCCGGATTATCAAACTATTACTAGCTTGCAAGAGGCTAAGGATCTTAATCCTGCGTTGGTTGTGATTGCGAACCCTTCTACCCTTCATGCTGAAACAGCCGTATTTTTCTATGAGGAAACATCTGCCATTATTTTGTTGGAAAAGCCTTGCGCCTGTAATTTTGATCAACTAGCTCTTTTTGATCAGCTTGAAAATCCCGATCGAATTTTAGTGGTTCAGCAACTTCGATTTAATCCTTTGAGTGCGCTGATTAAAAAAATAATCAGCTCCAATGTAATGGGCTCGCTGTATCGATTTACTATGACTCATTCAGAGCATATTTCTCTCTGGCATCCTTGGGAGGATTATCGGAACAGTTATGCCGTTCAAAAAGCTTTAGGTGGAGGGTCGTTTTTGACTCAAAACCATGGGACTGATCTCATGTTTTATCTGCTAGGTAAGCCCGATGAATATGTCACCATTTTAGGTGACGGCAGTCACCTAAAAATTGATTGTGATGAGATGTTTACTAGCTCCCTAAGGTACGATCAGCCTACTGGATGTACGCTGGGAAGTATTAATGGAGACTATCTTAGGCGCCCTCCTGTCATGGAAGGGGTATTTGAATTTGATAGAGGTCAATTGAGATTAAATTTTCGGACTGCCCAAATTGAAGCAACGGTACAAAAACGGGTAGGACGTAAACACTATATTCGTTCGCTACCATTTGAGCGTAATACCCAGTATCTAGAGATGGCTCGGGCAGTTCTTGCATATTGCCATTCGCGGGATCCTCTGAAGGTTGATCATCGTTTAGTGCCCTTAAAAGAGGCGCGCACCATTCTCAGGCTTGGTTTTTCATCTGTTGCAAAGAATTTTTCTTTTTAAGGGCTATATTTATGCGGGTCGCTGATTACATCATTAAACAACTCCAAAATTTTGGTATTGATACTGTATTTTTAGTGCCAGGAGGTGGGGCAATGTATTTGGATGATGCAGTTGCCTCATCTGGTATGCGTTATACCGCTTGTCTACATGAGCAAGCCACAGGGATTTCTGCTGAGGCATATGGCCGATATCATCCTTGTGGACTCGGGGTTGCTATTGTCACCAGCGGGCCAGGAAGTACAAATGTCATTACGCCAGTTGCGGGTGCTTATATTGAATCTAATCCACTGTTGGTGATATCTGGTCAAGTAAAGAGATCGGACTTAAATACAGGTGGCCTTTTGCGACAATCGGGCGTTCAAGAAGTGGATACCATGTCAATGGTTAAAAATATTACAAAATGTAGCATTTTGATTGATGATCCGCTGTCGATTAAATCTGATTTAGAGCGTTGTATTGCCTTGGCAATGACCCCACGATGTGGTCCAAGTTGGCTTGATGTGCCCTTGGATATTCAGGCATTTGTTTTGCCGGAGGATTATCCAGATATCGATTTCAAGCTCTTAATGGCTTCTTACGCAAATCAATCAACAGAATTTAATCCCGTGGAAATTATTTCCCAAATCCAAGCCTCAAAGAGGCCGCTCTTATTAGTGGGTCAGGGGGTTCGTGGCAAAGGAGATCGTCAACTCCTCAAGGCTTTTTCTGAGACATTTCAGATCCCTGTTATCTCTACCTTCCCTGCATTAGACTTATTTGAGTATGACCACCATCTGTACGTGGGCCGCCCAGGTGGCGTCTCCATGCGTTCAGCAAACTTTGCCGTACAAAATTGCGACCTATTAATTAGTGTGGGCTCAAGCTTAAATAATGTGATTACAGCATTTAATCCGAAAAACTTTGCCGCCGATGCAGCAAAAATATTGGTTGATATTGATCCTCATGAGATTGAGAAGCATGCCCTCACTCAGCTAACGCCTGTTGTTAGCGATGCGAAGAATTTTCTGAGGTCAGTCATGAAGAGTTACAGTGAGTCTGGCTCTATTCAGCGTCCCGATACGAGCGAATGGGTTGCTTTTACCGCATGGCTCAAAAATACTTACGCCAATGAATATCAACATTTCTTGAAAAAATCGAGTGAGCATATTTCTCACTATGAAGCAATTGATGTTTTATCTGATGTATTGCCAGTGGGTGCAAATATTGCCACCGGAAGCTCTGGTCTGGGTATCGAGGTTTTTTATGCATTCTTTAAAAATAAGTTGGATCAAAAAATTTCGATCACATCTGGCTTGGGTTCAATGGGATTTGGATTGTCTTCAGCAATAGGCGCCTCGCAAGCTCGACCAGGCTCACAAATATTCTGCGTTGAGGGTGATGGAAGTTTGCAAATGAACATACAAGAGCTAGCTGTAGTAGCAGGAGATCATCTTCCAATTACGCTAATCATATTCAATAACAGTGGATATGCTTCTATTCGGAATACGCAAATAAACTATTTTGAGAAACGCTTTATCGGTACAGGCGAGCAAAGTGGACTTCATATACCCGCGCTTAAAAAAATTGCAGAGGGCTATTCAATACCTTACCTATCTGCTAAAACCGTTCAAGATCTCACTATGCATCTAAAGCAGTCCATAGGCTCATTAAATCCTTTGATCATTGAGGTGTTCCTTGATCCAGATGAGAAGTTATTTCCAAAGGTGCAAGCTCATATTTCGGATGATGGAAAAATCACCTCAATGCCGATTGAAGATATGTCGCCACTTTTGCCGATTGAAGAGCTCAAGCTAGCGTTGAAATATGCGAATATTAAAAAAGAATCTTATGAGGCTAGAGGCCTCTCAAGTGAGGCCAAATAATGAAGCAAGCGGCGGAGCAATTCTCTGAGGAGCGGATAGCGCAGGAATGTATTTGTTGTGCTAGTAAGGCGCTCAATAAAGCATCGGCAATTGTCATGCCATTTATTGCAAAGCGTATCTGGGGGCATGACCCAGTTGAAATTACAGCCGCTTGGGGATTGCGCGATATTAAACCTGGTTTCGCTTATAGTTTATGTAATTCTATCCACTGCGGGAACTGTGGCGCACTCTTTTTGGATATTCGATTTACTGACCATGAGCTCGCTCTCTTGTATGAGGGCTATCGCGACGATTCTTACACTGCTTTGCGTGAGCTTTATGAGCCGGGATATGCCGAGAAAAATAAATTCTTTTCTGGGCGTTCGCCCTACATTAAGGGCATTGAAGAATTTTTATTGCAACGCATTTCTGTGCCTAACAAAATATTAGATTGGGGTGGAGATACAGGTATCAACACTCCTTTGCTCGGAACAGCCAAAGAGGTGCACGTTTTTGATATTTCAGGGATGCCCACTATTGAAGGTGTGAGAGCAGTCTCCCGTGATGAGATAAAAGAGAATAGCTATGATTTGATTATTTGCAGTCAAGTGCTTGAACATATTCCTTATCCTCAGAAACTTCTGCGAGATATTGTTTCGGCAATGTCTGATTCAACTATTTTGTATCTTGAAGTGCCTTACGAAGAGGTGATGAGAGAATTTGCAGGATCTCCAGATTTGGCTCAACGAAAAAGACATTGGCATGAGCATATTAATTTCTTTTCGCTAGACTCAATACGAAAACTCGTTGAAGGTGCGGGCCTAGAGTTGATTGAAATTGTCCCAAATGAGATTTCGTTAGGTTGGCGGACTGCAGTAGTTACCAGTGTTTTGTGCCGTAAAGTTCAGGATTAATACAACTTCCGACATGAAGCTATTCTTAACTGGTGGAACGGGGTTTTTTGGTAAGTCTATATTGCAGTATTTGCAATCTAACTACCTAACTCCAAATCAAGAGGCGGGTTTTGAGGTGGTGGTTTTGAGTCGAAATCCTCACTTATTTCTACAGCGTCATCCTGAATTTTTGGCTTGCTCTTGGTTAAGGTTGCATCGCGGTAATATTAATGATCCGCAGTCTCTTCCTTTAGGTGAAGAATTTACTGATGTTTTGCATGCGGCTGCCGACTCTTTAGATATTCCTGGATTTACTCCGCTCGATCGATTCGATCAAATCATCAATGGTACTCGAAACGTTTTGGATTTTGCTGTCCAAGCTAATACACAAAGATTTTTATTGACTAGTTCAGGTGGCGTATACGGACTACAGCCTGGAGATATGGCATCAATCTCCGAGACCTACTTGGGGATGCCAGACCCACTCAATGCTAATAATGTCTATGGTGTGGCTAAGCGACAAGCGGAGCTATTGTGTAGCATTTATGCTTCCCAATTCAATCTTGAAGTGAAGATAGCGAGATGCTTCGCATTTTTAGGCCCTGAGTTACCTTTAACTGCGCATTTTGCGATTGGTAATTTTATTAAGAATGCACTCTACGATAGGGAAATTATTGTTGCAGGCGATGGCACTCCATTGCGCACTTATCTTTATCAGGAGGATTTATCTAGATGGCTTTTAAGAATTTTAGAGAAAGGTCAGTCTGGCCATGCTTATAACGTAGGCTCAAATGAAGTTATTGCTCTAGGGGATTTGGCAAGGTTGGTAGGATCTATATTGGCACCCAGTAAGTCCGTGGTAATAAAAGGAACCCCTCAAGGCGTTGAACGAAATCGCTATATCCCTGACATCAGTAAAGCAAATCAAATGCTTGACTTGCGCCCCTCTTACACCTTGCGTCAAGCTATAGAGCTGACTGGTGATATTTTGCGCATGCGATCAGGTTTGATATGAGGCTGAATGAAAAAACACGTTACTTAATCGCAGGTGCTTCGAACAGCATCTTTGGTTATAGCATTGGTCTCATTCTTTATGAAAGTTTTTCTTTAAGATTTCACATCATTACCATTTCTATCGTTGCAAATATATTGGCAATCTCTGTTGCTTTTCTCACCCATAAATTATTCGTTTTTAGGACTCGAGGAAATTGGATATCCGAGTATTTGAAATGTTACCTTGTCTATGGGGGCACTGCAGTTTTAGGAACCACTTTAATTTGGTTGTCTGTCGATATTTTTAAATGGCCATTCTGGATTTCTCAAGGAGTTATCATGGCAGTGACAATGCTTTTCTCCTATTTTCTACATCGAATTTATACTTTTTCTCACGCCTCTAAATATCGAAGTGAATAATTAATATGTCAAAGCTGATTAGCATTCTTACACCTTGTTTTAATGAATCTGGAAATATTGAGGAGCTCTATTCTCGTATTTGCAGGTCTATTGATTCATTAACGCAATATGATTTTGAGATTATTTTTATTGATAATTCTAGCGAGGATGATACGGTTGAAATTCTTAAGAAAATGGCAGTCAAAGATCATCGAATTAAAATTATCGTCAATCAGAGAAATTTCGGATACCTCCGATCTCCCTATTGGGGAATGATGCAAACGCGGGGAATGGCGACGATTGCTATGTCATCAGATTTACAGGATCCACCTGAGTTGATCCCCGCATTTTTGGCTGAATGGGAGAGGGGTTGGAAAGTAGTGCTTGCTACCAAGCCGGTCAGTTATACAAATCCTTTGCTGCATTTTGTTAGAAGGCTGTATTACAAAATGCTAGATGGCATTTCAGACATTAAGTTGGTTCGAGATGCAACTGGATTTGGTTTATATGACAAGGAAGTGCTAGATCAAGTGCGGAATATTGCAGATCCTTACCCCTACTTAAGAGGGATGATTTGTGAATTTGGGTATCCAATTAAAACCCTTCCATTTGAGCAACCCCGAAGAAAGTCAGGCATATCAAAAAATAATTTTTATATATTGTTTGATTTGGCCATGCTGGGCATTGTTAGCCACTCCATGTTGCCCCTACGTTTAGCCACTTTTGTTGGCATAGGTTTTGGGGTATTCAGTTTTATAGTCGGAGCTTATTACCTGTTAATGAAGTTACTCTATTGGGATGCTTTTGTATTGGGGCTGGCGCCATTGGTAGTTGGTTTTTTCTTTGTTAGCAGCCTTTTGTTAATTTTTATTGGCCTGCTTGGCGAATATATTGGCTCGATTCATACTTATGTAAGAAATCGTCCAGTGGTGATTGAGAAAGAGCGGATTAACTTCTAGTAAGCTTTAAATAATAGGTGAACAGTTATACCGGTAGCCTACTTTTTATCTATACTCTGTTTGACTGGTAACAATCAGACTCCGAGATTGTTTGAAATAGCCGACATTCCTATTGGTGATGGCGTGAGGGTGCTAATTTCTGTTTTTGAGCCTAAAAATAGCCTGAAATACTGATGTTTTATCTAATCTGGGTCTTGAGCTTCATTTAATGCTTATATCTTTTGTACCCATTTTCACTTGATTGGGTAAGATCATCAAATATGAATAAATTGCTCTCAAAGTTCCTGATAACGGTATTATCGCTATCTATTCCCATTTCAAGTAGCGCCCAAATGTTCGGTAGTAGTGGAAGTGATGACAGTATGCTGGGGAGTATGGTGCCTAGGGCTGCAACTCAGTCGCCTGCTAGCCCTGTAATTGCAGGATCTGGTGGTGGCAATGCCAGTGCGGTAGATCGTGAGTCCTCTGATCTGAATAACCTAGAACCAATAAAGCAGGTTGCCCATTTGCCTCTACCTTGAGATAGCGGTAGCGAGGGTCGAGCTTAATCTCATCGATAGCGGTGTGGGGGTTGGCAAAAGCAAGCTTGAAGGTGTCATATACAAGCCCTTGCTTTTCACCTGCGCAGGCCGTAAGCAAAATAAGCAGGATTAAGCAGTGGAGTGCCAAACCTGCGTGGGCGAGAAGGCGCTGATGAATTTTCTCGCCAAATGGAATCATTATCGCTATGCAGTGCTATTTAAGTGGATGAATTTGAAGCGCTCCGGTAATCCCCCCATTAACCACCGCTCTCAGAATAGAGAAAATTCTACTTCTGATTACTTTGGTTCTAGGGGGCGATTACCCTGGCTGCTGTAGGTGCGCCTGTTGCTTGAGCAAAAACATTTTGCGCAAACAATGGTGAAAACGCGAGCGTTAAGCTAGCTACAGATGCTGTGAGTAATTTTGAGATTTGCATGTTTTGCTCCAAATAGAAGCTGGGGAGAGAAGGTATTTCTCTACAAGCCACAATACTATTAAAAAAATGGCTATTTGAGTCAAATTTATACTAAAAACTACAGGCAATTCCGATTTATTCTTAAGATAAATATCTATATAAATCATATAGATGGATAATATATCCTGATTATTGGTTGATATTTTAAATAATGGACGTGTTTTTATGTCCATTTACGGCGATTTATGGATATCTATGGCACCAAACTCAAGAATAGGTACTCACAGAAAACAATGAGGTGAACAACACCTTGCAGCAAGGTAGTTCTGCCAATTGCTAGGGTGAGGCCACCGATAAAGAAGGAAAGGTACATCAGCGTCATATTGAGGGAGCTGATTCCAAGGCTGATGGGCAAATCAAAGAGGATGGCAAATGCCGCGACGGTAGGAATAGTCAAGCCAATACTCGCTAGTGCTGAGCCTAAGGCTAAGTTTAGACTACTTTGTAAGCGGTTGGCTCTCGCTGCTCTTAGGGCCGCATAGCCTTCAGGCAGAAGAACAAGCATTGCAATAGCGATACCTACTACTGTTTTAGGAGCGCCAGCTGCTTTAACCCCAGCCTCAATGGCGGGGTTTAATGCTTCAGCTAGACCAACAACCACTACCAGAGATAGTAGTAATAGAAAAATACTCACAGCAGTTTTGAGGTTGCTAGGCTCATCTGCATGAATATCGCTGTCTGTCTTTTTATGTTCTGATTTGGGGAGGTAGTAGTCGCGATGGCTGACTGTCTGGAAGAATATAAAGGCACCATACAGGGCAAAAGAAGCAATGCCAGCAAAAGCCAATTGGCTTTTTGTAAAGTCTGGGCCTGGAGTGCTCACAGTCACCATCGGCATCACCAGAATAAAAGTTGCCAAAGCAGTAAGCACTGCTAGCGCAGAGTTTGTTCCTTCATTACGAAAAGACATTTCATGATGTTTAAAGCCACCCATAAAAATGCACAGCCCAATGACGCCATTCAGCACAATCATGACAGTAGCAAAGACAGCATCACGTGCAATAAATTGCGAGCCTTCATGACCAGCAAACATCATGGCAATAATGAGTGACACTTCAATAATGGTGACGCTAATAGCAAGCACCAATGTGCCGTATGGCTCCCCAGTCTTATGAGCAATCACCTCCGCATGATGAACTGCAGATAAGACTGCTCCAATCAAGGTAACAGCCATTAAGGCAATGAACCAGGTCTGGCTAAGTAGTGGGGCTAGAGAATGCATAAATAACAGAGTCTTTTATGGTGAGAAGTGCAATTGCTCGTTAATATAGGTAGTTACTAACTTAGCCTATTAAGGCGCTCTATTTTAAAGTGATTTAATTGCATTTATTTGAAGAACTTTGCTACCAACTTGATAAAGATCCATATGAAAGCCCTTATTCTGTTTGGCCATGGTGCCCGAGATAGTCGCTGGCGTGAGCCATTTGATCGTTTAGCTTCTCTATGGAAGTCTCAAAATCCAGACGTACGGGTGGAGTTGGCATTTTTGGAGCTAATGCAACCCAGTCTAGAGGAGGCAATTTCTTCGCTAGTATTAGTCGGTGCAACCGAGGTGGTAGTGGTGCCTGTCTTTTTTGGACAAGGCGGTCATTTACGCAATGACTTTCCAGTATTGCTCTCTAATTGCCAGGAGAAATTCCCGGCAATTAAATTAAGCGCTACGACGGCCGTTGGTGAAGATGAGGCTGTCTTGCAGGGCATTATCGATTTTGGAGTCAGAGCCCTGTAAGTCGATAGCTTTATTAGTGCTGTGAGCTGCGGTATGTATTGCTCGCTCTTTTTCTCTTAAGGCTTCGCCAACTATAATCAATGCAGGCGATGCACTATCAAACCAATCATTTGCTTTGCCGTTTGCAAGCTCACTCAAAGTACTAGACCAATGACGCTCATTTTGGGTACTCACTGCTTCCAAAATATGCACCGGTGTTTTGCTAGTGTAGTTTGAGCTATTTTTAATGAGTTGCTGGGCGATGTTTACCGCTTCTTTACGCCCCATGTAATACACCAAGGTATCCGCTTGCGGATTTTGAATGGGCTGCTGCTCTTCGTAATTAGCGAGATTTTCTGTTCCCTGCGCCAAAGTAACAAACGCCACACTTCTGCTCACACCGCGCAGTGTGAGCGATTGCTGAATCGCTGCTGCACCTGCTAGAGCCGCAGTAATGCCAGGTACTACCTCTACTTCAATTTCTGCTTGCTTTAAGGCTTGTATCTCTTCATCAGCCCTGCCGAACATCATTGGATCACCACCCTTGAGGCGAACAATCACTGGATATTTTTGTGTAGCATCAACCAATCTTTTATTGATGAAATGTTGTGCTGAAGAAAGCTTGCCACAGCGCTTGCCTACTGGCACTTTAATGGCTTGTGGGCAGAGCTCGAGCATTGTTGGATCAACTAAAGCATCATGAAAAACAATATCGGCTTTGGCTAGTAATTTAGCTCCACGCACGGTGATGAGATCGGCTGCACCTGGTCCGGCACCTACTAAATATACTTTGCCGAGTGGATTTGGATTGTTCATGATGTATCTATTGTGTCTCTGGCTTAGATGGCTACTTGAGTGCTACGCGTATCACGCCAGCTGTTTTGTGTTGTCACGCCGTAGAGATCAAACTGCTTGAGTCCGACATCCAAGCTTTGATCAGGACGTAACTCAAAAGCATCAAAACCTACACGTGCACCTTGAAGAAGTTGATCAATTAAGACATCACCAATTGCCCGAACTTCACCTTGCCACTGAAAGCGATCTCTGAGAAGGGCTGCAGTGCTAAAGCTTCTGCCATCTCTAAAGATCGGGAAATGCGCACCTACTACTGGCCAGATGTTTTTACCTTCTTCAATAATGTCAGCATGGTTGAGGATGTCATCATCAGCAGCAAACCATACGCCAATTTCTCCTTTGCCCGCTTTATCTAGGACATCCGCGTTCTTGTGATGCGTGATCCACCAATGAAATGGCACGAGCACTTTATGAAATCCATGTCTTAGGTCTGGAATGCCACCCTCATCACGTTCGCCATCCCAAACTTGCCATTCATTAGCAACTACTATTGGCTTACCATCTTTGGGGAAGTAAATAATCTGTTTATTCATCATTAAGTTAACGCCTCTTTGGAGTGCTTGCCATTGTTCTTATAGGCTGCTTCTTTAAAGGGTGTTACACCAAGGCGGCGGTAGGTTTCAATGAAAGGTTCATCGCCTGTGCGTTGTTCAACGTAGGTATTAATAAGGCTAGTCATCACATCCGGAATCTCATTGGCATAGAAAGAAGGCCCAATGACTTTGCCAATAGATGCATCATTGCCTTGCTCACCACCTAAGGTGATTTGATACCACTCTTCACCATCTTTATCGACGCCCAGAACACCAATATTGCCGACGTGATGGTGGCCGCAGGAATTAATGCACCCTGAGATATTTAAAGTGATATCACCTAAGTCGTGCAGGTAATCCAAATCATCAAAACGCTCTTGAATGGCTTTGGCAATCGGTAGTGATTTGGCATTAGCTAGTGAGCAGAAGTCACCGCCAGGGCAGGCAATGATGTCTGTGAGTAAGCCAATATTAGGCAACACTAAATTGTAGTTTTTAGCGGCGCGCCACAAATTAAGTAACTCTGCTTGCTCAACATCAGCTAAGACTAAGTTTTGTTCATGGGTGACACGTAACTCACCAAAACTATAGTGATCTGCTAAATCTGCAATAGCATTCATTTGCGCGCTAGTAGCGTCGCCAGGGGCAGCAGTGCCATGGGGCTTGAGCGACAGAATAACTGAGACATAGCCAGGCACTTGATGTGGCTTGACGTTGCGCTCTAGCCAACGAGTAAATGCAATCTTTTCATTGGCGTCCAGTTTGGATTCCACATGAGACTGTAATTGTGCATTGCTCAATGCCGGCAAGGTTTTATAGTTTGGCTTAGTGAAGTGCTTGGCGACGCGCTCCCACTCGGCTTGTGTGAAGTTATCTTTACTCTGCTTGGTGTCGTTATGCAGTTGAGCCCATTCTCCCTCTACTTGGCGTGCGAATTCTTCTGGACCTAAGGCTTTCACCAAAATCTTAATGCGTGCTTTATAGAGGTTATCTCTTCTACCAAAGCGGTTATACACACGTAGGAGTGCAGTTAAGTAGCTTGGTAGAACTTGCCAAGGCAAGCCTTGCTTAATTAATGATCCCAGTATTGGTGTACGACCCATGCCACCTCCCGCATAGATGTCTGCAGTCAATTCTCCATTATTGATCTCTGGGTTTTTCTTTAGCTCAACACCGACGTCATGACAAAGCAAAACTGTGCGATCTTCTTTTGCACCATTAATTGCAAACTTGAATTTTCGCGGGAGATGAGCAAACTCGGGATGTAAGGTTGACCATTGGCGGAGTAGCTCGCAGATGGGTCTTGGGTCGATATATTCATCAGCGGCAACACCAGCAAAGGCATCGCTTGTAATGTTGCGAATACAGTTGCCTGATGTTTGGATGGCATGCATCTCGACTTTGGCTAACTCGGCCAGGATGTCAGGAGTTTGCTCAAGCTCTACCCAGTTAAATTGAATGTTTTGACGGGTTGTAAAGTGGCCATAACCACGATCGTATTTATCGGCAATGAAAGCAAGGGTGCGTAATTGCTTGGCGCTCAACAAGCCATAGGGGATGGCAACACGCAACATATAAGCGTGGCGCTGATGGTAGAGACCATTCTGCAGGCGGAGAGGGCGGAACTCTTCTTCAGCCAGGGTGCCGTTCAGGCGTCGCTCAACTTGGTCTCGGAACTGGGTAACCCGTTGATCTACAAGGGTTTGGTCAATGTGGTCATATTTGTACATAGACCCATATTGTCTAGGGCTAATGTTATTCCTACAAATACTTAAATATTGATTCTATATATCAATATATGTATATAAGGATCAAGTTTGATCGAAATTCTCCAGTGATGACCTTGTTGGGATAAATGGGAATTTCATATGAAATATTTGTGTAATAATATTTCATATGAAATTCATTGATCTTAAATCATGACATCAGCGCATCAAATTAGGCCAATTCCAAGTTCCGCCAGCGTATTGGGGAAGGCAGTCATTCGAGCTGCAGATAGATTGCAGATTTCTCATGCTTTGTTGTCAAAAGTCCTTGGGCTGAGCCCTCCTACGATTACCCGTTTATATCAGGGGGCATATCAATTGAAGGAGGGGGGGAAAGAATGGGATTTTTCACTCTTATTTGTACGCTTATATCGATCGCTTGATTCTATCGTGAGCGATGATCAGATTGCCCATCAATGGCTGCTTAGTGAAAACCTCGGCCTTCATTCAAAGCCCATCACCTTAATACAAACAACGGAGGGATTGGTACGTGTCGTTCAATACTTGGACTCCTCACGCGGTATCGTCTGAAGCTTTTTCCTGGCGGGAGAGAGTTTGGCGAATTGTTGAGGCACAGCATGTCGCATCAACAATGAAGTTGGTCGACGGTGTGGATGAGCAGCACACCTTGGAGTTATTGCTTGAGAGTAGCAAGCCCATGATGAGGCCTGGCACATCAAGCCTAGATTATTTACTTGCGACTCCATTTCGCTACCACCCTAAAAGAGGGGGCTCAAGATTTCGATCTGGAATAGATCCCGGAGTTTTTTATGGGGCAGAATCTATTCGAACTGCTGGCGCGGAATTAGGGTATTGGCGCTGGCGTTTTTTGAGGGATTCTGTGGATCTGAATTACCTGGGACCGGTTGCGCATACTGTTTTTGATTGTGAGCCATCTTGCCGAGCTGTGGATTTAAGACGCTCACCTTTTACTCAGGATGCGGCCCTCTGGACTACATCGGATCGTTATCTCGAGACCCAAGAGATTGCTAGAGTGGCGCGAAAGACTGACGTTCAAGCAATCATCTATGAGTCTGTGCGAGATAAGAATCCAGCTTGGTGTGTTGCCATACTGAACCCCGTTGTCTTTGGGGGTATCAAGCCAAAAATAGATGAGCGGGCCTGGTTCTTATCGGTAACCCAGAATTCAGTTCAACTGAGAAGTCAGCAAGAGTCTTATAGCTACAAATTTAACTAAAGTAATTAATAGTCTAATTTTTTAGGTTTATCAAATTTACCTTCTTGACTAAATCAAGCCATGTATTAAAGATGGTTTTTTGCTTCGTTAAAATTTCAATTCGAAAATTTTTTTAACGCATAAGGGCTGCATCCCGCCTCTTCATGAATTACAGCATTCATTTTTACTTGCTCGCTTCGCTTAAGTCCTGACCACTAATTCTAATAAGGAGATTGACATGACGTAACTATCAAAAGGAGTTTGTTATGTCACGTACATTTAGGAGAAAGAATCAGCAGCATGACTATGAGTGGGTCTTAATCGACTGGAAATCTCGTATTCCAGGAGTCCGATCTCCGCGTCATGATCCACGATCTATGTTGGGTCGAAAGGCGATTGCACACTATCACTCTGACAGTCAGATGACGATGAGAAGTACTGCGCCGCGCTGGTATCGCAAGGTATATGACCATCGACTACGTACCCGGAATAACCGACAAATGAGCAAGTGGGTTAGAGATCCAGAATTTGATCCAGTCTTTGAGGCATCGCATCGGCATGATGCTAATTACAGTTGGTGGTAAATAAAAGTGGCTGGGAGCTTTTTAAGTCCCCAGCTCAAACTTAAATCTTGATTATCGAGGGGGCTTATATGGATCGGTTAGTCCTAGGTCAAAAAATTCGCGCACAAAGAAAGGCTTTGGGTGTCCGGATTGACTCTGCTGCAAGAGCATCGGGGATATCTCGAACCACTTTAATGCGTATTGAAAGAGGCGCCAATTCAGTTAGTATAAATTCCTATATCAAGCTTTGTAAAGCATTGGGCCTGAATTTAGATATCTTGAACCCAGTGGGTTTGCCGATGCCTAGCATTGAAGATGATGGGGATGAATTGAACATCTCTGCAGCGCATATTAGGATCCGTGACTATCCGCAGTTAAAAAGTTTGTCTTGGCAACTCAATCACGACGTACTCTTAACTGATGAAGAAGCAATAGGTATTTATGAACGCAACAAGCGCTTTCTGGAGATCTATGAGATTCAAGAGCATGAGAGGTTATTAATGCAGCGACTCATTGATGAGTATGGAATGGAGCAATTGCTCTGATAATTCGTCTATTTGCAGATAGTTCGGAGCCATGCATCAATATGGTCGAACTTTAGTTCCTGCGCTTTGAACATGTGCATTATCTGACGGTAGGCCTCTATCGAATCTGTATTGAGTTTTTTATTGTTTATGCGCAAAAAAGTATCCATTGCAGCAAAGGCAATTCTTTTATTGCCATCAATGAAGGGGTGGTTAATGATGAGACTCTCAAACAATGCTGCTGCTTGAGAAATGACATCTGGGTAATAGCCTGATTGAGGACGCATAAGCGCTGCCTCAAGACTCGCTTTGTCTCTTAATCCTGGTGATCCACCAAATCTATTAATCAAGACACCGTGCATCAGCAGGATGTCTTGCATGGTAATAAAAAGCATTACTTGGCAAGCTCTTTATATAGATCCTCAAACTCATGCAGGCTTTGTGCAAAGCTTGCGATTACCTGGCGCTCGGGGGTTAGTGCCCCCTTTTTGTTAAGAAAATCACGAAATGCTTCATCCAAAACCGCATGAAACTTTTTCCCCTCTACCTCGGCAATTTGGCGCAAGGTATTTAGTATCTCGGGATTAGCTTGAGATGAAAATTTGCTTAAAAGAATGCTGCCCATAAATTGATTCCAGTAGTTTTCATTATTTTTCTTGAAATTTCATGAAAAATCAAGAAATTATTGAAAATGGCTCAAATTGGGGGTTTAAAGCTGAAACTCTCTGTAATGCCTATATAGATTGGCAATCGATGCAAAGCCCAAAACAACAATCAGCACGGCAAAAAGATAGTCAATCGTCAGGTAGGTAAACACGCCTGCTTGAATGGCAATAGCTGCAGCAATAAAGGCAGCTATTGCGCCTAGCACTACTAACTTGAAGTTGGGGATAAATGCACCCAGAGTAATGGCAACAAATAGCAAAATTAGTTCAGAAACCAATTGATCCGCCATTAAGAAGATGCCGTTGGTGAACTCTGGGTTAGTCAGCTTGCCAACGATGGCAAGTACAAGAATGCTGCCCAGTACTGCAAAGTTGAGTTTTGCCTTCTTGAGAATGGTGAGAAGTTGATCATTCATGAGGGCGCATTATTCCTGGTTTCTTGCTTGTCTTGGTGCTTAGTAATTAGGACTGCCGCTGAAAACAAAGCTGATGCCAATCCACAGGAGGATGAAGGCGATCAAAATAGTGAAGCTAATTTTCTTCAGAAAATACTCTAAAGTATCCATATAAGCTTCATCGTTGCGACCAAAGTAATGGTCAAAACGTTTCCAGACTAATCGACCCACTACAAGTGGCAATAACATGGCAACAATGCCAAGAACAACGGTGAGAGTGGTATCCATCTAAATTCAATACTTTCTTATGCCGGTGGCTAGTTACTAGCCATATAAAAGAAGTAAGAATACCCGTTTTTCTTGGCTAACTATTGCGCTTAAGGGGCTTGCTTAGTCCTATTTATGCTCTAAAACCCTGAGATAATGGATGAACTAGAGTTTTTTAACAGCCAATTTTCTTCGAAAGCCTGCAAATGACTGATTTATCCCTGACGCAAATCAAAGAAATCCGCGCTGCTGTTTTGGGTGCCGCTGCAAAAGTGCCGGGTATTCTGATTGGTATGGGGGTTTTGTTTATTACCCTAGGGATGATTGGGGTTGCAGGCCAGACACTATTTTCATTTGTCACTATTAATGTATTGGGCGCATTCTTGATTTTTGGTGGTGTAGTGCAATTTGCCCATGCGCTCAAATCCAAAGGCTGGAGAAGTGTTGGAGTTCAGGTGGTGTTGGCTGTTTTGTATATTGCCGCTGGTGTCTACACTTGGGCATTCCCGATTCCCGCTCTAGAGGCAATTACCCTCTGGCTTGCAGCAATCTTTTTTGTGACTGGATTCTTGCGTCTGATCTCCGCATTTCAGCATCGCCATTTCCGCGAATGGTTTTGGTTGGTGTTGTCATCCGCTATCTCTATTCTGATGGGCGTACTCATCATGAATGGTTATCCACAGACTAGTTTATGGTTGCCTGGCTTGCTCATTGCAATTGAATTGCTCTTACAGGGCTGGTCATTGCTTTTCTTGGGCTTGGCTGCACGTTCATTGACTCGGTAACTCTGGGATCTATTTAGGAGATTAATGACTATGACAATGAAAAAAACAGACCTCTATAAAAACCTTGCTCTGACTACTGCTCAGCGCATGAAAAATGCTGCAAAGACCCCAAAGCCTGGTGCAGCAGAGCGTATTGCAAAAACCAAAAAAGAGCTTGCTAGTAGTAATCCCATGCTGGCCTCTTTAATGGGTAAGACTAAATCCAAGTAGTTCTTAGCAACTCTTGAAGCAAGCCTCCCCACTATTTCTGATAGATCTACTGAAGGTCTTTGCTGCTTTAGTCATCATCCTGCATCATCTTTCTAGCTATGGTCAGATTGCAGAAGATGCACGAGCATTTTTGCCAAGCATCATGAATTGGCTATTTGAATATGGCCGCTTTGCAGTCCAAATCTTTTTAGTGATGGCGGGGTACTTAGCGACGCAGTCCCTAAATCGTTACGTTACTAGCAAATTTAGTGGCCAAAATTTACTCCGGCTCATCGTCAATCGCTATCTGCGATTGTTCGCCCCTTATATAGCCGCGCTGATGTTCACTATCTTTTGCGCCTGGATTGCGCGCTTCTGGGTAAGCGACGAATTTGTTGGTGAAACAGAAACCTTAGGGCAATTTGTTGCGCATGTATTTTTCTTGCAAGGTATCTTAGGCTTGGATTCAATCTCGGCAGGCGCTTGGTATGTTGCGATCGACTGGCAGCTGTATTCAGTCTTAGCAATTTTGCTGATTTCTTTTTCCTCTTACCAAACTTTGATTTGGTTGCTGAGTATTGTTGCAGTGTGCTCTTTGCTGTATTTCAATCGTTCTGGTCAGTACGAAGCCTACTTCATTTATTTTCTAGGTTCATATACCTTGGGCATGTTGGCTTATCTTGCTAAGAACTATTCAGATCAAAAAATCAGAGTCTTGGCGAAATGCTTACTCATTGCGATTGGCGTGATCATTGCAATCTCTTCCCTGCAGGAGCTATGGGGACGCAATGTTTTGGCTTGGTGCGTCGCTTTACTATTATCGCTATGGGGTAACGCTAGCTATCCACTAGCTCATCAAGGTGGCATGAGCATCCAGAAGAGAATCTTGCAGGCGATTGCTTGGGGTAGTCAGCGTTCGTACAGCGCTTTTTTGATTCACTTCGCGTTTATTCTGTTAGCCAACACGCTCTATATAGCCTGGGGATGGCATACACATGCTAGTGGTGCTATTGGCTTGATGTTGCTGGCGCTAATTTGCAGTGTGATCACCGCCAACTATCTGTATCGCTGGGTTGAGCTCCCTGCAACTAGGCTCAAAATCTAAAGCTAAATACCCATATCCTTGAGGACGCGAAAGATTTCGCGATAGGCCTTAGGAGGTTTATTGGCCTCTTTTTCTTTACGCGCATTACGGATGAGTGTGCGCATATTTTGAATATCCATATCGGGATATTGTTCAATCATCTTGGTAAAGGTTTCATCATTGGCAATCAATCGATCGCGATAAGACTCGAGATGATGAAGCTTTGCAGTCTCTGCCTTACTAACGCCCTGGATGGCATCTAAGCGTTTTTGAATGGCATCAAGCTCTTCTTCATCCAAAAAGCGCATGAGTTTGCCAAGGTATTGCTTGTGGCGACGAATCGCCTCAAAACTTTTAATCTTGTTTGTTTCCGCAATCGCTGCCTTAATCGCCTCATCCAAGGGAATAGTCTTTAAAGCATCGCTGCTGAGTGCCGCTAGAACCTCGGCCAGCTTTTGGCGCTCAGTCATCTGGCGCTTTAGCTCGGATTTGCTGGGACCCTCATCAAGATCTTCCTTCTTGGGGGTGCGGTTCTTTTCATTGACATGCATGGAGCTATTTTAGACGGGTATTGGACTTTAGCTATTCTTTATTGATTTTCTGTTTTAGTAATTTCAGATCAGCGCTAGAAAATAACTGGTTTCGTCCAATGATTGATGAAGGCTTTAATCTGCCGGTCTGTACATATCTACGTAAGGTAGTAAGCGAGATCTCGAGAAATTCTGCAGCTTCTTCCGCTGAAAAGGTGGCGGTTCTTAGGTGTCCAAATACTTGCTCATGATTTATGGCTTGCATTTGCTTTATAGCTCCATCAAGAATTAAGTCGAGATTACATTTTAGTAAATAATAGATACTACGAACTAAATGGTTACTCTTTATTAAGCATATGACTCAAACCCCTCTTCAAAACACCTACGACTACATCATCATTGGAGCTGGTAGTGCAGGCTGCATGTTGGCCAAGCGCCTGACTGAGAGTCCCGCTAAACGCGTGCTATTAATCGAGGCTGGCAAGAACGACAATTACATCTGGATACACGTTCCAGTTGGCTACTTATATTGCATTGACAACCCAAGGGCAGATTGGCGCTTTAAGACTGCTGCTGAAAAAGGTCTCAACGGTCGTTCCTTACTATATCCACGCGGTAGAGTTTTGGGTGGCTGTTCATCGATCAACGGCATGATCTACATGCGTGGTCAAACAGGTGACTATGACTCTTGGGTTAAGGCAACAGGCGATGAGTCTTGGTCTTGGGAAAACGCGCTACGTCGCTATAAATCATTCGAGGATTATCACGGCGCCGCTAATCAGTGGCATAGCAAAGGTGGTGAGTGGACAGTTTCTAAGCAGCGCTTGCGTTGGCCCATCATGGATGTCTTTAGAGAGGCCGCAGTACAAGCAGGCATCCCATCATCAGATGACTTTAACCAAGGCGACAACTTTGGTGTCGGTTACTTCGACGTGAGTCAGCGCAAAGGTTGGCGCCTCAATACCTCTAAAGCATTTTTGCGTGACGCTGCCAAGCGCCCCAATCTCACAGTGATTACCGAGGCTGTGGTCAATAAATTATTGATCGATGCCAATAGCAAAGATTGCTACGGAGTCCAATACATTCAGAATGGCAAAACCGTAGACGTACATTGCAGCAATGACAATGCGGGTTCACGAGGCGAAGTCATTTTGAGTGCAGGTGCTATTGGTAGTGTGCAGGTCTTGGAGCGCTCAGGCCTTGGATCAGCTGCGCATCTTCAGAAGCTGGGTATTCCGGTGATTGCAGATTTGCCTGGTGTGGGCGAGAACTTGCAAGACCATTTGCAGTTGCGTATGATCTACAAGGTCAATGGCATCAAGACTTTAAACACCAAAGCGAATTCTTTATTAGGCAAGTTAATGATTGGTATGGAGTATGTGTTCAAGCGTTCTGGCCCGATGTCAATGGCCCCATCGCAGCTAGGCGCTTTTGCATACAGCTCGCCTGACCAGCCTTCAGCAAATGTGGAGTATCACGTACAACCACTATCACTGGAAAAGTTTGGTGAAGACTTACATTCTTTTAATGCGATTACTGCTAGCGTTTGTAATCTACGTCCAACATCTCGCGGTAGTGTGCACATCAACTCGATCGATCCAGAAGCGCCCCCAGTCATTGCACCAAACTATTTATCGACCGATGAAGATCGTCAGGTAGCGGCAGACTCATTGCGCTTGACACGCAAGATTGTGGAAAGCCCGGCACTCAAGCCATACACACCAGATGAGTACAAACCTGGCAAGCAATATCAAACCGACGAAGAGCTGATCAAAGCGGCTGGTGATATTGGTACGACGATTTTTCATCCAGTGGGTACTTGCAAGATGGGGCGCGACGATGATCCGATGGCGGTGCTCGATTCACAATTACGTGTGAGAGGTATTCAGCATCTGAGAGTAGTGGATGCTTCTGCAATGCCCACGATTACTTCTGGCAATACTGCAGCACCGACTATGATGATTGCGCAACGCGCTGCTGAATTGTTAACGAGTGAGTAGTCCAGAAAAACAAGGCAGTTCACAGCTGCACTCTGGGCTGCCAGCAAGCCACTTGTTGTTAGCTCTCGCTATTGTTGCGGTGTGGGGAACAAACTTTGTAGTCATCAAGATTTCTCTCGATAGTTTCCCGCCATTTTTCTTTGCAGCCCTGCGATACATCTTTGCTTTATTGCCAGTAGTATTTTTTATGCCCAAACCCAAAGTTTCTTGGGGAAATCTTTGCGTCTATGGCTTGGCAACCGGGGTAGGGCAGTTCGGCGTGATGTACTTTGCGATTGATGGACGCATTTCTCCAGGGCTTGCTTCTTTGGTTATTCAGACGCAGGTATTTTTTACGATCGGCTTTGCAATGTTCTTTGCTAAAGAAGGCCTGAGGCTATATCAGGCGTTGGCCGTTGCCGTGGCGATGACGGGCTTAGTAATTATTGCACTGCACACCGATGCTGCAACGACCTTCTTAGGTTTAGCTTTGGTGGTTTTTGCAGGCTTCTCTTGGGGGGTTGCCAACACAGTGAGCCGCAGGGCCGGCGCTATCAATATGTTGTCTTATGTAGTTTGGGCAAGTGCATTCTCAATACCTCCTTTACTGCTCATTTCGCTCATCTTTGAGGGGGGCGCCAGCCATTTATGGGAAATCAGCTTGGCAGCGTCAGCAGGCGCTTGGATGGGGGTGCTCTGGCAATCTTGGGCTAATACCCTATTTGGATATGCAGCTTGGGGCTGGCTGCTCTCGAAGCATCCAGCAGCTGTAGTGGCTCCTGCACCCTTATTAGTCCCCATCTTTGGCATGGGCGCATCCGCCTTCTTTTTGGGTGAGGCTTTGCCGCCGTGGAAAGTCGAAGCCGCAAGCTTGGTAATTGCCGGTCTAGTAATTAATCTTTTCTGGCCTACATTGCGAGCAAAAAGTCGTCAGTTTTTTTAAAACGACTTTTATCTCTAGGGGCTAATGTAAAACCCTAATACAAAGCCCTTTTTTTGCCCCTACATTGACTGTAAGATGGCTATTCGTTTCAAGTTGTATTTAAAAAAGAATTTATTTAATTAGCATTTTTAGTCATGGAGACTTTATGAACATTCGTCATCACATTTTTGCGGTAGCTGCTGCTGCAATGTTAACAACAGGCGCTTACGCTGCCGATATCAAGTTGGGTGTTTCAGGCCCATTCACTGGCGGCTCCGCCTCAATGGGTGTGAGTATGCGTGATGGTGTGCGCTTGGCTGCAAAAGAAATCAATGCTGCTGGTGGTATTAACGGCAACAAAATCGTTTTGGTTGAGCGCGATGACGAAGCTAAAAACGAGCGCGGTGTACAAATCGCTCAAGAATTGATTAACAACGAAAAAGTTGTTGCTACTTTGGGTTACATCAACACTGGCGTAGCATTGGCTTCACAGCGCTTCTATCAAGATGCCAAGATTCCAGTGATGAACAACGTTGCTACTGGTTCAATCTTGACCAAGCAATTCCCTAACGCACCAGAAAATTACGTTTTCCGTAATGCTGCTCCTGACAACATCCAGGCTCCATTGATTGCTAAAGAAGCGGTTGAGAAGCGTGGATTGAAGAGAGTAGCAATTTTGGCTGACTCTACAAACTACGGTCAGTTGGGTCGCGAAGACTTAGAGAAGGCATTGAAGGGCTATGGCGTAACACCAGTAGCAGTTGAGAAATTCAACATTGGTGACGTGGACATGACTTCACAATTGCTCAAAGCAAAAAATGCTGGTGCTGATGTGATTTTGACTTACGCAATTGGACCTGAGTTGGCACAAATCGCTAACGGTATGGCGAAGTTGGGCTGGAAGAAGCCAATGATCGGTTCATGGACATTGTCTATGGCCAGCTTTATTGATACAGCGGGTAAGAATGGTAACGGCGCATCAATGCCACAAACTTACATTCAAACTCCATCTACAACTGCTAAGCGTAAAGCTTTCCAAGCGGCTTACTTGGCCGAGTTCAAGCCAAAGAACAACAACATTGCATCTCCAGTTTCTGCAGCACAAGGATATGACTCTGTTTACCTCTTGGCAGCGGCGATCAAGCAAGCAAACAGCACAGAGGGACCAAAGATTGTTGCAGCATTGCAAGATCTGAAGACTCCAGTTGATGGCGTTGTGATTACTTACAACAAGCCATTCTCTGCAACTGATCACGACGCAATCAAGATGAAAGATGTAGTGATGGGTGTGGTTGAAAATGGTCGCGTTGAGTTCTTGAATGCTGAGGACGCAACTCCTAAGAAGAAGTAATTTAGGTTTATTAGCAGGCAATCTGTATTCTTTATTGCACTGCAACATAAAAAAGCAAAACGCCGCCCACAAAGCGGTGTTTTGCTTACAATGTCGGATTTGTTAATAAAACAGTTTTAAGTATTTTCTTTTAGGCCAATAAAAATGGACATGCTTGCACAAATCCTCTCGAGCGGTATCGCTGTGGGGATGATCTATGCGGTAATCGCTTTCGGTTTCCAGCTCACTTTTGCCACATCGGGCACTCTGAACTTCGGTCAGGGTGAAGCGCTGATGTTGGGTGCTCTGGTAGGTTTAACCTGCGTAGACACTTTCGGCATGAACTATTGGGTCATGATTCCCGTAGTTTGCTTATTTGGAATGGTGCAGGGTGGCTTTGTTGAGCTCATCGGTGTGCGTCCAGCCATCAAAATTAAATCTGAGTTTGGTTGGATTATGTCCACGATTGCACTCGGTATTATTTTCAAGAACGTAGCTGAAAATATCTGGGGTCGTGATGCATTGCCATTTCCATCACCATTGCCGATGGAGCCAATGGAGTTCCTCGGCGCAAATATTTTGCCAATGGAAATTTTGGTGGTAGTTGGTGCCTTAGTCATGATGTTGTTGGTGGAATTTTTTAACCGTAAAACAATCTACGGTAAAGCAGTGGTTGCTACGGCTAACGATCGTGATGCCGCTGGCCTGATGGGTATCAACACTAGCGTAGTAATTACCTTCTCTTATGCACTATCTTCATTGACTGCAGCGTTTGCTGGTGTATTGATTGCGCCTCTCACATTGACTGGTGCGAGCATGGGCGGCGCCTTGGGTTTAAAGGCTTTCGCGGTGGCGATTATTGGTGGCCTTTCAAGCGGTATGGGAATCATTGTGGGTGGTTTGATTCTGGGAATCGTTGAAACTGCTACTGGTTTTTATATCTCTACTGGCTATAAAGATGTGCCAGGTTTGATCTTGCTTTTACTCGTACTTGCATACAAACCATCTGGCCTCTTTGGTAAATCTGCAATTAAGAAAGTTTAATGATGAAGAAGTCTCTAATACCTCTATTAATTGCGATCGCGGCACTGTTTGCTCTGCCCTTATTTATTCACAATCCTTATTACATTCACCTCGTTGAAACGATTCTGATCTATACCATTTTGTTGTTTGGTTTGGATATTGTGGTGGGTTATGTCGGTCAAGTTTCTTTGGGTCACGCAGCACTGTTTGGTATCGGTTCATATACCGCTGGTGTGCTGTACTTCCACTTTGGTTGGACTATTTGGGGAACCCTTCCAGCATCTATTGTGGTAACTGCAATCTTCGGTGGTATCTTGGCTCTGCCAGCATTGAAGGTAATCGGACCTTATTTGGCGATGGTCACCTTGGCTTTCGGAACCATTGCACAGATTTTGATTAATGAAATGACTTGGTTGACTGAAGGCCCATTGGGCATCAAGATCCCTAAGCCTGACTTAATGGGCGTGCCGATGACCAAGGCAGAGTACTTCTGGATGGTTGGCATCATTTTGATTATCTCTATGATCATCGTGGACCGTTTTGTGAAGTCACAAATTGGTCGTGCATTTGAGGCCTTGCGGGATAGCCCAATTGCCTGCGACTGTATGGGTGTCTCTGTTTATCGCTTTAAAGTGATTGCTTTTGTGATCAGTGCTGGCTTTGCTGGTTTGGCTGGTTGCTTATATGCATACTCAGAACAATATATTTCACCTAACACCTATAACAACGAACTCGCTGTTTTGTTCTTGCTGGGCATCATCATGGGTGGACGTAAGTCACGCCTTGGCGCGGTCATTGGTGCGGCGATTATTGTGTTGTTGCCAAAACTCTTGGATGACATTAACTTGTTCCGTATCGTTGCTTCGATCATTGCGGTCGTTGTAGTAATTGGTGCAGCAATGGCGCTGTCTAAGAAGGTCACAACAGTAAGACGTGTAGCTGTGCCTATCGCTGGTGTAGTTGGCTTGGCAGCATTCTCGTTCTGGCTCAATACGATTTCTGACTGGCGCCTCAGTATTTTCGGCTTCATGATTTTGCTCGTTGTTTATTACTTACAAAACGGTATTGTTGGTTTTGCGAAGAGCTTCTACCAATCAATTGCCGGTAAGACGAAAACTACTCGTGGTGATCAAGCTGAAACAGTTGATGACTCCATTAGCTTCATCAGCGCTGTTGCCAATAAAAACATGGGTGAAGAGCTCTTGAAGGTGGACTCAGTATTGATGCAGTTCGGCGGCTTAAAGGCCTTGAACAATGTTGATTTGAGCATTAAGCGCGGCACTATTCATGGTCTGATCGGTCCTAACGGTTCTGGTAAGAGCACGATGATGAACGTCTTGACAGGTATTTACGTACCTACAGCCGGTAACGTTCTCTACGCTGGCCAAAGCGTAGTTGGTCGTACGTCTTCAGACATTGCGCTTTCTGGTATCGCTCGTACCTTCCAGAATGTTCAGCTCTTCGGTGAAATGACAGCAATCCAAAATATTTTGGTTGGCTTACACCACACCTTCAAATCCAACATGGTGGAGATTGCCTTAAATCTGCCGCGCTACAAGAAAGAAGAAGCTGAAGCACATGCTCGTGCAATGGCGCTCTTGAAGTTCGTTGGCTTAGATGACTTGGCAAATGAAGAAGCGCGTAACTTGCCATACGGTAAGCAACGTCTCTTGGAGATTGCTCGTGCCTTGGCTTTAGATCCAGAGTTGCTCCTGTTAGATGAGCCAGCTGCCGGTTTGACAGCCCCTGACATTAAAGAACTCTTGCGCATTATTCGTAAGATCCGCGATAGCGGTATTACCTTCATCCTGATTGAGCATCACATGGATGTGGTGATGTCAGTATGCGATACCGTTTCTGTATTGGACTTCGGTCAGAAGATTGCAGAAGGTAAACCAGCTGAAGTTCAGGCAGACGAGAAGGTGATTCATGCCTACTTGGGTACTTAATCACTAGAACCATATTGAATCGGTAAATACCATGTTATCTATTAAGAATCTTGAAGCAGGCTACGGCAAAGTAAAAGTTCTGCACGGCATCAATATTGATGTTCCTAAAGGACAAGTCATTACTTTGATCGGGTCAAACGGCGCCGGTAAAACAACGACCATGCGCGCTATCACTGGCATGATTAAGCCTACTGGTGGTGAAGTAACTCTTGGTGGCGAAAAAATTGATGGTTACGACTCTCATAAAATCGCTCGCTTAGGTTTAGCTCATAGCCCAGAAGGTCGTCGTGTATTTACGACGATGTCAGTAAACGACAACCTCTTATTGGGTGCATTTCCACGCTTTACAGGTAGCCGTCCAAAAGGCGATATTAAGAACGATCTAGAGCGCGCTCTAGAAATGTTCCCCCGCTTAAAAGAGCGTCGCAACCAATTGGCTGGAACATTGTCAGGTGGTGAGCAGCAGATGCTGGCAATGGCTCGTGCTGTGATGCTCAATCCAGAGATTATTCTTTTGGATGAACCGTCAATGGGTCTGGCACCAATTTTGGTTGAGGAAGTATTTAAGATTATTTCTAACCTTAAGTCTCAGGGCGTAACCATGTTATTGGTTGAGCAGTTTGCTGCAGCAGCCCTGAATGTTGCTGACTACGGCTATGTTCTTGAGAACGGTAAGATTGCGACGCACGGCCCAGCAGATAAGTTGATGCATGATCCGGCTGTGAAAGCGGCTTACTTGGGTGGCGCTGGTGGCCACTAAGATTTAACGGCACTCTGTTTGTTAAAAAGCCCTCGAAAGAGGGCTTTTTCTATTGGAGTGTGATGAAGCAAATCACTTAGCTAGTTCTGGAGAAGTGAGATTGCCTCGCGTATCAGTAGCGCACGGTAGCCCATATAGAAGGCTACCCCTACAAAACCGATCAAAAATAACTTGGGCACTAAAGCGCCTTCAGCCACTAATTCTGAGTTGAGGAGTCCTAGGGCAACAGCGAGAAAGAATAGGGCGCCTAGACCTAAGATGATCCAATTTTCATGCTTACTTATTTGCTGAGTTTGATTGGCATAAGCCAGCACTTGAAAGTGATTGCCTTTGGAGTAGCCAGATACGGTGATGCTGTCACCATTGCTCACCACCATCGGTGTGGAGAATTTGGCTTCTATAGTGCGATCATCTAAATTAAATTTCGAGATAAAGAAGCGCTGGTAGTAGACCGAGGAATGGTCGTGCGTTGGTTTTTCTGGATTCACGTATTCCAAGAGTTCATTACGCAGATTGCTGACTGTTCCAGAAATAGCGCTAACTGAGCTTGTTAAAACAGAGCTGGGTTTGAGCGTCATGAGTAGAGCCCCCAATATTATGAGAGAAAGAATAAGAAGAAAAGATGGTAGTGGGCGTTTCACGGATTCAAAGTTAGCGCGCCTTTGATGAGCAAGCTAATCGCAATGATTAAAGTGAAGATAGAGAAAATAAGTTGAGTATGGGGCCCGCTTATTTTTTTGCCCAGCAGAAGACCGATTAATAGCCCACCCAATGCTGCTAGTGCAAAAGGCGCGGCTACAATAATATTTAAGCTTCCATTTACTGCCGAGAAAATGGCTCCGCCGCCGGTGACGATGGCTAGCACTCCAAGAGAAGTCGCGACGATAGATTTCACTGGTAGGTCGGTATAGCGTTTGAGTGCTGGCACGATGATGAAGCCGCCTCCAACGCCGAGCAAACCGGATAAAAAGCCTGCGATGCTACCAGCGAACATGAGGGCACGAGCACAAGGTAGGGTCCATTGGAGTTTTCCAATAGCAGGGTTTACTAGACAAGGTGGGGGTTTTCGAATTTCCTCTGGGATGCCCTTCAGCTCATTGCGCGCTTGCGTTAATAAGCGTACCGCTACATAGAGGAGGATCAAGCTAAATAGAATTTGTAAGGGCGCATTCGGGATCTTGGGTGCAAGCCAGAGTCCTACGGGGGAGAGGATTAAGCCAAAGATCGCCATAAAAATAGCTGCTTTGTAGCGCAAGATCTTATTTTTGAGTCCCAGAATGGCCCCAATGCTAGAAGCAAGGGCAACCGCGCACAGTGCAATTGGTGCCGCCTCTGCAATGGGCAGTCCTAGAAAGAAGACTAGGAGCGGCACAGACAAAATCCCGCCTCCTGCGCCAGTAAGGCCCATGAGAATGCCAACTAGGATGCCTAGCGAGGGGCTGATAAGGGTTGAGTAGTCCATTGCAATTTATTTTAGATTAATATAGTATATAAATATATATAATATTTATGCAAACAAGGAAATATTTTGACTGCTACGCACACTCCACTTATTAAGGACTTTTTTGATCCAGAAACCTGGACCTACACCTATGTGGTTTATGAGGGTGAGGGTAGTCCCTGCGCCATCATTGACTCAGTCCTGAACTATGACCCTAAATCGGGTAGAACTACTACTAAGTCTGCTGATGAGGTGATTGCTTTCGTGAAGTCACACCAACTACAAGTCAATTGGATTTTAGAGACCCATGCCCACGCAGACCATTTAACAGCTGCCCCCTATTTACAAAGTCACTTGGGTGGTAAGTTGGTAATCGGTGATCACATCACGAATGTCCAAACCGTGTTTAAAGGTATCTTTAATTTGGATGATCGCTTTAAGGCCGATGGCACACAGTTCGACTACTTGTTAAAGGAGGGTGAATTGCTCTCCTTTGGCAATCTCTCCTTAAAAGCACTCTTTGTGCCAGGACATACACCGGCTTGTATGGCTTATGAAATCGGCGATGCAATATTTGTAGGCGATACCCTGTTTATGCCCGATGTCGGCACAGCCCGTTGCGATTTTCCGGGTGGCGATGCGAAGACGCTCTATCGCTCTATTCAGAAGATTTTGTCTTATCCAGGCCAAACTAAGCTGTACATGTGTCACGACTATCCACCAAATAATCGACCAGCGATTGGCATGAGTACTGTGGCTGATGAGAAGGCAAATAACATTCACGTTCATGATGGTGTGACCGAAGAGCAATTTGTACAGATGCGCACTACACGAGATAAAACCTTGGATATGCCAACATTAATTTTGCCCTCTATTCAGGTCAATATACGGGCTGGACATTTTCCTGAGGCGGATAGCAATGGGGTGTCTTATTTAAAAATCCCCTTGAATGCGCTCTGATTAGGAAGTGATGATGAATATGCCCATTTCCAAGGCTGAATTAAAAAAGATGCAGTCATCAGCCGATGATGCTTGCAAGCTGATGAAGGTTTTATCCAATCGGGATCGCATGATGCTCTTATGCGAAATCGGTCAAGCAGAAAAATGTGTTGGTGAGTTAGAGGCTGCGCTGGATTTACATCAGCCAACCCTCTCACAGCAGCTTACTGTCTTACGCAAGGAGAAGCTGGTTAAAACGCGTAGAGAGGGTAAGCAGATCTATTACTCTTTATCAAGTCAAGTTGCTATATCTGTGATGAGTTTGCTCTACAAGTATTACTGCAAGAAGTAGTTGAGAAGAATCATTTAATCGTTTTTAAAGGGAGTTCAATATGAAATGTAACGTCGGTGGTATTGATCGTATTTTAAGAATCTCAGTAGGTATTGTGCTGGTTGCACTTGCAGCTAATGGAGTCGTAGGCTGGTGGGGTTGGATCGGACTAATCCCTATGGCTACAGGTATTTTCCGCTTCTGCCCAGCGTATCCATTATTGGGAATTAATTCTTGTGGAACCTCATCTGGAAAAGATTCTTGCTGTAAGTAAGTCGTCTCTAGCTTGAGCAAGGCGTATTGAGAAATCAAACTCAATGCGCCTTCTTTGCATTTAAGCTGGTCAAGTTGTTGGCATACACACCGTGCAGTAAAAAGATTGCAAAGAAAGTCAGGCCAATCATCCAATGGATTTCGATTACGCTATCTCGAATTTCTTCAGGGCCGTAGTACAGCAGGGCACCTGAAGCTAATAGGATAGTTAAAAAAGCCAATTGGCTTAAACCACTCCATAACTTCCTTCTGGACTTCAGGCCCGCCTTCAGGTGAAAGGGCAAGACGGAGCCTAGAGCCATCGTGGCTGCCATGGCGGCAATGCCATGCCACACTAATACTGAGTGTGCTCCCAATACGGTACGTTCGATATGGAATTCATGACCAAGTAAATAGGCTATGCCAGTGAGGGAGCAGCTCAATATGCCAATGAAGACGAAATATCTTTGCCATGCAGGCATCTTGCCAAGGCGACTCGTGTTTTTCATGGGGTGAGGGTGCACGGGATTTTGATGGCATGGGCAGAAAAATGACTCAAGCAGGGGTGTTCGGTATTGCCGGAAATACTCACTACCTTGGTTAAGGCATCTGCGTAGATACATTCATCTGCAACTATTGAGTAGGACTCTGAAAATTCAATATGTTCTTGACTGAAGGGATTCACCATATAACTTTTTGAATTGGCATCACGTTTTGCAAAGTAGAGGCTGCTGGTCGCAATGGCCCCCGCCTTCAAAGTGCCAATTTGAATGAGTTCGTGAGGTTTTTTGGGATTTCGGATTTGAATTTCCTGGGTGCAATCTCCAAAGACTCGCAAATCCCCGCCCGCATTCACTGAGCCAGAGTTGATCTCATGAGCTTGCAGAATTTCAATGGCTTTATCTACTGCATATCCTTTGGCAATTCCACCAAGATCAAGGCAGATGGGCTGTTTCGCTAAAACTAGGTTTGGCTCAAGAAATACGAGATCTTGAATGCCCCCAAAGGTGTAATTCCCCCACTGGAAATGCTTTGGGAGTAAACCTGCTTCTACTAGGCGGTGCCCAACTCCGCAATTAAAAACCCCATGAGATTGACGATACATTTCTTTTGCAATCCTTAGTACGCGGGCTGTCCAGGGATGAATACGAATAGGCTCTAGATGAGATCTGGCATTGATTGTTGAGAGCTCACTATCCGGATGATGAAAACCCATTAAAGATTGCACTTGCTCAATAGCTAAAAATGCTTCATCTAAGGCTTTTGATGATGGACCTTCATCATCAATCCGGATTTCTACGAAAGTCCCTAAGAGGGGTTTGCAACGAATCATTTTGCTTTTGCAATCGTGTTCTGATTTTTTAAGGCAATCTCATATAAGACCGCAACTCTTTTAACCCCATCGGTTAGATGCTTGCAGGAGAGGGTGGCACCCCCAATATTTTGAATATCTTGGTTGAGCTTGATAGGGTCTGCCGCCGTTTTGCCAATGAACTGTTTGCGCCAGTGAGCTTCCGCTACTTCGTAGCCATAAGACTCCACATAGTCTAGGATTTCGATCCCAGTGACTGCGCCTGATGGGTTGAGAGCAACTGCATAGGTAATCATTTCATGCTTACCGACTACCTCGTCTACGATGAACCAACTTCCATCCGCTGCTTTCCAAATTCGATCCCCTTGAAAGGGATGGCGAATACTTGAGGCTGAGCGCATTTTGTCTTGTAGCTCATCTGTAATGATGATGGGACTTTTAGTTAAGGCCTTATTGGGAATCAATATCTTTTGAGCTTGCTCAACAGATGCATAGATCTTGGCATGAGCAACGATCGGTATCGTAGCTGCAGCTAGACTCATGATGAGTAAGGGATTGGGTTTCCAGTGCATATTCTCAATTCTTTTGCTGATGTGGGGGAGGAATTTGAAACTGTTAATTGGCTAACAATGCATTAGCCTGGCAGCAAAGTTCATCTAGTTCTTGATTGGTTTCGTTTAGCTGGGCTAGAGCATCAAACATCATTAGGGCGCGCTCCCTCGCAGTGGCGCAGTGGGTAGACTGAAACTTAATCAGATGTATCAGTGCTGCCATTAATAAATTTTGCTTTTCCATATGTACCTTTAAATTAAAAATGAGAGAGATCTTTTCTAGTTCAGCGGGAAGCCCAATTTGACAATGAACTCATTAACTGAGTGACTATCCCAAACGCGAGCATTGGAGCATTCAGCTTCGCCACCACCCATACAGCTTCCGCCTTTGAGTTGATAACGCCAAGCGCCAGTGACCCACCAGTCTTTAGCGGCATAGTGCATATTGGGACCAACAAAAGTTGCACGTTGCACTTGATTGCGCAAATTCAATTCGGAATAGTCGTTATGGAATCGGGCTTCAACACCAGCAGACCATTTGGGCGCGAATCGATAACTAGCGCCGACTAAAAAATCGAGCATGGATTCAGGGACATTGCCATTCTCAATAAATTTCAAACGTTCATTTGCTACCACTACGTTTCCTGCCAAGACCAAGCGATCATCAATAAAATTCGATTGCAATAGAAGGCGAGCCTCGATTTCATCTTTGTTTCTGCCCCAGGTGGGCTCTAAGTACAGACCAACGCCAACCGGTGATGTCACTGGATTAGTCAGTCGATAAATAGCCTCTAGTGAGCCACCTTCAATACCGCTTTTTCTGTAAGGGGTAGCGGGGTCATGGCTTGATGGCACTCCATACCCACCTGTGCAGCTTGAGCTATCGCCGCAAGCCTCTGGATTCGTGTAATTCTGATTTGCGCTGGTGTAGTAGGAGTTGATGTAGCCGGCAATTTGTAAATCATTGGTAAGGCCATATTCCAACTCGGTTCTGGCTGTCCAGGCATCGTAGGTCCCAGCCGCTTGCTGTTTATTGAGTTGTAGGCGCTGTTCAAACTCCAACTTTCCTTTGGGCTGGAGATCGAGGGTGTAAATCCACCCAAATGCACCTTCACCCGCATTCGCGAATGAGAAGTGCAAGGCGGTAGCTAATAGGATGCTAAAGGCAACAAGTCTTTTGATGGTGATTTTCATAGTGGTTGGTCAGGTGAATAAAAGTAATTGAGAACGATTCTCAATATACAGTAAATGAGAATAATTCTCAATTGAGAAAATGACCCTGTTTGTCTTGGTGTTGAGATTTGCTGAAGAAACTGCCCGAGCTTGTAAGATGCGAATCTATGGATTCAGAAGCCCTTGTGAAGCTGGTCACAATGAAAATGCCTTTTGGTAAGCATGCTGGGCGTGCGCTTGCAGATTTGCCTGGAAATTATTTGGCGTGGTTTGCTCGGGAAGGTTTTCCTAAGGGCGAGCTGGGTCAGTTGCTAGAGTTGATGCATACGCTAGATCACAATGGCCTACGCGGATTATTGACCCCTATCCAGCGGGCTCATGGAATTGCGCCCCGCGCTCGAGACTAGTAAAGGTTTACTTGGAGCGAACTATCGCTGTCACGCGATTGCGTTCATAGCTCACATTGGGTGAATCTGGAGGGCTGCTTTGAGAAAGAGTGGCCTGCAATGTACTTTGCGTCCCAATCTCCATAGCCAACCTTTGAGCGAGCTCTACATTACGGTCGTACTGAATCTGTACGCTGGCAACCTTGCCTGCTTTGATGTTCGAGATGATGGCTGCCATCTTCTCAGGCGAGTATTGGTCGAAAAAGACTGGATACCAAGCGCCCACTGACTGTCTTGGAACTGCCCTTGTAGCTGAATTGCTGGCTGTACTGTCACTCATCTCTATAGGCAAATGAAAATCGATGCCCGTCTTCTGTACAAGCTCAGCATAAGAGATTGGCGCGCTCATTTGTGCGTCATCCGTATTCTCAACCCAATACGCCCAAGCTAACTTTTTATTCGGATCGTAGACCAGCTTATAAAGATGACTCGGTATAGTGACTCGGCTTTTACCAATGCTGCCAGCATGACCAATTGATCCGGTAAACACATACACGTCGCCCTCTGCGCGCTTGATGTACATCCTAGTGGACTCTTCAACTCGTTTTGCCCAAATACCCTGATTGTTCTGTCTAGCCTGCGGCATCATATTTGCTAAGGAAAATGACTGAGCCATCCCCCGCTCCCGCGTCATGTCTCCTGCTGGAACGTTATGACCTCGGTCGTATCCACTGCCGCGATAGTCTGCAAGCAGGGCGCGTTCATGCGCAGGGAGTCTGGCCTCCTCATAAAACTGATTGGTGCGTCGTGGGTGAGGCGCCTGGAGTTGCTCGCCATTGAGGCGCTCAACGGTGTAGATCGGCTTTTTGTCCGAAGGTGAGTAGTAGATTGCAAAATCATCAAAGCAAAGGTCTCGTCCTACCTGAGTTGTGCTTGGCACTTGTTGGGCCGGGAATAGATCTTTGCATTGATCAAATAGTGCAGATGCACTCAGTGGCAGCCAAAGCGAGCTAAGTAGGAGGAGTTTGCCCAGGAACTTCATTGCATGTCAGTGTAATGAGTGTCTTAGCGAGGGGGTAAAAGTTTTGCGCATATTGGGCGATGACGTTAGCTCTAGAGCTAGTATTTATGCGGGCTTGAGAGCTGTTTATCTCAGCGAATGATCTAGCTGCAAAGTGTTCAGGGTAGGAGATGCGCAACTTGAGGCGATGATTCAATGAACACTACCGGTAGAAAATACAAGCTGCCTAGATACTAGATGTACGGGTCAGGCGGCCCTTTTGAGATCTAAAAATAGTAAAAAAGTTGGATTTTGAGCACTTTTTTATTATATGAAATAAGTCCTCACTAACTTCTTTAAGTAATTGAAATTAAAGGGTTAAATATCAAATTTAGGGATCTTATTAGGGATGATCCTTATTTCAAGACCTATAAGTTATGGAAATTAAGTCCTTTATTCTTGACTTGATATAAGAACCTTCTTAGGATGACTCATGTTTTTTACTTATTGCATTGCAACATAAATCTGAACTGAGATTTTTGGGGTACTGCAAGACTATGAATGATTAAATGTTTTTCTGCCAATTTGAGTGACGCGCAACTAGTACAGCCTGCAAAGGCGAATGCTAAAGACTTGCTTGCTCACGCACTATCCCCCGTATATCGGGTGATGAATGGCCTATTGATCGTAAGCGTTTTCATGATCGTGGGGCTCTGGCTTTCCGGAAATGGTACTCAAGCAGGTGCATTCGATTTAGCTCGTATTCTGGTCCCAGACGAGGCTCGCCATATAGTTTGGCAAAACGGTTTTGGCATGCTCGATCAGTATCAGGAGGAGACTCCCAAAGCACTTGCCGATAAAGAGATTGCGAACGTAATTTATGGCAAGTCACCGACCACCTCCCATAGTGGATTGACAAGCGCTAAACAGCAAACGGTTGCCCTCTTGATGCCCTCTGTAGCCCAGGCTCAGGTAAAGCCAATCTCTCACTTAGCCGATCGCATCCCCACTTCGAAGATTGATCCTCAGGCCTTGGATTCGAAGTTGATGGTGTCCATTCAAAATCAACGTGCTGTTGCTGACTTCTTTGAGAAGAAGTACAAGTTAGATCGCGCAAAGATTGAGGAATACGTTTCCAACACAGTGTTGATTGCAAAAGAAGTCAATATTGATCCAGTTTTATTGCTTGCCGTGATTTCTGTGGAATCCAACTTTAATCCCCTGATTAAAAGCCATGCAGGTGCTGAAGGCTTGATGCAGGTGATGACTGCTATTCATAAAGATAAATACGCTTTGTATGGCGGAGCTACTGATGCGGTGAAGCCTGAAGTGAATATTCGGGTGGGCGCCTACATCCTGAAGTATTTAATTGCTACTAGTGGCTCATTGCGTAATGGCTTGAAATACTATGTTGGCGCTGCAAATGCCGAGAATGATGGTGGCTATGCTGATAAGGTCATGGCAGAAAGAAATCGTTTGATTGGTTTATGTCAGCCGGCAACGCAAAACAAATTGACGCTGAACGGCAAAGATTTGCGTTCGTAAGTACTGTATTGATTCTTCGGGAAAAATAAAGGCCACTCATTGAGTGGCCTTATTATTTGCAGACACAGGTTTGAAATTAATTCACTCCGTGTAGCTCTACATCAAATACCAATGTTGCATTTGGGGGAATCACACCGCCGGCACCGCGAGGGCCATAGCCCATCTCTGAAGGGATGATCAGGGTGCGTTTGCCACCAATCTTCATCCCTTGTACGCCTTGATCCCAGCCTTTGATGACATGGCCAGCACCCAAAGGAAAGCTAAATAATTGGCCGCGATCAAGAGAGCTATCAAACTTCTGACCTTTATGGTCAGGCGCTTTTTCATCAAACAACCACCCGGTGTAATGCACGTCTACATGATTTCCGGCAGTCGCTTCTTTGCCATCACCAACAACGGTATCTATTTTTTGGAGTTCGCTCACGTTTATCTTCCTCTTTGGCTGAAATTGAGGGGCTAGTATATTCTGAGCGTAATCTTTTTGTTCGAGCAAACTAACATGACAAACTTCTGGCCTCATTCTGCGTATAAAACCCTTACGGTGGGGTCTGACAAGCAATTATTGGTGACAGATGATTTTCTGCGCACTTACTTATTGCGCCCCGAATTAAACCTCGTTCCCGAATCCTGCGCTGCTGAGCGCGCCTTACATCAGCGCTTAAGCGAGAACCCTCGCGCAGCCATCTCTGATGAAGAAATTTCTGGAATGGCAGATCCTGATATTCAGGTGAACTATCAGGTTTGGCTTAGGTATCGAGCTAAGTTATTGGCGGCTAGTTCTCTAGAAAACTTTTACATGAGCTTGTTTAAGGGGGATGGTGTTGACGTGCCACCTTTATTTATTACTCAGTTGGCGCAAATATTTATACGGCATATCTTGGGTGAAGATTGCCATCCATTAGATGCTCGTATGGGTGAGCTCTTCTTTCGGGTTCAGAAGATCACCGTTCTTGAGGACAGTGTGGTGATGGCTGCAGATGATGAGATAGTGACTCGCAATGCGCAAGCTGGGGAGACTGGCAACATTCTGGATCTCCTGAAGAGCAAGTCAATGTCTATGCGCTCAATCGACTTAGATGTACTACATGAAGAAAATGCGGATCTTTATTGGGAGAAGAGTGAAGATTATGACTTTGCAGTGCAACTGAACTTTGGTCAGCCACCCATCAATCACTTTTGCCGCGTTCTGGAAAAATGGATACAACACTTTTTAGGCGCCCAAGTACGCATTACCCCAATGCAGCAAATCACCGACCCCAAATGGTCTTGGCATGTTGGTCTAGATGCGGCTGCGACCGATATTTTGAATAAGCTTTACAACAAAGAGCCAGTCGATTCTGATGAGCTTGAGAAGGTCATTTGCTTATTCCGCCTGGACTTTATTGATGAGGCGGCGGTCACCCAATCTCAGGCTGGAAAGCCGGTTTATATGGGTATTGCGATGAATGATGAGAAGCAACTCAAGCTCAAACCACAAAACTTGCTTTTCAATCTACCTTTAGCAAAGGCTTCTTAAGTCACGGAACTTCTATTTGTCTTCTTGCGATTGGCGCTAAGCCAAATCAAGGCGCCCGCAGTAACAGCGACGGGAAGCAGGGATCCGAGATTCAGGATATTCCAGCCCTGCGAGGTAATGAGGGCTCCAGAACCAAATGAAGTAAAGGCCATTGTGCCAAACACAAAGAAGTTGATTGCTGCTTGAGCTTTATCACGCTCTTCTGGTCGGTAGGCAGTCATTGCCAAAGACGTCGAGCCGGTAAATAAAAAGTTCCAGCCAACGCCCAATAAAAATAGTGCAATCAGGAATTGATGAAAGTCGACGCCAGTTAGCGCGATTGCAATGCATAGAAGATTCAGGGCGACACCAACGCCCATAATTTTGAGAGTGCCAAAGCGTTGAATCAGTGAGCCAGTAAAAAACCCGGGCGCGAACATGCCAATCACATGCCACTCCAATACCAGCGCCGTATCGGAGAAAGGGAGTCCGCAAATTTGCATGGCGAGCGGAGTTGCTGCCATGAGCAGGTTCATGACGCCGTAGCCCAATGAGGCGCCAATTACAGCAACCATAAAGACCGGTTGTTGAAGAATCGTTTTGAGGCTCCTGCCCGCGGAAAGTGAGTGCTGAGTCTTAAATTCTTCTGGAAAGTGGATGAACTGCATCACGATGATGCCAATAAATCCGGCTATTGATAGGGTGAGATAAGCCCCCAGAAATGCGGTATCAAAGAAATCCTTAGTCCATGAAGCTAGGTTGGGTCCAATCACTGCCCCTAGGATTCCGCCAGCAAGCACCCAAGAGACCGCCTTATCCCTTTGACTGACCGCCGTCAACTCGGCAGCTGCAAATCGATAGAGTTGCCCATTTGCGCTGTAATAGCCTGCAATAAAGGTGCCTAGGACCAGAAGCCAGAAGTTTTTAGAAATAGCGGCATAGGCGCACAGAAGGGCTGACAAGGCAGCTACCAAGAGGCCTAGCTGAAAAGAAATCTTCCGACCAAAGTAATTTTGGGTTTTGGCTACGATTGAAGTTGAGAAGGCGCCTCCCACAACGTAGCCCATTACTGGCAGGGTTGCCATCCAGGCAACCGGGCTTAGGCTTAGGCCAACCAGGCCGTTGATGGCTATAAATGTCACATTGTTAGTCAAAAACAAGCCCTGGCAAAGGATCAACAGCAGAAGGTTTTTGTTGAGCAGGGGGTGCTTATTAGTCATGTATCGCAGTTTACGATGCAAGTGAGTGCGGGCTCGGCTTGGTGGATTCCCTTAAATCGACCAACTTCAGCCAATTTGGTGCCTAAATCCCCTTAAATTGCCGGGGTCGATGATTTAAAATAGACGTCTCGGTCCAGTGCGTGAAATAACACCCAAGACAGCCAAAAGCGTCCGAAGTGTTGCGTGCGGAATACGGGAGTGGTTCGGTATAAGACCGAGCCCTAATATTTATCCATATCGAGGAAACATCAATGGCTTCAGAGAAATCAAAGATCATTTACACGCTGACAGATGAAGCGCCACTATTGGCGACCTGTGCATTTTTGCCAATCATTCGCACTTTTACAGCGCCAGCTGGAGTGCAGGTTGTAGAAAGCGACATTTCTGTTGCAGCACGTATCTTGTCAGAGTTCTCTGATTGCTTAACTGCTGAGCAAAAAGTTCCCGATAATTTGGCCGAGCTTGGTCGTATGACTTTATTGCCGGATACCAACATCATCAAGTTGCCTAATATCAGCGCTTCAGTTCCCCAGTTGCTTGCTGCCATCAAAGAATTGCAATCTAAGGGCTACAAGATTCCAGATTTCCCAGAGGACCCTAAAGATGATGCTGAAAAAGCAATTCGTACCCGTTACTCTAAGTGCTTGGGTAGTGCAGTAAATCCAGTATTGCGCGAAGGCAACTCTGATCGCCGCGCACCAAATGCAGTTAAGCGTTATGCCCGCAAGAACCCACACTCCATGGGTGAGTGGAGTCAGGCTTCCCGTACGCACGTATCCCATATGCATGGTGGCGACTTCTACGCTGGTGAGAAGTCAATGACTATGACTAAGGCATGTGATGTGAAGATGGACTTGGTAACGAAGAGCGGCAAAACCATTGTCCTCAAGCCAAAAGTTTCTTTGCTTGCTGGTGAAATTATTGACAGCATGTACATGAGCAAGAAAGCGCTCTGCGAGTTCTATGAAAAAGAAATTGAAGACGCTTACAAGACAGGCATGATGTTGTCCTTGCACGTGAAGGCAACCATGATGAAGGTGTCACACCCAATCGTGTTTGGTCATGCTGTAAAGATTTTCTACAAAGATGCATTTGAAAAGCATGGCAAGTTGTTTGAAGAGTTAGGTGTTAATCCGAACAACGGCATGAGCAGTTTGTATGACAAGATTAAAACTTTGCCAGAATCCAAGCGCGAAGAAATCATCCAAGACTTGCATGCATGCCATGAGCACCGTCCAGCGTTGGCGATGGTTGACTCTGCCAAAGGCATTACTAACCTCCATTCACCAAGTGATGTGATTGTTGATGCATCGATGCCAGCAATGATTCGTGTTGGCGGCAAGATGTGGGGTGCAGATGGTCGCTTGCATGACACTAAGGCGGTTATTCCGGAAAGTACGTTTGCTCGTATCTATCAGGAGATGATTAATTTCTGTAAGACCCACGGTAATTTTGATCCTAAAACCATGGGTACAGTCCCGAACGTGGGCTTGATGGCTCAGCAGGCAGAAGAGTACGGTTCACATGACAAGACTTTTGAGATTCCTGAGCCTGGTGTAGCCCGTATTGTTGCTGATGATGGCACAGTATTACTCGAGCAGAATGTAGAAGAGGGTGATATCTGGCGCATGTGTCAGGTTAAAGATGCGCCGATTCGTGACTGGGTCAAGTTGGCAGTCAACCGTGCGCGTTTGTCACATACTCCAGCAGTATTTTGGTTGGATGAGTACCGCCCACACGAAGCTGAGTTGATTAAGAAGGTGCAAACCTATCTGAAGGATTACGATTTAACGGGTGTAGATATTCAGATCATGTCTCAGACTCGTGCAATGCGTTTCACATTGGAGCGCGTGATTCGTGGCAAAGATACGATTTCTGTGACTGGTAATATTTTGCGTGACTATCTCACTGACTTGTTCCCAATTATGGAACTCGGTACTAGCGCCAAGATGTTGTCTATCGTGCCTTTGATGGCAGGTGGCGGTCTGTTTGAAACTGGTGCTGGCGGTTCTGCCCCTAAGCACGTTCAACAATTGGTTGAAGAAAACCACTTGCGCTGGGATTCTTTAGGTGAGTTCTTGGCCTTGGCTGTTTCTTTGGAAGATATCGGTGACAAGACCAATAATCCAAAAGTGAAAATCCTGGCGCGTACTCTGGATGAGGCAACGGGTACATTGTTGGATAACAACAAGTCACCATCACCACGTACTGGCGAGTTAGATAACCGTGGCAGCCAGTTCTACTTGGCGATGTACTGGGCTCAAGCCTTAGCTGCGCAAACTGAAGACAAAGAATTGCAAGCTCACTTTGCTCCGATTGCAAAAGCGTTGACTGAGAACGAGCAAAAGATTGTTTCTGAGTTCAAGGCGGTACAAGGTAAGCCAGCTGACATCGGCGGTTACTTTATGCCCGATCAAGCCAAGTTCAAGGCGGTGATGTGCCCAAGCACTACATTGAATGAGATCTTGAAAGCGGCATCAGTAGCTTAAAGTAGGTCAGCGTCGAAAAAAAGGCAAACCAAACGGTTTGCCTTTTTTGTGGGCAACTGAAATGCCTAAGCATTCATATACCGGTCTTCTTGATAAGTGCAGACCCATTGTGGTCTATAGACTAAAAGAATCGCTAGCAACATTCCTGAGAGGGATCCTTCCATAAAGGAAAGAACTATCAAGCCTAAAAACCAACCCAAAGGATCGCTAGATCCAAACGAACTCATTTGAAAGATCTGCTGCAATCCATAAATTAGTAGGCCAGTTGCAAATGTGCTGATAAATCCTGCAAGGTAGCCATTGCCTAGAATCAGAACAAATAGATGCTTTGGTAAAAATCGATCTACCGCTCGCATGACTAGATACGCAAAGATTGCTGGAATCACGCTCACCATGATGTAGTGACTAGTTGCCTCTACCAAATCCCCGCTGAAAGTAAAGATACCCACTAAGGCAACTAGGAAGAGCAAGGTAATGGCACTCCAGAATCCAAAAAGAGCCACTAAGAGCGAGGCGCCAAAAAAGTGGAAGGATAAATCGATCAAGTTTTGGAGGTTGCTGCTGGGCATATGGGCGCGAATATTCCAAGCGATGGCCAATAGGACAATGCAGGAAATAAAGAGGTTGCGTAGTCGGGGCTGTAAAAGTACGCCCTCTCGACTTTTAAAGACGCCCAATAAGAAAATGGCGCATGCCAAGAAAATCCAAGCCATATTCATCTCTCAAGGGTCCAAAATCAATATTTAACTGCTTAATATAGGCCTCAGGTATCAGATTTAACCCTATTGCCTAGAGCATGGTTCAGCAATAAATCCCCAAGCGTAGGAGAATGAAGCATATCCATTGTGTAGTTTGACGTCCATCAAAGAGATATTGATATGTTTACAAATGACCCAAAGCAGCTCTCCCAAGAAATCACCCCTAAGGCGGTTTTTGAGGGGCGTCGCGATTTAATTAAGAGTGCTGCTGCCGGTGCTTTTGGTTTGGCTCTTGCGCCATGGTTCTCGCGTGATGCACTTGCAAGTAATGCTCAGAAATTAATCGCCACACCAAATCCAAACTTTATTCTGAAGGATGAATCGACTAGTTATAAGTATGTGACTGGTTACAACAACTTCTATGAGTTCGGAACGGATAAATCAGATCCGGCTGCCTATGCTGAGAGCTTGCAAACGCGTCCATGGACGGTGACGATTGAAGGCTTGGTTAAAAAGCCGGTGACCTTGGATATAGATTCACTTCTGAAGCTAGCCCCGATGGAGGAGCGCATCTATCGTATGCGCTGCGTGGAGGGGTGGTCTATGGTGATTCCGTGGGATGGTTACTCTTTATCTAAATTACTGAATCAGGTGCAGCCTTTAGGCTCTGCCAAATATGTAGAGTTTATTTCTTTGGCAGATCGTAAACAAATGCCAGGCTTGAAGAGTCAGATTATCGAGTGGCCCTACCGCGAGGGCCTACGCTTGGATGAGGCTATGAACCCGCTGACCCTTCTGACCTTTGGTCTTTATGGCGAAACGCTGCCAAAGCAAAATGGCGCCCCCGTCAGAATCGTGGTGCCTTGGAAATATGGTTTTAAGAGTGCCAAGTCGATAGTTAAAATTCGTTTGACTGAAGAGATGCCGAAGACCAGTTGGAGTCAGTTTGATGCACGCGAGTATGGGTTCTATTCCAATGTAAATCCTCTGGTAGATCATCCTCGCTGGAGTCAGGCTACCGAGCGTCGTATTGGTGATCCTAAGGGTGTCTTTGCTCCCAAAATGAAAACCCAAATGTTTAATGGTTATGGTGATCAAGTAGCCAGCATGTATTCCGGGATGGATCTGAAGAAGTTTTATTGAGGTTAAGCGATAAGTGGGGCGTGATGAAGTTATTGATTTTCCTGTTAGCGCTATTGCCCTTAGATCGTTTGATTTGGCTGGGCTTGACTGATGGTTTGGGTGCTAACCCCATTGAATTCATCACACGCTCAACGGGCACATGGGCGCTAGTCTTCTTGTGCCTAACTCTGGCGATGACGCCACTGCGTTTGCTGACAAATGCAACAGCATGGATTCGATATCGCAGAATGTTGGGCTTATTCAGCTTTTTTTATGCAGCTATACATTTTGTAATTTGGCTTTGGCTAGATCAGGATTTTGACTTGGTGGAAATGCTGAAGGATGTGCTGAAGCGACCATTCATCACCATGGGCTTTATCAGCCTTGTTTTACTGATTCCGCTAGCCGTGACCTCTACCCATTGGGCTCAAAGAAAATTAGGTCGTCGTTGGGCTTTATTGCATCGACTGATTTATCTCATTGCCTGTACTGCGATCCTCCATTATTGGTGGCATAAGGCGGGAAAGAACGATTTGAATACCGTAACAATCTATGCAGTTGTTTTGCTACTGCTGTTATGTTGTAGGATTCCTTATATTCGCAAGCTGTTAGGTAAGCGATCCACCATCTAAAGACATTCCGCTGATGCCCCTGTTTTCATATTGTCGTGCTTCACTTATTTCTATATTAGGCTTATTGCTGATTGGTCTTGGGTCTTCCCAAGTCATGGCGCAACAGGGCGACCAGAGTGTGAAGACCATAGCCGCTTTGGATGTTCCTCGCTACCTCGGCACTTGGTATGAGATTGCAAAGCTTCCGAACTGGTTTCAGAAAAAATGTGTTTCGAATACGAAGGCCGTCTATACCGCCAAACCAGATGGCAATCTTCGGGTTCTCAATAGCTGTAAGACTGCTACGGGGGAAACTTCGGAGGCAGAAGGCTTGGCTCGCCAGATTGGCGCGAAAGATTCACCTAAATTAGAAGTGCGCTTTGCCCCTGAATGGCTTTCTTTTCTACCTTTGGTGTGGGGTGATTATTGGGTGATTGATTTAGATCCACAATATCAGGTAGCGGCTGTGAGCGATCCTAGAAGAGAGTACCTTTGGGTTTTATCGCGGTCACCCCAGCTCGATCCGAAAGTCTATGCCGATTTATTGCAGCGCTTGACGCAGCAACAATTTGATATTCAAAAACTTGAACTCACTTCTCAGAAGAACTAAAGTGCCTGAAAAGCGCATCGGCAATTACTTGCTCCCGCCCGGAATCGAGATTTTTGAGCGGGGTTGGTTATCAGCAAACAATGTTTTACTCTTTGGCGAAGAGGATGTTTCCTTGGTCGATAGTGGGTACTGTGCTCATCAGCAGATGACGCTTGATTTAGTCTCTAATGCGCTTAAGCAACATGACTTAAAAAACCTCAATAAAGTAGTCAACACCCATCTGCATTCTGATCACTGTGGCGGCAATGCGGCTTTATCAGGCGCATTTGATTCTGAGATTTGGATACCGGCAGCTGAGGCCATTGCTGTGCAAGATTGGGATGAGCATTTACTCAGCTTTCAACAGCTTGGACAAGAGTGTCCACGCTTTAGTCACCAAGCCCTCTTGGTGCCTGGTGAAGAAATTATCCTAGGTCCTTATCGCTGGCAAATTCTTGCAGCCCCAGGTCATGACAACCATTCAATTATGTTGTACCAAGAGCAGCATCAAATCTTGATTTCTGCTGATGCGCTGTGGGAGCAAGGGTTTGGGGTCATCTTTCCTGAGCTCTGGGGTGAGGGGGGTTTTGAAGAAGTAGCGCAGACCTTGGAACTGATTGAAAGACTTCCCGTTGCCTTGGTGATCCCGGGACATGGAAAGCCTTTTACTGATGTAAAGCAGTCGATTGAGACTGCAAAATCACGCCTTGATTACCTCTCAAGCGATGCTGACCGTAATGCACGTCATGGCGCCAAAGTACTCCTCAAGTACAAGCTATTAGAGTGGCGCAGTCGGAAATTGGCAGATGCTAAGCAGTGGATTGCGGGTACGCCTGTATTAGAAAATATTCGTAAGCAGCTCAATATGAATGCGGAGGATTATCAGGTTTGGCTGATAGAGGCCTTGGTGAAATCAAAGGCGGCAATCATCGAGAAAGATCGCTTAGTCAATCTTGACTAAAGCACTCCTCAGAAATTAAACGACAATTTCCCATAAAAAGACCAGTCGTAAATTGGATAGCTTTGCACTACCTGCTTACTAGCACCTACCGCGAATAAGAAGCTTTTATTCAGGCGATGGGTCACCATGGCATCAAGCGGGACGAACCAACCACCGCCTCCACCCGTGTTCCAGGAGATTCCATTCTCATCCCAAAAACGAAGCTGAGTATTGGGAGTGAGATTAAAGCCCAGTGTCGGGAAAATATTGAGATTGCGAACTAGGGGTGGTTGATTGGGGTTATTCGCAAATGAATTACTCTTAGTATCAAATCCGTACATATATCTTAAAAGAGGTGAAAAGTCAGAGAGAGGTGACTTACTTCCTTGGCGCGGTACATACACAGTGCCGATCTGAGGGCCTGCTGCCCATTGCCCGTAATTACCAAAGGGAAAGACAATTCGTCCGCCTAAGGTTCCCTCCCAGTTTTTCAGAACATTGGGATGATTTCCCCAGACGGTTAGCATCGTATTGCCAGCGCTGTAAGTACCCGTCTGATGTTGCGGAAGTTCAGGTCCGTAAGTTGAAACATAGGAGGTATCGAGTCGCATGGTTCCGCGCCACCGATCAAACTGCAGGGGCTGGTAGTACCGTAACTTGAGAGTATCGCTTTGAGTTTGCTCACCAAACGTATCGTGATAACCCCAGAATTCTAGAATCCGCTGACTTGAATATTGATCGGATGCCTTCTCCAAGTTTAAAAAGCCTCCCGAGAACTTGCTTTCATCAGCCAAAGCTCCCCCCATGAATCCCAGCAGAATCAATGAAGTAAGGGTGTGAGTGAAAATCCGCAACAATGTCATATACGCAGTAATATAAATGACTCAGTCAATTACAAAAAATAAGCAGAAAAATATGGAACATACAGTTTTAGTAACCGGCGCTACCGCTGGCTTTGGAGAGGCAACTGCTAGAAGATTTTTGGCAAACGGCCATAAGGTAATTGCTTTAGGTAGGAGGGTGGAGCGCTTAGAGGCTTTAAAGGCATCCCTTCCCATAGATCAGCAGTCTCGGCTACTGACCTTAGCTGTTGATGTTTGCGATAGCTCCAAAGTGGATAGTCTTGCGGCCACCTTACCAGCGGAGTTTGCCAAGGTGACAGTGCTGGTGAATAACGCTGGATTAGCCCTAGGTTTAGAGCCGGCGCATCAAGCTTTTCTCACGGACTGGGATCAAATGATTGATACCAATATCAAAGGGCTGGTGCATATGACGCGCGCTTTCTTGCCAGGAATGGTGGAGCGTAAATGTGGTCACGTCATTAATCTGGGTTCGGTAGCGGCAAGCTATCCCTACCCGGGCGGTAATGTGTATGGTGGAACCAAAGCCTTTGTTCAGCAATTTAGCTTAAATCTGAGGGCAGATTTAGTTGGTACACCAGTACGCGTTACTTGTGTTGAACCAGGAATGTGTTCTGGAACTGAGTTCTCGAATGTGCGCTTTAAAGGTGATGACGATAAAGCAGGCAAAGTCTATTCTGGTGTGAAAGCATTGAGTGCAGATGATGTGGCTGAAGCTATTTACTGGTCTGCTAATTTGCCAAGCCACATGAATATTAATTTAGTGGAGTTGATGCCAGTACAGCAGGCATTTAATCCTTTTCATATTCACCGTGGTGAGTTTTAAGGAGGCCTAGACTGTCGGTTTCCATTTATAAAACTTGGGATAGACACGCATCACTACAGGCCCATCAAAGTCCCAAGATTTGCAGGTTCCCAAATACAGAGGCGGTTTGTTGTCATCCGGGTCAAATAGAGCGCCTGGAATCGATTGAAAAGCAGCAGTAGCGATATTGCTGAGCAGTTCTCGCAAGTGGGTGCAACCCTTGATGCCTCCAAGATGTTCATTAATCGTTTTGCGCCAACCTTTGCCAAGGCGCGCTCCAATCAGTGCATCCATTGGGGGTATCACTTGCGGGCATTCTGGATGGGGGTGGCTATCCATGGCTACCTCAATTGCTTGAATGACCAATTCAGTATTTACGGTGATGCGAACCCACATATCGTGAAACGCTTGGCCTGGTTCCCAAGTTTTTCCGCCGGTCGTAAAGGGGTGAAATTTGAAGTCCCGTAAATGCGCCTCAATATCCCATAGGCCATCTTCTCTAGCATACCCCTGAAAGGTGATTTCACGAGTATGAAGTGGATTTCTGCTGGTTGGGCTTGAGAGCATGGTAACGGTAAGTAAGAAGCTAGGGGCGGTATATGACAATCATAACGGCTTCATTTGACAGTCGCAAAATCTCTTGGCTTTGTAGTATTCTCGGCAACATATGGCCAAACCGATCTCTCTTGAAAAAATATTGTTTAGCCAAGGCTTTGGCACTAGGCGCTATTGCAGCGATTTGGTTTATGCTGACCTCGTCAAGGTCAATGGTGTTTTGGCAGAAGATCCGGAAGCGCGTATCGCCACTGAAGGATTGCTGCTTAATGTGGAGGGTCAAGATTGGGAGTTTCATGAAAAAGCCTACATCGCCTTTAACAAGCCACCAAACTATGAATGCTCACACAAAACTACGCATCATCCCAGTGTCTACAGTTTGCTACCCAAGCCTTTTGTTGAGCGGGGTTTGCAATGTGTTGGACGTTTGGACTACGACACTACAGGCTTAATTTTGATCTCAGATGACGGTCAGTTCATTCATAAGATGACTACACCAAAGAAAAATATTGGTAAGGTGTATGAGATCACCACGCCGGAGCCCATTACCCAAAAACAGATAGAGAACTTGCTAAATGGCGTTGTTCTAGACGACGATCCAAAGCCCTGTTTTGCCACAGCATGTAAGCAGCTTGGTGAGAATGTATTGGCAATGACTATTGTTGAGGGCCGTTACCATCAGGTGAAGCGAATGATGGCTGCCGTGGGTAATCATGTTGCGAAGCTTCACCGAGCAGAAATCGGTCAATACGTCATGCCTGCTGATTTGGTAGAAGGTGAGTGGCGCTGGCTTTATCCGGAAGATTTACAGAAACTGTCTAAGAGTGTGGACGCCCCAATTGCCTAAACCCAAACCCCTTGCAAATGATTTTGACTTTGCAGCAATATTGCCTGATTGGCAGGTAAATCTCGCTACTCAAGAGCTAGGTCGGACATTTGTATTTGGGGATTTCAAGAGCGCATTTCAATTTATGACTCTATGTGCACACTTTGCTGAGGAGTTAGATCACCACCCGGATTGGTCTAATGCTTGGAATAAGGTGTCAGTGTCCTTGAGCACCCATTCAATGAAGGCTTTGACCGAGCTCGACATCACCATGGCAAAAGCCATGGATCAATACGCCCTTCAAATATTGGCTTAATTCAATTTACTGAGCTTCCTCATCATCTTCATCTTCTGAGGTGATGCTCATGAGGATGGTTGCCAGGAGACCATAGACAACTTCAGTAGCGATCATGCCATCTTCATCAAGCTCATCAATTAGATCATTCAAGCAATCTTCTGTTGGCTCATTTAAGAGTGTCATGGCGCATTCGCACCCATAGTCAAAATCTTCGTCGTTTTGGGTTTGAGTGTCGTTTGTCATAAGAATCCTTTAAGTGATGCTGCAGAATAGCAAATAAAGCCTCGCTCGCCCAGCCCTATTATTTCAGCAGGGCGAGAACTTCTTTGAATGCTGGATTTTGAGCTGTCTTAAGCCATTCAAACCCGAGCATCTCCGCCGTAATGAGTCGTGCCCCAGCAATTTGTAATCGATCAAGTGCTATTTGCTTATCGAGTGCTCGGCGTGAGCCAACTCCGTCTACCACTATCGAAACATCGTAACCCTCGTCTATTAACTTGAGTGCTGTTTGCATTAAGCACACATGAGTTTCGCATCCCATCAGAATGCATTGCTGACGATTATTGGGAATAGATTGAATCAAACCATCGGCACAGGCATTGAAATGTTCTTTATGAATCGTTTCGCTACAAAAAGTCTTAATGGACTCAATATTGGCCCCTAAACTTTTTGGGCTTTGTTCCGTAGCGATAATTGGAATCTCAAGTATTTGGGCAATTTGAGCAGTGCGGATACATTGCTTCAGTACAGCCTCGCCTTGATCAATTGCTGGCATTAGGCGCCCCTGTAAATCGATCAAGATGAGGATTGAAGTTTCAGGGTGAATTTGAGTTGATTTATTCACAGTAGCAGGCTCACGGTTTGAAAGTCAGGGTCATCATTCATGCTGGTGATCTGAAAGCCCAGATCAGAAACTAGATTAAGCATTCTCGAATTCTTACTCAAGACGTACCCAAGCATTTCTTGTATTCCATTTTCTTTTGCATGCTCTATGAGGTCAAGCATCAAATGCGTACCGACGCCATGTGCAGTATGGTTATCACTCACGCTGAGAGAAAACTCACAAACATTCTGATTGGGTGGGGTCACATATCGGGCGATGCCGATAACCTCCTCAGCTCCAGCCGGGTTTGACATGACTGCAAGCAAAGCCATTTCTTTCTTGTAATCTAGATCCAAGATGTCATCTAGAAAGTCATCTGGAAGTTTGGAGATTGCATGGGCAAATCGGAGATAACGACTTTCGGGTGAGAGGTGATTAAACAGCTCAATAATTCGCTCTCGATCATCCGATTGAATAGGGCGAATCAGGTAATGAGCCTCATCGCTAGGCGAAAAAGTCTTATTGGTAAATGCGTTCGGCATGTTCATGAATTGGGGTATGCAAGTCTTGATATTTCAGAATACCCTTTTTATGCATTTGCTCAAACCCTTTTAGCCCTAAAATAGACTTCTACTCATTTTGCGCTTGGCAAGTCCTTCATGATTTCTTTGGTTCAGGCTTTTAACGACCACTCTTTCGCCTTTTTTGTGTTGGCGTCCATCAGTGTCATCGTGGTTGGAATTTCTAAAAGTGGATTTGGTGCTGGCTTGGGAGTGCTGTCATTGCCGCTGATGGCGAGTCAGTCAAGCATCCATGAAGCCTTGGCTATCTTATTGCCACTCTTAATTGCGATTGATTTGGTGGGGTTAAGGCGATTTTTGAAAAACGCCGACTGGCGAATATTGAAGTTGGTTCTTTTGCCGGCTGCATTCGGAATGTTGCTGGGTTATCTTTTTTTCTCCGTCATTACCCCTAAAATTCTTTCTCTCTCGATCGGTATTTTTACCTTACTATTTTTAATTCAAAGTTTAGTAATGTCGCGCTTGGATCTTAAGGGGGCTAAGCCATTCCCATGGCTTGGAAGATTGATGGGAGGGGTATCTGGCTTCACCTCTTTTGTTGCGCATATAGGCGGCCCCCCAATTACGATCTACATGTTGAGGGAGAAGGTTTCCCCAATGATCTATACCTCCACATTAGGTATATTTTTTACAGTGATGAATTTTGGCAAGCTAGTGCCGTATGCCTATCTTGATTTGCTGAACTTTGACCAGTTGGCTACATCAATCCTCTTGTTACCCTTGGTACCGGTTGGTGTGTATTTGGGGTTTTATTTAGCTGGGAAGATTTCAGCAAAATGGTATTACATCATTGTCCAATTTTTCTTATTGGTCGCGAGTATTAAATTAATTGCTGATGGCCTGCTCGCCTAACTTGGGCCAAGAAAGACTTATGCATACCTCGACTCGGCTTAATGCAATTGTTATTTTCGGAATAAGCTTTAGCTTGTCTTTTCCAATGACTGTAATTGCGCAGACATTCTCCCCCTATACTCCCCAGCAAATCCGGGAGTTTAATAATCAGCCGATTGCGCCCATAGAAACTCCTGCAGGCCCAGTGTACTTAGAGGCTCCTCCTGTAGGTCAAAAATCAAATGCACCTTTTGATTCTCGCTACATCAAAAATCCAGATGGTGAGGAGCAGGCCGAAGCACAGAGTTCTGAATCAGCTGCACCCTTTGAGCCAATCCCCTCCACTCTTACCTTCTAGTAATACCTAGCTGTTAAGATTGTTTCTATATTTTAGAAAAGAGTAACTATGAAATTCCATATCATCCGTTTTCTTACTGGTGCCTTCCTATCCATCGGGTTTGTAGGCTTTTCCTACGGCCAAGATGCTTTACCAGTCAACGCGGCTGCCTCTGTTAATGGCATGATTATTACAAACGATACAGTTGAGCAGGGCATTCAAGCGGCATTGTCTCAGGGTCAAAAGGATTCCCCGGAACTTCGCAAAGCAGTCTTGGGAAAAATGATTGAAATTGCTCTCTTATCGCAACAAGCAGATAAGGATGGGCTCGCAAATTCTGAGAGAGCTAATAGTCAGCTGGCCTTGATTCGCCAAAATTATTTAGCAGACCTAGAGTTGTCTACTTATATGGCAAAAAATCCGGTGAGTGATGCCGATGTCCAAGCTGAGTACAACCGCGAGATTGCTTCCCTGGGATCGCAGGGCATGATTGTGGAATACAAGGTAAGTGATATTGCTGTTGCTACTGCGGCTGATGCACAGGCTGCACTAGCTAGAATCAAAAAAGGTGAGTCTTTCGATAAGGTGGCGAGGAGTGTTTCACTCGCACCAAATAAGGTTCAGGGTGGCGCTGTAGGTTGGGTGCAAGCAGGGCAGACTTTGCCGCAGATTGCCAGCGTATTAATAAGCTTATCCAAGGGTCAGGTTTCTCCGGCGCCGATTCAGATGCCTCAGGGCTGGTATTTAATTAAATTGGAAGATAAAAAATCTAGCAAGCCTCCAACATATGAGCAAGCTAAGGCGGCTATTCGCAATGGTCTGATGCAGAAAAAGCAGTTTGAATTCTTATCCCAATTGCGTCAGGGCGCTAATATCGTCGTACGCTAACCCAATAGAAGCTGAGCTGAGACCATAAAAGAGCGCCCAAGAGCGCTCTTTTGCATTTCTACTCGCCTCTAGTGGTATTTCTCTATCTCAATAGCCCGCATTCAGGAGTAGATTGAAAAAATCACTGATTAAATAAGGGGGCGTAAATGAGCAAGAATCCATTTGATTTAGGTGCAATGGCAAATCAAGCTAAGGGTATGAAAGCTGCTCAAGCAGCAGGCCAAGCCGCGTTGACTAGTGCCCAGGAAATTGCACAGCTAAATCAGCGAGCCGCTCAAGAACTTTCTTCGCGATTGCAAGCCAAAGTAGCTGAGCTCATGAAAACGCAAGACCCTAAAGCAGCATTTGATTATGTACATGCTGAAGTGTTGCAAGATGCGGCAAAAGAAGTTGCCGAGTATCAAGCCCAACTTTTTCAAGCCTTGGCAAGTGGTAACAAGGAGTTAGCAACAATTGCAGAAACGATGATTAAAGAATCACAGCATGATTTAATTCATTTTGTGAATGAAGCTACTCAAAATGCTCCAGCAGGCACCGAGCCCTATACCTCTGTATTCAAGGCCTCCTTCAATAATGCACTGCAGAATTTTGAGTTGATACGAGCTGCAATGGCAGACTCATTTGTGAGCTTTGAGAAAAACGTTGAAAATATGAGTAAGTTTTCAACTGCACAAAAGAGCGCCACCTCACAAAGTTCGAAAAAGAAATAACACTCTTTATATAACGAGCTTGGCAATCATGGCATAAAGAGGGATGCCTAAAATAATGTTGAATGGGAAGGTGATTCCCAAGGACATCCCCATATAGATTGCTGGATTTACCTCAGGCAAGGCATGTCGTAAAACTGCTGGTACGGCAATATAAGATGCGCTAGACGCTAAAACCATCAGCAAAATGGTATTACCAAGCGGCAAGCCAATGAGTTTGCAGAGTGCCAATGCGATGAGGGCATGTGAGAGTGGCGAGGCAATTGCGTAGAGCAGAGTGATGGGTGGCTTGCCTTGTAGGCCTTGAATATTGCGAGCTGCCATCAGGCCCATATCCAGCAGAAAAAATGCGAGCATTCCTTTAAAAAGATCAATTGAGAATGGCGCCATTAATTTTTGGCCATCATCTCCGCTTACCAAACCAACCACCATGGACCCCAGTAGTAGGAGTTGTGCGCCATCAGTGAATGACTCATGCAGTATTTTGGAGATGCCTGTTGCTTGAGTTTGAGTTTGATTTTGACTTGCATGCGCAGTCCTGGCTTTATTGGCCAATAGAATTGCCAAGATGATCGCTGGAGACTCCATCAGCGCCATCGCTGCAGCCATGTGACCGCCATAGCTAATATTGAATTGGTCTAAATATTGGGTGGCTGTGATGAAGGTAACTGCGCTGACAGACCCGTAAGTTGCTGCAATCGCTGCAGCATCAAACGCATTGAGCTTGGTCCTGAGAATTTGATAGCCAACGATGGGGATGAGAATGGCTAGAAAGACTGCAAGTCCAAGTGAGAGTGCGATTTCCGCCGTAAAGCCGGATTTATGTAGGGCAAAACCTCCTTTAAGGCCTAAAGCCATTAATAGGTAGAGCGATAGAAATCGAGCAATCGGTTGCGGAATTTCTAGGTTCGATTTAACTGCGCCGGCAAACGCGCCAAATATAAAAAAGAGAATTGCGGGATCTAAAAAACTTGCCATTGCTTAGCGCCTAATAATCGCTTCTACTAGTGGATGCTGAATTTTCTTCTCTGGGCGAATAGCATAAAAATATTCGTGAATATCTTCACATTTACCGATCATGTCAATGTGATAAGTTTCCTTTAAATCTTTTTTGATAATCTCCCCTGCTGGGAAGACTCCTAGGCCACTGGCTGCAAAGGTTTTGAGTAGTGCACTATCCTCAAACTCCCCTGCAATATTGGGGATTATTCCGTTTTGAATAAACCATTGATCTATTAGGTAACGTGCCGTGGAATGGGCGGTAGGTAGCAGAATTGGTAAATCACCAAGACATTCAGGAAATGCCTTCTTGGATTGCTGGATTATTTTTTTAGGGCCAAACCAAGCAATTGAGGACTTAATTAGTTCCTGGCTGTAAACATGAAGATTTTTGTTGATTGGGGCAGGCCTGTCAGCTAGGACAATATCTAGTCGATGTAAAGCTAGATCCGCCAGGAGATCTTCAAATTCGCCCTCGTGTGCGATGAGTTGCACATCATCTTTTTCTAAGATTGGCTCCAGCAGCTGTTTAGTAACTAGCTTTGGTAGGCCGTCGGATACGCCAACTGTGATTTTTATTTTTTTAGTGCTTGCCGCTTCTCTTACCGCTTCAGGTAGCCGCTCGCCTAATAGAAAAATTTGATCGGCGATTTCGAGGGCAGCAAATCCAGATTCAGTTAGGGCAATTCCCCGACCAGCCGGCTTGAATAGTAGGTATCCAAGCGATTTTTCCAATTCATGCACTTGAGCGCTAATAGTCTGAATGGCGATATTGAGGCGTTCGGCTGCCTTGGACATGCTGCCTTCCTTAGCAACTACCCAGAAATAGTAAAGGTGACGGTAGTTATAGAGCATTTTGACTCTCAGTTTTTTACGAAATTATTATCAATATATATCTGCTTTTTGTTAAGTGCAAACCGGCCTACATTAACCCCATAGAAATCCATGGAATTCATGGGTGATTTTTTAGGAGACGAAAGTGGAACTATTTAGCCCGGAATTTTTCTCGGCATTACTAGCAATTATTGTGATTGACTTAGTACTCGCGGGTGACAACGCAATTGTTATTGCGATGGCTGCTAGAAACTTGCCAGCACATCTACAGAAGAAGGCAATCGTTTGGGGTGCTGTAGGCGCTATTGCGGTACGTAGCGCTATGACCTTGTTAGTGGTCTATTTACTCAAGATTCCTGGATTGATGTTGGTAGGCGGTCTGCTATTAGTTTGGATTGCTTACCGGCTACTCAATCCTGCACAAGAGAATGATGAGCATGGTCATGCCTCTACGACATTTTGGGGTGCAATGAAAACCATTGTGATTGCCGATGCCATCATGGGTCTCGATAATGTGTTGGCTGTGGCGGGCGCATCCCACGGCAGTTATGTTCTGGTTGTACTTGGTTTATTAATCAGCATTCCAGTCGTTATCTGGGGCTCTACACAAATACTCAAGTTGGTTGAGCGCTACCCTTCAGTAACGTATTTGGGTGCTGGCGTACTGGCATGGACGGCCGCAAAAATGATGACCTCTGAGCCGATCTCTCAAGACTGGCTTGCATCTCAAAGCCCGGCTTTGGAATACCTTCTTCAAGTAGTAGTTGTATTGGGTGTATTAACTAGTGGCTTTATTAGAAGTAGACGTGCGCTTGAAGATGTAATTGCTCCTTCGGTGGTTATTCCGGAGTCTGCAAATTTCGTTTCACCACAGCAGTCCTCTAATTTTGGAGAAAATACAATGAGCAACATTCTGATTCCGGTAGATGGTTCCAAAAACTCAGATATGGCAGTAAAGCATGCTGCAAGGACTTATGGACAAGATCCAAATGTACATTTTCATCTGTGCAATGTGCAGCCAACCCTATATCGCCATATTGGGAAATTTTTGAGTAAACAAACAATTAATGAGTGGCATGCTGAGCGTGCAAATCAGGCTGCGGCATCCGCATCTAGTTATCTCGAGAAACAAGGCCTGAGCTTTTCCTTTACCTATGTATGCGGCGACAAAGGTAATGCTATTCGCGATGAAGCCATTCGACTTAAGTGTGACCGTATTGTGATTGGCACTTCAAAGCAAAACTCTTTAAGTAGATTGTTTGAAAACTCTACTACTGCCAAGTTGCTGGAGATCAGTGATATTCCGGTTGAGGTTGTAACCGGCAGCTCATTACCCGCTCTTGAGCGTTGGGGAATTCCAGTTCTGGGTGCTGGCGCAGCAACCGCTTTGATGGCCGTAGTGATCGATTAGTTTTAATCCAGCAGTTCTCTTTTTGCCCTCGTTTGAGGGCATTTTTTTGTCTAAAAATATATTCAGTTAAATACTGAATAAAAATCAATTTTAGTCTTCTTTATTAGGATATAAAAGTTATCTATTCTGTATCTGTCTTTAACGGAGGAGATAAGTATGGATGTAACCCTAGAAACTAAAGAGGCGGTTGATTCAGAATTAAAAAATTTCACAGAGAGTCGTGTCAAATTTTCTTTAAAGCGACTTTTTTGGATGGTTGGAAAGATCCATATTCGATATTCGGCGACCCCATCCTCAAAGACGGCCTGTAATCAAAATTGTTCTATTAGCTTGGAGACATTTGATCACCATCAAATCGAAGTCAGTATGACCGCTAGAGATAAGCGGGCAGCGTTAGAAATGTGTCTCAAGAAGACATATAGGCTTGTTCAAAAAGCATTCCATAAAAGCCAACAATATGGGCGCTTTTCAAAACACGTCTATGTATGAGTGATTTGCCTCAGTCTCGGTATATTTGCCATAAGTATGATCTAATCTTAGTTGTACATATGGGGAGTAGCCTGCTCGGTCATCCGAGTCTCCTATGCCGACAGTTCGACCTTTGGGTCCGGTATAGGAGTGAGTTGACATCAAGGCAAGACCATTTAAATTTTATAAATGGTTATCTTTTGAATTTGCAGCCCCAAGCCTTGATTTATCCCCTCAAAACCGTGCTGAGATCCCTTATTTGGGGAATTTCTCGTATTTTTGTCATGACTGCGCGGGATAATGAAGAATTCTATTTATTCTCTAAAATTGAACTAATGAATCGCTTAAAGTCTTTGTCAATGCTCGCTGGCTGCATCCTGTTCGCAGGCAGTGTCGGTGCGCAAAGTCAAAAGGCGCTGACGATTAATGAACTGATTGGCATTGCGCTGGAGTCGAGCCCTCAAGTTCTAGCGGCTCGCGATCAATCAAGAGCGGTTAAAGGGCAGCTATCTTCCGCTCGCGCCATTCCCAATCCTGAGTTTGAGCTCAATACTGGGCAACAAAAATCTGCGTCCGGTCCATTGACTACTGGTAATGTTTCTTCATGGTCTGTAACGCAGCCCCTGGATATGCCTTACACCCGCTATCCCAGAGTGAATGCAGCAGAGGCAAATGTGCGTGCCGCAGAGGCTACCCGTATTGCCTTTGAGATTGAAATGATTTCTAGAGTACAGCAACGCTTTTATGAATTGATGCGTCGTGAGGCGGAATTAAAAGCTGCAGAAGAGGATTTAGGTTTAACGAAGCAAATTCGCGATCGCATGCAAATTCGTTATGACGTTGGCGAGACCGCTCGATTTGAATTGATTCGTGCGCAAACGGAGTTTCTCAATGCGCAAATTAACGCTGAATCCAGCAAGCTCAGAGTTGAGCAGGCTAAGGGTCAGCTGAGGCAAGTAGTAGGGCACAAGCTGCCTACTGACTATGAGGTAGTTGCGCAGCCTGTCAAGATCGAGCCCTTGCCTTCTTTGCCCATCTTGCTGAGTGAGCTGCATGCCCAAAGTCCAGAGTTACAGAGGGCAAAAGCTGAGGTTGAAGCAACTGAATCTAAGCTCAGCTTTGAGCAAAACTCCCGCTTACCTCGTCTGTCCATTAAGGCTCAGCAATATAACGACCCCAACTTCACTGACCGCCTTTATGGCTTGGTGGTGAGCATTCCTATTTGGGACTTCAAGGGTGGTCAGATAGCTGAGGCAGAAGCTAACGCATCTAAAGCCAAGAACCAGCTTAATGCGCAAAGTCAAAATCTGGAGCAGCAACTAGAGACGGCCTATAAGCTTTATCAGATGACAAGTTATCAGGTGAAGGTGTTGGATCAGGAGGTGGTTCAGTTGGCATCTAGTGCGCGACGAATTGCAGAAGTTTCTTACCGCTACGGAGAGCGGGGAATGCTTGAGTATTTGGATGCACAAAGAACCTTTCGAGTAGCTCGTAATGATTTGATCAAGGCTCGCTTTGATCTAGCCTCTGTCGTTACGGAGATTCAACGTTTGAGGGCAACTCCAGAGTGGATTGCAAAAATTGAGAGTGGAAAGCAATGAATCAAGAGTTCGCAAAAATGAAGGATAAGTTAAAGAGTTTGTACTCTCACTATTTGGCGATTGCAAAAGTCTATGTAAAAGAGTGGGTGGCGACCGTTATTAAAGCGCAGCATGATTTTTATATGCTGACCCATGAGTGGTTCAGTACGCATTTACCTCGTGTAGCACAGCAATACGATAAGAGTCCTCAGTGGACGCAAAAAGGACTTTTTTACTTCCCTTGGTTCTGTCTTTTTCTGATCATCCTGAATTACTTCAATGTGTTTGATCGTAGCCCTACCATCAAGTCTGTGCAAGACCCTAACGTCGTGATTGTGAATAATGATTTACGCAACATGATTACGGATGGACGAATTTACACTGGATCCTTTGTTGAGGAGCTGCGTGCATCTGGACGGATTGATTTCAATGAATTATTCCTATCGCGGATTGGTGCAAACGTGACAGGCCGCGTTTCTGAAATCTTGGCAATCCCGGGTCAGATTGTGAAGCAGGGCGATATTTTGGCGAAAATTACTTCCACAGAATTGACGCAATCCCAGTTATCTTTTTTAAAGGCGAAGAGTGCAAGTCAGTTGGCTGACCAAGCTGCTAACCGTGCCAGAATTTTGTATAAAGAAGATGTGATTGCCTTAGCGGAATTACAAAAGCGCGAAGCGGAGGCCAGCAGCGCAAAAGCAGAGTATCGGGCAGCCAACGACCAGTTACGCGTTCAAGGAATGGATCAGCCTAGCATTGATCGCTTAGCAAAATCGGGTGTGATCGAATCAACTAATAATGTTATTGCAACGATTCCCGGTGAAATTGTTGAGCGTAAGATCAACAAGGGCCAGGTAGTTCAGCCTGCTGACGCTCTGTTTACTGTTGCTGATTTAGGCTCTTTATGGGCGGTCTCAGAGATTCCGGAGAGCAATGCTTACTTGATTCATAAGGGTCAAAAGGTCACCTTAATTATTCCCGCACTCAGAAATGCCGAGATTGAGGGTATCGTTGCTCACGTCGATTCCATCGTAAATCCACAAACTCGTACGGTAGTTGTCAGAATGGAAGTGCCTAACAAAGATGCTCTTATTAAGCCTGGAATGTTGGCTACCATGATGATTGAAAGTCAACCTACTGAAAGATTATTGGTTCCATCTAGTGCAGTTATTCGTGAAGATAATCATGATCATGTCTTCATTCGTGAGGATGAAGACACCTATCGCATGATCACCGTTAAATTGGGACCAGAGGGTAAAGGTTATCGCCCTGTAATTTCTGGCCTAAAGGATGGTCAGGAGATCGCTGTTAATGGCGCATTCCACTTAAATACCGAACGTAAGCGACAGTTGAGCGGCGGCTAGTCACCATGATTGAAAAAATTGTTCGCCTCTCACTGCAACAGCGTTTATTGGTTGTCATTATTGCGCTGGTGTTATTCGTTGCAGGCTTGCTGGCAACAAAGCGCCTTTCAGTAGATGCATTTCCGGATGTGACTAACGTCCAAATCCAAATTGCAGCAGAGGCACCGGGCAGATCCCCAGAAGAGGTTGAGCGATTTGTAACAGTGCCAATTGAGTTGGGTATGACCGGTTTACCTGGTTTAACTGAAATGCGCTCACTCAATCGTAATGGCCTATCAGTCATTACTTTAGTGTTCACAGAAAAGACGGATCTCTATTTTGCAAGGCAGCTTGTTACCGAGCGTTTGATTGAGGTTGCTTCTGCTATGCCGGTGGGCATCACTCCCGTTATGGCACCTCCATCGACTGGTTTAGGTGAAATTTATCAATACACCCTCGATCACCCTTCGGATGGCGATCGGCAGTTGACAGTTGAGGAATTGGAAGAGCGTCGCACCATTCAGGATTGGGTAGTTCGACCGATGTTGCGCTCGATTGCGGGTGTAGCAGAGATCAATACGCAGGGCGGTTACGCACGCGAGTACCAGGTCTTGGTCAATCCAGAAAGATTGCGTCACTATCAAGTAGGCCTTCGCGACATTTATGAAGCCCTTGCCAGAAACAATGCGAACTCAGGAGGCGGGCAGCTGCCTAGTTATGCGGAGCGCTATCTCATTCGTGGAGTGGGCTTAGTTACCAAGCCTGAAGATATCGGAAAAATTATTCTCAAGGAAGTAAAGGGTATTCCGGTCTACGTCAAGAATGTGGCTGAAGTCACAATCGGTAGCGAAATTCGACAAGGTGCCGCTATCAAGAATGGCTATACCGAAAGTGTTGCCGGCATCATTCAAATGATTCGTGGCGGTAATGCGCGCGAGGTGGTCAACCGTATCAAGCTCAAGGTTGCCGAGATTAATGAAGGTAAGTTATTGCCTGATGGCTTACAAATTGTTCCTTTTTACGATCGTACAGACCTGGTAAATGCCGCGATGTTTAATGTGGCTAAGGTTTTGATTGAAGGTGTCATTCTCGTAGTAATCCTTTTATTTCTATTCCTGGGTGACGTCCGATCCTCTCTGATTGTGGTTGCGACCTTAATCCTGACGCCGCTACTAACCTTCCTGGTTATGAATCGTTATGGCATCTCTGCCAACCTGATGTCACTTGGCGGTCTCGCGATTGCGATTGGAATCATGGTGGATGGGTCGGTTGTGGTGGTAGAGAACACCTTTGCTAAATTAGGTGAACGACTAAAAACAGGTGAGTCAAAGATTCGTATTATTTTGGAAGCCGCCACCGAAGTTGGTACACCAGTGCTGTTTGGTGTTGGCATCATCATTTTGGTTTTCATGCCGCTTCTGTCTCTGGAAGGCATGGAAGGAAAAATGTTTGCCCCAATGGCGATTACGATTGCTATTGCACTCACAATTTCATTAATTCTTTCATTTACCTTGTCGCCAGTCTTGTGTTCTTACATCCTGAAGGGGGGAAGTGAGGATGACACCAAGATTGTTGCTCGTTTGCGAACCCCTTATGAGCGTTGGTTGCATTGGTGTCTTGCGAATCCAAAGCTGGTTGTCAAACGATCGTTAATAGGATTAGTTGCCAGCATCATCGGATTTACGCTTCTTGGAAAAGCCTTTATTCCAGTGATGCAAGAAGGCTCCATTACGCCAGTCATTGTGCGTGCCCCGAACATTTCTTTAGATGAATCTATCAAATTGGAGTTTGAGGCAATCAAACGCATCATGACCATCCCGGATGTGAAGATGGCCGTATCTCGCTTAGGTAAGGGTGAGTCACCTGCAGATCCAGGGCAGCCAAATGAATCGGATCCGATTGTGACGCTCAAGCCTATTGGTGATCGTAACTTTAGTCAGGAAGAAATTGCCCAGCAGATTCGTGACAAGTTAAAAACTTTACCGGGTATTGAGCTTTCTATTTCACAGCCAATTGCAGCACGCGTAGATGAAATGGTCTCCGGCGTTCGCTCTCAGGTTGCTATTAAGATTTTTGGAGATGATCTGGTTGTTCTACAAAAGTTAGGCGGTCAGATTAGTCAAATTCTGACCAAAATGAAGGGTAGCAACGACTTGCGCATTGAGCAGGCCTCTGGACAAAATTATTTAAACATCAACATCAATCGCGATGCAATCGCTCGGTATGGCATTAACGTTTCTGATGTGAATGATGTGATTGAAACCGCTATTGGCGGTAAACAAGCCAGCATTGTTTACGAAGGGGAGAGAAGATTCCCCTTGCTATTGCGTTACCCAGCCCCTTACCGAGACAACATAGATGCAATCAGCAATATTATTTTGCATTCCCCAGATGGAGCTCAGGTGCTATTGCGAGATCTAGCGGATATTGCGCTTGTCGATGGACCTGCACAGATCTCTAGAGAGTCTGGCAAGCGTCGTTTGGTAGTAGGTGTGAACGTTGACGGGCGAGATCTTGGTGGCTTTGTTAAAGAAGCGCAAGAATTGATTGCGAAACAAGTGGAACTTCCACAAGGCTATTCATTGCAATGGGGTGGCCAGTTTGAAAACATGCAACGCGCAATGGCACGTTTAATGATCATCATTCCCTTAACGATTCTGGCGATCTATTTTTTACTCTTCATGCTGTTCAAGTCATTACGCTTAGCCGGATTAATTATTTTGGTCTTACCATTTGCCTCGATTGGTGGTGTATTTGGCTTATTTATAACTGGCGAGTATTTATCTGTACCGGCTGCTGTAGGCTTCATTAATCTCTGGGGTATTGCGGTCCTCAATGGCGTTGTACTGATCTCATTCATTAAGCAATTACGCGAAGACGGTTATTCCATGGAAGATGCCCTCTTACATGGATGCGGCCATCGCTTTAGGCCAGTCATGATGACTGCTTCAGTTGCTATGCTAGCTTTGGTACCCATGCTCTTTTCTGGCGGCCCAGGCTCTGAGGTGACGCGTCCGCTGGCTGCGGTGGTAATTGCAGGACTAATTACCTCAACCGCATTAACATTACTAGTACTGCCCGTCTTGTACAGATGGTTTGAAGATAAAGAGGTAGAAGCATGATGGAAGTGAAGGCGGTCATTCGCCCAAATAAATTAGCTGCCCTCAGAACAGCATTGTTGGAGACCCCCGGGTTTCCAGGTATGACTGTGACCAAAGTTGAAGGCTGCAGCGCACCGAATCGAACAGCTAAATTCAATATCAAAGATGAGCTCACGGATTACTCTGCAAAAGTGAAGATTGAAATTGTTTGTAATGATGAGATTGCAGAGGTCATCATGGACCGCATCGTCACTATTTGCCAAACAGGTCAAGTTGGAGATGGTGTGGTTTGGTGTACCGAGGTACCTAAGGCTTTCTTTATTTCCAAGACATCGACCTAGGCGTACCTATCAATTCTTCGGTATGATGATTTGAGTGATTTGCTAAATTATTCCCAGTCCTTTTGGAGGCCATTTTGAAAAATATTATCGATCGTATTGACCACATTGTTTTGACGGTGACTGATATTGAACTCACTACACAGTGGTATGAAAAAGCCTTGGGTTTTGAGCGGGAGTTTTTTACTGGGCCAGAAGGTCAGCCACGTTATTCATTGCGCTTTGGGCAATTAAAAATCAATCTTCAAGATAAAAATACAGAAACACCTACAAAAGCCAAGGTCCCTACGATTGGTTCAGGAGACTTTTGTCTGATTTCAGCAATTCCATTGGATGACTTTATCGCGCATCTGCAGAAGCAAGGTGTTGCTATTGATGTCGGTCCTGTCCCTAGGCGAGGCGCTCTCGGGCCAATTCGTTCAGTCTACTTGCGCGACCCAGACAATAACCTCGTAGAGGTTGCTGAATACGTTTAGTGTTGATCTGGATCTGATGCGCCTAACTGGCGCGCTAGGTCCAGAAAGTCTTTTGCATGGTAATTGGTAAATTGCTCTACATGCAGATCATTGCGCAGATGATTTTTACCAAACTCCAATGGCCGCTCAATAAACGCTGTTTGTAATCCACAGGCATGAGCAGCTTCGAGATCATCCTTGTGTGCCGCAACTAACATCACCTCTTCGGCAGAAAGATTAAAGATCTCTGCTACCCCCAAATACGTTTCAGGGTCTGGTTTGTAGTGACGGAATACTTCTGCCGAAAGAATTAAGTCCCAAGGTAGGCCAGCATTTTTAGCCATATTGGCCAATAAACCCATATTGCCATTTGAGAGAGTCACAATCGTGAATTGACTCTTGAGCTGATGTAGACCTTCAACAGCTTCCGCCCAAGGATTGAGTCGATGCCATACGAGGTTGAGGTCGTGTATTTGCGCTTCAGATAAAGAGTTAATTTTGAAGGTCTTCAGAACATCATCTAGGATCATGCGGTGCAGATCATCAATCTTGGTCCACGGCAGCTCTCCAGAGCGCACTCTAGCCATAGCTGGCCTATAGCCTTGTCTCCAAGCTGTGGCAAAAGCATCGGGATCGGCCTGTAGACCCAGTCGAGTGACCTCGGCGGCTATGGAGCCATGCCAGTCAACCACTGTGCCAAACACATCAAATGCGAGAACCTTTGGTTTTGTATTCATGGGTAGATTATTCATTAGCTTGAAAAATTTTGCTGGAGATTATTCTGCTCGATTGCTGGGCTTGGAGCCATGTTGGGTATGAAGTCATACAAGTCATACATTGCAAAGAATTGCTAGAATGTCAAAGACCCAAAAAGGGCGCTAGATCAAATAAGGACAGAATCATGGGCGGTATTTCTCAGTGGGAAAAACTTAATGTTGAGCTAACAGCAGCTCTTGGAAGCTCTGTTCATTTTGATACAGCTCATCAGGCCGTTTACGCTTCTGAGGCATCCAACTATCGCCAGATTCCGATCGGGGTTGTTACCCCTAGAAATACTGAAGAATTTGTTAAAGGTATCGAGATCTGCCATCGCAATAAAGCGCCAGTGCTCATGCGTGGTGCTGGCACCTCCATGAATGGTCAAACAGTCAATAACGCCGTAGTGTTCGATATCTCGAAGTATTGCAACCATATTCTTGTTTTAGACCCGGGTGCTGGCAATGCCATTGTTGAGCCAGGCGTGATTTGTGATTCATTGCGTGATGCTGCTGAGGTGCATGGTTTAACTTTCGCGCCAGACCCATCCACTCATAGCCGTTGCACTTTGGGTGGCATGGTTGCCAATAACTCTTGTGGTGCCCACTCGGTAATGGCGGGTAAGACACTCGAAAATACCGAAGCTTTAGAAATTCTGACCTATGATGGCGAGCGTTTTTGGGTTGGCCCAACCTCCGATCAGGAGTTGCAAGAGATTATTGCTGCTGGTGGACGCAAAGGTCAGATCTATCAAGACTTGTTGAGTTTGCGTGATCGTTATGCTGATTTGATTCGAGCACGCTTTCCGAACATTAAGCGTCGTGTTTCTGGTTACAACTTAGATCAGCTATTGCCGGAGAATGGATTTAACGTCGCACGTGCCTTGGTGGGCACTGAGGGCACTTGCGCACTCACTTTAGCCGCTAAAGTTCGGTTGGTGAAGAGCCCTGCTAAACGCGTAGTTCTGGTTTTGGGTTTTGATGATATTTATCTAGCAGGTGATGCTGTTCCTGAGTACCAATCCTTTAACCCTATCGCGATCGAAGGTTTGGATTACAAAATTATCCGTGGCTTACAAGAGCGTAATCTGGCTAAAGCGGAAATTGATTTGCTTCCCCCTGGAAATGCCTGGGTAGTTGTAGAGTTTGGAGACGATACGCTTGAGGGTGCTATTGCTCAGGCTGAAAAGGCGGAGCAGTATTTCAAGGCAAGAACAAAAGGCCCTCAGCCATCGACATGGCTTGAGCCAGATCCCTTGGTGCAAAAACGGATCTGGTCGATTCGTGAAAATGGCGCTTCAGCTACCCATTTATCGATTGACCCAAACTCTCCAGACCCAGTAGTGGGTTGGGAAGACGCGGCAGTTGATCCAGCCCGTTTAGGTGAATACCTGCGTGCCTTCCAAGCCTTAGTGGATTCATATGAATACGAAACCTCACTTTACGGTCACTTTGGTGATGGATGTATTCATGCTCGTATTACTTTTAACCTACGCTCTGTAGAAGGTGTTGCCAAATTTAGATCTTTTATTCGGGATGCCGCAACCTTAGTTGTTGAGTTTGGCGGTTCACTCACGGGCGAGCATGGTGATGGCCAAGCTAGAGCAGAATTCCTCCCCATTATGTTTGGCGAAGAATTGATGGGTGCCATGCATGAGTTCAAGCGCATCTGGGATCCGCAAAATAAACTCAATCCCGGCAAGGTTGTCCACCCATATCGCGTAGATGAAAACCTTCGCATGGGCCCAGAGTACAAAGTCGTCAATATGAAGACGCGCCTGAATTTCTTGAGTCAAGAAGGCAATGGATTTCAGAGGGCAGTAGAGCGTTGTGTTGGTATGGGTAAGTGCCGAAGTGAAAAAGTGGGCACGATGTGTCCAAGCTATCGCGCTACTAAAGAAGAGCGCTTCTCTACCCGTGGGCGCTCGCGCCTCTTCTGGGAAATGCTCCAAGGCGAAGTAATTAAAGATGGCTGGGAAAGTAAAGAGCTTAAAGAGGCACTTGATACTTGCCTGTCCTGTAAAGGCTGTAAGAGCGATTGTCCTGCTCACGTTGACATGGCCTCTTATAAGGCGGAGTTCTTGTCTCACTATCACGAGACCAATAGCAGGCCTCGCCAGGCTCTGACTATGGGTCGGATTGGTGATTGGGCACCGCTAGCGAGTAAGTTCTCTTGGCTTGTTAATGGGGTCATGCAGACGCCAGTTCTTTCCAGCCTTGCTAAATGGGTTGGTGGCGTAGCGCAAGAGCGTAGCCTGCCTAAGTTTGCAAGTCAGTCCTTTAGAAAGCAGTTTCAGCAATCTAGGGGTGCAACTCTTGGCCACAAGAAGGTGATCCTCTGGGTAGATACTTTCTGTGAACACTTTCATCCTGAAGTTGCTAATGCGGCGGTTGAGGTGCTGTCACATGCTGGCTTTGAGGCAACATTGCCGAAGACGCCCCTATGCTGTGGCCGTCCTTTGTATGACTTTGGTTATCTAGATCTCGCAAAACAAAAGCTTGAGAAGATTTTGGATGCGATTGGAAGCGAAATCCAAGCAAACCCAAATGCACCTATCGCGGTTGTTGGTCTTGAGCCAGGCTGTATGTCGGTATTTAAGGATGAGCTACTCAAGTTCTTCCCAAATGACCCAAGGGCAAAGCTATTATCTTCTAGCACTTACCTGCTTGGAGATTTCTTGCACGAGCAAGGCTATACGCCACCACCTTTAGATCGCAAGATCCTAGTGCATTCACATTGCCACCAAAAATCCTTATTTGGCACTAAAGGTGATGTGGCCTTATTGGCTGCCTTAGGTGCTAAGGCGGATTACATTGATAGTGGTTGCTGTGGCATGGCAGGCTCATTTGGATTTAATCCTGAGCATGTCGAAATATCTAAAGCGGTTGGGGAATTGGTATTGCTACCCGCCATTCGGTCTGCCGATCATGAAACCATCATTCTTACCAATGGCTTTAGCTGTAGAGAGCAGATTGAGCAAGAGACTGGACGCAAGGTAAAGCATTTGGCGGAGTTGCTGCAGATGGCGCATCAGGCCCAAGCTGGAAAGGTGTAATACAAAATTTCTTGTAGCAGGAAAAGAAAAAGCCCCGATCCCTCGGGGCTTTTCACATATAAAAACCACTTATGGATCTTATGATCTGATTAAATAATCAAAGGCAGAGAGTGATGCTTTAGCGCCTTCACCCATGGCAATGATGATTTGCTTATAAGGTACGGTAGTGCAGTCACCAGCAGCGAATACACCTGGCATGGATGTCTCACCCTTCTGATCAATGATCACCTCTCCGCGGGGGGATAAGTCAATCACGCCCTTGAGCCAATCAGTATTAGGCAACAATCCAATTTGAACGAAGATGCCTTCAAGCGCTATGTCATGCATCTGGTTATTGGCACGATCTTCATATCTCAAGGTAGTTACTTTGCCATTTGCACCTAAAACTTCTTTACTCAAGGCATTGGTAATGATGGTTACGTTAGGCAGGCTGTTTAATTTCTTCTGCAGCACTGCATCGGCACGCAGCTTGGTATCGAATTCAACCAAAGTAACATGGCTCACAATTCCAGCTAGATCAATTGCAGCCTCAACTCCAGAGTTTCCTCCGCCAATCACCGCTACGCGCTTACCTTTGTATAAGGGGCCGTCACAGTGAGGGCAGTAAGCCACGCCTTTACCACGGTACTCTTGCTCACCCGGAACATTCATTTCGCGCCAGCGTGCACCAGTGCTCAAAATGACGGTCTTACTTTTTAGGACGGCACCATTTTCTAGAGTGATTGCAATTTCATCACCTGTCTTGCTTAAGCTCTTTGCGGTTTGCAGGTTCATTAGATCAACGTCGTATTCCTTAACGTGTTGCTCAAGAGCCATTACTAATTTAGGACCTTCAGTTTCTTTAACGGAGATGAAGTTTTCAATGCCAACGGTATCGGCAACCTGACCGCCAAATTTCTGGGCTACCACACCGGTTCTGATACCTTTACGAGCAGAGTAGATTGCTGCTGAAGCGCCTGCTGGACCGCCGCCAATAATTAAGGAATCGTAAGCAGCTTTAGTATTCAATTTTTCTGCATCGCGTGCTGAAGAATTGGTATCGAGTTTGGCAGCAATCTCTTCAACACTCATACGGCCTTGGCCAAAGACTTCACCATTCAGAATCACTGTAGGTACAGCCATGATCTGATATTGATCTACCAAGCCCTGGAAGAGTGCGCCATCAATCATTTCATGTTCGATTTCAGGATTCAGTGCAGCCATGAGATTCAAGGCCTGAACGACATCTGGGCAGTTGTGGCAAGACAAAGAGATGAATGTCTGAAAACGCTTCTTACCCTCTAAGCCCTTAATACTTTCGATCACATCTTGCTCTACTTTTGGTGGGTAACCACTGCTCTGCAAGATTGCTAAGATGAAAGAAGTCATCTCATGACCCATTGGCAGGCCTGAGAATGCAATGCGGGCAACTTCATCCACCTTGGCTACGGTGAAGCTAGGAATATTTTTGCTACTGCCAGAAGTCTTCACTGTGATCTTGGCAGATTGTTCAGCAACCTCATTTAAAAGCTCCAACATCTGAGCTGACTGAGTGCTGTCATCTAAAGTAGCCTCCAAAACAATGGGGCTCTCAATTTTTTCAAAATAGGTCTTGAGTTGGGCCTTAATGTTGGTATCTAACATGGTGTGTTCCTTGATATTGAATCTTGATGAGTCTATTGGGCAGGGCTGCTACTGCTCATCCTGCCCAATAGACTCTCCGAAGAGAGTCTATGGATTGCTAGTGCGATGTACTGACTTTGATTAGATCTTGCCTACGAGGTCTAAAGATGGAGTCAATGTTGCTGCGCCTTCTTTCCACTTAGCTGGGCAAACTTCACCTGGGTGAGCGGCTGTGTATTGAGCAGCCTTGAGCTTGCGCAATGTCTCAGAGATGTCACGAGCGATTTCGTTAGAGTGAATTTCAGCTGTTTTGATAACGCCTTCTGGATTGATGATAAATGTGCCGCGCAATGCAAGGCCTTCTTCATCAATATGCACATCAAAACCACGTGTCAATGTGTGTGTTGGATCGCCAACCAATGGGAACTTTGCTTTACCTACTGCAGGTGAAGTCTCGTGCCATACTTTGTGTGAGAAATGGGTATCTGTAGTGACGATGTATACCTCTGCACCCATCTTTTGGAACTCAGCATAGTTATCAGCTGCATCTTCAATTTCTGTTGGGCAGTTGAATGTGAATGCTGCTGGCATAAAAATTAATACAGACCATTTGCCTTTGAGAGACTCGTCGGAAACAGTGACAAACTTACCGTTGTGGAAAGCCTGGGTTTTGAATGGGATTACTGGTGTGTTGATTAATGACATAGGGTTCTCCTGAAAAAATGAAATAGTTGATTCACAACAGGACTCATTCTAGAGACTATTTATTTATTTGCATAATGAATAATTTAGATATTAATTATCTATTTATTAGATAATTAGCAGATGCCTGGTAGATGCTAAATTCAAGCTGCAATTGAAGGTTTAGATGGCCATGATTTGCTTGAGGTTCCAGTTATCAGATATCAGGGCGCCCGTTATAAACTGTCTTGATGACCCCAGTTTTGTATTCTTACCGACGATGCCCTTATGCCATGCGTGCTCGCATGGCATTAAAGTATGCCGACATTCAGGTTGAGCATCGTGAGATCGATTTCAGAAACAAGCCTCAATCTATGTTGCTTGTTTCACCCAAAGGTACTGTTCCAGTCCTTTGTGTCGATGGAATTATTTTGGACCAGAGTCTGGATATCATGCATTGGGCCTTAGGCAGGTCTGATCCAGATGGTTGGAAGCAGGTCGATAACGCGGTCTCTCAAGCTTGGATTGAGAAAAACGATGGCCCATTTAAGGTGCTGCTAGATCAATATAAATACCCTAATCGGCTTTCAGATTTAAACGAGGGGGATGTACTGAATAGCGCCATAGACCTCATGCTGAAGCCCATGGAGAATGCTCTCCAATCTAGCGATTATTTACTAGGCAATAAGATATCTTGGGTAGATGTGGCTATTTTTCCGTTTATAAGACAATTTGCTGCAGTCAATCCGAAGCGGTTTGAAGAGCTGCCATTTACCTCAATCAATGCATGGCTCAATCAACATCTGGAGTCAGACTTATTTAACTCGGTGATGGATAAACACCCAACTTGGCTTGATTAATGTTTAGCCTGATGAGAATGATTTTGCCCGTCCATCATTTTCGGCTTACTTGATAATCTGCAAATTTTCAAAGTACGTCTGTACCTAGGTAGCAGTAAGTGTCATCCGCGTCGTAGCGTGACATAACGTTGTTTGGTTTCTTCCAATATCTGGGCAATACTCTTTTTGCCGGCAACGAATTCAGCAAGGTTTTGCTCTAACTGCTTAGTTGGAACAATACCTTCAATCCGAGCAGATGCCACAGCATTGGAAACGTTGTATTGGCGGGATTGAGATTGGGTAGCAAACTTAGTTGGCATCGATCTACTTTAGTGGATTTGGGGCTGATTTCATAGTCAGAATATAGCCCTAAAACATGCTTTAAAGAGCTATCTCGAAGAATGATGTGAGTAATAAAAAAGCCCCGCAAAAGCGAGGCTTAGTATTGCTTGGTGGGTCGGGCGAGATTCGAACTCGCGACCAACGGATTAAAAGAAGTTGTGGCGCTTTTAAAACCGATATAAATCAATGGTCTATACGGCCAAAAAGTAACTGTGCGATTGAGTGTGCGATTGCATAATGACGCATAGTTCGAGTCTGTGGGCCGGACACCAAATTTTGAGCGTTACCTTAAGTAATGGCGCTGACGCTAAAGGCCATTCTTGTAATGGTTGGAAAATAATTCACTGCTGATTATGAAAACATCGGCATCATAATTGCTGATAGGGCGAACTGCCATATCGATACTGGCTTCTTAATTGCCACCACCCCAATTAGTGCTGATGTTCCAGAATGTGCTTTTCCCTCACTTAATTCTGCTTCATAGCTTTTTAAGACTTCAATTTTTGTATTCTTAAGCAAAATATTTATCATTCGTTCTGTGTACAAATTTTCAATCTGACTTGGCCCACCGGTTTTATATTCCAATTGCTTGGGTGTGTAACCCTGCAGGATTAAGACGCCGCCCGGCTTTAATGCTAGTAGCATATCTTTAAATAATCGTGAGCGTTCTTTGGGGTTTGAGAATTGAATGAATATCGCAATGATTGCATCGTAATCGCCCACCTCCCAATTAATTGATTCACAATCAGATACAACGTAATTGACTTCTACATTTTTACTTCTCGCAAAATTTTTTGCTTTCTCAATTGCAATATCAGAAAAGTCAAACGCATCAACTTGGTGATTTTGTTGGGCTAGCCAAGTAGAGTTTCTACCTTCCCCATCTGCAATACACAAAATGCGGGCATTTTCTTTGAGGTGCTTTGGGGCCATCTCTTGTAAAAATGTGTTTGCCTCAGTTCCGAATAGAAAGTCTTCGCTATTAAAGCGGTCATCCCACATTTTTTTAGCTTCTAAATGCTTCATCTGATTTCCTTCGATCTTTTAAGTTTGCTTTTGTCGTATCAATTAAGGTAGGCATTTACCATTGAAAGATCCTGCTCTGAGATTTCACCCGTAAGCGCAGCTAGGCGTAATCGATTAAGAAGGTAGTTCACTTTTTCCATATAGAGCGCATAGTCATTAGCAATGAGGTCGCTTTCAGCTCCCAAAAGTTCCATCGTGGTGCGAGAACCATTCGCATACCCGACCCGAGTAGAGCTTAACCTTGCTTCTCCAGTCTTTTGGGCGCTTGATAATGCCGTCAGCTTATCCTTTGCGCTATTGAGTGAATACCAAACTGATCTTAAGGTTCTCTCTAGATTCTGCTCAGACTTGTTGTACTCGGCTTTAGTTTTTTCAACCAAGAGCAGTGACTCCTCTTGCTTAGCCGCGCGGTAGCCGCCGGTATATAGAGGGATTGAAAGCTGTAATCCAACGAGATAATTATTGGTTGCTGTATTGCTAGCGGGACCAAAATTGCCAGATCCACTTAAACTATCTTTAGAGGACTGTGCAACTGCATCCAACTTAGGTGAGGCTGCTGCACCGTACTTTTCAACCTCTTCTTTCGCAGCTTTTTCTTGCGTTGAAAGCATTTGCAGTTGGATATTCTGGGACTTAAGCTTTCCTACATGAGTTTCGAGGTTTGGAAGTGATAGTTTCGTAACATTTAAGTTGATTTTTGATTTCTCAATATTGACTACGCCTCCGAATAAGTCCTGTAAGGCAAGTTTTTTAACTGCAAGATTATTGCTTGCATCTAGAGCGCGTACTTTTACGGTGTCCAACCTCTCATTTGCTTCTTGCATATCAGTTTGACTGGCATCGCCAAGCCTAAAGCGCTTCTCAATTTGTTGGCGAGTATTGGTAATTGCTGCTTCTTGTTTTTTGACTAATCTCACAGCCTCTTCGGCACTAAGAACATCGAAATAGCGCTCAGCAACCAATAAAATCAGATTTTGGTTGGCTACTTGAGCTCCAAGACTAGAGGCATCAGCTGAGAGATTAAGCTGTCGGCTTTGGGCGAGGCGCTCGCGGTTATAAATTGATTGGGTGGCGCCGACGGTATATCGGTTAACGAAACCATTATTGACTGAGGTATTGAAATTAGCCCCATTAAAAGTGCCCATGCCTGGTGCATAGAATTGCGCGCCAGTAGTTGAGGTGTTGTAGCTCATACTTCCGGTGAGAGCGGTTAAGTTGATGCTTGGAAGCCATAAGGAAGTTCCCTGATCACGCCTCTTCTCCCCGGCCATCTGCTCATAGCGACTAGCAATGAAATCCGGGTCTCTATTTTGCGCCTCATGCCACACGTCCATTAAGCTTGTTGCCATAGCCGAATTGGATGAAATGGCTAGCAACGCCATAGCAGCGGCTGCAAATGGTTTTATATCGAGAAGTTTCATTGGTAACCTTTGAATTTATGCGCCAGCTTTAGCGCCCAACTTGCGAACAATTGTTTCCATAAGGCACCAGCGAGTTAAACCACTTTGCAAAATATTGGCCCCAACAAAAGCGGTAAACGCTAAGAACCATTCATTTACAAACCATGGACTTCCAGGAGCGCCAAGCGCTACTGAGATGAAAATAAATATGCCTGCAATGATGCGAACAATTTGCCAAGAAGTCATGATGAATTCCTTAAATTAATTAATGGGTTGATTGGAGAATTTTGTCTACTCGATGTGCATAAACTGAGTAATAGAGCAGGGGGATTACTACTAAGGTGAGCGCAGTAGATACCAGGATCCCAAAAATTAATGAGATTGCAAGCCCATTAAAAATCGGATCATCTAATATAAAGAATGCTCCCAGCATTGCCGCTAACCCTGTAAGTGCAATAGGCTGGGCTCGCGTGATGGCAGCATCTACCACGGCGTCCTTAAAAGCAATTCCTTGGCGAACCTGGAGGTTAATAAAGTCAACTAGCAGTATCGAGTTACGCACAATGATGCCTGCCAGTGCAATCATGCCAATCATGGATGTTGCTGTAAATTGCGCGCCGAGCAGAGCATGCCCAGGCATTACCCCAATAATCGTGAGGGGAATCGGCGCCATTATCACGAGTGGTGTGAGATAGGAGCCAAAGTGCGCTACAACTAGTAGATAAATGAGTATTAAGCCAACTGCATAAGCAGCGCCCATATCACGGAAGGTCTCATAAGTAACTTGCCATTCACCATCCCACTTGATGGCATAGCTTTGGTATGGGTCACTTGGAGCAGCGGTAAAGAATTCTTCCACTTCTTTGCCGTTTGGATCTTTAATTTCCTTGGTTAGCGATCTGGCCTTAAATAAGCCATACAAAGGGCTATCCACTTTTCCGGCGGTATCTCCGATAACATAGCTTACCGGCAAAAGATCCTTGCGATAGATGATTTGCTCTCGGTCTGCGTCTACGATAGATACTAATTGGCTAAGAGGCACTGCCTCCCGCTGTGAGTTTCTGACAGTCAATTTCAGCAACTCTTTTAATGAGCCCTGTTTATTTTCTGGGAGTCTGATTTCAGTAGGCGCAGGATATTTTGATTCATCATGTATATAAGCAACATTTTCCCCAGCAAGTCCAGCCCTTAAGGTTGTCACAATCGCTTGTTGAGAAACACCCATTAAGCTTGCCTTGCGACGATCAACTAACAGGAACTGCTTTGGTGATTTAGCGATGCTGCTGTCATCAATGTCGACAACTCCATCGGTTCTCTCAAGAGCAGCTCTCACTGATTTACTCACACTCAGTCTGCCCTCTGGGGTAGGACCATAGATCTCAGCAACGATTGGTGAAAGGACTGGGGGGCCTGGAGGTACCTCTACCACCTTGACATTGGCGTTATATTTTTTTGCAATCTCTTGCAATGCTGGGCGAATGCGACTTGCAATAAGATGGCTTTGATCTGAGCGATGGTGCTTATCTACGAGGTTAACTTGAATATCGCCTAATGCTGGACTTTGCCTAAAGTAATACTGGCGTACCAAGCCATTAAAGTTTATCGGGGCAGAAGTGCCTGCATAAATCTGGTAGCTACTTACTTCAGGGGATTTAGATAAGGCTACGCCCATTTCCCTCAAAACCTCTGAGGTCTTTTCGACCCTAGTGCTTGGCGGCATATCCAAGATCACTTGAAATTCTGATTTGTTATCAAACGGCAGCATCTTTAATACTACTAAGCCTGTCATTGGTAGTGAGAGTGAAATCAAGATTGCTCCGATCACCCCGCCTGCGAGCAGCTTTCTATTTCTTTTTCCAGATTGATCACTGAGCAGGGGATCAAATATTTTCTTAAACTTTGGACTGATCCACAGAGCGAGATTAAAGTGTGCCTTTTGACTATCTGAATGTTGAGCAAGCCAAATTCTTGCCATCCAAGGTGTCACCATGAAGGCAATGGCAAGTGATAGCAGCATGCCCATACTGGAGTTAATAGGAATGGGGCTCATGTAAGGACCCATCAGACCAGTAATAAAGGCCATGGGTAGAAGCGCAGCAATCACGGTAAGTGTTGCCAAAATGGTTGGCCCGCCAACTTCATCTACTGCGCCAGGAATGATTTCTTTTAAGCTTTTATTGGGGAATAGTAGTTGATGTCGATGAATGTTTTCAACCACCACAATGGCATCATCCACCAAAATTCCAATTGAAAATATCAAGGCAAATAGGGAGACTCTGTTGATGGTAAATCCCCAAGCCCAGGAGGCGAATAATGTGGCGGCTAAGGTAAGTACAACCGCCGATCCAACAATCATCGCCTCTCTACGACCTAATGCAAAGAAAATCAGAGCCACTACTGACAATGTCGCAAAAATGAGTTTCTGGATGAGTTTGCTAGCTTTTTCATTGGCAGTTTCACCATAATTACGCGAAACTGCTATCTCAATATCTTTGGGTATTAGGGTGGACCTTAGGGATTGCAATTGGCTGAGTACTTGATTGGAAACATCGACGGCATTCTCACCAGGTTTCTTGGTGACTGAAATCGTGACTGCTGGATGATCTTCAGAGTCTTTATCAGCCACGTCCGTATGCCAAACTAAGCGTCGATTTTGTATCGGTCCCTCAACGACTGCGGCCACATCCTTGACATAAATAGGGTTACCTTGGCGAACCCCTAAGGCAATGCTCTCCACATCTTTTAAGTTTTTTAGAAAGGGGCCAGTTTCAATGGCCACGACTCCTTGTTCTGTAAGAAGATCACCGACTGGCATGCCTAGATTGGCAGTTTCTAGCGCCATTCTGAGTTCTGGAATGGTGACACCCTTGAGTGCCATTTGCTCGGGGCTAACCTCAATTCGGATTGCCCGTTTTGGGCCTCCAATTGTGGTGACTTCTCGTGTCCCTTTTACTCGTTTCAAATCAATTTCAATTTGATTGGCTATTTTTTCCAGCTCATACGATGTGATTGAAGGATTTTTTGAAAATAGCGTCAGTGACAGTATTGGAACGTCGTCAATTCCCTTGGGCTTAATGATGGCGGGCATGACCCCGAGATCTTTTGGCAACCAATCTGAATTGGCTGCTACGGTATCGTGCAGCCTTACCAGGGCTTCTGTTCTCGGGACGCCAACCTTGAATTGAACAGTGATTACTGAAAGACCTGTTTGAGACATCGACATGACATGTTCGATGCCAGCAATCTGCGAGAGCACTTGCTCAGCGGGAATCGAGACCATTTCCTCTACGTTTTTAGCGCTTGCACCAGGAAAGGGGATGATGACATTAGCCATCGTCACATTAATTTGAGGCTCCTCTTCACGCGGAGTCACGATGATGGCAAATAAACCTAAAAGCAAAGCAAGAATCGCTAGCAGGGGGGTAATTTGTGCCCCTTGAAAGAATGCTGCTATTCGGCCTGAAATCCCTAGTTTTTTATCCATGACTCTGCACTCGGTTATTTAATTTACTTAATTATATTATATAATAAAGTAAAATGAATGGGATGTGCGAATTTGTTCTAAAAAATCTTGGGGGCCTGATATGGCTGTGAATATGGATCTGGAAAGAATGCAGGAATCTGCAAATGAGGCTTGTAGGCTACTTAAAACGCTAGGAAATAGCGATAGATTGCTATTGTTGTGCCAGATAAGTCAAAGTGAAAAGTGTGTTGGAGATCTCGAGAGTGCCTTAGGAATAAATCAACCCACACTTTCTCAGCAATTAACTGTGTTACGCAATGAGGGTTTGGTTCAAACTAGAAGGGAAGGTAAGCAGATTTATTATTCACTATCTAGTGAAGTAGCGCTTGATGTAATGGGTATTCTCTACAAGAGCTACTGCAATGGTAATCCCCCCATTAACCACCGCTCTCAGATAGAGAAAATTCTACTTCTGATTACTTTGGTTCTAGGGGGCGATTACCCAATCACTAGTTAAATGATTGATTAAATGCGATATTTTTTTAGAGTAGTCGCAAAACAAACTGATCTAACTGTTGGGGAGAAAGTGCTCCACTCACCCTCTCCATTTCGACACCATTTTTAAAAACTGCCAAAGTTGGAATGGATCTAATTGAAAATTCCTGACCGATTGCTGGATTTGCTTCGGTATCGAGTTTGATGTGAAGAATACTTTCGCCATGCTTTTTAGCGCTAGATAGAAAGGTGGGGGCAAACAATTTGCAGGGACCGCACCAAGGCGCCCAAAAATCAACAATGACAGGTATTTTACTTAGACTTAAGATTTCCCTAAAGCTTGCCTGATCAGCGTCGATATTTCCTAAGAGTAAGCTCGATTTACAAATCCCGCAAATGGGCTTTTGATTGATTCGGCCCAGTGGTAAGCGATTAAATTTTTGACAGCTAGGGCACTTGATCAGCACTATTTCACCTTTTAATCATTGAATTACTCAATAGATTGATGTACTTGTAGTAGTTTATAAATTGATTCATCAATTGGCCCTGGTAGGGGTTCCATGCCAGAGTCTCTAACCTGAATGCAAATTTGCCCTCTTAAAATGATCAGGCCTTTGAGGGTTTCGCGTTTATGGAAATGATCGTGCGTGCGATCAATATCTGCTGTTAAGAACTCATGTAAGTACGCATGATTAGATAAATCCAAATTCAAGGCAAAGGCAAGTCTGACAATTTCACGATTAAGCTCATGAATTGTTTTTTCATACTCATTTTCTTGTAGTGGGCCTGAAATTGTATTCATAGTTTTTTATTGTAGTGGGCAAATCTTGAATCAATGGAGTATTTGATTAAAGTTCGATCTTCGCAAGTTATCTTCTGTTAAGAGCATAAAGATGTTTTCATTTGATGTTCTTAATGCATTTAATGGAGATGATGCTACTGAACTGTTTTTGAACTAGCCTTGGTCGCAATCGGGATGTAGCTTAACCGCCTCCGGGCAGTTGTTTATTCAAAAGCCTTTTTTTGGTTGTTTGCAGACATTGAGACCTGCGGATACACTAACTGTTACTCTGATTTTGTGACAAGCGGTTTTGTAGGTCGTTTTCTAAAACTATTAATTTCTGCAATGAAAAAGCCCCGCAAAAGCGAGGCTTAGTATTGCTTGGTGGGTCGGGCGAGATTCGAACTCGCGACCAACGGTGTTTAGGCCGTAAGTTGCCGCTGCTTAATGAGTTCTGCGGCAGGGATCCGCACTATCTTGCCATTAACTGTGGTCACGATTGCGGTATTGGTTTGGATTGCCAAGTCTATCGCTGCTTTTCTAGCACGTTTAATAGCGAAGTAGGAGCCTGATATGTCAGGATCTGGTGAATTGAGGATATCTGGAGTTGGAATAATCATTTCTAGCCTTGAGCAATCTTTTCTAATTCCGTTAAATCACCATCAAGCAGTACCCATGAGTTTACAGCTTTTTGATACTTTGGGAGATTCTCTAATCCTGCTCGATAGCGCCTACGAATGACTTCTTCAGGAATATTGTGTCCGCCCTGTGCAACTCGCTCTGCTACTCGAGAGATGGCTAATTCAGGAGAACTTAGGGCAATAAACCAGAGCTTGATTGTGTAGCCCAAGTCTTTCCACTCTTGAATGCGTTGTAGATAATGGGTGCCGGATAACGTGGTTTCAAATGCAAAACTTTCACCTGCTTTGGTGTATTCATCCAACTCATTGAGCATCAAGCGAGCCGCCTTGAATGCAACAGATTCAGGATTAAATGGTGCCAAACCAGCCGCTATAAGATCAGCATTAATAAAACGAAATGTATGAGCTTCTTGCGGTAAGAAGTTTTTGGCAAAAGTAGTTTTACCAGCCCCATTAGGTCCTGCAATGATGATAATTTTTTTATTTATTGCGGACGTCATTTGGGTCGATTTGCGGCATAACGTTGTTTGGTTTCTTCCAGTATTTGTCCGATACTCTTGTTGCCAGTAACGTAATCAGTAAGGCTTAGCTCTAACTGTTTAGTGGGAGTAATACCCTCAATCCGAGCAGAGGCCACAGCGTTAGAGGCGTCGTATTGGCGGACCTGAGATTGGGTTGAAAACTTTGTTAGCACGGATCTATTTTAGTGACTCTAGGTCTATTTTCCTAGAGAATTATGCTCAATTATCTAGTCATAAACCCCTGATATTTCAGAGGGTTATGAGTGTATTTGCTGAATTATTGATGATATCGATATTCCTGGGTCTTGCCACCATACCCATAGCTAGCAGCCCTGACATCTTGTACGTAGATATAGCTTTCTTCATGAAGATTGCCTAGGACACGTTCAAAACCCTCAAATGCTTCCTTGATGTACCGAGCCTTCTCATCTTTGGTACCCTCAAACCTTACTTTGGATATAACTTAAGTAGGGATATTGCAAAACAGTCAACAGTAAGAATCCCAGGACTCCTTGAGCGAAAGTTGATGCTTCCATTTGGCTTTATTCAGTCAGCAATACTGGCTTCTATCTGTCTTGATAAATCTAGCCTAGGGATTTTCTTAAAAAGAATTAAAAGGGATAAATCTTTATCTTTGAGCGTCTATATGGACGATATCTTGATTTCTTCGAATGATCAGCAGAGATTAATTGAGGTAACTGCGGAACTTAAGAGCTATTTTTCTAAATCTCATTGGGTATCGAATGCTGGCAAGGAGGTTAGTCACACAAACGCTCCAACATCGATAAACAGGTGAGGTAATACCTTGAAATCCCAGTGGTTTTCTTTGGATATCCGCCTCATAGCGAAAGTTGTGCCTTATGCGTGGAAACTGCATAAGGGATGGTGTCAAATTCGGAGAAAGCTAAGTTCAGAAATGAATACGCTAACGTCGAGCCAAGCTTCAGTGCGAAAGTGCTATTGAAGGTATAGAGACTAGACGGCAACCATCTAAGTAAGGATGCAAATCTTTATATGATGAATGCATAGTCCATGGAGGAGTGAAAGCCACACAAACCGGAATGCTTTGGCCCCTGGTTCAAGTCCTGTGGGGGCTTTGTCTTTTAAGCGGTGATTTAATTAACCGCGGAGCGACTCTAGCAATAACAGATCGTTCATTTATATTCTGATTTCTTCAGATGATTAAAAGACTTTCGATCATCTAGCCCCCAGCTTTCCCAGCCATCTCCAAAAAGCTCATGGGGATGCTGTGTTCTATCGGATCCATTTCCACATGCCATTGAATTCGACGGGCAATATCTCTCGCATCCCCAGCATACTCGTTCTGGATGTGGTGGGTTGAGGGGAAATTTTTTTAGCATATCAATTTTTATGTGTATTTAAACCTATGTTTATCTCCAAGTATTTGATTTATGGCAAATGAAGTCTGCATTTCAAGCGTTTAAAGAGACCTTATTGTTGGGCATAGTTCTATAGAGCTATTTCAATAACCCATGGTTACGTGGAGAATCCAAAAATCTAAAAACAATAGACCTTTTGATCCCTAGCTTACGGAGTTTGTCTGAATATGAAATACCAAGTTGATTTTGAGAAATTAGCCAACGTGATGGGTGATGGTGTTGTGATTTCAGATGCCAAAGGTGATATTGTTTTTTGGAATGCATCTGCAGAAAGAATTTTCGGATACTCGGCTGCTGAAGCTCTAGGCAAAAGTTTGGACATCATTACGCCAGAGCGTTTTAGATTACGGCACTGGGATGGGTATAAAAAATCCATGGAAACGGGAACGACCCGCTACGGTTCTACCTTGCTCACCGTACCGGCCCTTCACAAAGAAGGCAAAGCTTTATCAATTGCTTTTACAGTGGCAATGCTGATGGATGAAGATGGCAATGTAGGCGCTATCGCAGCCATTGTTAGGGATGATACAGAGCGCTTTCAGACAGATCGTGAACTCAAAAAGCGCATTGCAGAATTAGAGGCGAAGTCTTAATTAAAGTAGATATGACAAAAAAGACCACCCCTCTTTTTGCGCTAGGCTTTAGACCATTTTATTTATTGGCGGCATTTTGGTCTGTAGCGGCTATTTTGGAATGGCTGATGGAGCTTAGTGGTTCAGGCATTCGAGGGATTGGCTCGATTCCTGGAATTCAGTGGCATGCTCATGAAATGATTTTTGGGTTTGCAACAACAGTTGTAGCTGGCTTCTCCCTAACTGCAGTTAGATCATGGACGGGACTTGAGACACCTAAGGGCAGATCGTTAATGCTGCTAGCATTTTTCTGGATTGCGGGACGACTTGGTCCGTTATTTAGTTCGTATTTTGTGATTATTGACATTCTGTTTTTGCCGATCATCGCAATGATTATTGGTAAGTTGATATTACAAAGAAGTATGGTGAGAAATCTTTTCCTGCCTCTTATTCTCAGTGTTTTGGGGATACTGAATGGATTGTTCTATATGTCTGCTTATGGACATATCGGTATTGATAGCAATGTTCCTTTGATCTCATCGTTATTCTTAATTGTGATGATTGAAATCATGATTGGTGGTCGAGTTATTCCAAGCTTTACCGCGAATGCCATTGTGGGAATAAAGCAGTTTCGCAATAAATCATTTGCAACTGTTGTGCTGGCATTCAGTGCGACGTCCTTTTTGCTTTGGATATTCTTTTCAGTCAGCGTTGTTACTGCTCTCATATGCATTCTGACCGGCGTATTACAGTTTATTTTGCTGTTAGGTTGGAAGCCTTTGGCTACACGATCCAAGCCAATCGTATGGATCCTACACGCTGCCTATTTTTGGATTCCTTTAGGTTTTATCCTCCTCGGCTTTTCATCTTTTGGGCTGGTCTCCATGTATATCGCTCTGCATGCTTTTGGTATTGGTGCTACGGGCGGCTTAATTATTGGCATGATTACCAGAACGGCTATGGGGCATACAGGCAGGCTGATTAAGGCAGGGGCAATAGAAGTGAGCTGTTATGTATTGGTGCAGGTGACAGCAGTCATTTGGATGGTTGCGCATTTAACAGTGGGCGTTTGGTTCCATTTTACGATTGGGTTAGCTGGTATCTGCTGGTGTTTGGCTTTCATTCTTTACATCTACAAGTACTTTCCTTGGCTTACCAAGCCCCGCTTGGATGGGCAACCAGGGTAGTGGCGCTATTGAGTTGATAGCGCAGTCTCTTATATGGGTATGCCAATGAATATGATGATTCCTTCCTTTTCAGGAGATCTACTAACTAAGAGCGGGATTACACCGCTAGTCATCAAAGGCAAGACAATTCTTCCTATTGTGCAAGGCGGTATGGGTGTAGGGGTATCAGCTCATCGTCTTGCGGGCGCAGTTGCAAAAAATGGAGGCATGGGAACGATCTCCTCCATTGATTTGAGACGTTTGCATCCAGACTTAATGCAAGAGACCCAACACCTATCTCCTTGTTCGGATAGTCGAGAGGTCATTAATAAAGCGAACATTGAGGCATTAAGGCGGGAAATTACCCAGGCTAAAGTAGATTCTGAGGGATTTGGTTTAATTGCAGTAAACGTCATGAAGGCTGTGAATGAGTATGCCGCCTATGTAAGGTGTTCCTTAGAGAATGGAGCTGATGCCATCGTAGTGGGTGCCGGCTTACCGCTTGATTTACCGGATCTAGCGGCAGATTTTCCGGATGCCATTTTGATTCCAATTCTGTCAGAATCTAGAGGCGTTCAATTATTAGTAAAAAAATGGATGAAGAAAGGGCGTCTTCCTGATGCCATTGTGATCGAGAATCCTAGATTGGCTGGAGGGCATGTAGGGGCATCTAGCGTGGGGGATATTCACAACCCAAAATTTGATTTTGAAAATGTCATCCCTGAGGTGCTTACTTTTTTTAAATCCATCGGAATTGAAGGGCAGATTCCGCTAATTGCAGCTGGCGGAGTTTCTTCCTTACAAGACATTAAGCGCTTGCAGGCACTTGGAGCATCTGGCGTCCAGTTAGGCACTGCTTTTGCGGTAACTTGTGAGAGCGACGCTGACGAGGCATTTAAACATGTGCTGGCTAATGCCAAACAAAAGGATTTAGTTGAGTTTTTAAGTGTGGCTGGACTTCCAGCTAGAGCAGTCAAAACTCCCTGGCTTGGAAAGTATCTAAAGGTTGAGAGCATTCTGCAAGGTACGGCTCGCAAAAAACCACGTTGCACAATGATTTTTGATTGCCTTCATGATTGCGGCTTGCGTGATGGTAATAGTTCATGGGGTCAATTTTGCATTGATAAGGTCCTTGGGAGCGCCCTTACTGGCAATGTACAGAAAGGGTTGTTTTTTCGAGGGGCCGGCGCCTTACCTTTTGGCAATCAGATACGCCCCGTCATCGAATTAATTACCCAATTATTGTCAGAAGTGGAGCCAGAAAATTATGGTTATGCAGCCAATTAGTTTTGATGTATTAGCTGAAAAGTATTTAAAAAATGGTGAAAAAGATGAGCAAACTATTTTTGCAAGGGTGGCAAAAAGTCTCGCCTCAGTAGAAGAGCCGTCTCTACGCGAAGAAGTGGAGAAGAAATTCTTGGAGAATTTCAATGCAGGCGCCATTGGCGCCGGTCGCATTATGAGCTCAGCGGGAACTGGGATTAAGGCAACTCTAATTAATTGCTTTGTGCAGCCGGTTGGAGATTGTATTCAGGACTTAGATGAGGATGGTTACCCTGGTATTTATGAGGCTTTAAAGCAGGCTGCCGAAACTATGCGTCGTGGCGGCGGGGTTGGGTATGACTTTTCTAGAATTCGACCAAAAGGTTCCGAGGTCAAAGGAACCGCCTCAATTGCTTCAGGCCCTTGTAGTTACATCAATGTATTTGATCAATCCTGCTCCACAGTAGAAAGCGCTGGATCAAGACGGGGGGCTCAAATGGGCGTATTGAGAATAGACCACCCAGATATATTGGATTTCATTACGGCAAAAAGAACGCCGGGTCGATGGAATAACTTCAATGTCTCCGTTGGCGTTTCAAATGATTTCATGCGATCGGTTGAAAATGATGGGGAGATGGAGCTAGTACACAAGGCAAAGCCTGGTGAATTATTGATTGCGGATGGAGCTTACCAAAAATCGGATCAAATCTGGGTATACAAGAAAGTAAAAGCAAGAGATGTTTGGGATGCGGTTATGCAATCGGCCTATGATTTTGCCGAGCCTGGAATTTTATTTCTGGACAATATTAATCAGGATAATAATTTGTATTATTGCGAGAGGATTGAGGCGACCAATCCTTGTGGTGAGCAGCCCTTGCCTCCCTATGGTTGTTGTGACCTAGGCCCTATAATTCTCCCCAGATTTATCGTCAATCCTTTCGGGTTTTCAGGTGAACCTTATTTTGATTTCGATAAATTCTCTGAAGTAGTGAAGGTTCAAGTACGCATGCTTGATAATGTCTTGGATGCAACATACTGGCCACTTGAAGAGCAGGGATTAGAGGCCCACTCAAAGCGACGTATTGGCGTAGGCTTTACCGGTCTTGGAGATGCCTTAATTATGCTTAAGCTGGCATACAACAGCGCTCCAGCGAGATTAAAGGCCGCGGAAATATCAGAAAAGTTGCGTGATATTTCCTACGAGGCTTCAATTGCATTGGCTCAGGAGAAAGGGTCATTTCCAGATTTGGATATCGACCAATATCTTTCGGGTGGAAATTTTGCGAGTCGACTTGGTGAGGATTTGAAGAAAAAAATTCGGCAGTTTGGCTTGAGAAATAGCCACCTGTTGTCGATAGCGCCTACTGGAACAGTGAGTCTTGCATTCGCAGATAATGCATCAAATGGAATTGAGCCTCCTTTCTCATGGACATATACCAGAAAGAAAAGAGAGGCTGATGGCTCAACGAAAGAGTATGCGGTTGAGGATCACGCTTGGAGGATGTATAAGGAATTGGGTGGAGACGTCAATGTATTGCCAGAGTATTTCGTAACTGCCTTAGAAATGTCTGCTGAAGATCATATTTTGATGATGGAAGCAGTTCAACCATTTATTGATACCGCCATTTCAAAAACGGTAAATGTTCCGGCAGATTATCCTTATGAGAAATTTAAGGATCTATATCTAACGGCATGGAAGTCCAGGCTCAAGGGAATGGCCACCTATCGACCCAATAGTATTTTGGGTTCGGTATTGCAGGTAACTCCTAGTCCAAACGAGAATCCCTTAAGCGCAGATCTAGATGGCGAGGATTGGAGAAATAGTCCGTCAAAAAAAGTGGTGGATCGCCGTCCTAATGGCGAATTACCTGCGGTGGCTGAGAAAATTAATTACTGGACTCAGGATGGGCAAAAAACGCTGTATTTAATTATTTCCTTTTTGACTGTTGAGGGGGTGGTTGCTGGCAAGAAAGCAAGTGTTGAGAGGGCAATTGAATTTTTTATGCCTGTAGGTCAAAGTGGAGAGTCTCAGCAGTGGATTACTTCGAGTATGCGAATGCTCTCTCTTGCAGCGCGGGGAGGCTTTCTTGCTAGAGCTTTAAGCGATATGAGGAAGGTTGCTTGGGATAGAGGGCCTGTTCGATTAGGAACGAAGAAAAAGCAAGATGGTGCTGTAGCCCCAATGTGGCATGACTCTGAAGTGGCTGCTGTAGCTTTTGCTATTGAGAATATCCTAGCCAAAAGGGGAATTACAGAATTTAAAGCTGCAGAGGAGTTTACGATTGGTGAGCTTGATTCTCAAAAAAGCACGGGCGGGGGCCTAATGGCTGGGAAAAAATGTCCGGACTGTGGCGCTCATGCGATGATAAAAAAAGATGGCTGTGATTACTGCACAAGTTGTGGTTACGTCGGAGCGTGTGGCTAATCATCTGTGGATGCAGTGAGTTCAATATAGTTTTTGTTGAATCAACAAGATTATTGTTCGGGCTAGCAAAAATAGGACAAGCGCAGTAGAAATAGCAATTGCAATCGTCGCAGCTTGATGGGGCCAGCCTCCTCGTATAACCGCCTCAATGACGCAAGAGGTGGTTGCAGCAGCAGGGAATGCAAATGACCAAAATCCAAATGAAAAGGGGACCGCCGTCCAAGACCGCCATCTCGTGAGTACTGCAAAAATAGGACCTGATGCAATACCCAAACCTACCAAGATGGCATCAACTGGAAGGTTTGGCCAAATCGTAATGGCGGTGATGGTGCTAACTGCTGCTGGACCCATTTCAATTCCAATAGTTGGGCGAAATTGCGGTGGCAGAGGGCCTGCAAACAAGCGATGCAAAATGCGCATTTCTAATAACGCCCAACCTCCAAGACCCATTCCCCATACAAGATATCCAAATCCAGGCAATCCAATTGCAGCTAACGCAGCGCCTCCAACTAAGCCGCCAGGAACAATGGGTAGATACAGCGCTGGTGTTACTTGGTCAGTGGGCATATTACCCATTGAGAGCATATGAACCACTCGCCAAGCAATGGTGACTTGAATAATGAGCGCGATAGCAGTTAACGTATAAGCAAACGTAGAGTATTCCGGAAATCTGGGGAATAGTAGAGCGATAGCAAGCATTGTGCTAATAGGAAAATAAGCCATCATTGGGCCTAAAACCGGGTTTAAGAACTTCTCCCTAATCGCTTGAGGATAAAAAATCGCCTTAATACTCCAGAGTATTGTTAGAAAGCATAGAATGAAGATGCCGAGTACAAGAAAAAAACGTTCAATCCAAAAAGTTGAAATTGAAGTGACGTGAGAGTATTTACTCCATGCGAAGGAGAGGCTAAGTAAGCTTAGGGACATGCCAAATAGTCCTGGGTGTAGGCGATGAAGCCAATTGGGCTCTTTGTCTCTTTGTATCATTATTTATATGTTGTGGAATGAAGAATACCGAATTTACCTTAAAAAAGAAACTAATGATCATTGGCACGACACTTTTGGTGTTGGCGATGATTTCTATTAGCTTTACTTTATGGGTTACTTGGAAGCTTGAGGGTGGCGCGGCAGCAATCAATGAGGCTGGCCGCATGAGAATGCAAACTTATCAGTTAGCCCTTCTGGTAAATGAGGGTGATGCTGCGGCAACAACTAAGCTAATAACTAAGTTTGACAACAGCATCATTACCCTTAAATATGGAGATCCAGCTCGGCCGCTATTTGTGCCTTGGAATCAATTAAATAAACAATTGTTTCTAAATATTTCTGGTCAATGGAGCAGCATCAAAGATGATCTACAGACGAGGAAGGCTACCAGTATTTCTGTATCGCGCATTGATAATTTTGTTGCGAATATTGATCGGTTTGTCGGGTCAATAGAAGTCGAGGTTGATTACTGGACAAATATGCTCCATCTATTCCAGTTTGCTATGTTGGCTATCTCTCTTTTTGCCACATTAGTCATCATGTATGTGGGGTATTCCGTTATTTTAGATCCAGTAGAGAAGCTGCGCATTGGTTTTGATGGTGTGAGATCCGGAAAATTAAATACACGAGTTCAAATCGAGGCAAAAGATGAATTTGGTGATTTGGCAATCGGCTTTAATTCAATGACTGAAACTATTAGTGACTTGTATAGCGGGTTAGAGGCAAAGGTCCGGGAAAAGACATTCCATTTACAAGAGCGACAAAATCGTTTGCAAGCGCTATATGATTTGAGTTCATTCGTTTCAACAGAAGATAATCTGGAAAGATTGGCTCAAGGATTTTCAAAGCGAATTTTATCTATAACGGACGCTTCTGCCATCGCGATACGTTGGACAGATCAGGCAAATAAGAGATATTTTTTATTATCTGGCGCAAATTTACCCTCATCCATTGCCGAGGAAGAGCAATGTTTGGTTGCTGGAGACTGTTACTGTGGACAGTCTAGTGGTAATGCAGAAATTCAGGTAATTACATTTGATCCAAAGATAGAGGCGGATCGGCATTGCGTAAAGGCAGGTTATAACGCCCTTATTTCGGTTCCGATCCTATTTCAGCAAGATTTACTTGGCGAAATTGATATTTTTTATACTAAGGAGCAGTCGATAGATTCAGATCAGAGGGCCTTGCTAGGGACCTTGGCGCATCATTTGGCTGGGGCAATGGAGGCTTTGAGAATTAAAGCTTTGGAGAAAGAGGCGGCAATTTCTGAGGAGCGCAGTTTATTAGCAAGAGAGTTGCATGATTCAATTGCGCAGTCACTAGCGTTTTTAAAATTACAGGTTGGAATGCTCAGAGATGAGATCGTAGAGCCCGCTACGGAAAAGGCCAAAACTATCCTAGGTGAGTTGGATGAAGGCTTGAGAGAAAGTTATAGTGACGTGCGCGAGCTTTTGTTGCATTTTAGAACGCGTACTAATACCGAGGATATTGAACCTGCGATAAAGACGACTTTACAAAAATTCGAGCACCAATCCGGTATTCATACTGAGCTATCTGTTGAAGGGCAAGGACTTCCTTTAGCGCCAGATGTTCAGATTCAGGTAATGCATGTCATTCAAGAGGCCTTATCAAATATCAGAAAGCATTCGAAAGCGAGCATTGTAAGAGTCGAAGTAGCGCAATCGCCAAAATGGACGTTTAGAGTAATTGATGATGGGATTGGTTTTTCAACAGAGCTAAATACGGTTGATAGCACGCATGTGGGGATGAGTATCATGCAGGAACGTGCCAATAAAATTGGAGCCAAGCTGGAGTTGAGCTCGGAGGCATTGGCAGGAACCTGCATATCGTTAACTTTACCTACGTAGGTGATATTCTGTTATCTCAATATTGAAGGTGTGGAAAAAATTGGAAAAAATCCGGATTCTAGTTGTTGACGATCACACCTTATTTAGGCGAGGTTTGATCGCTTTAATTTCGCAGGCCAGTGACTTTGATGTTGTCGGCGAAGCTGGGGACGCTATTGAGGCGTTACGCTTATGTAAATCTCTAAAGCCGGATGTAATCTTGCTTGACAATCATTTGCCTGGCGCCAGTGGCATTCAATCGCTCCCTGATATTTTTTATGCATCCCCTGATTCGACTGTCATCATGCTTACAGTGAGCGAAGATGAATCTGATTTAATGCAAGCTTTGCAAAATGGCGCCCAGGGGTATTTGCTTAAAACTAGCGAGAAAGACGAGCTTCTACTTGGCATTCGGAAGGCGTTTGAAGGTGAGTCGGTTATTAGCAAGGAGCTGACTCATAAGCTAGTTAGTGCCTTTAAGACCAATACCAGAAAAGAAGATAAGCCCTCAAATACTTCTTTGGCGGCTACGTTATCACCCAGGGAGATCGATACTGTCCGCTTGATTGCCGTTGGGTCAAGTAATAAAGAAATCGCTCGGCAGCTTGGCATAGCTGAAACTACTGTCAAGATTCACGTACAGCATATTTTGAGAAAGCTCAACTTGACTTCTCGAGTACAGGTAGCAGTGTTTGCCAATGCTGAAGGCATTATTTCGTAAGTACTAGTCCTAAAGAACTATAAGCCACAGCTGCCTATAGTTCGACTGCTTTTTGAAAGTAGTCTTTTGGAGGATATTCTTAATCCCCGTTAGTTTTGATAATTAACTCATGACATTAAGGGGTATTCATGAGTTCGATAGCCAAAACTAGCGCTAAAGCATATTCAGTTTTGATTGTCAGCACATTTGCCTTCACCGTTTGCTTTATGGTGTGGATGATGTTCGGGGTGATTGGTATACCGATTAAAAAATCACTCGACTTAAGTGCAACTCAATTTGGTCTTTTAACAGCTACCCCTATTTTGACTGGTTCACTTGTACGTGTGCCCCTGGGAATCTGGACCGATCGATTCGGTGGTCGCATTGTGATGTTTTTACTGATGCTCTCTACAGTTATTCCTATCTGGATGATGAGTTATGCCAGCCAATATTGGCACTTTCTGGTTATTGGTCTATTCGTAGGCTTGGCTGGCGGATCGTTCTCTGTCGGCACTCCTTATGTAGCAAGATGGTTCCCAAAAAATCGTCAGGGTTTTGCAATGGGCGTCTATGGTGCTGGTAACTCTGGTGCCGCAGTTAACAAATTTATAGCGCCTGCCTTGGTGGTGGCATTTGGTTGGGCTGTAGTACCGCAGGTATATGCAGGCGTTATGTTGGGCGCAGCACTCTTATTTTGGATTTTTAGTGCTAGCGATCCTTCTCATTTGGTAACGAGCAATATTTCCTTTAAAGATCAATTAAAAGCCCTAAAAGACCCGAAAGTATTGCGCTACTGCCAGTACTACAGCATTGTCTTTGGTGGTTATGTTGGCCTCAGTTTGTGGATGGTGCAGTACTACGTCGGTGAGTTTGGTCTGGAAATTCGGACCGCCGCATTACTTGCTGCATGTTTCTCATTACCTGGTGGCATATTAAGAGCAATTGGTGGATGGTTATCTGACAAATATGGTGCCCATCAGGTCACTTGGTGGGTAATGTGGGTAAGTTGGATTTGCCTTTTTTTACTCTCTTACCCCCAAACCGATTTCACTATCCAAACGATTAATGGGCCTGAGACTTTTCACATTGGCCTAAATATTTATTTGTTTACTGGCCTCATGTTCATCTTGGGCATTGCATGGGCGTTTGGTAAGGCCAGTGTTTTCAAATATATCGGCGACGACTACCCAGAAAATATCGGCACCATTTCAGGAATTGTTGGCTTGGCCGGTGGTTTGGGCGGATTCATTCTGCCGATTATGTTTGGCGCCATTTTAGATATCACAGGGATTCGTTCAAGTGCATTCATGCTGATGTACGGCGTAGTGTGGGTATCGCTTATCTGGATGTATCTCACTGAAGTTCGTAAATCTGAAGTGATGGGTGCTAAATCCATTCCATCGCTCTCTTAAATATCGCAAAGAAAAGGAAACATCATGTCCTCGACCGTAATTTCGCGCTGGGAGCCGGAGAATAAGCAGTTTTGGGAATTTACTGGAAAGCCGATCGCGAAGCGCAATTTATTGATCTCGATTCCGGCATTAACCCTCGCATTTGCAGTCTGGATGGTGTGGTCAGTAGTAGTGGTGAACTTGCCGAATGTTGGATTTAAATTCTCGACGAATCAACTTTTTTGGTTGGCATCCCTTCCTGCATTATGTGGCGCTACTCTGCGAATTTTTTATTCTTTTGCAGTTCCAATCTTTGGAGGCAGACGCTGGACGGCAATTTCAACGGCATCATTATTAATTCCTGCTGTTGGCATCGGATTTGCAGTCCAGAATCCGGCAACCCCTTATGAGTTTTTCATCTTGCTAGCCTTGTTATGTGGGTTGGGTGGCGGAAATTTTGCTTCCTCAATGGCTAATATCAGCTTCTTTTACCCCAAAGCGCAAAAAGGCACGGCATTAGGCCTTAATGCAGGTCTAGGTAATTTGGGGGTATCTATTGTTCAGTTAGTTGTACCGCTAGTGATTACAGCAGGCGTATTTGGTAGTTTAGGTGGTGACTCCACAATAATTTTAAAAGCCGGTAAAGAAGTTCCAATGTGGCTGCAAAATGCTGGCTTCATTTGGGTGCCTTTTATTGCGGTATCGGCAATTGCTGCCTGGTTTGGTATGAACGATTTGGCTGAGGCAAAAGCCTCTTTTGCTGATCAAGCAGTGATTTTTAAGCGCAAACATAACTGGCTCATGTGCTGGTTGTATTTGGGTACCTTCGGCTCTTTTATTGGCTACTCAGCTGGCTTTCCTTTGCTGATTAAGAGCCAATTTCCTGGCGTTAACGCGCTTAGTTATGCATGGCTTGGACCATTGGTTGGTGCATTAGCAAGACCTATAGGTGGATGGCTGGCAGATAAGCTAGGCGGCGCCAGAGTTACATTCTGGAACTTCATTGCAATGGGTGCTGGTGTACTTGCAGTCTTGAATTATCTGCCTCTTAAAGGCGCGGGTGGTGACTTCTACGGATTCTTGTTTGCATTTATGGTGTTGTTTGCAACATCTGGAATTGGCAATGGATCAACTTTCCGCATGATCCCAGTCATTTTCATGACAGAGCGTCAACGTGCCGCTGGCAATACTCAGGCTGACAAGGACCAAGCAATTCGTGATGCCAATAAAGAAGCTGCAGCAGTGCTCGGTTTTAGTTCTGCAGTAGGTGCTTACGGCGGATTCTTCATTCCCAAGAGTTATGGAAGTTCTATTGCTGCTACAGGCGGTCCTGAAGCTGCCCTGTACTCGTTCATTATTTTTTACGTTACCTGTACGTTCATTACTTGGTGGTATTACAGCCGTAAGAACGCACCAATGCCTTGCTAAGAAAATATTAAAGGATTGATATGAGTCACTTTTTAGATCGCCTCAAGTTTTTATCTGCAGATAAAGAAGAGTTTTCAGATGGCCATGGTGTGACGGTCGGAGAAGACCGCACGTGGGAAGACGCTTATCGTTCGCGCTGGCAGCACGATAAGATCGTACGTTCAACGCATGGTACCAATTGCACGGGATCATGTTCTTGGAAAATTTACGTCAAAGGCGGCATTGTTACTTGGGAAACTCAGCAAACTGATTACCCGCGCACTAGACCTGACCTGCCTAATCACGAGCCTCGGGGTTGCGCACGCGGCGCAAGCTACAGCTGGTATATGTATAGCGCCAATCGCGTGAAGTATCCAATGATTCGCGGCCGACTGCTAAAGCAGTGGCGTGAAGCAAAGTCGGTCGCCAAATCTCCGGTAGATGCTTGGGCAAATTTAGTTGAAAATACTGCTAAGCGCAAAGAGTGGATGGAGTTACGGGGTAAGGGTGGTTTCGTTCGCAGTTCGTGGGATGAGGTAAATGAAATCATTGCCGCAGCGAATGTCTATACGATTAAAAAGCATGGACCCGATCGGATTATTGGCTTCTCTCCGATCCCAGCAATGTCAATGGTGAGTTATGCAGCTGGATCACGTTACTTAAGTCTAATCGGTGGCGTATGCATGAGCTTTTACGATTGGTATTGTGATTTGCCGCCAGCTAGCCCCCAGGTATGGGGTGAGCAAACCGATGTGCCGGAATCTGCTGATTGGTATAACTCTACTTTCATCATTGCATGGGGCTCTAACGTCCCTCAAACACGTACTCCCGATGCGCACTTTTTTACCGAGGTGAGATATAAGGGTGCTAAAACGGTGGCAATCACTCCGGACTATGCCGAAATTTCTAAATTAGCAGACATTTGGATGCACCCTAAGCAGGGTACAGATGCTGCGATTGCGATGGCCATGGGGCATGTCATTCTGAAAGAGTTTTATTTCAATAAGCGCACTGAGTATTTTGATGATTACGTACGTCGCTATACAGATATGCCAAATCTGGTGATGCTGGAAGAAAAAGTATTGGATGACGGCAGAAAAGTATTGGTTCCTGGACGCTATGCGCGTTCAAGCGATTTTGATGGCAAGCTTGGCCAGACTAATGACGCCGACTGGAAAACGGTTGCATTCGATACGGCTGGCAAGCCGGTAGTACCGAATGGGTCCATTGGATTTAGATGGGGTCCGGAGGGACGTAAAGACCAGGGTAAATGGAATCTAGAATCAAAAGAAGCTAATTACGGTAATGATGTGAAATTGAAGTTATCACTAATGGAGGATCAGTCAATACATGATGTTGTCCCCGTTGGATTCCCATACTTTGGTGGTATTGATACACCATATTTTGATGCAAATAAGCAAAGTGATGTTCTTGTTCAGAATATACCTGCTAAGAAAATTATTCTTACTGAGAATGGCGTTGAAAAAGAAGTATTTGTAGCAACAGTTTTTGACTTATTGGCAGGTAATTATGGAATTGACCGTGGATTAGGTGGTGAGTGCGCCAAATCTTATGATGACAATGGTCCTTATACTCCAGCATGGCAAGAATCCATTACCGGAGTAAAGCGTGAGCAAGTAATCACAGTGGCTCGTCAATTTGCAGAAAATGCAGAAAAGACTAAAGGCAAGTCAATGGTCATTATTGGCGCTGCGATGAATCATTGGTATCACTGTGATATGAATTACCGCGGCATCATCAATATGTTAATGATGTGTGGCTGTATCGGCCAGAGCGGTGGTGGCTGGGCTCACTATGTAGGTCAAGAAAAATTGCGCCCACAAACTGGTTGGACCCCCCTGGCTTTTGCACTGGATTGGATTCGTCCACCGCGTCAGCAAAACTCTACCAGTTTCTTTTATGCGCATACCGATCAATGGCGCTATGAAAAACTTGGTATGGAGGAGGTGTTATCGCCCCTAGCAAATAAAGAGGAGTACACGGGCAGCATGATTGACTTTAACGTCCGTGCAGAGCGGATGGGTTGGTTGCCATCAGCTCCCCAGTTAAAGACAAATCCCCTTGAGGTTGTAAAAGAGGCTCTTGCTGCAGGTAAAGATCCTAAGAAATATGTTGTTGATGGCTTGAAGTCTGGAACATTACAAATGAGTTGCGAGGACCCAGATCATCCAAGCAATTGGCCGCGAAATATGTTCGTATGGAGATCTAATATTTTAGGATCCTCAGGAAAAGGGCACGAGTATTTTTTAAAACACCTACTGGGAACAAGTCACGGTGTTCAGGGCAAGGATCTTGGAGCTGATGAGGCAAGACCTTCTGAAGTCGAGTGGCATGATAAGGCGCCTGAAGGCAAGCTTGATTTATTAGTGACCTTAGATTTTCGGATGAGTACTACCTGTTTGTATTCCGACATTGTTCTACCTACTGCTACTTGGTATGAGAAGAATGACCTTAATACTAGCGACATGCATCCATTTATCCATCCGTTATCTACAGCCGTTGACCCCGCTTGGGAGGCTCGTAGTGATTGGGATATCTATAAAGGATTTGCGAAAAAGTTTTCAGAGGTGTGCGTAGGTCATCTGGGTGTTGAAAAAGAGATTGTGATGACTCCCTTAATGCACGACACGCCCGCTGAATTAGCTCAGGCATTTGATGTGCAGGAATGGAAGAAAGGTGAGTGCGATCTCATACCCGGAAAAACTGCGCCTCAAATTGCCGTAGTAGAGCGTGACTATCCAAATACTTATAACCGCTTTACGGCCTTAGGTCCGCTCATGGACAAGGTTGGAAACGGTGGGAAGGGTATTGCTTGGGATACCAAGGTTGAAGTGGAGCAGTTGCGGGAGCTCAATGGTCGTGTTGAGCATGGCGAGATGAAGGGGATGGCAAAAATCTCAACGGATATTGATGCTGCTGAGGTTGTATTAATGCTTGCTCCTGAGACAAATGGTCATGTAGCAGTCAAGGCTTGGGATGCATTATCCAAAATCACGGGCCTTGAGCATGCGCATTTAGCTTTGCATCGCGAGGATGAGAAGATTCGTTTCCGTGATATTCAGGCGCAGCCAAGAAAGATCATCAGTTCGCCAACTTGGTCTGGACTGGAGAGTGAAAAAGTTTCTTATAACGCTTGTTATACAAACGTTCATGAGTACATTCCTTGGAGAACATTGACTGGCCGTCAACAGTTCTATCAGGATCACAAGTGGATGCGGGCATTTGGCGAAGGATTTGTTTCTTATAGACCGCCGGTAGATTTAAAGACCATTATTGAGGTCAAGGGCATTAAGCCTAATGGAAATAAAGAAATTGTTTTGAACTTCATTACGCCGCATCAAAAGTGGGGCATTCATTCCACCTATAGCGATAACTTGATGATGCTGACTCTGAATCGTGGTGGACCAGTCGTTTGGTTGAGTGAAGATGATGCGGTTAAAGCTGGTATTGTGGATAACGATTGGGTTGAGCTATATAACGCCAATGGAGCAATAGCAGCGAGAGCTGTCGTGAGCCAAAGGGTAAATCCAGGAATGGTCATGATGTATCACGCTCAAGAGAAGATCATCAATACGCCAGGATCTGAGATTACTGGTATGCGCGGTGGTATTCATAACTCGGTAACGCGGATTGTTCTTAAGCCCACACACATGATTGGTGGTTATGCGCAACTTAGTTATGGATTTAATTACTACGGAACGATTGGAACTAACCGAGATGAGTTTGTGACAGTTCGGAAGATGCGAAATATTGATTGGCTTGATAGTGAAAATGCCAACACAGTTCAAGCGTAACGGAGAAAATAGATGAAAATTCGCGCACAAATTGGCATGGTCTTAAATCTGGATAAATGTATCGGCTGTCACACATGCTCCGTTACTTGCAAGCAGGTTTGGACGAATCGTCCAGGGATGGAGTACGCCTGGTTTAATAACGTTGAAACAAAACCAGGAATCGGTTACCCAAAAAATTGGGAAGATCAAGAGAAGTGGAAGGGTGGCTGGAAGCGTAAAAGCAATGGCAAGATTGAGCCTAAACAAGGTGGTAGGTCCAAGATTTGGATGAACTTATTTGGCAACCCTAATTTGCCAGAAATAGACGATTACTACGAACCATTTACATTTGACTATGAGCATTTACAAAGCGCTCCCGAATCTAAGGCCACTCCGACTGCTCGCCCAAGAAGCTTAATCACTGGCAAGCGCATGGAGAAGATAGAGTGGGGCCCAAACTGGGAAGAAATTCTTGGTGGTGAGTTCGCAAAACGTAGTAAAGACTCCAACTTTGATCAAATGCAAAAAGACGTATGGGGACAGTTCGAAAATACATTCATGATGTATATGCCACGTCTGTGTGAGCATTGTTTGAACCCTGCTTGCGTTGCATCTTGTCCATCAGGTTCTATTTACAAGCGTGAAGAGGATGGGATTGTTTTAATTGACCAGGATAAATGCCGTGGATGGCGTATGTGCGTCTCTGCATGTCCGTACAAAAAGATTTATTACAACTGGAAAAGCGGTAAAGCAGAGAAATGCATTTTCTGCTATCCACGTATTGAGGCGGGTCAACCAACAGTCTGTTCGGAAACCTGTGTTGGCCGTATCCGTTATTTAGGTGTCATGCTTTACGATGCCGACCAAATTGAAAGCGCTGCCAGCGTTGAGAACGAAAAAGATTTATATAAAGCACAGTTGAAGGTATTTTTGGATCCAAATGATCCAGAAGTACAGAAACAAGCTTTAGCTGACGGCGTGCCTCCATCTTGGGTGGAGTCTGCCAAAAAGAGTCCTGTATACAAAATGGCGATGGATTGGAAAATTGCATTACCACTTCATCCAGAATATAGAACGCTTCCAATGGTTTGGTATGTTCCACCACTTTCCCCGGTTACTGGGGCAGTGGAGGCTGGTTATGTCGGAGTAAATGGCCATATTCCAGATGTGAAGCAGTTACGTATTCCGGTGCAATATTTAGCCAATATGTTAACTGCTGGAGATGAGGCTCCGGTGATATCCGCCTTAGAAAAAATGTTGGCAATGAGGGCATGGCAGCGAGATAAGCATGTGGATGGCACACGCAATCTAGAGGCATTGAAACAGGCTGGCATCTCCGAAGATCAGGTAGAAGATATGTATCAGACCATGGCGATTGCTAACTATGAAGATCGTTTTGTCATTCCAACATCGCATCGTGAGTATGCAGAAAATACATTCGATATGAAGGGAAGTTGCGGCTTTACTTTTGGAAACGGATGCTCTGATGGCGACTCTGAAGCAAGTCTCTTCGGCGGTACTAAGCGTCGCACCATTCCAATTAAGCCGGCTGTTTAGGAGAAATGATGAAACATTCACTACCATTACGAGCGCTTTCTAGATTTCTTCAGTATCCAGATGCAGAGATTATTCAGCATTCAGCCGAAGTGACTAGTGCGCTATTGGCAATGCCAAAGCTCAATAAAAAGGTTTATGCCGGTCTAGTTGATTTTGTTAACCACCTGGAATCTGCAGATTTGTATGACCTGCAGGAAGAATATGTAGAGTGCTTTGATCGAGGTAGGGCGACATCCCTGCACTTGTTTGAGCATGTTCATGGAGACTCTCGTGAGCGCGGTCAAGCTATGGTTGACTTACTTCAAACTTATAAAGATGGTGGTTTAGAGTTAAGCGCTAATGAGCTTCCCGATCACTTGTCGGTAATTCTCGAGTTTGCCTCAACACTACCCTTAGATCAGTCCAGGCAATTTATTGGGGAAATGGCCCATATCTTGAATGCCGTCTACTCCACTTTAGTTGCTCGTAACAACCGTTACGCATGGTTGATAGCTGCAGCTATAGAGTTCTCCGGTGAAAAATTCAAAATTGTTGAATTGAAGATTGAGGAAGAGTCTATGGATGAAGAGTGGGCAGAGCCTCCAGCATTTGGCGGATGCTCAACCCGTGGCCAATCCAAACCTGGTGAAGAGCAACCGCTTCAATTTGTCAAACGTGCGAAAGAGTTCAAAGGAGTTCAGCCATGAGCTATCTAGATACATTTATTTTTGGAATTTATCCTTATATTTGCCTTGCGGTATTTTTTGTAGGAAGTCTTATTCGGTTTGATAGGGATCAGTACACCTGGAAAAGCGACTCAAGCCAATTATTACGTAAGAAACAATTGCGCATAGGCAGCATCTTCTTTCATATTGGCGTGCTCTTTTTATTCTTTGGCCACTTCTTTGGCATGCTGACACCACATTTCTTGTATGAGCCATTTATTACGGCCGGTCAAAAGCAAGTAATGGCTATGGCTAGCGGGGGAATTGCTGGGGTGTTTGGATTTATCGGCCTAACAATCTTATTGCACAGACGTTTAACTGATGACCGCATTCGCGCGACATCTAGGCCTAGCGATATTTTGATTGCAGTTTTGCTTTGGCTTCAGTTATTTCTTGGCCTTGCAACCATTCCTCTATCTGGCCAACATTTAGATGGTTCGGTCATGATGAAGCTGGCAGGCTGGGCTCAACATATAGTCACCTTACGTGGTGGAGCTGTTGAGTTATTAAGTGGGGTAGATTGGGTATTTAAATTGCACATGTTCTTAGGAATGACAATTTTCTTAATCTTTCCATTTACCCGACTTGTTCATATTTGGAGTGGGTTTGCATCCATCACCTATCTGGTAAGACCATATCAAATTGTACGTAGTAGAAAATTCGGTATGGGTCGTAAGTAAACGATGAGAGCAATTGACGATGCCAGATGAGTTATTAGATCGACTGCGCAAATTTCGGACAGAATATTTCCCGGCGCATCGCCAAGAATTTACAAGCCTTATTCAAAATGGGCAGACACCTAAAACCTTATTTTTAGGTTGTTCTGATTCCAGAATTGTTCCATATTTACTTACCGGAACGGGGCCTGGAGACTTGTTTATTTTGCGCAATGTAGGCGCCATTGTTCCACCTTACGATGGTTCCTATGGTATTCATGGGACGGCTGCAGGAATTGAATTTGCAGTAATGCAACTTAATGTTAGTCGAATTGTTGTATGTGGACATAGTCATTGTGGGGCAGTCAGGTCAGCTTATGAAGGGGTGCCAGAAGAGGCGATTAATTTAAGTGCTTGGCTTGAATTAATTGATGAGGCACTTTTGCCGGTCTGCCAAACCCCTGAGGCACTCCGAAGGGTGGAGCAACGCTCAGTCATCTTGCAGCTAGAACGTTTAATGGAATACCCAATGGTTCGCTCACAAGTTGAAAACAAGGAGTTAACCCTTCACGGTTGGTATTACGTAATTGAAGAGGGTGAAGTGCAGGTATTTGATGTAACTGAAGGAAAGTTTATCCCGGCGCACCATGCAGATAGCTGCGGAACCGGGCCTTACGCTGATGATCATTTTGACGGAGATCCAAAACATGTCGAATAACCAGACTGCAGAAATGGCGGCAGCATTAATTAGCTCAAGACAATCATTTTTGCCTAAAAGGCTATTTCAGCCTGGGCCTACCCCAGAGCAATTGGAAACTATTTTTTCGATGGCTGCGACGGCGCCTGATCATAATTTGACTCGTCCGTGGCGTTTTGTTATCTGCCCTCTTGAGTGCAGGGGATTATTAGCGGACGCCTTTGCAAAATCATTGCTTGAGCGGGACCCGGGTGCAACTGAGCAACAAGTTCAGGACGCCATGGTGAAAGCCCATAGAGCACCTTTGGTAATGCTAGCAATTGTGAATGCTAGAGGTACGGATTCAGAAGTTCCACCTAGCGAACGAATCATTTCCGCTGGATGTGCCATACAGAACATCTTTTTAATTTCCCATGCTATGGGGTTTGGTGCAAGCCCAACAAGTGGTAAATCAATGTATATGAAGCCGGTAAGGGAGCTATTTGGCCTTCAAGATTACGAGGATCCATTATGTTTTATTAATATAGGTACGCCAGATAGATCCACCCCTCCAAAGCCACGTATGATCCCTTCTGAATTTGTGTCTACATTGGAATTCTAAGCGCCTAATTAATTAATAGCCTAAAGAAACATGGATTGAATATTGATTTCTGCTAAATTCTATAAGATATGAGTAATCGTTGGGAAAACTATCTATCTAGACTTAAAAAGTATATTCCGCCCGATCCTTATGGATTTTCTTGGCTAGAAATCCTTAGGATTTGCTTTGGGGTAGATGTACTGATTATTGCTGTCATCATGTTTAATGAGCTAGTTGGCACAACTGAGCAAGCGGTGCCTATCAATGCTGCTTTTTTGGTGATGGCGCTGATGATTTTTCTAATGCCATCTAGCCCGATGTTTCATCCTAAGGCAATTATCGAAGGCAACGTGGTTTCTGCATTATTGGCTGCAGCCAGCGTCTCTATCTTCCCTTCGCCATTTGTGGGAATTCCAGCAGCGGTTGTCGCTTCAGCTTTAGCTATGTATAGTTTAAAGTGCTTTAGCCCAACAGCTTTATTACTGGCAATGTTTATCGCCGCTGGAAATATTAGTAGCTATTACTTTGCGATCTATCCTATTTTTGCGGACTCGTTAGTCCTGGTTGCCGCTGCATATCTGTACGGAAAATTAACCAAGAAACCCTACCCGATTAAGGAACTTAGCAAACAGGGTTAAAAGCAACGCAACATATGTAATTTAGATTAAGTCCTAGTCTTGGGATGCGCTTTAAATTACCTCAATGCAGTATTTTTGACTAAGTGGGGGTGTGTATGGGAAAGAAAGATTCTTGCCCGTTGGACGGAAGCTGGACTCGCGATCATTGCACGGCATATAACGATCGTAAAAAGCATCAAACTCTGTCTGAGTGTGTGCATAGAGATAATTGCACTAATTTTAGGAAAATTATAGAGTCTGATCTGGATGAGTCAGTATCAAGTTCAAAAAAAATTTTATTAAATGGAATTCCTAATATTTTTGAGGATTAATTTCTTTTTTGGAGGCATTAATCGATACACTTGAAAACGCAAAATCTCCAATCTGAAATTAAACTACGAGAACCTTTAAATTTAGTTGGGTTATTTATCTAGGCGTTGCTTTGACTAAGGTTTAAGCTTCAAAAGACTTCGCAAATACCCAAATCTACAATAGAAGGACAGCTATTGCTAGATTAAGCGATCACATATTGGCCATTGAATTCTTATTATCAATGTTGTGTTTTTTGGATTTATCTTCGGGTACAAATAATGCATTTTTAGTTTATTTAATTTTTTTGCTACCTGAAGATCATTATTCATTATATCTTAAAATATAATGAATAATGATCCAAGAAAAAGCAAAGTAGACAAAAAGCGAGAGTTAACTTTGATTGAGTTGATCTCCTGTGAGATGGGTAATTAAATCGCTATTTGACAACCAAAAGGAGCATCATTAAGGGACACATCTCGTTCACTTAAGTTTATTGATGGTTCGCAAAATATAAACCTAGATTCAAATATGAATACCACAATTAAATTAAAAGAACTTTTTAGTTCGCTTCTGCTCCGAATGCGTGAATTGGACATTACCCGTCGTCAATTACTGATGGGTCTCACGCTTACATTTTTATTAGTCGTATTTGGATTTGTTGTTCTAAATTCTGGGCCTTTAGCATCCACTAAAGTCACGACCATTAAAGTCAGCGACCAATCGCTTGCGCCAACACTATTTGGGGTGGGAACAATTGAAGCTAGGCGGTCTTACTTGATGGGGCCGGTAGTTGCTGGACGCGTTTTAAACGTGTACGTGGATGTGGGTAATTCAGTTAAAGAGGGGCAATTACTTGCCGAGATGGATTCAATTGATTTAAGTCAGAAAATGGTTGCTGCTCAGGCACAAGTGACTGATGCAAGGGCACGTTTGCTGTTAGCTTCTGAAACGCACAAGCGATATGAAGAGTTGGGAAAGAAAAATTTCATTAGCCCGATTGCAGTGGACGGAAAGTTGCAGGAACTCAATTCAGCAAAAGCGATTGTTCAAAAAACAACTGCTGATTTGGATGGTCTTAAACAACAAGAGCTCAATATTAAATTAAGGGCTCCAGTAGATGGAATCATTACTTCTAGGGATGCCGAGCCAGGCTCAACTGTTATTGCTGGTCAGGCAGTTTTAAAGTTAATCGACCCAACGAGCCTATGGATTAAGACACGGTTTGATCAAGGTAAGTCAATGGGATTAGCTGTTGGCTTAGATGCAAATGTGATATTGCGCTCTAATCCACATCACCCAATCTCGGGCAAGGTAGTTCGCGTTGAGATGCTCAGTGATAGTGTTGCAGAAGAACGCATCGCCCAAATTGAAATGATAGATATGCCCAAGACCGTTTCAATTGGAGAGATGGCAGAGGTGACATTGCAACTAGCCCCCAGTGAATATGGCCTTAGCTTACCTAACGCAAGCATTAAAAAGAGGGGTAATGAAACTGGGGTATGGGTGCTCAAAGATGGCAAGCCCCACTTTGCTCGGGTACAAATTGGACAAAACGGCTTAAATGGTCAGGTGGTTATTCTGAGTGGACTTAAGAGTGGTGATGAAGTTGTTCTCTATAGCGATGCTGAAATTAAAGAAGGGCAGCGTATTAAGGTAGTTGATTCTTTATTGAAGAAAACACCGTGATTAGCCTAGCAGGTCGTGACATTGCGCATTCTTGGGGTAAGTTTGCTCTAACGGGATTGGGTCTCGGACTGCTAATCGGTGTCACTCTAACAATGGCAGGGGTATATCGAGGCATGGTGGATGATGCCATGGCCCTACTAAACAATAGTGGTGCAGATCTTTGGGTGGTACAAAAAGATACCCAAGGCCCTTATGCTGAAGCATCCAGTATTCGAGATGATTACGTCAGGGGCGTGTTGGGGATGCCGGGCGTTGCACGCGCAGCTAACATCACCTATCTCACAATGCAGGTTCGTAAAGGGCAGAGTGACACTAGAGCCATGGTGGTTGGGGTGGAAAGTGGGCAGCTTGGTGAGCCGGCTTATTTGATTTCTGGTCGACATATTGTTCAGTCACACTATGAAGCATTGGCGGATGTTAAAACGGGGTTTGAGCTAAACGACCTCATTCAAATTAAGCGCCATCAGTATCGGGTAGTGGGTTTAACTCGCCGTATGGTCTCATCGGGTGGCGATCCAATGGTATTCATTCCCATTAAAGACGCACAAGAGGCGCAATTTTTAAAGGACAACGATGCGATTCTGAATGATCGTGCCAGAAACGTAGCCAATCCCAGTTTGAATCGCCCTATTCCTGGCTTATTAGATGCCATTACAGCATCGCAATCTACCAATCACAGCGTTAATGCCATCCTTGTTCAAATCCAAGCCGGCAGTAGTCCGGAGGAAGTAGCCAAACCAATCCGTCGCTGGAAACATCTTGAGGTGTATACAAGGGCGCAGATGGAAGAAATCCTTGTTGCCAAGTTGATCGCAAATTCCGCAAAACAAATTGGTATGTTTCTAGTGATCTTGGCGGTAGTAAGCGCTGCCATTGTGGCTTTCATTATCTACACCATGACCCTAGGAAAGATAAGGGAGATTGCGGTGTTGAAATTGATTGGTACTCAAAATAGTACTATTGCCAGCATGATCTTGCAGCAAGCCCTTGGCTTGGGGTTAATTGGCTTTATTGTGGGAAAAACTTCCGCTACTTTTTGGGCGCCGCTATTTCCAAAGTATGTTTTATTAGAGCCTGTAGATGCAATCATCGGATTCATTTTAGTGATGGTCATATGCGCTTTAGCTAGTACCTTGGCGATTAGAGCTGCTTTGCTGGTAGATCCCGCCCAAGCAATTGGAGGCTGATATGAGTACTTGCAGCATTCAATTAGAAGGGCTTAGAAAAACTTACGGACATGGTGACGCTGCTGTAGATGCCCTCAAAAATGTCAATATGCAAATTGCTCCAGGTGAAGTGGTGGGGCTTATTGGCCCATCTGGATCCGGAAAAAGTACGCTACTGAAATGTCTAGGGGCAGTCATTGAGCCCACAGCTGGTCGTATGACTTTGGGTGGTGAAGTGATCTACGAGCATGGTTGGAAGATTAAGGACTTAAGGGCTCTGAGAAGAGACAAAATTGGCTTTATTTTCCAGGCCCCTTATTTAATTCCGTTTCTAAACGTTACCGATAACGTCGCACTATTGCCTATGCTTGCAGGCGTGCCTAATGCTCAGGCTAGAGCGCGCGCTAGAGAGTTGCTAGAGGCTCTAGATGTTGCACATAGGGCTAATGCAAGCCCATCTGAATTATCTGGGGGTGAGCAACAACGAGTTTCCATTGCAAGAGCTTTGGCAAATAGACCCCCAGTGATTTTGGCTGACGAACCCACTGCGCCTCTAGATAGCGAGAGGGCTCTAGGGGTAATGGGGATCTTAAATCAAATGGCCAGTCAATATCAGACTGCGATTATTGTGGTTACCCATGATGAAAAAATTATCCCACTATTTAAGCGCATTTATGCAATTCGAGACGGGCAAACCATTGAGGAATCTAGGCAGGGTCAACGAGTAACCTGAGAATTGCTTAAGTGGCGGCTAAGGGTCTTGATTTCAACCCGTCGATGCAACAGATAGATTCGAGGTCGTTGTTTCATGAGCAACACTCCTTGCGCTTACGCAGTTTGTAGTGTGTTGCATCGACGGGTTGAAATCAAGGTCGTTAACGGTCATCCAGCTATACACAAATGAAATGTCGGTTTACCCGACAACCGTCGCGTTTAGAGACGCTCACGGTCACCCAGCGTCAGCTATCCTGACCAGCAACGACCTAATAGATCGCCTATTGCCACCAACAGTTCCCGCATTTGACTAACCTATAAAGACAAAACCCCCACTATTGCTAGTGAGGGTTTCTTGATACTGGTGGGTCGGGCGAGATTCGAACTCGCGACCAACGGATTAAAAGTCCTAAATCAGTAATTTTTTGATTTGCATTGGATTAGCAATATCCCCGCTACGCCTTTTAATCATTGGGTTTAGTGTCAACCATGTACGCAATGTATTTGCATTGGTTTGTGTTGATGTTGACACTTTGTAGGCATTACTTTTGCGGGTAATTTAATTGTTGCGTGGACACGCTTTTATTTTCTTTTGTCCATTACTATCGCAGTTGATTTTTAATTTTATCCACCTCAAAAAAAGTAGTGCTATGGAAAAAAGTGATTTAGCAAGGTTTCAACGAGAGGTCATTGCTCACGGCGCAGAAGCCGCGTTGCCATGCAATCTTTCTGATGAGTGGATCGCTTTGCTCGGCCGAGATTTAAATATGCTCCTGGAGCCGGAAAACGAGGATGAGGGCTATCTAACTGTGCCATTGGCGATGCTGATCCACTTGTTACTTGCAAAGCAGGGCAAGAAACAGGGCAAGATGACATTATCCGAGGAAGAGCTTCATAAGTACTTTCAATACCTTCACTTCGAGTTAGCCGTCGAAGAGGTTAGTCGCAATACTGATATTTCACTTAATCGCGCTACCCTTGAAACTATTTTTACCAATCGTGATGTTGAAATGAGGGATAGGTGATACTTTATACGGGGGTTCTTGTCAAAATGTAAGACCCGCCAATTCGCTTCATATTAAAGCTTCCTTTAATAAAGAGTCAGGTTATTAAAGAGAGATTGCATACCCTTGCAGCAATAAAAGGCTCTTTTGCCATGGTAATCAGTGGCTACTTTGCAAAATAACTTGGAAATAGTAGATCTTCCTGAAAATACCGTGTCCACGACAATTTTTATTTCATCCTGGTGTAAAACTCCTAACTTTGGGGCGATAGGTGAGCTTTTTTAACTGCCTAAGGTGAGAAAATTTACCGCACTTACTTTGGGAGCATCATGAAATAACTAGATCCCTCCTGATTTGAGCTTTCACATTTTGTAATAGATGGCTCAAAAGTATTCTGTAACAGGCAGTAAGCACCACCAGGCATCCCTAAAGATGTTGAGAAAAGCAAGGGAGGGTGAGGGTTGGCGCAGGCTTAAGTACCGAACAGAATGCCTTTTAATTGGGCATACATAGAAGGCCCTCGACGACTAAAATCATAGAATGGATAACATCGAATTTAACGGCAAAATCAAAGGGATGACCACCCTGAAGCAGATGATTGCCGAGAAAAAGGTTCATTACGCATCTGATTCATCAAGACTAAGGGCAGAAGAAGAGGCTGCCGAAAAAGCCTACAAAGAAGCCGTTGAATTTGAGCAGAGAAACCCAAGGGTGAGGCTCAATACTGGCAATTGCGAAGGTCGAGCTCTTTGGACCAGGGAGCCGTTTAATGACGAGTAAAAAGACGCTAAACCCTAAAGAATTGCTGAAGGGCATGTTGCGCAAGCCTCGTGCTCCCGTCAGCATCAAAGAAATGAATAAGGCAATTATTTCAGGCGCCACCCATAATGGATCTAGCGCCATTTATCCCCAGAAGCAAGGCCTAGACACTAATTAATACCTCTAAAAATTGCTAAGAAACCATTAAAAGTTATCATTGGTTATTCCAAAGATTAGGGTAACCAAATGAGCCTTTTTGAGCAGCTAAAACACGCTAAAAGTGAAGAGGATGTCAAAGACATCTATATCAAGGCGCTGGGCTTAAAAGGTTATACAAAAGGCCTAATTGATATCCAAACCAAGGAAATTTGGTTTGAGGCTAAAGATACCGGTAGGAACTCTAGTTATGCAATGTTCACTCAATTGCTTCACTATGTTCAGGTGGCATTAGACAAAGGCGAGACTGTTCCACCGTTTTTAGCGGTAATCGATACCGAAAAAGCGGCGATTATGAAGAGCTCAGATGTTCTTCCATTTTTGGAAAAAAAGACAATTAAGTGGGGCAAGTCGGCAAGTCAATATACGCCGGAAGCTCTGGCTGAAATTTCAGCTCATATCGGTACGCACTTCGTTGCATTCAAGCTGGCAACTCATGAAGAAGAATTTATTGAGGCGGTTAAGTCTGCGATTAAAACTGGGGACATCATTCGCACCCAGATTACCCCTAATAACTTAAAGCAGGTTTTTGATAAATGGGTGGCAATGATCGGGTGTGAAATTAAAGGAGTGGATGCAGATGACTACGCACTCCTATTCTTTGCAGACATCATGAGTGATGGCACCATCTCTACCCATAAAAATCTACCAGCTGAATTACTTCATAAAAATGATGAGCCCGTTTTCATGCTTAATGGGAAGTTATTTGAGTTGAGTAGCAGAGAGGGATATCGCCGATTCTGGGCTATTTACCATAGACCCCCTAAAGCCGAATATAGAGATTATTTGCTGGAGCGCAGGGATAGCCTCATACCTCTTGATGAAAGAGCATTTAAGGGCGCTTTCTACACGCCTCTGGCCGTTGTTGATAAGGCTTACGATTTATTAACAGAGACTCTTGGAAATAATTGGCAAAAAGATTATGTCGTTTGGGATATGTGCTGCGGCGTTGGAAATTTAGAGGTTAAGCACAGTAATCCTAGAAATATTTTCATGTCCACTCTAGATGAGGCTGACATTGATGTAATGAAGGCAACAAAAACTTGCGTTTCGGCAGAACGGTTTCAATATGACTACCTGAATGATGATGTCGATGATTTTGGAAATATTGATTACTCTCTATCTAATAAGTTACCTAAACAATTGCAAGAGGCAATAAAAGCAGGGAAAAAGTTATTAGTGCTTATTAATCCGCCTTATGCAGAAGCAACTAACTTTGAAAACATAGCAAAAGGGGTGGAGGCTGAAAATAAGACTGGAGTTGCAAAAACTAAAGTTGCCGCCAGTGCAATGGGTAACTATGGGAAGGCCAGTAACGAGCTATTTACCCAGTTTTTAGCAAGAATAGCCATCGAAATGCCAACAGCAACTGTGGCGATGTTTAGCACTCTCAAGTACATTAATGCGCCGAATTTTGAGGACTTTCGAGCTGCTTGGAATGCAAAATTCCTTGGCGGCTTTGTTGTTCATAGCAAAGCATTTGATGGTTTAACTGGTGAATTCCCTATTGGTTTTTTGGTTTGGCAGACCGATCAATTGGCAAAAGAAAAATTACTTATTAGTGAAATCTCTCTCGAGGCCTACGATAAAAAAGTCAATCCGATTGGCGAGAAGGTGTTTTATAACAAGCCAAAGACTTCACTATTAAATGTTTGGATGACGAGGCCTAGGGCGAATAAAGTTCCGGTCATTCCTCTCAAAAATGCAATTTCACCCTACACATCCGTTCCGCGCGTAACCACTTGGTCGGACGGAGCGATTGCTTATATGTATTGCGGAGTAAATGATTTGCAGCACGCAGAGCAGCAAACTGTAATTTACTCGTCTGTGTATGGTGGAGGGAACGGCTTTTATATAACCCCTGAAAACCTTCTGGAATCGGTTGTCATTTTTGCAGTAAGGCGACAAGTTCGACCCAATTGGCTTAATGACAGGGATCAATTTTTGCAGCCAAATAGTGAGTTAACCGAAGAATTTAAAACTGATTGCTTGATATGGACGCTATTTAATCGTTGTAATAGGACTGTTGGCGCATCCAGCATGGAATGGGGTGAAAGAGAGTGGGAGTTGGTAAATTACTTCATACCATTCACCGAGGAAGAGGTGGGATCGCCCGACCGCTTTGAATCTGATTTCATGGTTCAGTATTTGGCCGATAAAACTCTTTCAGAAGAATCAAAAGCTGTTCTTGATGCAGGGAGAGAGTTATGGAAAACCTACTTTTCTGAAACGGATGTGCATGCAGTTCGGGAGGAGTACAAGCTAAATCGCCCAGATGTTGGCTGGTACCAAATTCGCAATGCTTTGGCTGCAAGAAATAAGAGTGGAGACTATCAGCCAATCAATTTTGAGCCTTTTGAGGATGCCTATAAGGCACTTGGAGATAAGTTAAGGCCTCAGGTCTATGAACTGGGCTTTTTGAAGTAAAAGAGAGAGGGCGGCTTAGAAAGTTGCCTTATTTTTTTGGGTTGTAAGAATTTATTGCCAAGCGAATACCTGCGCTTACGCTACCTTCGCCAATAATTTCGGCTCGGCCTTTTTCTTCGTCCGTTAGTCGAACGGTAATTGCTTTTGTTTTAGCAGTTAACCCAATATCTTCAAATTTTGGACGACCGGCTCCAGCTCTAGCTCCGCCAGAACCATCTCTTGCTCCACCATGTCCGTTATTTTGTTTTTTAGTCATTTCTGGCTATATTGTGCATCGATTTCTTTTTTCATTGCTTCAAGTTGAATAGTAGATGAAGTCTGGAGCTCTTGAAGATTGCTATCCCTGGACATGGCAATGCCTTGAGTGCTGCCATAAGCAAGGAGGGCGCTTATAAGGGCGCTTGTTAACATTTTCACTATCAAGCACCAGGATAGGCTGGGATTAATTGAAACTGCTTGGCATCTGCCGGTCTTTCGATTTTGAACTTAATCTGAGTTGGCTTACGAAACTGAATATCGTGAGGATATTCTGAGGCTGAGACATAGACCTCAGGCCGCTTCTTTGAGCCAACCCATACCAACCTTAAATCTGGATATTTATCACTAACTCCACGGTTTTCAATCGTTGAATCAATGTAAAGCACTCCAGGAGTGCCATAAGCCTTGAGACTGGTCACTTGGACATCTTCTGATTTTCCATCAATTAGCAGGCGGCTAAAGTTCGAACCAAGGAAGGCTCCAAGGGCAAGAAGGCAAAGAATGAGCAGGGGGATTTTGAGTGTTTTCATGATTTAGATAAAGCTTGAGATTAAAGATGCAGCGCCAAAAATCGAAACGCCAGCAAGGATGCCAACCATCCCGTAGGTCATAAAACTCCAGATTGCACTAGCGAGGATGTTGATTAAAGATTTAGTCATTTTGAATTTCCTTTTTATAGAGCTAAAAAAATTGCAGCCGCTTTGGCTTTGGATATTTCAATGTCCCCAACCGTCATTTGAGCCATTAGCTTTCTTGCCATTTCTATAGCATCTCCTTGTTTATCTTCGGAAGCAGCCAGCACCAGTACCAACACTTTTGTTAGGCGACCGATAGGGGTATGCTTTTTCAGCGCTTCAAGTGAAAAATCTAAAAAATCAGGAGTTTGCTTTTCTTGGTTCATTTCATTTCCTTTCTTATTTACCATGTAATTAGTGTAATACAGTATTCAGCAAGATGCAAGAAATTAAGCAAAAAGTTACAAAGTTTTTTCGGGTTGTTGTTTTTTTGCTTCGGGCTCTTTGACAGGATGCTTTGGAATTTTCGTAACAATTTTTGGGGCATTGAGCGCCGTAGTTTTTTCGGTTAACTCGCTTGCGTTTCTCATCAAGGCCGTTCTATCGGTCGTTATTGTTGTGACTGATTCCCTGGCGCGAGTCATTGCAACATAGATGTTTTCTTTATCTGCAATTTTTGCCCCAGACTCTCCAACCACCAAGATGGCCTTATCAACAGTCCTACCTTGTGTCCCGTAGTTGGTTCGAGCATAAGCATGGTCAATACTCTGCATCTGCTCAGGATTGAGGTGCACCGTCCTTTGGTTATTGCCTTCCCCGAAAACAATAGTCGCGCCTGACTTATTAATATCTTGAACCTTTCCGGATTCACCGTTGGTCAAGTAATTTGGGTTTTTAATCTTCTCACCAGTTTTTTCATTACGCTCAACTTCGCCGTATTTGTTAAGCTTGTATTCATTCCCGATAATGGCGCGTGAATCAACAATGTCCCCTTCTGAAAATTTTCTAGACTCAGTGCGAGTAGCTGGGTCAAGTCCTTTAGTTATCTCCGGGTTAATTGTGGCGACATATCCCTTCTCTGTTATGACTTTGATTTCATTTTGATTTGGGAAGTATTCCAAAACTCGAACAGATTCACCCTTCTTTAAATCTGGTTTGTCATTAGAGTCCCCGGATAGCTTTATATCCATGACTACTTTAAAAACATCAATGCCACTTTCCTTCAGGATGGCCACATCCTTCTTTTCTGCATCAGATAACTTGGCTGCCTGTTGATTGGAAAACTCAAACTCTTTTGAACTAATTGCGCCAGCCGCCTTCAGTTCTTGGCGAATTTCATCATTTACAGCAATACGATCAGCGTTGGTGATTGTGATAACCGCTACCGACTTGCCGTCTTTAGACTGAGAGATATATTCCTTGGCAGTCGCTTTGTATAGATCACGGTCATTGGCTACTTTTGAATAATCTTTATCTAATTTATTTACCTCGCCAAGTTCTTTGATTGTTGATAGACCAAGAGCCTTTTCATAGTCACCATCATTTAAGGCTTTATTTATGGATTTTGTTTGCTCAGTCTTAAATCTAGTTGCCTCTGTAAGCTCATGAGTAACTAGCCCGGCTTGTTTAAGCTGATCAAATGCGCGACCTCCACTAACGCTGCCGAATTGTTTACCATCGCCTTGAATTACTATTTTTGTATGTGTTTGGGCCGCATATTCAATGATTTTTTGCATTTCACGACTGCCGACCATGGAGGCCTCATCCACGATCAAAATTTGCGACTTTCCCTCTATATTCCCTGTCTTTTCTAAATTCTCTTTCTTAGTTTCTAGCGCTTTAACTTCTTTCAAAATCTCAATTTTTTCACCAGTTATCTTAGCCATAGCCAGCGCAACAATAGCTGCATGCTCAACGCCACCAGCATTAATTTTTTCGTACTCAATTCCAAGTTTTGCAGTTTCTGAGGCGAGACGAGCTGCCACATAACCAACCAAAGTGCCAGCTTTGCCCAGCGGGGTCTCATCTTTATTAAGTGTGGCTTTGGCGCTGCCAGAGACTTTATTAAAAATCTCTTTTGCATCCATCGAAGCATTTTGGATTGGCGATAAAATATTTTTTTGGGCCCTATAGACGGTCATATCTTTTAGATTGACCACATAAGTATCTTTAACGATTCCAAGCCCGAGGGTGCGGATATTTGCATCGATTTGAATGCAGCCGTTGTAGAGGCTTGTTGTTTTTGCTTTTGCCGCTTCAATTTTCCAATCCAATTCTCGGGGGATATTGGTTAAGTCTGCTAAAAATTTGGCAATATTTTTAGCATCTGTAATACCAGCATCCTTAATCTCGTTCGTGGCCTTAGAGCTGGTTGCGACACCTAAAACTTTGAAATTCTTAGCCTCAGCAAGTGCTTTAATAATTTCAACTGCGGTTGTCTTCCCGGTGCCGGCATTTCCTTGAACCAGGCTAATTCCGTCTCTAGAGCCTAGAATCCCAGTAATTTCAGAAAGCTGTTCTGCTGAGAGTCCAGTAGATTTTCCTCCATGCTCTTTTTCAATTTTCGCGATGAATTCCTTATTTGCCGTGTCCACGGCATTTTCTAAATCGGCATGGTTGTAATAGATCGGGCGTTGCGCACCTTTGCTGGCCAAAGCAGTTTCAATCATCTTGGACTCCAGCGCTTGCAATTCCCTGGTTGTTACAAAGCGATGGGGGCCTTCATGTGAAATTATCTGACCTCCCGCTTTTCCATTTGCAATGGTGTTTTCAATTTGACCAAGGGTGGCCTTTCCACCTGTAAAGCGTTGCACTTCTTTAATTAGGTCTAGCTCTCGGAATGAGAATTCATTCGCTGAAATATGTGCAACTGCCTTCGCTAGGGCCTTATCTAAATCGACCTGACTGACAAATGACTTGGTAATACCCCCGGCGATGATTTTTTCAATGGCGGCATGCTCTTTGCCATATCTGGCTGGATCAGTTTCATTACGCCAAGCATTTAAAGACTCTTCCCGTGTTATTTCAACTTTTGCTAAACGAGTTGTTAGTGAGGCAGCTCTCTTTTGTTCATAAGTCGCATCTTTTGGGTTGATACCTTGTTCACGAAGGTTTTTATCAATTGCCTCAGATCTTTTTGATTGGTCCTTGATTGATTCCTTAGAAATTGCATCAAGTTCGAAGTTTCCTTTTGAGTCGCGGGTGGTCGAGTAACCAAGTTCATTAAGGCGGCGCTCAAGATCTCTATTTTGAAACTCGGCTGCCATCAAATATGCTTTCCCTTTGATGATTTCATCATTAGTTAGTGAATGAAATTTGCCGTTTTCATCGACAGTAACGGAGGCTAGGACACTGTGAATATGAAGTTGTGGATCTCCATCCCGGCTAGTTTCATGTTGGACTGATGCCCATATCAAAGAGTTGGCTTTATAGGTTTCTGGAGGGCCCCCACCTTCACGCTGGCGATACTGCGCAGCATAATCCTGAATCATGCCCATGGCTGCCTCTACAGAAGCTTTGTAGGCTTCTGTAATGCGGTCATCACCATGGACTAATGCCGCAATCGATACTGATTTAGGAGCACTCCAGGTTAAATCAAAGCCGGCACGGCGTTGCTGTGAATTTTTACCCAAATCTTGCGAAATCCCTGTTTGAGGATTGGTAATTCTTCCATCCATGATGGCAATAAAGTCTTTACGCGTAGCTGCCTGCCCCTCAAGACCAAGTATTTCAGCAGCCCTTCCACCCCAGATTGCTTTCGTGTCCTCGCCGACATAGTAGTTATCAGCTCCCTTGAGATGTTGACCATCTGCGCGCTCAACCAAAGCGGAATCAAAATACTTGGCGGCATCTGCACCGCTAGAAATTTTTGTCATTCGGATCATATTTATTCCTTGATTTAGAAGCTAAAGCCAGCACCTACGGCTGCCGTTGCTCCGCCGTTATTGGCAAAGCCAGTCGCCAACTTAATAGTTGCGCCTGGAGCGATTCTTGCTTGCGCTCCAATAGAAACAGCCGAAGCGCTTGAGTAAGTGCCAAGGGCTACCCCAATTGAAAAGTCTTTACCTGATTCAATGGCTGGAAGGCCAGACATAGCTGCGATAGAAGCAATGCCAGACTTTTGTTGATTAATCTGATTTTGCAATCCGCTTACTTGGTTTTGAATGCTCGAAATTTGATTCTGAACATTTGCTTGGGATTGGTTTAACTGATTTAAATTGACTGCATCAGTACCTGCCACAGCGTTTCCAACATTCTGTAGGCGGTTTCCATTCAAGCTGACTGTGGAATTGCCATTGGCGCTACCCACCGTTACTGAGGAACCGCTTGCAGAGCCAATCACAGCATTTCCAGTTGTAATCAGACTTCCAGCTTGAACGGCCCCAGTGGTTTGAATTGATCCACCTACATTAAGATCGCCTCCTACAGCAGCATTTCCATAAGTTGTGAGGGTATCGGTGGAAATATCGCCAAAATTGTTGATGCCGCTGGTAGTTGATAGTCCAGAGACGCTTAGGCCGCCTCCAATATACGCATCACTATTTGTTGATAGAGTATCTGTGCTGAGGTACCCGTTGTTATAGACCCCATTTGTGCTTGTGAGCCCAGATACATAAGCATTCGTCACTGAAATTTCGGTTGTTCCGTTTTGAAGTTGGCCAAGATTTACCGCATCGGTTGGGCTTACGCCCGCCGTAACATTTGTAATTTGACGGGTATTTCCGAAGGAGCCAACGGAGAATTCATTAGATCCGAACGCGATACTGCCAGCACCAATGGCAACACTATTTGTACCAAGTGCAGCACTTACGGCCCCCAAGGCAGTCGAGGATTCTCCTGATGCGTTTGAGCTATTCCCGTTGCTTGTGGAGAACAGCCCAGTGGCGTGGGAGGAAACCCCATACGCAGTGCTGAATGAGCCACTGGCGATGGAGGTATGGCCCACGGCAGTCGTTGGGGTTCCATTACCAGTCGCGCTTGACTGAGGTCCAATTGCAATTGATCCTTGGGATGTCGCGGTTGATCCATTGCCAATCGCAATTGATGAATCTCCGCTTGCGGTTGAGAACGTACCTAAAGCCGTGGAACTAAAGCCGGAAGCAGTACTTATGCCGCCAATGGCAACCGATGAATTATTTGTAGCATTGGATCTGCCCCCAAGCGATATTGATGAATCACCGCTGGCGACGCTCTGGTCACCAATGGCGATTGCTGTATATCCACTGGCAGTGCTATTTGAGCTTAATGCAGCACTCTCAGTTCCACTGGCAATTGCATTATTTCCAAGCACTACCGCTTCATATCCAGTGGCTTGTGCAAATACTTGATTAGAGAATGCAATTGCAATCCATGGGATGACTAATAGCTTTTTAAATTGTGTTTTCATTTTTCGATTCCTAAATTTGGGCGATTAATTAACAAGAAGTGCATGTAATAAGTATGCAAAGTGGCTCACAGTTAAAACCCTCCCCATTCGGATTGTTTCTCTTTACTTTTTAAAATCTCACCAGTCTCAAGATCCACTGTTAATTCATCATCAGCAGTAATTTCGACCTCTTCACCAGCTAGGAGCTTTTCAAGTTGCTCGGTCTTTTTGGTAATTTGCTCGGAAATACGATCCTTAGCTTTTTGTTGAGTCAAGCCTTCCAGTCTGTTTTCGAGCTTTGCTATGGATTGAGCGAGAAGGTCTATCTGAAGATTGCGTTTGTAATCTTCAGAATTTGCGCGAATGATTTCAAAGCGTGGGTCTGCTACTGGGCGCTCAGCAACTACTTTTTGAAGGTAATCGACATAAGAGACTCCGTGAGAATCCTTATCGAGCCAGTTTTGATAATTGATCTTTGCCGCTGGGTAGGCACGGGCCTCTCCAGTGAGTTTTAAGAATCCTGTCAGAGGTGCGAGCATGCCAAACTCTGTTGCCATAACCACAGGCCTATCTTGCTGGCCCTTTGATATTCCTATTGAGTCCCTGGCCTCAGTTACAGAGAGTTGCTGAGATGTCGAAACGACCTCTTGTAGCTGGTAACCAAAGCGTCCCTGAGCTCGTTTTTGAGCTTCCTCGGAGTTAATTTTTAGTTGAAGGTAATTGCCGAAAAGCCCAAGAGTTGCTGAAGCCCGCGCCTCTCCCATTACGGAAATAAGCTGTGATTCTGATTGCATGCCAACCACAACGGCTACACCGTACTTCGCCAAGGCAGCCAACATCCTGTCAACCTTTACATCACCGAGAAGCTGGTACTCATCAATCAAAAACATATACTTTGGTTCGTGAGTTTTGACTCCGGCTTTAGCAATGGCAGAAGCAATAGCCATGACGAACATTCGCTTGACTGGAGATAGCTCTACATCATCACCAAGGATATAAATATTGCCTTCTGGCTTTTTAAGAAAGTCGCGAATCGTCCATGTCCCACTCTCTATTGCCAGGATTCCGTTTAGATATATTCCGGCACTTGCTTTAATAGAGTCCGTCATCCCTTTGGCGTTTTCAGAAACCAAAAATGCAGCATTGGAGCCTTTAACAAATTCACACATTTCGTCATGTGTCGAATTGAAGAAGGCTCTGGCCAATTCGGAAGTATCTGTAACACCTCGTTTTGCCAAGCTGAGAATTAATGCCGAAAGTAAAGATCTGGCTGCATCATCAAAAAATGCGTTAGCGCCTTGATTTTCCTTTTCCGGAATTGCCCCGGTTGCAAGTTCCCTAGCATCAGCCTCAGTGAGAAGTTCTAAGAAGATCGACCAAGGAATGCTACCGACCATCGATGGATTAAAGAAAACATCAATACCAGGGCGAAAGTTAGCATCAAAGAATTCGCACTGGGGGTCATGAATAACCAGGCGCATTTTCTTTCTCACCGCTTGCTTAATGAAGTCGTGGAAACCCACAGATTTACCAGAGCGCTGCATCCCGCTCACGCCGGTGCCGAACTTGAAGCCGTTCTTTGGAAAAGCTATCCCGAATAATGTCCAATCTCCACCGCCATCGGCGCGAACCATCGAATCTAGGTCTCTCGGGCTGACAAGATCAAGTGCGCCCTTAATGCGTTTATTGCTAGTATTTTCTTGCCCAATCACAAAAAATCTACGATGCACTCTTTTGGATAATGGATAAACCAAAGCCAACCCAAGGGACAACAAGAGATTGAAAAACCAGTGGGGACTAAACCAATAGTTTTGAGAAATAAATGGGGCAATAGCTTCGTCATACTCATCCCTTGTGAGGCTTTTTGTTATGACCGTTTCACCATTAACTTCCCGCTCAATTTGCACCAGTGAAGAGCGTCCATCTGCATTGGTAACATGCCAGGCATGAGGAGGGTTCGCGGGTTCATAACGATTTGAAATGAGACTATGGGTCATCGACGATGTGAACGAAAACCAAAGTATCATCATCCCAACAAGCGGGGCAATACCAACTAAACCAGCTACGGCCCAGCCCCTCGCTACAAACTTAAAACGCGTCCGAAGCGTTTCTAGAGCGGTGCCAGCTACCATGTTCTCAGAGTTATTAATCATTTAAACCTCCACTAGATAATTCGCTCCAAACGACTTTTAAATCGCGATCAGCTAACGCCCAGGCTTTAGTCAACTTGTAGATCCTGTCAATCGAGGCAGCCTTCCTGTTTTGAAGATCAAGTAAGCGATCTGCTCGCCAAGGGTCATCGTGTTTTTCGTTTTTTAATAATTCAATATCAAGCTTGATAGCCTCAAGGGAAGATCTTTCGTGAAGACATTGATCACGGAGGCAACGAATTTGATCGTTCAAAAAGAAAGCTATTTGTTGGTTTTCATTCAATAAGCTACCCATTACTCATCTCCTACCTGGATGGATAAAAACTCTTGAGCTGCTTTAGAGCCCGCTGCTACAGCCTTGCGGCACATCTCAACATCTGGACTTGGTGATGCCGATTGATCCCGAAGAGCAACGACTGTGTAGAGCGTGCCTAGCACTGCCTCGGTAATGAGTTTTAACTGGCGCTCCGTCTTTTCGGAGTCAAGTGAAAATTGGTCAACCAATTGGTTTTGATGATCTAGGCCCTTTTCAATGAATTCACGAATTAAGGTGGTCGGTGGGATATCTCTAGCAGATGCAAGTGAAATGATGTCTTTACGCATCCATTCATCCAGTCGTAACGAAATTAAGTTTTTAGCCATCAGGGCTGCTCCTATAAAAGTGAAAAGAACTACTTACATAGATAAGTATGCAAAGTGGCTCAGATAATTTGTTTTCACTTTTTTGTAATACGAAGTAATACGGGGAGTGGCTCGACTTATAGGGCTCAGAACAAATCGTCATACATTCGTATGACGGGGCTCAATTTATATTTGGCTTATGTATTACGCTGTAAGACGACAGGAGACTCAATCAGGCTTTAGGGTTTCGGGGTTTTGGGGTAGATTTTCTGGGCAAGGCGAAGCCGTGCGTAATGTCTGTGTTTAATTCGCTAGCCTTGGGTTTTCTACTCTTCGCCCCAACAATTTGAGGTAACCCTCGATTTTTTTAATTGCGCGGGGCTGGTGTTCGGGCGGTAGATTACCTAAGCCAATCATCTTTTGGCTTAGGTAATCTTTATTTCAACTCAGAAAAGTAACGATTGCACTGAGAAAACCAATAAACCAATCGAAGTTAGTTTCGAGATGAAGGTGATTTATGAGGAATGGACTCATTTGCGATTTGCCAAGTTGTTTGATGTTACGAGCGCCGTGCTGTAATTCTTAAGTGAAGCGCACATAGCTCCAAGGAAGCTACTAGGAAATTTCGTTTTATTATTTGGAAAGCTATATTTTCCAAGAGAGTTTTTATCAAACTGGACTTTGGTTTGATCAGATAGATCGGTGTAGTTTCCAACATTAAAAGTTATCGCCTCGCCAAAATCTTGAGGGTGATAAATCTCAAGGCTTACCGTGATCCACTCATTGCCCGTAGATTCCTTGAACCCAGGGACGGCACAAGTATTTAATATTTCCTCGCAAAGTGTTTTATCCAGTTGTTGAAATAGCTTTGGAGTTCCATCTTGGACTCTGTAGGAACATCGAAAGGAGCCCAGGGCAAAACTACTTGTTGTAAATAATATTGAAAAGGCTATAGCGGCAATTTTAATTAGCTTCATCATTTTCATTCCCCCCGTTTTTGAGTTGTATTTGAGCCTTTTTCACTGGATGACCCAATAGAAAGTTTTTGACCTTGAATACCAGCCTCTGAAAACCAAGGTTGGCCACGAAATGTCAGGTCTGGAGCTCCACCATTGGATTTGAGAATGAATCCATCATCAAAGTTTGCTGAATAGTCCCGAATAAAGTCGGCGCTCGCTTTTGTGCCGGAAAGTTCCGTACTCCGCGGATATTCGATTTGATATTTTTTATTTATTGCTGAGCGATTTAAACCCAATCCATCGCCGATATCACCCTGGCAATATTCACCACTGCCGCTAACATTGGTTGAAATATTAGCTGTACCTTCGAAGTCATTCTTTTTAAGTAGTCCAACAAGGTCAAGATCGATTCTCTGAGAAAGATAATTTACTGCTTGCTGCCGATTCATATTTCCATTTTTTATTATAGGAAATGAGCTGTTAGCAATTTTTGATAAGGAGATATACATATCTCTTTGCGCATAAACAGCATCGATCAATTCTTGTGCAACCCAATACGAATATGTTTTGACTTGACGCAAAGTAACCGGATCTCTTACTGGCGTTGGAAATCCTGAGTTATTTACAGTGATGCAAGCCTCTCCACCAAATTTTGTTTTATTAATTTGCTTTCGAATGAACTGTGAGGCGGTTGAGTCGCCGTTATATAAATCGCTGGCACGAAGAGCGGCGAGGGTAATCTGGTACATTCCCATTTCTGCACTTGCACTTTGACGCGCTGAAGCTGATTCGTTATAAACCTGGGCTTTAGCAGTGCCAGTAAAGAGTAGGGAGGCTGCTAGAGCTGCAAAAATGGTTTGCTTGATCATTTTGCATTTCCATGTAACTTACTCGATGTAGCCATATACATATACCCATGTTGACCATGTGCAACCATGACATTAAATAAATAAAATGTAATGAACATGATTGCAATTACTTGAGCGTCACTCAACGCTGGGAATAGGGCGGATAACGCCAAATAATTACAAAGCGGTATGAGATAGAATTTCACAAACATGCGAAAAAGATCAGCAAATAGATTGATCTGCATTTTTACTCTTTGTTCTGAATTTAATTCGTGGAAAGTGTGTTGGCTATTCATTTTGCATTTCCTTTCAATTCTTTGGCAGCCTCTTTGACCCGCTTATCAACATCTAGCAAAATGAAGATAGTCTTTGGGTAGCGATTTTCTGAGTAATAGCGGAACCAGGTGGAGTGGCTCAATCCCACAATTTTTGATAATTGACGGGTTCTGTCACCAAATACAATGCCAAGCTCTTCGAACCAGTCGTCCATGACCGCTCTCATGTCTCGATTGATTAAATGGCGAGTTTTTGGTTTTAATGACTTTTCAATTTTTTTGAAAAGACTATGGAGTGTTGCCAACCCATCATTCTCGCCATTTCGCAGATTGCTCTTGTAGGTCTTATTTTCAAAATCAAACTTACGGCGGTCTGTACCCTTTACAAGGCCCACCAATACTTGTTGAAGTGCGCCTCGGTTTGTTTCGTAGCCCTCGGCGCGAAGCAGCTCAACTAAGTCGATCGTGCGAAGGATGTACCTTTCCTTGATCAGGCGCATGTCTTCCAACAAACTAACGGTTACTTTTGGGTCTGGCCGATTGGGTGGCACAAAGGCGCTTTTTTTCTTAATTGGCTCTTTGTATAGCTTGGGCCGCTTGATATTAATTCCAAGCTTTCGTAACGCTGTGATGGTTTGAGATGTTCCTGTTGGAGTCATTTTTAACTGGCCCTGCTTAACAGGGCCATCCTTTCTTATCTAAAGAACCCGCTGGTTTTTGCAGGGGCTGGCTCTGCAACTGTTGGGGCAGGGGAGGGTGCTGGAGCTGGTGTTGCCGCTTTAACTTCAGGAGCGGTTACCGGAGGCTTAACTGCCGGAGTTGCTGGAGCAGCAGAGCTGCTAATACCATTGGCTTTGGCAATTTCAGCTAGAGCCTTCTTGAGGATTGAATCCGATAAATTGAGAATTCCAGCCTCCTCGGCTAGTCTTCCAAACTTAAGCTTCTGTTCATTGGCTTTGGCCTCCGCTTGCTCGTTGATTGCACGCTTGAGAATGGCCGCCTTATCAGCCAACAATTTTTGCTTGGCAAGAAGAGCCGCTAATTTCTGCTCGGGTGTTACTTTAGTTTTTTTAATGTCAATCATTTTTCATTCCTTGGGTTTAAATAAAAATTAATAAATAAGTGCTACACATTAAGTATGCAAAGTGGCTCATTTTTTTAAAGTTACTGGAGGCGCATCGTCTTGGGCAACGCTGGTAACTTGGCGGTTCAGTGCATCAACCAATGGCTTGCGAATTGCTTCGTTGTGAGCCTCAACGGATCTTTGGTTGGCTTTGGCTTGATCTGCCTCTACTTGAAGAGTGTTAGCCCGCTCCTGGAGGGCGCTGACGGTCTTCTTGTCTTCCCACCTGTCCTTGGCCCATTCAACATTGAAGTTGGCCTGAGTTGCGTCCATCTTTGCTTCAACAGCATTTGATTTTGCTTTGTGTTCTTGGTCCTGCTGAATATAAAGAAAGAGGGCGGCTACACCACCTAAAGCAAGCGCAAGTATCTTTAGATCAAAATAAAATACAACTAACGCTGCTACGCCAGCCAAGCCAGCAAATAAGTACCACATGTTATTTCTCCTCGTTTTTGGAAGTTGGCTTCACTAGCGCCAGAAGAATTTGTTGTCGCTCCTGGTACGGCAACATGCTTGCGTTGAGTTGCCGAATAATCTTCAGGCGATCAATATTGGCTTTTGAAAAATCAATGGAAATCGAGTGGAAATTAATAAATCTTGTGGTTACGCCCAGCCATTCCTTCAAGTCTTTGCTCGCTGCTGATTCTGGCGGCAGTTCCCAATTTTCCTCTGACGCATTCCCAATAATTGCAACGCGTTTTTCCTTGTCCAGGACTATTAGTGCTTTGTCGCATTGCCCAACCATCATCGAGGTGCCTGGAACGGCATTCATTTCTATTTCGCCGAACATATCGGTGCAGTTCCATGGGTCGGCATTTGCAAAATTAAAGGCTAGGACTAGAGGTGCTGTAAGTAGTAATTTTTTAAATTGTGTTTTCATTTTTCGATTCCTAAATTGATTTATTAATGAGAGGTGCATGCAATAAGTATGCAAAGTGGCTCAGAAATTTTTAATGTTTAATGTCTGCCGAAACGCGAGTTGATTCTGAATTTCCGTTTGATTGGCGAATGTTTAGGTCAAGCTTTTGAGACAGCGAGGTAGAGAGCGAGTTCTCCATTGAAAGGTCGTATGTTCTGCCTGATAGGTTCCCATTCCCAAACCATGTAACGCCGTTTTGAGTAATCGAAAGACCTTGGGCTCCAGCCGTAATCACTGCGTCATTAGCTTTGAATTCCACTGGCGCAGATGAGCCCGATAAGTTTTGGGTCATCTTCGCAGCCTTGGCATTTGATAGGGCATTGGCCCAGGCTGATTCGAGTGTTGCAGCGGGTATCGCTCCAAGTTGCCCAATGATTTGTGCTTGCGCGGATGATGGGTCTTGCAGTGTTGAATCTTTTAGGTTTGATGCAATTTGCGTGGAAACGGAATTTGTGAAATTTGAAAGTGCCGTGGACACGACCATAAAGTTTTGGTCATTTGTGTAACTTGGCCAGGCTAAAGCTGGCTCAAAGCTTGCTGCCATTGCGAGCGCCGCGCCTTTATAGACTGCATTAGGCTCTTTTGCGTGCGAAGATAGGGTAAGGGCACTCGACTTGATAAAAGAAGGGCGGTAGGGTGCTTTAAAGCCTTCTTGCGATAGGTATTCAGAAACAGTTGATGCAATCAGCGCAGATGCCGGAATTTTGACTGATGATCTTGCTGATTTTGAACTGTTAATTGATTGGTCTTGCGAGATACTTTTTGATTGATCCGATGAGGTTGATTGTGATTTGTCAGAGGACACGCCAAAACTCCCAAGTTTTTCGCAGCCGGTAAGTGTTATTAGCAGCATGAGTGTGATTGTGGTTAGTAAGGTTGATCGCATAAAAGGCTCCAGGGCAAAAGGGGTTAAAAGTAAGTATGTAAATCGGCTCAGTGATTCTTTTGATTAGCCCAAGCGCGGTAGGTTCCTCTGAGCCGGGCTGATTCGAATCCAAGCTCAGCAAATTCTTTTTGAGTCATGGGGTGAGCTGCTGCCAGCCAAGCATCTAGTCGCTCCTGTGAAGGCTCTACGAACTCCGCTAATGGAGCAGTGGTAGAGCAAGGGGAGGCTGCAGGGGCGTTTGGGACGAATGGAATGTGGCTTGCTTGGCGCTCAGGACCTGGGGCACTAGGGTTGGCAACAAAGTTATCCGAAAGAGCTTTGGCGAGCCATCCTCCGTGGCTATGGATCTTCTTCCCACCCTCTTTTGCAATGGCAAGGAGTTGGATTTTTTCAAAGATGATTGGCTTTGGGTAGGTTTGGAATAGATTTTTTATTTCAGAGAACAACAAACCAGCGGTTTGTAGAGTGTTTACTTCCATTGGCGAGAGTTGGACCACTTCTTCTGGTTTGTTGTTCTTTTGTATTAATGACGTTTCCTTTGTTGTTTCCGTGTCCCGTTTTTGGGACTCTTTGATGGGAAAAACGGTACTGTTAGGAGGGAAAAACGGTACTGTTCCGTTTTCGGTACTGTTCCGTTTTTGGGACTCTTTCTTTCCATCGCAATTCAACCGATAAGTGATGACTTGGGAAGTTCGGCCCACTCTATTGCCAGTGTCCACAATGTGGCCTGATTCAATGAGTCTTTTGATATTAGTAATGACTGTTTTTCTGTCCTGGCCTGTCGAGCTTGCTAGGTAGGTAATCGATGGGTACGCTTCGAATGTTTCGGAGTTCGCGCAATTAGCAAGAACTACCAAGACAAATTTGGATGAAGAGTGGGTAAGAGGCTCTTTTAGCGCCCAGGTAATGGCTTCTACGCTCATGCTGCCTCCCTATTTTCAAAATAGGCTTCATCTTCATCATCTTCGCCCTCGTTGAAATGGAGGTCGACGGCTAAATCCGTCAACTTGCAACTTTTGAAAACCCGTGCCGGACGCCAATCCGCCTCATGCTTTGGCTCAAAAAGGTCATCCGTATAGCCACATTCGGCCTCTGCGATCGCGGCTGCTACATAGCGCTTAGCGCTCGCAAGGCTCCAGTTATTTTTTTCTGCGACTTCTTTTGTGCTGCGGCAACCAGTGAATAGTTCAATATTCTTCGCAGCTTTGGAGCACTTGGGAAGGCTGGCAATTAATCCTTCTTTGTCCACCCCTGAGTCTTGCCGATTAACTATTAGTGCCTCTACAGAGTCCGCTAAAACTGGGTTAGCCCACATAGCTGAGCGCCGGTAGATATTTTTTAGGCGGCTCCAAAGGACTGAGTTGAAGTCGGCTTTGGGGTCACGGCCTTGTGACTGTAGGTCGGCAAGAACTAACCAAGCTTCACTCTCGACCTCGCTGATTTCGATGTGAAAGAGGTATTGAAATTTTTTTATTAGCCGCGATTGGGCTTTGTCGAAGAGATTTGTTTTTTCCATATTCCGTTCCTTGAAAGAGGGGGCGGGAAAAAAACAAATGGCCTAAAGAAAACTTAAAACCTCAACGAAATATGGTATGACCCGCCCAACAAATATTACCAATTCGTAAAAAAAAGTCAACATTTTTATTGTTACTGCAGAACAATAAAATTAAATTGCGGTACAAAAATCTCGTGTCCACGCTAAATATATTTAATTCATACACCATCATGGTGTAAAAAAATGAAAAGACGGCAATCCCAATGCATATATGGCCTACAGAGTTTTTTATAAAGAATAAATCCAAGATTAGAATTCTCTGTAAAGCAAAAAATATTGACCTTTTTTATTTCTAATTTATTTTGATGTTGTTATCAAAACCAATAAACATATAGGCTTTTAAAGTATTTATGTGCCGTACATATTTCTGTTGATGCTGAGTATTGCTAACTCATAGCGTTGCTCATGAATTGATGTAATTTATGAGCTGATTAAGTGAAAAAAGTTATGAATAAGTTTGTTGTTTTATCTCTACAAAATCCTGTTTTAAAAATACTGAGCCACTTTGCATACTTATAGCAGTAGCACTCAAATTTATTTTTAAAAGGAAACAAAAATGGACGACCGCTTACCCCCTCAACTTTCTGAAGGTCATTTAAATGATGGAACACACCTCTTCCCTCTAAATGAGCAGCAAATGAATAGCTCACCAATCGCACAATCTCTAATAGCAATAGGCGGCGGGCTTACCGACCTCGGTAATGCAGTCATCGCCGAGTTTGGCAAAGGCCTCTGGGAGGGCATAAAGGCAGCTGGTGAAGGCATTAAAGAGGCTATCGTCGGGAAAGATGTAAAGCCGGAACCGCAAAAAGAAAGCCTCGGCAAGGCTCTTTCTGAAACCATTAAAGCAGCGGTTGATGGTGCAAAAGAGGGTATTAGGCAATCCAACGAAAAAACTAAAGAACCAGTCAACACTAAAGACCTAAAGGAGCGATTGATAAGCCAAGCTCGTCAGCAGGAACGCCAGAAAACCGCCAAAGAAGCCGCAAAGGTTGAGCGTGAGTCTTCTGCATCACCGGCCAAAGCGGCGATCATGCGAAGCCCAGAAAATTCACACCCCGAGCGTACTCGCTGATCATTGCTCTTCGGCCAACTTGCGCAGCGCCTCCATGTTAATTACTCTCCGCTTCCCAATTTTTAGGCAAGGAAGCAAGCGGCGATCCATTTGGGCTTTAACTACCCCCAATGGAAGTCCAACCAGTTCTGAAAACTTTTCTGCTGAAAGAATGGGTAGGGAAATTGGAACCGCGGCGAGTGATGGGGTTGCATCGTGAGTTGTCATAAAAAACTTTCTAAATTAATTAAAAAAGAGCTGCTTACATTAAGTATGCAAAGTGGCTCAGAAATTTTTAATCCTCACTATTTGTTAGAAATATATTAAATGCTAAAAAAATTAAATACAAACCAATGGCTGGTAGATGTCCAGCCAACAGGTCGCGGCGGCAAGCGATTCCGAAAAAAATTCAGCACCCAGGCAGAGGCAAAAAATTGGGAAGCATGGGCTAAGAATCAAGTTACTCAAGATCAAGCATGGCAGCCCGAGCGCCGTGATTTGCGGAGGTTGACGTATTTAGTCCAGGTTTGGTGGCAAGCCCACGGCAAGAGCCTGCGAAGCGGTGAAGATACAAAGGCTCGCTTACTTGCAATGTCACTTGCAATGGGCGACCCGGTGGTGGATCAATTCAAAGTCCAAATATTTACCAAGTATCGGCATGATCGCATTGAAGCTGGAATCACCGCTAATAACATGAACCGCGAGCATGCTTATCTTCGCGCAATGTTCAACGAACTAAGGCGTTTGGGGGAGTGGAAGAATGACAACCCAATTGAGGGGCTCCGCCAATTCAAAATTAAAAAGAAAGAGCTTGCTTGGTTGACTACCTCGCAAATAAAACATCTTTTTGTCGAACTTGAAAACTCTAGCAATCCACACGCTTTAATGATTTCAAAAATTTGTTTAAGTACCGGCGCGCGCTGGAGTGAGGCTCAAAACTTGAGGCATTCACATCTCAAGAAAGGACATCTAGTTTTTGCGGGCACAAAGTCTGGGGAAGTGCGAGAAATTAAGATTACAAATGCACTTGAGCTTGAAATAAGGGCCCATATCAAAAAAGGGCTTGTAGAGACCACAGAGGGGGATAAGAACCCTCGTATTTTCTCGACTGCCTATGATGCTTTCCGGTCAGCCATTAAGCGCACAGACTTTCACTTGCCTGATGGGCAGCTTTCTCATGTCCTACGCCATACCTTTGCAAGCTCGTTTGTACAAAAGGGCGGAAGCCTTTCAGTTTTACAAAGGATCATGGGTCATTCAGATATTCGGATCACGATGAGATACGCGCATTTAGCACCCGGCCACTTGGACGAAGCGATGGTTTTAAATCCGTTGGTCGATTTTGGTTGACACTTTGTTGACAAAACAGGGATAAAAAAAGAGAAAGCCCCGCAGGCGTTGACCTGTGGGGCTTTTAGATACTGGTGGGTCGGGCGAGATTCGAACTCGCGACCAACGGATTAAAAGTCCGCTGCTCTACCGACTGAGCTACCGACCCAGTAAGACAGAAATTATAGCAAGAACTTGGTTTTGCTTCCCTCGGTTTACTGACTTTTCCCTCTGCGCCTTGTAGTTACAAGAGCGTTACGCGTTTGCCCGTCTGGCAACTGGCGGATTTTTTGAGAAATAGTCCCTAATTCCCCTCAAAATTGCCTCAGCAATCCGGTCTTGGTAGGCATCGTCGTTAAGACGAGCCTCCTCCTGTGGGTTGCTAATAAAGGCAGTCTCTACCAGGATGGATGGAATATCTGGAGCCTTGAGAACGGCGAAGCTAGCTTGCTCAACTTTGGGTTTATGCAGGGGTGCAAATCCACTAATTTGCTTCAGAATCGATGTGCCCACTTGAAGTGAGTCTTTGATCTGGGCGGTTGTAGACATATCTAGCAATAAGTTAGCAAGCTGCTTATCTTGGGTTTTGATGTTGATGCCACCAATTAAGTCGGAGGCATTCTCTTTGTTGGCCATCCAGCGTGCGGTGGTACTGCTAGCGCCCATTTGAGATAAGGCAAAGACTGAAGCGCCTTTTGCCCTTGGTTCGATAAAGGCATCCGCATGAATCGAGACAAATAAATCAGCTTCCACTCGGCGTGCTTTTTGCACTCTAGTATGAAGGGGTACAAAGTAGTCGCCATCTCTCGTAAGAAACGGACGCATATAGGGGTCATTCTCAATCTTGTCGCGTAAACGTTTAGCGATGGAGAGAACGACATGCTTTTCTTTGGAGCCCATTGTGCCAATGGCACCTGGGTCTTCTCCACCGTGACCTGCATCAATTGCAATGGTAATAAGGCGCTTGTGTTTTGCTGGGGCAGCAGGCTGCTTTACATCTGGAATCGCTTGAGCCACTGGGGCTCTCGGGGCATCCCTTTCTTTCTTAGTTGCAAACTGCGCAATCAGATCAATCTCTTCATTCGCTTTTTCTAGCGCACTTTCTTTCCGAGCACTACTTTTAACCAATTCCATCAAGGGGTCTGGCGGAGTCGCTGGATAGAGATCGAGCACCATGCGGTATTGGTATTCCGCAATGGGGTCTAGCGTGAAGAGTTGAGGCTTTACAGGCTCCTTGAGGTCAAAAACCAAGCGCACCATGCCAGGTTGAAATTGCCCCACTCGAATTTGAGAAACGTATGGATCGTTGGGCTTGACCTTAGCTACCAAGTCTTTCAGGGTGGAATTCAATTCCATGCCTTGAACATCGACTACTAAACGGTCAGGGTTGGTAAGCAGTTGTTGTGTAATCGGCAATGCTTTGTCGGATTCGAGCGTAATGCGCGTGTAATCTTCTGCAGGCCAAATGCGCACACCTAAAATCTTGGCACCCCAAGCAATCTCTGCCTCACTGAAGAAGAGAATAAAGCCCAACATTTTTGCTGAAGCTTTGAGATGTCTTCTTCTGGAGGAATTAATAGGGGGCTTACTCATCTTTATTGGGTGCGCATCTTTTCTAGGGCATGCATACCTTGGATTGAGTTTCCTTGGAGAGTGATGTTTCTTGCATTCTCATCATCGCCAGCTAGGAGGTGAATTTCAATATCAAAAGCGGGAAGTGTGCCCTCGGCTTTTTCAGGCCACTCCACTAAACAGAATCCAGGCTCATCAAAATGCTCTGCAAAGCCAGCCTCTTGCCACTCTAAGGGATCCCTCATACGGTAGAGGTCAAAATGATGGGCGGTGATGCTTGCTGCAGTGCTTGGCTTGCCGCTCTTGATTTGAAGAGGATAAGGCTCGCACAAGGTATAGGTCGGACTCTTCACTCGACCTTCATATCCCAGGGCCTGTATTAGGTGGCGGGCAAAAGTAGTCTTACCGGCTCCAAGATCGCCCTCCAAAGAGATATTCAGGTGAGTGCTAGGATCTGCTTGAAACAACTGGCTAAGACTAGAAGCAAGGTTTTGAGCCAAGGCAGTCGTATCTGCTTCTTGCCTACAATGTTGAGTAAATGAATTCTGAGCCATTTGCCTAGTTTATTCAATTATTAAGCTACATTCTGTATTCCTAATGACTTCTTCCCAAACCCCGAGCTCTGTTGATCAGGCCAATCTTCGTGAATGGCTGAATGAGCAGTCTCGTCAATTGGGTTTTGATGGCTTACGCATCACCGATACCCATCTTGGATCAGCCACAGAGAGGCTGCACGAGTGGTTAGAGCAGGGCCATCATGGTCAGATGGAATACATGGCTAGACATGCTGATTTACGCTCTGATCCCGGCATGCTAGTTCCAGGCGCTGTCAGAGTCATTTGCGTCACTATGAACTATTTATCTCCTGCGATTGATTTTGACCATGAGTGGCAGCGCTTAGCCGAACCGACTCAAGCAATAGTCTCCATGTATGCACGGGGGCGCGATTATCACAAGGTGATGCGCAATCGTTTGCAAGAGTTTGCACAGAGGATTGAAAAACAGATTGGATCATTTGGTTATCGCGTATTTACCGATTCAGCGCCATTGATGGAAGTGGAGTTGGCGCGTAAGGCAGGCTTAGGTTGGCGTGGTAAGCACACGCTGTTACTGAATCGTGAATCTGGGTCGACATTTTTTTTAGGTGAAATTTTGGTCGATGTTCCATTACCGATTGATCAAGAAGAAGAGTCGCATTGTGGTACCTGCCAATCTTGTATTGATATATGCCCTACGCAAGCAATTACGGCTCCATACCAATTAGACGCGCGACGTTGCATTTCTTATTTGACGATTGAAAATCCAGACGCCATTCCAGTGGAATTTCGTAGAGCGATGGGCAATCGTATTTATGGATGTGATGACTGCCAATTGATTTGTCCGTGGAATAAATTTTCGCAACGTACGGCCTTGCCTGACTTTGCTGAGCGACATGGTCTTGGTAGGGCAAGTCTCTTACAACTGTGGTCCTGGACCGAGGATGAGTTTGAGAAGCGCCATGAGGGTAGTGCTATTCGCCGAATTGGCTACTCCCGCTGGCGTAGAAATTTGGCTGTGGCGATAGGTAATGCTCTGGCCGATGAGGGTGTGCCTGAAGTTGATAAATGCTTGCTCCGAGAGGGTTTATCAAGCGCCTTACCTTCGGCTGATGCCCTAGTGGCCGAGCACATTCAGTGGGCGCTTGACTTGTGAGGCTGCTTATTAAATATTGACCCCATCTCACTTACAATAACTTTATGTCATCCCCCGATCAACCGTATATAGACCCTAGTGAAATCGCTCTAGCGGGTTCGGCAGCTCAGCGCTTTAAAAATCGCAGTGATGCTTTTTGGGCTGGCATTCGGGATGCATCAGGGGCACCAGCCATGGTCTTATTTGCGGGTATGGTGGGATTTGGGGCGATGGGTAAAACCAATGGCATGGATGTTTGGTTTACTGGAGCCACCAGCTTCTTCATGTTTGCGCTACCAGGTCAAGTAGTTTTGTTGGAGATGGCGATTACTGGATCATCGGTGATTGCAATAGCTTTGGCGGTGACCTTAACGTCCACGCGCTTTATCACTATGACGGTGACACTCTTTCCTCAGCTTCATGAAAAAGATCGTAATCACAGTCTTTACGCTTCCGTTCATCTTTTAGCAATGACTGCATGGGCAATCTCTATGCGCGAGTTTCAGACTATCGAAGCTAAGCATCGCTCTAGCTATTTCATCGGTCTTGGCTTGCTATGTTGGTTGATCTCCGTGCCAGGTACTATTTTGGGTTATTTTCTGGCAGGCATGGTGCCGCCGGCTATCACCTTGGGTTTGGTATTCATCAACCCTTTATTCTTTTTGCTCACGTTTACTGAAGTAGGGCCTTGGATTAATCGCATTGCTATCGGATTGGGATTTATTCTCGGGCCATTTTTCTTTATTTTGGATCGCGATACGAGCTTGCTGACTACCGGCTTAGTGGCGGGAACGGTTGCCTACTTATTCGATCGCAAAGTATTGCGTAAGAAAGCAGGGGTAATAGGTTAATGAATACCGCTCTTCAAGGCTGGGGTTTATGGATTGCCTTAGCTGGCGCCACAATCGGCACATACTTTTGCCGAGCAATTGGCGTTTTACTCGCCAAAAAAATTAATCAAGAGAGCGAAATCTTTCGTTGGCTTGCAGCGGTGACTTATGCGATGGTCGCGGCTTTAGTTGTCAGAATGGTTCTGATGCCTATTGGCCTCTTAGCAACCGTCCCCATCTGGATTCGGATTCTGATTTGTGTTCTCAGTATTGGCGTAATGGTTTCTAAGCCAACACGTCGCCTCGTTCCAGCCTTATTGACTGGAACGCTGTTGATGCTGGCTTACGGCGTGATGCGCTGAGCAAATTATTCAGTAACTGAGTTTAGAGATGGGCGGCCAAAATTTTGGCAATATGTACGGCGTCTCTTTGTGTGCCATCAGCAATCTGATGACGACAGCTTGTCCCATCCGCAACCACCCAACTATCTGGTGCCTTACGAATTGCTGGCAAGAGGCTGGCTTCTGCCATTTGCTTTGATACCTCAATATGCTCCGCTTCATAGCCAAAGCTACCTGCCATGCCGCAACAGGAGGACTCAATGAGCTTGGGCTCGGCATTCGGGATGAGCTTTAGAAGTTCTATAGCGGGCGTTACAGCCGCAAATGATTTTTGATGGCAATGCCCATGAAATAGCACTGGGCGCGAGGCTGGTTTTAATTGAAGCTGGAGCTTTCCACCCTTGGCTTCGCTAGCCAGGAATTCCTCTAAGAGTTGTACATGTTTGCTTACGGTCACAGCGCGCTCACCAAAGCCCATGACTAAAGCTTCATCCTTGAGGGTGAAAAGACAGGAGGGCTCGAGACCAATAATCGGAACACCTTTTTCTGCAAACGGAGCTAAATGATTTACTAATTCATCTAAGCTGGCTTTGGCTTTATCCACCATACCAGCAGCTAAGTAGGTGCGACCACAACAAAATTCTTTCGAGCAGGTGTTGTTTGAACCTGCTGGTGTTTTTTGTTTCTCTAAGCTCTTTTGTGGAATGTGAACACGATAGCCAGCGGCCTTTAGAACAGCCAGTGCCGCCTGCAAGTTTTCATCTTCAAAGTAGGCGTTAAAGGTATCAGCCAAGAGCACCACGCCCTTATTGCCATTTACGCCTGCTGTACTAAGTTCTGCTGGCGTAAATTGATAGGGTGCAATCGCGCCTTGATTACTCCAGAATGTTTTGGCTTTCCAGATCGGCAAGCTTCTTTGAGCAGAAATGCCCATGACCCATTCTTGCAATTTAGCAAGTGGCGCTATGTGATTCCGAAGGTTGAGTAGTGCAGGCAAACCAGGAATGCTACTAATGATGGGCGCATATTTAGGTAAATAGGCAACTGCCAGATCACGCATCGTATGCCCAACTCGCTTTTTGTATGCTGATAAAAACTCAATTTTCATCTTTGCCATATCGACACCGGTAGGGCATTCACGGCGGCAAGCCTTGCAGCTGACGCAGAGTTCCATCACTTCCTTAATGGCATCACTACCAAGGGGTGAGCTTTCATCTTTGATATCCAGTTGATTGGAGAGTGCGAGACGAAGGGTGTTAGCGCGACCACGGGTGAGATGCTTTTCATCACGAGTCACGCGATAGCTTGGGCACATCACTTCTGCATCAAACTTGCGACAGTGTCCATTGTTGTTGCACATCTCCACTGCTTTAGCAAAACCCATCGCTGGATCGCCACCGGTTCCAGGCGCACTGGTCTCTTCGGTCACAGGATTATTTTGTACATTCCAAGCAGACCAATCTAAAGCGGGTTGTAGCGGAATGACCTTATAGCTTGGTGGAAAGCGGAAGTTGCTCGCATCATCCATCTTTGGTGGGTTAACAATCTTGCCGGGATTAAATAATCCGTTTGGATCAAACTCGTGCTTAATCTCTGCAAGCGCTTCGGTAATCTTGGGCCCAAATTGCCAGGAGATCCATTCGCCACGGCAGAGTCCATCACCGTGCTCACCACTGTAGGCACCTTTGTACTTGCGTACTAATGCAGATGCTTCTTCAGCAACCGCACGCATTTTTTGTGCGCCATCACGGCGCATGTCTAGGATAGGGCGCACATGAAGGGTGCCTACTGAAGCATGCGCATACCAAGTACCTCGTGAACCATATTTAGAAAATACATCTGTGAGCGCTTGGGTATATTCAGCAAGACTCTCTAGTGGGACTGCACAGTCTTCGATAAAGCTCACTGGCTTACCATCACCCTTCAAGCTCATCATGATGTTTAGGCCAGCCTTGCGTACTTCCCACAGGTTCTTTTGCAAACCAGCATCAGGCATAGCCACTACCGATCCTGGCAGACCTAGGTCACCCATCAAACTCTGTAATGACTTTAATTTCTCGAGCAAGGGCGCGTGCGCCTCGCCGGAGAACTCGACTAATAGAATTGCCTCAGGTGTGGGTCCGCTAGCATCAATGAGGGCGGTCTCAATTGTCTTCTTAAAGCTCGGGTTGTGGCGTGCTAAGTCAATCATGGTGCGATCGACTAACTCAACTGCAGTGGGCCCAAGTTTGACGATATGCTGCGCACTATCCATCGCCTTGAAGAAGCTTGCAAAGTTCACTACCCCAAGTACTTTATGTTGCGGCAATGGCGCCAACTTAAGTTCAAGTGATTTGAAATAAGCCAAAGTACCTTCGCTACCAACTAGGAGGTGCGCTAAATTGACGCTACCATCTTGAGTGTATGGACGCTCACTTTGCGGATGAAAGACATCAAGGTTGTATCCAGCTACACGACGCAATACTTTCGGGAAATGTGCTTCGATTTCTGGTTGAAGTGTATTGGCAAGGCCTTTTACAAAATCACCCAGTTGTTTTGCAGCGCCAGAACTATTGGCGTAATTCCCAAAGCTCGCTACTTGCCCATTAGCTAGCCAAGCATCAATTCCTAAAACGTTGTGCACCATGTTTCCATAGGCAATAGAGCGACTTCCACAAGAGTTATTACCTGCCATGCCACCGATAGTTGCCTGGCCAGCAGTGGAGACATCTACTGGGTACCAAAGGCCATGGGGTTTGAGTGCAGCATTCAGGTGGTCTAAAACAATTCCAGGCTCAACCACTGCGGTTGCTTTTTCTGGATCAGCATGTAAGAGTTTGCGAAAGTATTTTGTATTGTCGATCACGAGTGCTGTGCCAGTGGTTTGCCCGCACTGACTAGTACCACCTCCGCGTGGCAGCACTGGAACCCCTAGATCAGCTGCAATCTGAATGGCTGTTGCAATGTCTTCAGCTGTTTTAGGAACAAAGACGGCAACTGGCATCGCTTGATAAATTGAGGCATCTGTTGCATAGCGTCCGCGACTAGCCATGTCGGTCATCACTTCACCGGAGGTTTCTTGCCTGAGGCGCTTGGCTAACTCTGCCTTATTAGTAACGAATTCTGGAAGCGGTAAATCGAGTGGCTTGTTCATGCTGCAACTTTCTCTTTGGATTCTGAGTCAACTAATTGAATAACAACATCGCGCTTATTCATGACGTGTTGCATCATGACTTTACGCATGCGCACGCTATCGCGAGCCTTTAATGCATCTAACATTTCTTGATGTTCACCAACAGCCTTTTCCCATTTCACGCCATCTTGGTTCGAGCGAAAGCGTAGCGCCTCAATACGGGCATTCACTTGGGTAAATAGCTGACTTAAGACAGGATTATTGGCTGCTTGATTAATAGCTTGATGAATCTTGAGATTCAGTCGGTAGTAGCTCGAGAGATCTCTACGAGCATACGAGGCCATCATTTCATATTGGAGTGCTTCAAGCTCAATGAGCGCTTGATCGTTTATGTTTTGTGCTGCTAACTCCCCAGAGTAGCCCTCTAAATTCGCAATCACATCAAAGGTATGCAGGATGTCATCCCGGCTGAGTTGCACTGCAATCGCTCCGCGGTTCGCAATCAGCTCCACTAGGCCATCAGCGGCTAAGCGTCGAATTGCCTCGCGAATAGGGGTGCGTGACACATTGAGCTGTTCTGCCAGCTCCCGTTCATTGAGCTTGCTTCCCGGCGTAATGGCGCCCTCCACCAATAAAGCTCTGAGCTTTAAGAAAGTAGCTTCATGCAAGTTTTGCGTATTTGCTGGCGTTGTGAGCATCATTTTGAAATGCCTTAATTTTGTATACATATTTACTATAACCTATCAATAGCTATAAATAAGGCTATTTAAGGCTTATTTTTTACTTATTTTATAAATATTTTGCATACAAAATTGTAAATTAGCAAAAAGTGACTTACACTGGCCTGCAAGATTAACTACAAAAACCAAGTGAGACTCAGCATGCTAAAACTAGATAACCACCTCTCAGGGCGTCATTTCTTACACATCCCTGGCCCAAGCCCAGTGCCATCGCGCATTTTGCGGGCTATCAGCTACCAAACAATTGATCATCGTGGCCCTGAATTTGGTCAGTTTGGCCTCAAGGTTTTGGATGGCATTAAAAAGATTTTTAAGACCGAGCAGCCAGTGATTATTTACTCGGCCTCTGGAACGGGTTCCTGGGAAGGTGCTTTGGTCAACGTGATGAATCCTGGCGACAAGGTGCTCTTTTACGAAACCGGCCAGTTTGCTAATTTATGGCGCGCTCTAGGTAAGCGTCTGGGCTTGGATGTTGAGGTAGTCACTAAGCCTGGCCAAGATACTTGGCGCTGGGGTGTTGACGCATCGGTTATTGAAGAGCGTTTACGCAAAGATACTGGACATGAAATCAAGGCAGTGTGTGTTGTCCATAACGAAACCTCTACTGGTGTTACTTCCAATATTGCTGCGGTTCGTAAGGCGATTGATTCTCTCAAGCACCCAGCCTTGCTGTTGGTGGACACCGTTTCTGGCTTAGGTTCTGCGGACTATGAGCATGATAAATGGGGCGCCGACGTTACTGTATCGGGATCACAAAAAGGCTTGATGCTGCCTCCGGGTATTGGTTTTAATGCTCTGTCTGCAAGGGCGATTGAAGTCAGTAAAACGAACAAGATGTCCAAGGCCTACTGGGCTTGGGATGAAATCTTGGAGTCCAATAAAACAGGTTATTGGCCAACGACTCCGAGCACGAATTTAATGTACGGCTTACATGAAGCTATCGACATGATGATGGCCGAAGGTCTGGATACGATCTTTGCCCGTCATCAACGTTTAGCGGCAGCTTGTCGTGAAGCGGTGAATGCGTGGGGCTTAGAAATCCAGTGCCAAGATCAAGATTGCTACTCGCCAGTACTCACTTGTATTGCTACACCAGAAGGTATGGATGCAGATATTCTGCGTAAGCATGCTCTGGAGAAGTTCAATTTATCCCTAGGTACAGGCCTTGGAAAAATCAAAGGTAAGGCCTTCCGTATCGGTCATTTAGGTGACTGCAATGAGCTCAGTCTGATGGCTGCGCTCAGTGGAGTGGAGATGAGTTTGGGCGCGATGGGCTATAAGCCCAAGGCAAGCGGTGTTGTTGCCGCCCAAGAATTTCTAAAATAATCAGTAAGTTGGGCGTAAATGGGGTGTCGGCAGGTGGATCAATTGGCTCACACCCCTTATAATTCAAGTACTTATATAGATAGTACTTTCATCAAATAAAACTTATTCGAGACAGAAAGATTTCACATGTTGGCAACTAAACCCTATTTAACCCAGGCTGATGTTCAAAAGATTTTGGATGCAGCGGATAAGCATGCTGCAGCAAATAACTGGGCAGTAACGATTGCTGTTTGTGATGATGGCGGCCACTTGTTGGGTCTAACTCGTCGCGATGGTTGCGCACCTGTGTCTGCATACATTGCTCAAGAAAAAGCGCGTACTGCTGCAATGGGCAAACGCGAGAGCCGTGTTTATGAAGAGATTATTAATAACGGACGCATTTCCTTTTTATCTGCCCCACATATTTCGGGCATGTTAGAGGGTGGCGTCAATATCGAGGTAAATGGGTTTACCATCGGCGCAGTCGGCGTTTCCGGCGTTAAATCGACTGAGGATGCCGAAACCGCGAAGGCCGGCATTGCAGCCATTCTGTAAGTTACCTTGACAAATACTGTTCCTGAAATAAATTCTCCTACCGGCGCTGCTCCAAGCAGCGCCACCCCAGCAACAATTACCTTTGCTGACTTTGGCTTAGATCCAAAGATTCAAAAAGCGGTATCTGAGCAGGGTTACAACACCCCAACTCCGATTCAAGCGCAATCCATTCCGCACGTATTGGCAGGAAGCGATTTGATGGGCGCAGCCCAAACGGGTACCGGTAAGACGGCTGCTTTTGTGTTGCCAATTATTCAAAAGATTCTGCGTCATGCGAGTAGTAGTGCTTCGCCTGCTCGTCATCCGATCCGTGCTTTAGTACTAACGCCGACGCGTGAGCTGGCCGTTCAGGTTGCTGAGAATGCGGCGAACTATTCCAAGCACACTGATCTGCGTGCTGCCGTGGTTTACGGTGGCGTAGATATGAAAGAGCAAGTTGCCATATTGCGTGGTGGCGTGGAGATTTTGATTGCCACCCCAGGACGCCTGCTTGATCACATTGGCTCAAAGGTAGCCAACCTCTCTCAAGTAGAGATTCTCGTATTGGACGAAGCGGACCGCATGCTCGATATGGGCTTTTTGCCTGACTTGCAGCGTATCATTGATTTGATTCCAGCGCAACGCCAAACACTCTTGTTCTCAGCAACGTTCTCACCTGAAATTAAAAAATTAGCGCAAAGTTATTTGCGTACACCAGTCACTGTTGAAGTGGCGCGCCAAAATGCTGCTGCAGATACTGTCAAGCAAGTGGTGCATATGGTATCTAGCGCTGATAAGCAACGTGCGATTGTGAAAGTGCTTGAAGCGCGTACTCGTCAAGGCTTATCCCGTCAATGCATCATTTTTACCAATAGCCGTTTAGGTTGCGCCCGCTTGGCTCGCTCTTTAGAGCGTGATGGTATTAAAGCTGGTGCGATTCATGGCGATAAAAGTCAGGGTGAGCGCACTCTTACTTTAGATGCATTTAAGTCCGGCGCGATTGAAGCCTTGGTTGCAACTGACGTAGCTGCACGTGGTTTAGATATTCCATCGATGCCTTGTGTTATCAATCATGAGTTGCCGTTTAATGCGGAAGACTTCATTCATCGCATTGGTCGTACGGGTCGTGCGGGTAGTAAGGGTGATGCGATTGCATTGGTCGATGCCAGTGAAAAACGCTTACTCGACGATATCGAAAAGTTGATGAAGCGCAAGTTAGATATTCAGCCATTACCTGAGGGTAGCCCTAGCTTTGCGCCCAGCAGAAGTTCATCAAGATCAGATGCGCCAGCAAAAATGTCCGACCCATTTTTCTATAAGCCTTATGAGCCTAGTGCTGCATCTCAGGCATCCCCAGAGGCCGTAAACCCTGAGGAGAAAAAAGTCGGGATTACGCCTGCAAGGCCGGCTGTTGGTGCTTTGCTCGGCGGCTTTAAGAAAAAGTAATTTTTCTATTCCAGGCCTGAGTGGCTGCCAATAGCCACTCAGCAATCGAAATATCTTTCCCATCGGGAAGATCTCTCAATCCTAAATGCTCTGCAGCTTTACGTAATGCTTGTAAAGCTTGCTGCGAATTCTCGGTATGAATGGCGCTCGCTAACGTTTGCTTGCTGAGTTTTTCGCCATGCTCATCCAGCACAAGCGGTAGGTGCAAGTAGCTCGGAGTTGCATACCCCAAGACGCTTTGTAGATAAATTTGTCGTGCCGTGTTGTTCAGTAAATCTGCGCCACGCACAATGTGAGTAATGCCTTGCTCGGCATCATCGACCACTACCGCGAGTTGATAGGTGAACACGCCATCCCTCCGACGCAATACAAAATCCCCCACTTCTTGATTGAGGTTTTGACTTTGCTGGCCTAGAGCTAGATCTTCAAACTGCAGCTTAAGTCTCGGTGGAAGGGCGAGTCTCCAAGCTATTTCGGCAGAGAAGATGGTTTTATTTTCATGTACGGGTATTTTTTGGGGGCGGCAACTTCCTGGGTAGACCATTTCTTGATTGCGGGGGGTAAGTACGCCGCGAGCCTCCAGGGTATTTGCAATGCTTTGCCGAGAGCAGTTGCAGGGGTAGATGGTTTGAAGCCCATTTAAGCGTTCTAAAGCCTTTTTATAGCGACTTTGGTGCTGGGATTGCCACGTTGGCTCCTCATCCCAGCTGAGGCCGCAGGCAAGTAGCTGGCGCATGATTTCTTGATCCGACCCTGGGATGCAGCGGGGGGTGTCTAAATCCTCGATTCTGAGCAGCCATTTACCGTTATTTTTACGTGCATCTAACCAGCTTCCAAGGGCGGCAACCAAGGATCCTGCGTGTAGCGGGCCAGTAGGCGAGGGGGCAAATCGCCCGCGATAGCCGTCAGCTGGGGATGGGGGGTTTTTTAGATTCGGCACAGCTAAAATGATCTCATGGCTTCACCCCGTTTTGTCCATCTACGCGTCCATTCCGAATTTTCAATTACGGATGGTGTCGTTCGCATTGATGATGCGGTAGCTGCGGCCGAAAAAGACGGCATGGGGGCTCTGGCGCTCACCGATTTGAGTAATTTATTTGGCTTGGTCCGTTTTTATAGTGCTGCACGCTCAAGCGGAATTAAGCCAATTGCGGGTGCGGATGTTTGGATCAGTAACCCCCAGGACCCAGACCAACCACATCGCTTATTGCTCCTAGTTCAAAACCACTCTGGCTATCTCAATCTTTGTCAGTTATTGAGTAAGGCCTCCCTAGAAAATCAATCTCGTGGTCGAGCTGAAGTGGACCTCAAATGGTTTAGTGAGCCCGCTTCCAAAGCTGAAGATAAAGCAGCAAACAGAACACTCGCTTATGGATTAATTGCCCTCTCTGGCGGACGCTGGGGTGATGTGGGTGCTGCGCTCTTAGCAGGCCAAGAAGACCAAGCTAAAGAGGCTGCTCAGCATTGGGCAAAATTATTTCCGAATACTTTTTACATTGAAGTGCAACGTGGCGGCCATCCCCAGGATGAAAAGCAGCTCCAGCTTGCCTGTCATCTTGCTAGCGAGTTAGATTTACCTATCGTTGCAACACATCCTGTGCAGTTTATGCAGCGAAGTGATTTCACAGCGCATGAGGCACGTGTCTGTATCGCGGAGGGTGAGCTCTTAGGTAATCCTCGTCGTACTAAGAAGTTTAATCAAGAGCAGTATTTCTTATCTCAAGAAGAGATGGAAAAGCGCTTTGCGGATTTACCCGTTGCACTGGCTAATTCGGTGGAGATTGCCAAACGCTGTAATCTCTCTTTAACTTTGGGTCAGCCGCGTTTACCGGACTTCCCAACACCGCCTGGTATTACGCTCGACGATTATTTATTGCAGCAATCGGAGATTGGTTTGAAGCGCCATATGGAGCGCAATTTCCCCGATCCAGAAGAGCGTGCCAAGGAAGAGGCTCGTTATCACGAGCGCCTCGTCTTTGAGGTAAAGACCATTGCTCAAATGGGTTTTCCAGGTTACTTCCTGATTGTTGCTGATTTCATTAACTGGGCAAAAAATAATGGCGTGCCAGTAGGTCCGGGTCGAGGATCTGGTGCTGGCTCTTTAGTTGCTTATTCACTCGGTATTACCGATCTTGACCCGCTACGTTACAACTTACTTTTTGAGCGCTTCTTAAATCCTGAGCGGGTATCGATGCCCGACTTTGATATTGACTTTTGCCAGCATGGGCGCGACCGCGTTATTCAGTACGTAAAAGATAAATACGGAAAAGATGCGGTCAGTCAAATCGCTACCTTTGGAACCATGGCGGCAAGAGCGGCGATTCGTGACGTGGGTCGCGTGCTTGAACAAGGCTATAACTTCGTTGATGGTATTGCCAAGCTGATTCCGAATAAGCCAGGTCAGTACATGACTATTGAAATGGCTAAGAAGGAAGAGAAGCAATTAGGCGAGCGCGAAAAGAATGAAGATGAAGTGCGCCAGCTTTTATCTCTTGCGCAACAGTTAGAAGGCATGACCCGTAACGTGGGTATGCATGCGGGTGGTGTACTGATTGCCCCTGGCCGCTTGACAGATTTTTGTCCACTCTATACACAAGAAGCAAAAGACTCAAAGGATCAAGAGAGCGGTTCCGTTATTAGTCAGTTTGACAAGGATGACGTAGAAGCTATCGGTCTGGTGAAGTTTGACTTCTTGGGCTTGACGACGCTCACTATTTTGGCGGCAGCTGAGAAGTGGATTAAGGCGCTGCACGCTGATCGCAAGGATTGGAATATCGGTGAGATTCCCCTCGATGATGAAAAAGCTTTTGAAGTTTTAAAAAATGCGAACACTGTCGCCGTCTTCCAGCTAGAAAGTCGCGGCATGCAAGGCATGCTTCGTGAAGCTAAGCCCGATCGTTTCGAAGATATTATTGCGCTCGTTGCACTCTATCGACCAGGTCCAATGGATTTGATCCCGGACTTTATTGAGCGTAAGCATGGGCGTCAAAAAGTAGAGTATCCGGATCCGCGTATTGAACCTGTTCTACAAGAAACCTACGGCATCATGGTCTACCAAGAGCAGGTCATGCAAATGGCGCAGATGATCGGCGGCTACTCACTTGGTGGCGCGGATATGTTGCGTCGAGCGATGGGCAAGAAGAAGCCTGAAGAGATGGCGCAGCATCGCAAGATTTTTAGTGATGGTGCAAAGGCCGGCGGTATTACTGAAGGCAAGGCCAACGAGATTTATGACTTGATGGAGCGCTTTGCTGGCTATGGATTTAATAAATCTCATGCTGCTGCCTACGCGCTCTTAGCCTATCAAACTGCTTGGCTAAAGGCTTATTACCCAGCAGAATTTATGGCGGCCAACTTATCCCTCGCAATGGATGACACCGATAAGGTGAAGATCCTATATGACGATTGTTTGGCGAATAATATTCGGGTATTCTCGCCAGATATCAATACTGGCGTTTATGTATTTACTCCACTACGTGCACCAGATGCCGCCCCTGATTCTCCAATTAGCCATATTCGTTATGGCTTGGGTGCCGTAAGGGGTACGGGTGAAGCTGCTATTGAAGTAATTGTGAAAGCGCGAGAGGCGGGCGGCCCATTTAAAGATTTATTTGATTTCTGTGCACGCGTTGATCGTAGGCAGGTGAACCGTCGAGCGATTGAAGCTTTAATGCGTGCAGGTGCCTTTGATAGTTTGTATAAGGACTCTATCCCTGCGGGTGGCAATCCTTACGATATTCGATCTACTTTATTGGCTTCTCTTGCGCGGGCAATTGAAGCTGCCGAACAAGCCGAAGCCTCAATCAATCAAGTGAGTTTATTTGAGATGGCGGGGGAAGAAGATCGCCACTTGCCAGAGTTGGTGCGCGAACCAGTCTGGTCTGAAAAGAAACGCCTTCAGGATGAGAAAAGCTCTCTAGGCCTTTGTCTCACTGGCCACATGTTCGACGCTTACCGCGAAGAGACTGCGCATTTCATTCGCCAGCCATTGGCTAAAGTGACAGAAGGTAAGGATCAGTTGATTGCTGGGATTATCACTTCCGCCCGAATGCTGACTGGTCAGCGTGGACGTATGATGATTGCAACGATTGACGATGGAACTGCTGCCATTGAGGTGACCCTCTATAGTGAGGTCTACGAGCCGAATCGTTCTTGGCTCAAAGAAGATGAATTACTGGTAGCGAAAGTTAACGTTACTCCCGACAAGTTTTCTGGTGGAATGCGCATTGTGTCTGAGGCAGTGATGGATATCACTGGAGCGCGCATGCGTTTTGCACGCAATATCCATCTGTCGATCGATTCAGCGATTGATCTCAAATCCTTGCGTAGCCAAATTGGGCCTTACTTAATGAGTAATCGAGTACGAGATCCCAAGTTGGGTCCTGCTGCAGCCTCTATGCCAAGTGCCAGCGAAGGCTTAAAGGGTTTAATGCTTACGGCTGCAGTCACTACTAGTGGTGGAGCCTGCTTGATGCAATTCCCTGAAGAGTTGCGCATCTATCCAGATGATGCTTGCTTGCATAGCTTGAATCAAATTTTGGCAGCCAAACAAACTAACACCGTTCAGGTTCAGTATCAATAAATTAGCAGTATCCAAACTACTGAGAGTGCTTTATTTATTTGTAGTCGCTTGAAGCGCTGCAATCACTTGATTTGGCTCTAAGAGATCCAAGCATTCGCTATTGCTACTCGCGCGGTCTTCGCAGCCTGCTTTGCGGCAGGGAACGCATTCACCAGGCCCTTGTAGGATGGTGACGTTGCCAACTGTTTGCGAGCGAGCCCTTAATTGGTAAGGTTGCATGCCAATAAAGCCATTAGGCCATGGACCAAAGTTGCTAGGTGGTGTTGGACCAAACAAGGCAATGGTGGGTGTATTGCATGCCGCTGCTAGATGGGTAATGGAGGTATCTACTCCAACATAGGCTATCGCCCCACGAATCAGAGTACCCGCTTGCGGAATGGAGAGTAAGCCTGCGGTATCAATAACGTGGCTCCGCGTCTTTTCATCAAGCAGGGAAATAATGTCTTTGTTGAGTTGTAGATCTTGCTTGGCGGGGGATGCACTCAGCACAACTTGCCAACCTTGTTCTGCAATCCATGTCAGTAAGGATTGCCAATATGCTAGCGGCCATCGTTTGTAGGCTGTCAATGGCCCAGGATGAATCACAATATAGGGTGAGTGAAGTTGGCCTGCAATAGTCGGGGTGATGGGATCACCAGCTGGCGCTGTCACTGAGATTGGCTTGCTAAATAACTCTTGAGGTTTCTGATAAAAAATTTCAAGTAGGCGAAGCTTTTCTGTAATCACATGTTGTGCAAAATAATCTACATCAACTGTATGCAGACAAATAGCCTTCTTCCAAGCATTTTGCTTATCACTTTTGCTTTGCTTAGCTTTATCTTGCTCTGTGAGACCTTGGGGGTGACCGCCTAATACCCCAACTCGCCGATGGGCTGCAACTAAGCCATAGAAATAGGCGCGATCACTGGGTTGCGTCACTACTGCTAAGTCGTAACGTTGAAAGAGTCTAAAGAATAAGGAGAGATATTCTTTGAGTTTAGGGCGGTCTGAAGTTTCGATTGTTTGGGCAATATCAGGATTACCTTTGAGCATATCGAGCTTATCGCGGTAGCCCAAAAAGTGAAACTCAGCATTGGGCCACAGTTGACGCGCTTGTGAAATGAGAGGCGTTGTGACAAGGACATCCCCAATTTGGCGAGTCGCAATAAATAAAACTTTTTTAGGCTTTAGTGCTGAGAATGCAGTCATGGGGCTAATGTAACTCAATCCTACTGAGCTTTAGCCAGAATTTTTTCACGGACGCGCCGCGCATTTTCTGCTGCATTGGATTGATCATGAATACGGTGGTAGAGGTGTAGCACTTCAGTCGCCCAGGATCCAGATTTACGAATCAAACCCCTGTTTTGTAATCTGAAAACAAAATCAGCATCTTCATGTCCCCAACCAGTCATGCTCTCATCAAAGCCGCCAATGGCTAGGGCATCAGCTTTCCAGCAGGCCATATTGCAGCCTTTTATACGGCGCCACACAAATTTCTTGTAGTTGCGCCAGGCGCCATCGCCTAATTTGATTTTGAGAGGCCAGTACTTATTGATGCCGCCGGATAGTCGATAGCTCAATAAGTTGTTGCTGAATTTCTTAAAGTCCCAATGAGACCAAGAGAGAAGTTGCTTGCTGAGCTCGTCGTTCAGTAAGATGCGGCTACCTGTTACCAAGTGCTTTGCCTGAGATAAGGCTCGATGCTGAGCGATAAAGTCTGGCTGTACAAGACAGTCGCCATCTAAAAATACAAGATAGTCACCACGCGCTGCCTCGATTGCTTGATTGAGAATGCTGGTCTTACGAAAGCCCCGATCCTCTTGCCAAAGATGTGTCATTGTTATCGGCAAATGCTTCCGTGATGCTTCAATAAGTTCTTTGGTATCCGAGGTAGAGCCGTCATCAGCAATAATGATTTCAAAATCTAAATCAGTTTGAGTGCTGAGTGACTCAAGACATAGTTTGAGGGCTTGCGGCCAGTTGTAGGTCGCTAGAAGTACTGAGATCATGTACTGTGATATTGGTGATGTGCAGCTTCTTGATGCAATTGCCACAGCTTCATATAGCGATAGTAGGTTCCTTGTCCATTGGAGATGGCTAAGGCAAAGCCCTGAGGACCATCTAAAAAACCAAGGCGTATAAAGTAGGTTCGAGTAAAGGCCCAGACGCCATGAAGTACCGCTTTTAATGGGCTACTTTTCTTTCCATTTGAAAATGCCTGCTCTGCTGATGCAGTTGAGTAGCGATCTAACTTTTGCAACACTTGTGAGTAGTTCATGAAGCTGTAGTGCAACATGGGATTTTCCAACTTCGCTACTTGCCCATTCGGAATCAGTCGTTCATGAACTAGATCGTCTGAGAAGCGAGCAGTTCCCCGCTTAAATAGCCGATCAACATAATCGGGGCTCCAGCCAGAATGGCGAATAAAGCGCCCGCAGTACCAAGATAGACGTGGAATTGCAAAGCAGTCAACATGGGCTGCATGATGGATGGCCGTCAGAATTTCACTTCTGAGGGCGGGGGTCAGTCGCTCATCCGCATCCAAGGAGAGCACCCAGTCACCAGTGGCTAGCTCTAAGGCACGGTTCTTTTGAGGCCCAAATCCAGGCCAATCGGCTGGTTGGCTAATGATGGCCCCATGATTTTTGGCGATCTCTAGAGTGTTATCGGTGCTATTGGTGTCAACCACCACGATTTGCTGGGCAATCCCCTCTAGGGAGGCCAAACAATCGGCCAAATTGGCCTCTTCATTGCGAGTGATGAGTATGACGGATAAGGTGGGCATAATTCATTATATGAATGCTCAAGACCGTACCGCCCTAAATCGCTTAATTCAGTATCTCAAGCCCCATATCGGCTTGATTATTGGCTCTTTATTGGCCATGGCGCTGGTCGCTGGCGCCGAAACTTCCATTCCCGCCCTAATGAAGCCTTTGCTAGACCGTGGTTTCACTGGTCAGATGGATAACAAGCTCTGGCAGGTGCCAGTTTTCTTGGTCGGATTGGCCCTTGTCCGTAGCTTAGCCCAGTTCCTTTCAAATTATTTGCTGACTCGCGTTATTAATTCTGTCTTACTTAAATTGCGTCAGCAGATGTTCCAAACACTCCTTAATGCATCCACTACTTTTTTTCAGAAAAACTCGGCATCTAATTTAATTAATGCAGTTGTTTTTGAGGTGAATAACGTTCTCTCCATCATGGGTGGCATGTTAATCAGCTTGGTGCGTGATTCGCTTACTGTAGTTGGCTTAATTGGTTACCTCATTTATTTGAATTGGCAACTGACATTAGTGGTCTTGATTATTTTCCCGATTATTGCTTTCATCATGAGCAAGATTAATAAACGCTTGCGAGCTTTAAATCGCGAGCAGCAGACTCTCACTAGTGAGTTGGCTTACATTGTTGAAGAATCTGCCGCTGGGTACAAGATCGTGAAGGTGCATGGTGCTGAAGAATATGAGATGCGCCGCTTTATGGAAAAAGCCGATCGTCTTCGTCAATTTGCCTTGAAGTCGGCGGTAGCTGGAGGCTTGAATCAGCCGATCACTCAGTTGATTGCTTCCATGGCACTATCGATTGTCTTGGTAATTGCTTTAATGCAGTCATCTTCTGAAGGCACTACAGTCGGTGGCTTTGCCTCTTTCATTACTGCAATGATGTTGGTGATTTCGCCGATTAAGCATTTGGCCGATATTAATCAACCCTTGCAGCGCGGCTTAACTGCAGCAGAAATGATTTTCTCACTCATGGATCAGCCCTTTGAAGAGGATGAGTCCCGCAAGGAAAATATGAAGTCCTTGGTGAAAGCTAAGGGTGGAATCCGATTTGAGGATGTTGGCTTCTCTTATCAGCAAGAGGCGGGGCGTAAAGATGCTCTCACTGGCGTGAATTTGAATATTAAACCCGGAGAAGTGGTCGCCTTCGTTGGCCCGTCTGGCGGCGGTAAATCTACGCTGGTCAATTTATTGCCACGTTTCTTTAAGCCTACCAGTGGACAAATTTTCTTGGATGACATTCCACTTGAAGACATTGTGCTTGCGGATGTGCGTAAACAAATTGCCTTTGTGAGTCAGGATGTCATTTTATTTAATGACAGCATTGCAGCAAACGTTGCATATGGTGCTGTAGGTCTAGAGGGTATTGACCGTGGGCGCGTAATAGAGGCACTTGAGGCTGCAAATTTATCTGGGCTTATAAAAGAAATGCCTGAAGGAATTGATACTCAAATTGGCGATAATGGTAACCGTCTATCTGGTGGTCAGCGTCAGCGTTTAGCCATCGCGAGAGCCATCTACAAAGATGCGCCTATTCTGATTTTGGATGAGGCAACCTCGGCACTCGATTCTGAATCCGAGCGTCAAGTGCAAGATGCTTTAGAGCGACTAATGGCGGGTAGAACTACTCTGGTTATCGCGCATCGCTTATCAACGATTGAGCATGCTGATCGGATTGTGGTGCTGGAGCACGGTCACGTTATTGAGAATGGCTCACACGAAGAGTTGATTGCTAAAGATGGCATGTATGCCAACCTCCATCGCATCCAGTTTTCAAATGCTTAACTGAGAACGATATCGTATTGCTCTTGGCGAAAGCTACCTTCAGCCTGAAGTTTGATCGGCTTACTAATAAAGTCACCTAACTGCGCCAAGAACTGATTTTCTTCTTCAAGAAAAAGATCAATTACATCGGGCGCGGCAACGATCCTAAATTCCCGGGGATTAAATTGGCGATGCTCCCGCACAATCTCCCGCAAAATCTCATAGCAAATCGTTTGCGCTGTTTTGACTTCGCCTTTTCCTTGGCAGGTAGCGCAAGGCTCACAAGTGATGTGGGCTAAGGATTCCCGAGTTCGTTTGCGTGTCATCTCTACCAGACCTAGCGAGGAAAAGTCGCTCACCGAAGTGCGAGCATGATCACGCTCTAAGTTCCGATTGAGTTCATGCAAAACTGACTCTTGATGATCTTTGCTCAGCATGTCAATAAAGTCGATGATGATGATGCCGCCGAGATTGCGTAAGCGCAGTTGACGGGCAATCGCCTGAGCGGCTTCGAGATTGGTTTTAAAGACGGTGTCATCTAGATTGCGTGCACCTACATAACTTCCGGTGTTAACGTCAATCGTAGTCATTGACTCAGTTTGGTCGATCATCAGGTAGCCACCTGATTTAAGATCTACTCTTCTACCAAGTGCTTTGTTGATTTCAGCATCTACATCAAACAAGTCGAAGAGGGCGCGCTCACCGCGATGCAGTGTGAGTTTATCTAAGAGGTTTGGCATATAGAGCATGGCGAAGCTCTTGAGCTTTTCAAAGTTTTCTGCTGAGTCAACTCGAATTTTTGTAGTTTCTTCACCAGCAACGTCACGCAATACGCGTTCAGCCAAGCTGAGATCTTGGTATAGCAGGCTGGGGGCAGCTTTATGGTTAACAGCTTCGCGGATCTTCTCCCAGGTAGTACGCAGATAATGCATATCGTGCTCAAGCTCAGTATCACTGGCATCTTGTGCGCTGGTGCGCACAATGATTCCACCTTTTTCATCGGCAGGCATTAATCCTGCAAGGCGTGCCTTGATAGCATCGCGTTCCTCAGGCTGATCAATTCTTTGGGATACGCCAATATATTTTTCCGTGGCTGCATCTGTTCCTGCTGGGGGCAGATAAACCAAGTTACGACCAGCAATACTCAATTGAGTGGTGAGGCGCGCACCTTTAGTTCCTAAAGGATCCTTAAGAACTTGGACTAAAACATTTTGCCCTTCAAAGAGCAGCTTTTCAATTTGAGCTTGAGGATTGTTTTGCGTGATATCGGCGACATGCATAAATGCAGTGCGCTCTAAGCCAATCTCAATAAAAGCAGATTGCATACCGGGTAGCACGCGTACGACTTTAGCTAAATAGATATTACCAACGATGCCGCGTTGACGCGTACGCTCAATTTGGAGCTCTTGAACCGCGCCTTGCTGAATTAAGGCCACTCGCGTTTCTTGGGGGGTAATGTTGATTAGAATTTCTTCATTCATATGCGGGCAACTTTAGCGAAATCTAATAATTGGTTAACTTCGAAGATAGGTAATCCCATGATACCGCTATAGCTACCTTTAATTGAGGGGATAAAAGCCCCTCCAAGGCCTTGAATGCCATACGCACCAGCTTTTCCAAAGGGTTCACCGCTCTGAATGTAGCGATCAATTTGCGCTTCAGTCAAGTGGGTAAATTCCACTTCGGACACTTGCACCAAACAAAGGGGGTTGACTTGGGGATCGATTGTGAGAACAACTGCTGTAAGTACTTCATGCACTTTGCCACTCAGCATTTCTAGAATACGTGCAGCATCAGCGGCATCAGTAGGTTTTCCGAGGATTTCGCCGGCTGGGCTATTGGGGAGGCTCACGGTAGTGTCTGCGCACAAAATCGGTGCCCAAGGTTTACCGCTGCTTTGCCATCTTGCTAATGCAATGGCACTTTTCGCAAAGGTGACGCGCTCAACATATTGACGGGCTTTTTCATTGGGAAGGGGCTCTTCAAGAATTTCTGTATCTTCACCTGGTCCCGCAATCAACATCTCAAATTGGACGCCAATCTGTTTTAGTAGCTCCTGGCGTCGTGGACTTTGTGAGGCAAGGTAAATATAGGGAAACATGAATGACTTACTCGCGGTGATAAGGGTGGCCTTGCAAAATAGTCCAAGCTCGGTAAAGTTGCTCAACCAGCAAGACTCTTGCCATGGCGTGGGGTAGTGTTAGGCTTGAGAGGCGCCACATCGCTTGAGCACCTTCTTTAAGACTGGGATCGAGTCCATCGGCACCACCAATCAAGAAGGTGATATCAAAACCCTCCTGTCGCCAGCTTGCTAACTGGGTGGCTAGATTTTGAGTGGTTTGATCTTTGCCACGCTCATCAAGCGCAATGACACGAGAGCCTTTCGGAATGGCTGCTGCAATTTTTATAGCTTCTTTGGCTGGGCTAAGATCAGGTTTGATCTCTTTTATTTCAATGCTGCAATCTGCGGGCATGCGCTTAATGTAATCATGGGTTGCAGTTGCAACCCATTCTGGCATTTTGTGACCAACGGAAACAATCGTTAAGCGCATTGTTAAAGCATTAATCTTCGTCGTCGGGTTCGCTTGCCTTCACCAGCCCTTTGTCAGCCGCTAATTTGACGCGAACAGGCTTAGCACCCCACATTCCTTCTAATTGGTAGTAAGCACGCAAAGCAGGTTGCAGGATGTGAACTACGATATCGCCACAATCAACAAGAACCCATTCACCAGTCTCCAAACCCTCAACAGAAATGACTTCGCCACCTTTGGCGTTGACTGCTTCTTTGACGGACATTGCTAAAGATCTTGTTTGGCGATTCGAAGTGCCGGTAGCGATGATCACGCGATCAAATAGCTCGCTGAGTTTGGTCGTATCATAAACACGAATATCTTGAGCTTTGACATCTTCAAGGGCATCGATCACGACGCGTTGTAATTTAGTTAAGTCCATAGTTTCTTTAGTATTTTTCTCAGATTTTTGTATATAGGGGTGATCTTAGCCTGATTATTTGTATAGACCTAGATTTGTAATAATTTCTAAAGCGTGAGACGGAATGTGCTCGGAAGCAATATCGCTACGAGAGGGGCTTTTAAGTTGTTTTCGAAGCGCAGTGGATGAAAGGTCTACTGAAAGACTGTTATCTAGGTAGATGCGGCCAAAAGGGCTTTTTTCAAGGGTATCCGCATCAATAGATTGATGCTTTTCTAATAAGGCTTTGATTTCTGTACCCATTTGCCCAGAAAGATCATGGTGAGGTCTGTTGGCGACTGCGAAATTCACAAAGCCAAGCAATTGATCCCAGGAGTTCCAGGTAGGGAGGTTCAGAAAGGAGTCGGCCCCCATTAACCAAGTCAGGCTGACATCAGGCCCAAAACGCTCTCTTAAGGCTTTTGCGGTATCGATGGCATAGCTAGGGCCCGCTCGATCAATTTCGATGCGATCAACGCCAATTTGAGTTGGTATTTTTAGGTACAGAAATGCACGGGCCAGATCTATTCCAGCTGCTTCAGTAAGTTGTAGACGGATCTCTGCAGGGGTTATGTCAGAGTCTTTCTGCCAAGGCTCGCCGCTTGGGATGAGCAGTAGGGCGTCGAGATGCAAGAATTTTGCAAAATGGGTAGCTAGCTTGAGATGGCCAAGATGTGGCGGGTCAAACGTACCACCTAGAATGCCAATTTTTTTTGGAGTATCCAAATGTGCTGAGATCAAGTTAGGCTAGCCAGTCGCGCGGCTTGAGGTAGTGGTCGTAAAGCTTCGCTTCAGGAGTGCCTGGCTTTGGCTGCCAGTTGTACCACCACTGTACTACTGGTGGCATGGACATCAAAATAGACTCCGTCCGTCCACCAGAGTGCAGGCCAAAAATCGTGCCGCGGTCGAATATCAAGTTGTACTCCACATAGCGACCACGACGGTATTCTTGAAATGCTTTTTCTTCAGGGCTAAAGCTATCTTTATAGCGACGCGCCACAATCGGCAGGTAAGCATCAATAAAAGCATCACCAACAGCACGTGTCATGGCAAAGCTCTTCTCAAAACCAAGCTCATTAAAGTCATCAAAGAAGACGCCACCGATACCGCGAGGCTCTTCACGATGCTTAAGGTAAAAATACTCATCACACCATTTTTTAAAACGCGGATACAGTTCATCGCCAAATGGATCCAAAGCATCTTTGGCTGCTTGATGAAAGTGTTTGCAATCCTCGTCAACACCGTAATAGGGCGTCAAATCAAAGCCCCCGCCAAACCACCAGACCGGCTCTTTATCCGGAGCTTGTGCAATAAAACAGCGCACATTCATATGGGTGGTAGGTACCTTGGGATTGTTTGGATGAAAGACTAGTGACACACCCATAGCTTCGAAGCTGCGCCCAGCAATCTCCGGGCGGTGGTGGGAAGCGGATGGAGGCATTTGATCACCACGAACATGTGAGAAGCCCACACCACCTTTTTCTAGAATATTGCCGTTATCTAAAATGCAGGTGCGCCCGCAACCTTTTAACTTGCTATCCTCTGGCTTTTCCCAAGCGTCCACCATAAAGGCTTTGCCATCAAGTGCACTCATTGCAGTCGTAATGCGATCTTGCAGACCTAAAAAGTAATTTTTTAATTCTGCAATGTTGATTTGAGTATATTCAGCTGATGACAAAATTCAAAGGTCTTTGTGTTAAGTGGGATAAATAAGTTAAATTATTTAACTGCTCGATAGCCGATATCTTTTCGATATTGCATGCCATCAAACTGGATTTTAGAAATAGCTTCGTACGCTTTTTGCTGGGCGCCACGAACAGTATCCGACAAACCTACTACGCACATGACGCGACCACCTGAGGTGAGTAGCTTTCCATCTTGCAACTTGGTACCAGCATGAAAGGTCAATTGATCTTCAGTGTTAGCAGGAATGCCAGTAATGACATCACCGTTGCGCGGAGTATCTGGATAATTATGTGCTGCAAGCACTACGCCTAATGCAGTTCGACGATCCCAATCCAATTCCACTTCATTTAAGGTGCCGTCAATCGCATGATCTAGTGCATTAACTAAATCACTGCGTAGGCGCGCCATGATGGGTTGCGTTTCTGGATCACCCATGCGGCAATTAAATTCTAAAGTCTTGATCTTGCCGTCAGGAGAAATCATGAGACCCGCATAGAGAAAGCCTGTGTAAGGAATCCCATCAGCCTCCATACCTTTGACTGTAGGCATGATGACTTCACGCAAAGCACGCGCATGAATTTCTGGGGTGACAACTGGAGCAGGAGAGTACGCACCCATGCCGCCAGTATTGGGGCCTTGATCAGCATCGAGTAGACGTTTGTGATCTTGACTGGTGGCTAAGGCTAAAACATGTTTGCCATCTACGAGGACGATGAAGCTTGCTTCCTCACCTGTTAGAAATTCCTCAATCACTACACGTGCGCCTGCATTACCTAGCTTGTTGTCAGCGAGCATCATGTCGACAGCTGCATGAGCTTCTGCTAAATCCATTGCTACAACTACACCCTTGCCTGCAGCTAGGCCATCCGCCTTGATAACGATCGGCGCGCCTTTTGCATCAATATAGGCATGTGCCTCTAATGCATTTGAAAAGGTCTGGTATTCAGCCGTTGGAATGCCGTGGCGTTTCATGAAAGCTTTGGAGAAATCTTTTGATGACTCTAATTGAGCTGCTAGTTGGGTTGGTCCAAATATGCGCAATCCGTTATTGCGAAACACGTCTACGATGCCGGCAGCCAATGGAGCCTCTGGACCAACTACGGTTAGATGAATTTTTTCGCGCTTGGCAAAGTCTGCTAATTCTTGAAGGTCGGAAATGGGAAGGTTTTGAATGCCCGCAGCAGCTTGCTTTGCAGTGGCAGTGCCACCGTTGCCTGGCGCTACATAGACGGTTTGCACCTGCGGGGATTGGGCTAGTTTCCATGCCAATGCGTGTTCGCGACCACCGGATCCAATTAAAAGAATTTTCATAAAGAACTAAAAGAGAGATTGATAAAAAGATTTAGGGTTTGATCGATTACAAAGAGGCATTCGTAAATACTTCTTGTACATCATCTAAGTTCTCCAGCGCATCCAATAGTTTTTGCATGCTTTCAGCTTGCTCGCCCTCGAACTCAGTTTCCGTTTCAGGGCGCATCGTCACGGTAGCAATTTCAGCTTTTAACCCTGCCTGAATGAGCACATCCTGCACTCTTGGAAAATCGGGAACTGGGGTAAGAACCTCCAGCGAACCATCCTCATGCGTAATCACATCTTCTGCGCCAGCATCTAGCGCAATTTCCATGAGTTGATCTTCATTGGTACCTGGGGCAAATATCATTTGGCCACAATGCTTAAACATAAAAGCAACGGAACCCTCGGCGCCCATATTTCCACCATTTTTTGCAAATGCATGGCGTACTTCAGCAACAGTCCGAGTACGGTTATCGGTCAGGCAGTCAACGATGATGGCAGCTCCATTGAGGCCGTAACCTTCGTAACGAATTTCTTCATAGTTAACGCCCTCGAGCGAGCCTGTACCGCGTTGAATTGCCCGTTGCACATTGTCATTAGGCATATTGGCATCTTTGGCCTTATCAATTGCCAGGCGCAAACGGGGGTTCGTAGCGATATCTCCGCCACCCAATTTCGCTGCAACCGTGATTTCTTTGATGAGTTTGGTCCAAATCTTGCCGCGCTTTTCGTCTTGACGACCTTTGCGGTGCTGAATATTGGCCCATTTCGAATGGCCGGCCATACGGGTAAGTCCTTTTGAGTAATGTGGCTTGAAGTCGTCATTTTAAGGGCTTCTTAGGCTAAGAATGGGGGTGACACAACTTTTTTGTTACACTCTCACCTCTTAGTTAGTTTCAATGCAGTTTTTCCACTGCAAACACCTGCCCCGGTGATGGAATTGGTAGACGTGCCGGACTCAAAATCCGGTGCCGCAAGGCGTGGCGGTTCAAGTCCGCCCCGGGGCACCATCTCAAATGGTTGTTATTTACGCCTCGAGATGCTCGAAACCTTAAATCTCGTAAGTTTCTGACTCGCTATTCATGGCTTGCTCAACAATTTTCTTGGTTAATGTTGGCGAGAACAGTTCGATGAAGGTATACACAAAAGAGCGTAAATAAGCTCCTTGCTTTACGCCTAAATGGGTCACGTTATTTCCAAACAAATGCCCAACTGGAATCACTCGAAGATTGCGATCTCGATCAGCGTCATAGGCTAACCCCGCGACAATTCCCACACCCATGCCAGTTTCAACATATGTCTTGATCACGTCGGCATCAATTGCTTCCAAAATAATATCGGGGCTCAGATTGCGTTGTGCAAATGCAGCATCAATCTTGCTGCGACCTGCGAATGCTTTGTCGTACGTTATTAATGGGTACTTTGCTATTTCTTCTAAGGTGATAGTTGACTGATTCAAAAGGGGGTGACTCAGCGGCACCATGATGACGTGTTGCCATTGGTAGCCCGGGAGTGCCAACACGCCAGGGGTATTGGCAATGCCTTCGGTTGCTATTGCGATATCAGCCCGATCATGAATGAGCAACTCCGCAATTTGACCTGGGCTTCCTTGCTGAATGCTGACTCGCACCTTCGGAAAGCGCTTTGTAAATTCAGTAAGCACTTTAGGTAAGGCGTAACGGGCTTGGGTATGGGTTGTGGCAATGACAAAGTTACCCTGATCTTGGCTTGCAAAGTCTTTACCTACTCTTCGCAAGGTTTCCACCTCATCCAGAATGCGCTCAATCGAGGCAAGGATGCGCTTACCTGGCTCAGTCAAGGAGCGGATGCGCTTGCCATGGCGACGAAATATCTCCACACCCAGTTCATCCTCAAGTTCAATAATGGCTTTGGAGACTCCGGGCTGAGAGGTGAAGAGTGCCTTCGCTGCCGAAGTCAGATTGAAATTCTGTCGTACAGCTTCGCGAACAAATCGAAATTGGTGCAAATTCATATGGATTCCATTCTTTATATCAACTGCGATATAGGAATCAAATTCTATATGATTTTGAGGTATTAAGCTCTAGATACCCAACGTAAACCCACAATCGCCAAAATGAAATACAGCAATGGGGGTGTGAGGGCGGTAAGCAAGGCAGGCCAAGAGCCCAGAAGCCCCACATTTGAGAAGAGTGAGTTAAAAAGTTGAAAACTCATGCCCAGCATGATGCCGCCAAAGACCTTAATGCCAACGCTGCCTGCCCGAACTTTTAGGTAGGCGAATGGAAGGGCCAGTGCCAGCATGACAAAGATAGTGAATGGATAGATAACTTTTTTCCAGAACGCAATGGAGTGCCGCTGCGCATCTTGTTTGTTGTCTCTTAAATGAGAAATAAAGCGACCCAAACTAAAGATCGACATTTTTTCTGGGCTGACCAAAAGTACGCTCAAAATTTGTGGCGTGACTTCAGAATCTAAGCTGACGATTGGGTGCGAGAAAGTTTGTGCTGAATAGACTGGGTTCAATGGATCAGCCTGCTTGGCTTCTTTGAAGCGAGTTTCTGTGACGTCATCCAGAATCCAAGTTCCGGTTTGATCAAAGCGTCCAGATACGGCACTCCGAATGGAGAGTAGGCGATACGCATCATCAAACTCATACATCCGAATATTTTTGATTTCGTTGTCTTGTTCAATTTTGCCCACGTTGACATAACGAACCCCTGGCCTAATGGGCCCACTGCCATCCTCATCACGCAAGCGATCTTTTACCCACACTCCAGTTTTGAATTGAGAGCTATAGGATGAGCCTAAAGCCTTCATACGAATCTGATCAGATAAATTTTCGGTATACGGGCCCAGCCATTCGCTCATCACGAGCGTAACAATCACCAGTGGTAATGAAATCTTGGCTAGAGTAGTTAAGCCTCTGCGCATATCCAATCCAGCAATACGCAAAATCGTGAACTCGGACTGGCTAGCTAGCATCGCAAATACATAAATGCTCCCAATCAAACCGGCGATTGGAATGATCTCGGAAATACGACTAGGTGCCTTTAATAAAACGTGTAGCAATGCTAAGGGGAGGGTATATTGCCCTTTAACCGATCCAAGCTCGCTCAGGATGTCAAAAAATAAAAATAGCGCTACCAAAGCAAACAGGATGAAGCCAAAAGCGGCATAAATCTGCTTCGCTAAGTAGCGTTCAAATATGTAGGGGAATAGATATTTCATCTATTGGCCAAGAACGAGGGTAGCTGACGGCGCCACCATTTCAACGATGGGTTGATACGGTTGCGAATGAGTAAAAAGGCAATGCCAAAGGCCAGGGCATGTATGGGCCAAGCCGCTACAAAAACATTCACCTTGCCTTGAGATACTAGGTTTTGAGTGAGGTTTAGGAGATTGCTATAGATGAGATAAATCAGAACGGCATAAAACATCGCAGTGTAGTTACCTAGCCTTGGATTGACATAGGCAAGCGGGATGGCAATGAGTACCAAACCTAATGCCATAAACGGCAAGCCAATACGCCAGAGTAGCTCAGCGTAATTTGGATTTATCACAGCCGGATTGGAATCATTCACAAGTTCCGAGACTGTTTTCTCTCGATCACGTGGCGCTGGATCGAGCGCACTTTTACTTTGAATGTGCGTACTGTACTCAGTAAATTCTAAAATTCTGAAATCCGGTTGCGTAGGGAGTCCTTCATAACGACGACCATTATTTAGCACGATTGATTTTCCGCTTCCCTCCGCATTCTCAATAAATCCAGTGGAGGCAACAGCAACACTTAATCGCCCATTTTTGGTTTCTGCGGCAAAGATATTTTTTACTTCACTTTTATCAACATCCAACTCTTCGATAAAAAATACACGCTCTGCTTTGGCCGATTCTCTAAACTGGCCTGCAGCAACCATAGAGACATCACTACGTTGTTGAAAGCGTTGGCTAATAATGGTCGATTCGCGATTAGCCCAAGGCCAAACAAAAAGGGCCAGCAGGGCAATAATGACGATGAGGGGTGCTGCAAAGCGTAGGATTGGTCTAATGAGGCTGGCGATACTCAGGCCGCTGGCAAACCAAACAATCATTTCAGAATCTTTGTACCATCGCACCAGTACTATTAAGACGGCTACAAACAGGGATACCGTCAAAAGAACGGCCATATAGCCAAGCGTGGCTAGCGCAATTAGAACGAGAGCATCCTCTGGATTAACGGCTCCATTCGCTGCGAAGCCCAAAATTCGAATGACTAGGGTGGTAATCATGATGGTGACCAAGACCAAAAAAACGCCACCAGTCGTAAAACTGAGTTCGCGGCGAAGGGCTTGGTGAAAAATCATGAATAGATAGTGGCTTGGCTGTTATTGGCTCACTCAAGATGTGAACCTGCATCTCGGAGGATAATGGATAAACACCCATTTTTTCCCTTGAATTGACTTAAAAATACCTCAAGACATCATGACTATTCAATTTAGCATCAAGAATTTTGCACAAGCCGACCTGAGTAACCCTAAGCAGCTAAAGGCCAGCCTCATCACTTTATTAGGGCAGAGCTCCGATTGCTTGGTTTTGGCCTACTCCAAGGCAGATTTAGATGCTTTGGCAGCAGCCAAATCGAAGTTTGGACTATTAGTTGAGTTAGATCGCTTGCTTGGCGGCTCTGTCACTCATGCCAATCTGGTTGGTGACCTTGATGCACAGCAAGCATCTGTCTGTGTGCTTCGTGCTGAAAAATCCTGGGCTACTTCTGGCGTGAAGGTAAAACGCATTCTCTTGGTATCTTTGGGTGACCTTGCTCCTGCTAGCGCACGCAGCCTGACTTCCTATTCAAAAATAGCGCGTGCTGCTTTGAAGCAGTTGAGCGGCGGTTCTATCCAAAATGCTTTGTGGTTTATTCCGAGCTTCGCCTTGGGTCACCGCGCTGATTTCATGGCCGAAGAAGTGCGTTTGACGATTCAATATGCAGGCGATCAAGCTTATCGCTTTGGTGTTCGTCAGCCCGCTATGAAGTTCAAGGCCAAAGATAAGGCCGACACCTTTACTCACTTAATCTTTGCGGGTAATGACACTTGCGCTAAAGAGCTCAAGGCTGCAGTACCAGAGGGTGCTGCCATGGTTGAGGGTATGAATTTGGCAAAAGACCTCGGTAATTTGCCTCCCAATATTTGTACGCCAACTTATTTAGGTAAGGCGGCACAGGGCTTAAGTAAGAAGACCGGCCTTAAGGTGGAAGTCTTGGGACGTAAGCAAATTGAAGCCTTGGGAATGGGTTCTTTTTTATCAGTAGCTCAAGGTTCGGATACGCCGCCACAATTTATTGTGATGCGTCATCAAGGCGGTAAGGCGGGAGAGGCGCCGATTGTATTGGTAGGCAAAGGTATTACTTTCGATACCGGCGGTATTTCTCTAAAGCCTGGTGAGGCTATGGATGAGATGAAGTACGACATGTGCGGCGCTGCCTCAGTCATTGGCACAATGTATGCCGCAGCTTTAATGAAGCTGAAAAAAAATGTAATCGGCGTGGTTCCGACTTGTGAAAATATGCCTTCCGGTAATGCCACTCGCCCCGGCGATATTGTGAAGAGTATGTCGGGACAAACAATTGAGATTCTCAATACCGATGCAGAAGGTCGCTTGATTTTGTGTGATGCCTTAACTTATGTTGAGCGCTTTAAACCTAAGGCTGTAATTGATGTGGCCACCTTAACTGGCGCCTGCATCATTGCATTGGGCCATGTGCATAGCGGCGTGTTCTCCGATGATGAGGGTTTAGTTACCGCCCTCACTAAAGCCGGTCATGCCTCTTTGGACACCGTATGGCGCTTGCCTTTAGATCCGGCTTATCACGAGCAGCTCAAATCCAATTTTGCAGATGTGGCTAACATTGGTGGGCGCCCAGCAGGTAGCGTTACCGCAGCCTGCTTCTTGTCACGCTTTACCGAAAAATATAAATGGGCTCACTTAGATATTGCTGGAACCGCTTGGAAGAGTGGTGCTGCCAAGGGTTCAACCGGACGTCCAGTACCTTTGCTTGTGAATTACTTGTTAGATCAAAAGTAAGCGCAGAAAGTAATTCATGGCCCGTATTGATTTTCATAGCAACGTTAGCGATAAGCTGGAATACGCTTGCCGCTTAACGCGTAAGATCTGGAGCGCTACACCTGCTGGCGAGCCTGTGCGTAATGTTGTGATGGTGGGTGAGAGAGCGGATCTCAAAAAGTTAGATGAGCTTCTGTGGGCATTTAGTGCAACCGATTTCTTGCCCCATTGTTTTATTGAGGATGAGACTGCAATTGATACGCCCATATTGCTAACAGAGCACTTTCTGTCATCTGCTTTGTCTCAGTTGCCGCATGCGGATGTATTGATTCACCTGGGCATGAAAATGCCATCCGATGTTCCAGCCTTGCTCGCTCGTTTTCCTCGAGTAGTTGAGGTTGTCACCATCAATGAAGCCGAGCGCCTTGCAGGTCGTGAGCGATATAAGGCTTATCGTGACTTGGGTCATGAGCTGCATAATTTTGATCAATCTAAAGCGTGATTACTGATTACTCCAGGCATGTTGATTCATCCAGAATTTGATCCTGCTGCAATTCGGATTGGCTCATTTGCCATTCACTGGTATGGCTTGATGTATCTCCTGGCCTTCACCCAATTTTTATTGTTGGGTCGTCTGCGCATCCGTGCTCCGCGATATCAGTCTTTGGGTTGGTCATACAAGGATCTTGAGGATCTTCTATTTGCTGGTGTTTTAGGTGTAGTGCTCGGCGGACGCTTGGGTTACACCTTGTTTTATATGCCAGGCTACTATCTCGCAAATCCTTTGAGTGTCTTCAAGATATGGGAAGGTGGCATGTCTTTTCACGGCGGCCTTCTAGGCGTCTTATTGGCTTTGCTCTGGTTTGCCCATCGTCGCAAGGTTTCATTCTTTGTTGTGAGTGATTTAGTTGCGCCGCTTGTTCCATTTGGTTTGGCATTTGGCCGCCTGGGTAATTTCATTAATGGCGAGTTATGGGGAAGGCCAACAGACCTACCTTGGGCCATGGTATTTCCAATGGTGGATTCCATTCCACGCCACCCCTCCCAGATTTACCAATTCTTAGGTGAGGGAATTTGCCTGGGAGTCATTCTCTGGATTTATTCCAGCAAGCCGCGCAGGGTGGGTCAAATATCAGGTCTATTTTTGCTTGGTTATGGCCTGTGCCGCTTCTTGGCGGAGTTTGCTCGTGAGCCAGATGCCTTCTTAGGTCTCTTGGGCCTCGGTCTATCCATGGGGCAGTGGCTTTCTTTACCCATGATTATTTTTGGAATTTACCTTATAGTTAGAGTAAATACGAAAAAAGGCGCTTATCAGTAGTTAAAAATCAGGTTTTCTAGGTCTTTTGTAGTCAATTCCCTGAATTTGACTAAGTTACCCAGTAAAACATTGGTTTTTAACTGAAATTGCCTAATTTTTGAGTATTTTTACTTAAACTGAAAGAAATTCATGCTGGAAAAGTTAACAAAAGCTCGAAATTTGTCCAAGGCAAATAACGCGATTAAGCGTTTGATATCCGAGCGAGGCGAATCTAATGCGCTCAGCATGGCAGATGATGTGGTCAACAACTACCGCAAGCTAGCAAAAGATCAGTACGTTTCCTTTTTTAACTTTTTGTTTGAGAAGCTGAATCCTCAGGCAGATGCGGTGCTCAAAGCGGCGCAAAATTTTGTTGCGGACTCCAGTGCGCGCAATTACATCCAGTTACAAAAGGTTTCTGAATCTCCTCGTCAGGAATTTTTTCGTCGCTTAAATCGTGCCAGCAATGGTACTGCCGCGGTAGTTCAGATGCGACGAGATCTGTTGCAGTTGCTGGATAAAAAACCAGAGTTAGCTGCGGTGGATTTTGATATGCGCCATCTGCTGTCCTCTTGGTTTAACCCAGGCTTTTTGAAAATGCATCAGGTCGACTGGAAGTCTCCAGCAGAGGTGCTTGAGAAGTTAATTAAACATGAAGCGGTTCATGCTATTGATGGCTGGGATGACTTACGTCGTCGCCTGCAGCCAGATCGTCGTTGCTTTGCTTTCTTTCACCCGCAGCTACCAAGTGAGCCCTTGATCTTCGTGGAGGTTGCACTCCTCCCTGAAATTCCAACGGTGATCACACCATTGGTTGATAAAAAAGCAGAAACGGTAGACCAGCCCTCTCAATATAAGGTTGCCGTCTTTTATTCCATCAGCAACTGTGAGCCTGGTCTTCGCGGCGTATCTATGGGCAACTTCTTGATTAAGCGGGTAGCAGAACAATTGCATGCTGAATTCCCTGGAATCAAAACCTTTGTCACTTTATCGCCCATTCCAGGGTTTATGGATTGGGTTGCGGCTGGCGCTAATTTAGGTGAAGGCGTACCTGCGGAGCGCTTGAAGCCGAATCTGAAGGCGGTACGTGATGCTGCTTTGGCGCTTTTAAAGCTCGATAGTCAGTCTTGGAGTGAGCGATTGGCTGGTGGTTGGCATCCTGATCTAGCCCCCGAAAAGGAAAAAGAGGCCCTGCTTTCATTGGCGAGCATGTATTTGGGACTTGCCTCAACTGGGCGCGATGGCAATCCTGTAGCGAAGTTTCACCTCGGCAATGGGGCAAAGTTACATCTTATTAACTGGGCAGGGGATTTATCGCGTAAAGGTTTGCGCCAATCTGCCGGTCTGATGGTGAACTATTTATATGACTTGGGAAGCGTAGAGGACAATCATGAGCGTTTTGCCAATGGAGAAATCGTCTACTCTAGAGCGGTAGGTCGCCTGATGGCGCCCTAGTGTTTTCCCTTGTATCGACTTTTGCAGTAAGTGTTAAGTGCCCTTAGAATGGGCGCTGTATTTATAAAACGAAGTCAATCATTAGATTGATAAAAAAGGAGACAAAGATGTTTAAGCAAAAAAACAGAGCATCGCTTTTTTCTGTCAGCACCTTAAAGAAATCACTATTTCTTCTTTGTGCGGCACCGCTGGCTGTGATGGCACAAGAATGGCCGGTAAAAACAATTACCTTTCTAAATCCATTTCCTGCTGGCGGCGGTACAGATGCCTTCGCTAGGTCACTAGCTGCTCAACTAACAGAGCAGATGGGCAAGCAAGTCATTATCGATAACCGTGGTGGAGCAGGCGGTACTGTCGGTGCTTCAGTTGCGGCGAAGGCAGCTCCTGATGGGTATACCTGGTTTATCGGCGCAACACATCATACGATTGCGCCCTCAATGTACAAAAATTTAGATTACGACATTGAGAAAAGTTTTATTCCAGTTGCAATGATTGCCAACGTTCCACAGGTTTTGGTAGTTAATCCACAGCGCGTGAGTGCACGCAATGCTAAAGAGTTCATCGAGCTCATGAAGAAAAACCCTGGCAAATATAACTTTGCGAGCGCGGGTAGCGGCACCGTCCATCACTTGGCTGGCGAACTATTTAAGATTCAAACAGGCACCTTTATTACCCACATTCCTTACCGTGGTGCTGGCCCAGCAATGAATGATTTGTTGGCAGGTCAAATTGATTTGGAGTTTGATGGGCTTGCCACATCTGCACCACAAATTAACGCCGGTAAATTAGTGGCCATCGCTGTAGCTTCAAGCAAACGTTCAACTGCGATTCCAAATGTGCCGACTTTTAAGGAAGCTGGTTTGCCAGACTACGAAGTATCTACTTGGTACTCCATGTTTGCTCCAGTTGGCACTCCAAAGCCAATCGTTGACAAGATGATTGCTGAGGTGCAGAAAGCTATGAACACCCCTAAATTGAAGGCTATTTGGGAGAAGAATGGCTCTGAAACGCCGAATCTTTATGGTGAGGCTTTTGGTAAGCAGGTTCGTGCTGACGTAGCCCGTTGGTCTGCGGTGGTTAAGAAATCTGGCGCTTCGCTAGATTAATTGGTAATCGTTTTATTTGATTGGTTTTTGGGGCTCTAATGAATTTATATTCGCTCTTGGAAAAAGGATTTCCAAAAGATAAACAAGCATGCGCATTAGAAACACATGATGGTCTGTACTACTCATGGAGTGATCTAGAGCGTGCCAGCGCCAAGATGGCGAATTTTCTAAAGAGCCTCAAATTACCGGCGGGATCAAGGGTAGCGGTACAGGTTGAGAAATCTCCCGAAGCCCTTTTTCTCTATTTGGCAACGGTAAGAGCGGGCTATGTATATCTGCCCCTTAACACCGCTTACCAAGCTGCAGAAATTCAGTACTTTGTAGAAAATGCAGAACCTGCTGTTGTAGTGTGCAGTAGTAAAAACTTCTCTTGGGTATCTAAAGTTGCCTTTAAGGCTGGCACTAAACATGTGTTCACCTTGGATGAAGATCGCAAGGGTACTTTATTGGATCGCTCTGCAAATCAAAGCGACAAGTTCAAAACCGTTGCAGTCAAGGATGACGATTTAGCGGCAATCTTGTATACGTCCGGTACAACTGGTCGTAGCAAGGGCGCAATGTTGACCCATAAAAATTTGGGCAGCAATGCGCAAGTGCTTCAGAAGTTCTGGGGTTGGAAAAAAGGTGATGTTTTATTACATGCCTTGCCAATCTTCCATGTCCATGGTTTATTTGTAGCTGCTCATGGCGCCTTAATTAACGGCAGCAAAATGATTTGGTTGCCACGCCTTGATACTGCGCAATTGATTCACCATATGCCAAATTCTACGGTCATGATGGGTGTGCCCACGTTCTACGTTCGCCTACTTGCGGATAAAGGTTTCAATAAAAACGTCGCTCGCAATATGCGTTTATTTGTTTCTGGTTCTGCGCCATTGTTAACCGAAACATTCAATGCCTTTAAGGAGTTGATTGGCCAGCCTATTCTTGAGCGCTACGGTATGAGCGAAACCGTCATGTTGGTTTCTAATCCCTATAAAGGTAATCGCGTAGGCGGATCAGTTGGCTTGCCTTTGCCAGGCGTGAAGGTTCGCGTAGTCAATGAAGATAACAAGCCATGCAAGGTTGATGAGATTGGCAGTATTCAGGTTAAAGGCCCGAATATATTTAAGGGCTACTGGCGCATGCCGGAGAAAACCGCCGAGGAATTTACTAAAGACGGTTGGTTTAAGACTGGTGACGTTGGTCGTTGGGGTGGTGATGCAAATGGTGGTAAAGCGCCTAAGGATTACCTCTGCATTGTTGGTCGCAGCAAGGATTTAATTATTTCTGGTGGCTACAACGTCTATCCAAAAGAAATCGAAAGTTTTATTGATGACATGGAAGGCGTAGATGAAAGCGCTGTGATTGGTATTCCACATCCTGATTTTGGTGAAGCTGTGATGGCGGTAGTTGTGCCGAAGGCGGGAGTCAAATTGGATGCGCAGGCCATGATTGCCACACTAAAAACCCAGATTGCGAATTTCAAGATTCCTAAGCGTTTGGAGATTGTGTCTGACTTACCTCGCAATGCAATGGGTAAAGTTCAGAAGAATATTCTGCGCCAGCAATACACCAACTAAGACCAGTCAGGCGGGCTCTTAAAAACCAAATGCCTTGCGGCTTTCATTAAACATGAAGGCTGCAAGCATAAACAACATCACACCAAAAATGCGTTTGAGTTGAGTCACATTAAGTTTCCTAGCCATTTTTGCGCCGAGTGGGGCGGTGAATATGCTAACTGCCACAATGCAAAGCACTGCAGGCACATAAACAAATCCTAAAGATCCTGCTGGAAGATTGGGATTGCCCCAACTGCCATACATATAGCCGATCGTTGCTGCAGCAGCAATCGGAAATCCTAAGCCGGAAGAGCTTGCCATTGCAGTATGCGGTTTTACATTGCACCAAAGCATAAATGGCACCGTAATAAAGGCTCCACCTGCACCAACTAGGCTTGCAATCACGCCTGTAAATGCTCCGAATGAAAAAAGACCAATAGAGCCCGGCAGCTCTCGCCCGGCTGTAGGCTTTTTATTAATGATCATTTGGATCGAGGTGTGCACAATAAAAATGGCAAAGAATAGAGATAGCCAAGAGGTGTCAATGGCTTCAAAGATTTCACTGCCACCAACAAGGCTGCCAATAATTAGCCCGGGGCTGAGTGCAGCCACTAGCTTCCAGTCGATGGAATTGTGTTTGTGGTGCGCCCAAATAGCCGAGGTGGTTGTAAAAAGAATAGTTGCCATCCCAGTGGCAATAGCCATATGCACGATGACATTTTGACCGAATCCTAAATGATTGAAGACCACGATCATGAAGGGAACCAAAATCATCCCACCACCAATACCAAGCAGTCCAGCAAGAAAGCCGGATATGCTCCCGCACAACATCAACATGAGAATATCGGCTATTGACATGAATTCCCCGCCTTAGCCGCTAGGCCGTCATCCTGAACCCTAAGGTTCAAGGTGGAACGGCTACTCTGTTTCGGGTGCATTAAGAACTCCAGGGAGTGAACAGCGCGAAGCTGCCACTGTGAAGATTCGAAACGCTCACGCCCACAGTGTAAAGATCGTTCCTGATGCTTGCGCATCGGTTCAAGGAACTATTGGCCTTGGCGAACCAGGCAGGGAAAGGGTTTGCATCAGAGCATCTACTTGATCTTCCAGAGAGTGAATTTCTTTCTGGAGGCGAGCAATTTCTTCTGGGTCAGAGTTTGACGCAGTGCTTTGCACAGATGCTTGAGGTGTAGTTTGCAATTTGATGAGATCACCTGCGATCTTGAGTGCAGCCATCATGCTGGCGCGTTCAATACTGCGGTTACCACCATTGATTGCTAATTGAATTTGCTCATCTACTAAGGCGCAGGCCGCACGAAGTAAGGGCTCATGTTCAGCACTCGTAGCTAAGGTAATTTTTTGACCGGCGAGGGTTACTTCAATGCGTTGTTGGCTCATTGTCATCCTCTGGGTTGGGTGGTGTCACGGGCTCGCCAAGTAGGTTCATTTGGCGCCCATCAGTCTGTTCTGGTAAGCGACTCAAAATGTGCTGAATTCGCTTTTGTGCATCTTCAATCTTGGTCTCAAGCTGACTACGATCTTGGTGCAACGCTTTGACAGCGTCTGAAATCAGTTGAATTTTGTGGGATAGCCTCTGCAATGATTCGGCTATCGGATCAGATTCAGTTGAGTCACTTTGGACATGAGGGGTGTACTCGGTCATATGGGCATTGTAGCCTTAGCAAAACGCTTTGTGAAACACTCTATTTATGGGGTGCTAGCGGGGCAGCGCCACCCAATCGCTCCCCAGTTTCTCCAAACGAATGCGCCCATCAAATAGTTCAATCAGGGCTTGGTGCGTACTGGTATCTCTGCATGATCCTTGAAAGTGCAGTTTGCCCTTATTGAGCATGACAAGATGGTCTGCTCTTAGAGCTAGGTGGATTTCATGTAGCACGGTGACTAGGGTCTTTCCCTCGGAAAGCAAGCCCTGTTGCCACTTCAGAAAATCCGCCTGGTGAGGAGGATCTAAATTTGCCAGCGGCTCGTCCATGAGTAGGATTTCAGAATCTACCGCCAAAATTCTAGCCAATAAAACTCGCTGACGTTCTCCGCCCGAAAGTTGTTGCAATTGACGTGTGCGCAAGTGCCATGCATCAGTTTGCTTTAATGTCGCTTCAACTCTCGAGTGGTCTGATAGCGAGGGTAGGTGTAGCCACCCTTGGTGAGGTAATCGTCCCAGCATAACGGTGTCATAAACACTCAATCCATTGGTCAGATCATTTAATCCCATCGAGCCTTGGTCCAGCCAAGCAATTTTCCTGGCCAACTCTTTGCGAGACAGTTTGCTTGTCTCAACCCCACCAATGGTGATGGACCCAGTAAACTTGAGCAAGCCAACCATGGATTGCAAGAGGGAGGACTTGCCAGCCCCGTTAGGCCCAACAATGCTTGTCCACTGACCTTCGGGAATATCGATATCTAAATCACTGAGGATAGGAGATGTACCTCGATAGATAGTTAGCTGCCGAGTTTTCATGAATGCCCACCCATGGGAGATTTTCTGAGCAGGATCAAGAGATAGATGCCCCCGAGCACTGCCGTCACAATACCAACCGGTATTTCAATTGGGGCAAAGAGAGTGCGAGCAATGAGATCGGAGCCGAGCAGCAAGATGCCGCCACCTATGCAAGAGAATACAAGTTGAGAGCGCTGGTACCCACCTGAGAATTTTCTAACTAAATGGGGTGCAGCTAAACCTACAAAAGCGATTAATCCGGTTTGTGCTACGGCACAACCCGTTGCGAGCGCAAGAATGCCAATGAATAGAAGGCGAAGTTGATCAAGCGGCAAGCCTAAAGTGCGTGCCGTATTTTCTCCTAGGGATAGTGCGTCAAGCACAGGACTGATTGAGAGCGTAAGCGCTAAACAAATGGCTAGGGTGATACCCATGACATTTACCCCTGACCAACTCAGTAGGGTCGTGTTGCCGAGCATGAAGGATTGAATACTTTGAAAAAGATCAGGGCGAATAAAGGTAAATAAAGAATTTGCAGCACCAAGAATCACGCTAATCACCACACCAGATAGCAGGAGACGAAGCGTGTTCTGATACCCGCCCGCTAGGACGAGAGACGCTACTACCCCAATTAGCGCGCCAATAAATGCACCGCCATTTAGCCCAATGATTTCTAGCCAAGAGTTTCCTAAGTATGCAAAACACAACATGCTAGCAACGCCTAGTAACGCTCCTGATGCGCTGCCTAATAAATACGGATCGGCTAAAGGATTGCGAAAGAGGCTTTGAGCAATTCCGCCTGCAAGCCCCAATAGGGCTCCAGCAAAAAATGCGCCTAATGAGCGTGGTAGTCGAATATCAAACACGATTGCTCGATCGAGTCCAAATAAATCCCAATGAATACCAGTGCTGCCAAGAATGGTCCCCAGCAAGATTAGCAAAAGGCTCAGGGTGATTAGGCCAATAAACTTAACTAGAAAATGATTGCTGTTCATTACCGAGATAATGACATCTTCTCTTGGATGCACTCAGAAATAATCAGCGCTGCTTCCCCCATGCGAGGTCCTGGACGCACCAAAATATCATTTTGATCAGCTGTAAAGGTGCAGATACGCTTCTTGGCTAGCGCTGGAATCGATTTCCATCCTGGACGATTCTGGATATCTCGTACTGTAGATTCGGTTAGCAGAATGACTTCCGGCTTTGATTGGACAACAAACTCTGGATTAATCTTGGGAAAAGGCCCTAAAGAGTCGGGAATGATATTGACTAAGCCTAAGCGCGTCAGAATTTCTCCAATGAATGAATTTTTTCCTGCTGCAAAAGGCGCTGGATTTACTTCAAAGTACACGCTAATTTTTTTTTCTGGTGATGGGAGTTGCTTGCTAGCACGCATGATCTCTTGTTGAATCTGATTCCAGACTCGAGTGCTCTCAGAGCTGCCTAAAACAACATCAAGCTTCTGAAGAGCGCGCTCCTCATCTCTCATTGATTTAATGTCAAGGGCAAAAGTACTGATGCCCAATCCATTTAATCGTGCAATCACAGGAGAGGCGTTCTCAAGCAAAACAACATCCGGCTTGAGCTGAACAATACGCTCAATATTGATATCTCCCATACCACCCAGTTTAGGTAAGTTTTGAATGGATTTCGGCCAATTGGAAAAGGAATCAATGCCTACCAAGGTGGAGCACTTGCCAAGAGCGCAAACAGATTCCGTGAGTGATGGCAGGAGACTGATTACACGCTGAGGTGGTTTGTTGAATGTAACAATAATCCCTCTATCATCGATAGCTGAAATGGGGGTGGCAAGAATCGCCAGGGAGAAGCCCAGTAAAAACAAAGCAACCCCGATCGCTAAATAGCGGGAGCGATTCGAAGGTTGCATGTCGTTAAATTCTTTCTTTGAGAGTTTAGAAGTTATATTTTGCGCTAACAAAATATGAGCGCCTATCACTTGGGTAGTAAAAATAATTTGGTGCCATGCCGCCGTTAGCCTTTGTAATCCATGCATAGCCCCCAGTTGTTCCATACAGGGAGTTGCCAATATTTTTGATTGTGAATTTAGCTTCGAACTTATTTAGAGAATAGTTGAGGTATGCGTCTGCAACTGCATACGAAGGCATTACGTTTAGTGAGTTGTAGTCGCTTAGGGCGGCATCATAATGCTGGTTGCCAACATAATTAACTACACCACCTATCGACCACTCTCGATTGACTAGATAGTTGGCTCTGGCGTTCAGCAGTAAGTCCGGGGAGAGTGCTACGGAAGTCCCAGCATACGGGCCACTTGCATACAGCGACTTTTGGAATTTACCACCTGCTGAAACTGTCAGTTTGTTTGTGATATTTGATGATCCATCGAGTACGATACCTCTCCTATTGATATTAAACTCTGAATTAATGTTAAGCCCGCTATCTAGGTCATAGCGGATCTCATTTTGAGTGATTGATGAGAACATCGATCCATTTATATTGACGATGCTTGACAACCAGTTGCCACCAATCTCATAACTTTGTGTAGTTTGTGGTTTAAGTATTCCGTTAAAAGATCTTTTATATGTAATTGGGTCCCATCCCCAAAACTCATCAATATTCGGGAATCGATAGGATTGATTCCATTTGATGTAGAGCTTTTGATTATTGAGGTAGCTGTAATTAAGTGCTAAGTCCCCAGCATTTGCTGAATAGGTTTGACTGCCAGTTAGTGCACCATTATTTGAGGTGAGACTATTATCGTTAGCAGTAGCACTCTGTGTTTGGCGCCTAAATCCACCGCTAAAGTCAATGTTATTTAGTAGCCCTAATTTTGCAATTCCATAAATCGATTGATTTAATAGATTTGCTGATTGCAGGCTTTGATAAAGCCCATTCGGATTTGTAATTTTCCCTGCAGCATTCATGGCTGAGTAGGTGGTAGGGGAGTATGCGTTGTATCCACCTTGACTTGATTGATTAAATTCATAACCAAAAATAGTGCTACTGGATTTGCCAAATGTTGATTTCAGGCGTGGACTAAGATTCATGGTCCAGCCATTCAAGTTGCCATTACCCGATCCATAGTTCCCAACAGAAATTGCGCTAGAACTGTCGTAATAAGGGGTGTTGAAAAAAACAGATTTATTTGAGTAGTATCCATCTACTTCGGCAATGTTACCGCCTTGAAAATCTTTGGTTCCTCCGAAACGGATGCCCGAGTTGCTTGTTGATGAATTTGATCCAACATTATTAAATTTCGCTGCTTGAGGATCGCCTGAGCCAACTTGCCCAACTGTGGCCCCAGGATTTTGTGCATTTGTATATGCATAGAAAAAATCTGTATAGATTTTGTCCAGTCCGCCAAATGACTGTGTAACTTTTGCATCCATTGCATAGGCATTCGCAGCAGAGTTTTGCCTCCACCCTTGAGTATTCGAGGTGTTTGCAGTTACTTGGTATGTTGTCTGACCAATGCTATCTCTGACAATCGCATTTGCAATTGCAGTTCCAAAGCTTCCATAAGTCAAGCTAGCCTGGTTAAGTTTGCTGCGATTGCCATTAGTAATAATATTGATTACACCTCCAACGGCGCCATTTCCATATTGAACGCTGGCGCCACCTTGAAGGATTTCAATCCTCTCGATGGAGTCTATGGGGATAGACTCCCAATTCACCCCTGAAGAGTCAATTGGATTAATTCGTTGACCATCAACCAAAACCAGCGTGTTGCTATTGGCTGTCGGGCCGAAACCGCCAATATCTACAGTAGCGTCTAGATTTAATTGGCCGCCATTGGTGCTCCTGACATTCAATCCGCCAATTTGCGATAGAACATCTGGAATATTGTTTGAGCTTGAGTTGGAAATTTCTTCTCGTGTAATCACTTTGACGTTTGCCGGAACCTCATTGAGGTTTTCTTCAAAGCGAGATCCCGAAACAATTACTGTTGATTGTGAGTTTTGGGCTAGGACGTTAAAGGTTAATGCTGCACCGCAAAATAGGGTGACGAGTGTTTTGCTGCTGAACTGCTGTTTCATGATGAACTTTCTGCCTTCGAATCACCCAGCTAACTTCCCCGTAAGCTGGGTCGAACAGAATTTCACTTTTTGAGAGTTCAGGCGTCAATTGGGCATCATCGCCAAAGTGGCGGGGGTGCTTCATCGGCGCGCGAAGATCCCCGTCCGCAAAATTCCACCTGTCTTGGCCGGTATCCGGGCTAGTAAATCTCAGAATCTGGCCTTCCCATGCAATTGACGCGCACAGTGGCTTATTCAGACTCCTGACACCTTCACTGAAAAGTTAGGGTGCATTTACTTACCGTTGCGGGGGCAGCACACGTTTAGTGTTTCCCGTTTAACTTTATTGCATTGCAATAAAGCACCACGACCCCGCAATTCTATCTCATGGATAGGGGCTTAGGCCGCTTTAAATACCAAAAAAGCCTACAATATCGTTTCTGAGATTGAGAATTCATGACCGTATTAGATAAACACCCCGAAAAAAACCTGATCCGTTTGCAGCTTAGCCAAAATTCAGTGCTAAAAAGCTTGGATGCTGCTGCAATGGCTGATTTAGAGCGCCATTTGGAGATCTCAGACCTCAAAAAATCAGAAATCTTGCTCCATCAAGGCGATCACCAGATGGAGCAGTATTTTGTATTGGATGGCATTCTCAAGCGAATTGTCTCAAGTGCTGATGCAAAAGAGATGATCTTGCGCTTTGCAATTGAAAAAGATATTGAGACTAGCTATGCGGCTTGGCGACTCAAGACGGCTGCTCCCTACAGTATTGCCTCGGTTACTAAGGCGCGCGTTGCCCGTATGCCCCTTAAAAAGTGGGCTGAGTTTTTAGATGCTCACAAGCCTCTCAAGGAAAGCTTTGAGTTTGAGGTCATGCGCCTGATGAGCGAAATCATGGCTCACACCATTACCTTGCATATGCTTGATGCGCCAGGCCGTGTAGAGCGGTTTTTGCGTAAATACGAAGACTTATTTGAACTTCTTCCTAAAAAAGAGCTGGCTGCTTACCTCAATCTCTCCCCAGAGACTTTAAGTCGCCTCAAAACGAAGCATAAAGAACTCTTTGTTTAGCTGGAAATCCTAATTGTTTCTAGATTTCAGGGGAAATTGACCGAAGTCAATGATGAACCTTATCCCCGAGCCTAAGATTCATCTCAGCCTCAACGGGAACGCTTTTGCTAACCCGTGGCACTACTAATAACTTAATTGGAGACAGTTAGCGAAAGCTAAATTGCGCTAATCGGGCCTTACGTCCGGGTGGTGTAATTAACTATAAATTTCTATGACAACAGATAATCAAAATACCCAAGTCACTGATGGCTTTCATCTCGTCATTGATGCTTTAAAAGCAAATGACCTAGACACTATTTTTGGTCTCGTTGGTATTCCAATTACCGACTTGTGCCGTTTAGCTCAGGCAGAAGGATTGCGCTTCATTGGTTTCCGTCACGAGCAGCACGCTGGTAATGCTGCTGCGATTGCAGGTTACATGACCCAAAAGCCTGGCATCTGCATGACTGTGTCAGCACCTGGTTTCTTGAATGGTTTGACAGCGCTGGCAAATGCGACTGTGAACTGTTTCCCAATGATTTTGATTTCTGGCTCAAGCGAGCGTGAAATCGTTGACTTGCAACAGGGTGATTACGAAGAGATGGATCAGCTCAATGCTGCTAAGCCATATTGCAAAGCTGCATACCGTATCAACCACATTGAAGATATCGGCATTGGCTTTGCACGTGCTATTCGTGCAGCTGTTTCTGGTCGTCCAGGCGGCGTGTATCTGGATTTGCCTGCGCAGTTGTTAGCTCAAACAATGCCTGTTGAAGAAGCTAAGAAATCTATCTTCAAAGTAATCGATCCAATTCCACGCCAAATTCCTGCTGCTGATGCAGTGGAGCGTGCATTGAATGTGTTGAAGGGTGCTAAGCGTCCATTGATCCTATTGGGTAAAGGTGCCGCTTACGCTCAAGCAGATGCTGATATCCGTGCATTGATTGAGAAGTCTGGTATTCCTTACTTGCCAATGTCTATGGCTAAAGGTTTGTTGCCAGACAATCACCCACAATCTGCTTCTGCAGCCCGCTCATTTGTATTGGCTGAAGCTGATGCAGTGATGTTGGTTGGTGCTCGCTTGAACTGGTTGCTTGCGCACGGTAAAGGCAAGACATGGGGTAAAGATCCTAAGAAATTTATTCAAATTGATATTCAGGCAAATGAAGTTGACAGCAACGTACAAATTGATGCGCCATTGATTGGCGATATTGGCTCATGCGTTGGCGAGCTCTTGAAGGGTATCGCTGCTGTTCCGAAGCCAAGCGCTGAATGGATTGGCGCAATCAATGAGAAGAAAGATAAGAACTTGGCGAAGATGGCTGAGACTCTTGCTAAAGAAGCTTCACCAATGAACTTCCATGGTGCATTGCGTGCGATCCGCGATGTGATCAAGAAAAACCCAGATGTGAACTTGGTCAACGAAGGTGCAAATACTCTCGACTATTGCCGTGCGATCGTTGATATGTACAAGCCACGTAAGCGTTTTGACTCTGGAACATGGGGCATTATGGGCATTGGTATGGGTTATGCCATCGGTGCGGCTGTAACGAGTGGCTTGCCTACAGTTGCAGTTGAGGGTGATAGTGCATTTGGTTTTAGCGGCATGGAATTAGAAACAATTTGCCGTTACAACTTGCCAATCACTACAGTTGTTTTCAATAACAACGGTGTTTACCGTGGTACTGATGTGAATCCAACTGGCGGTGAAGATGTTGCTCCAACAGTGTTCGTTAAAGATGCGCGTTACGACAGGATGATTGAGGCATTTGGTGGTGTTGGTTACTACGTAACTACTCCAGCTGAATTAGAGGCAGCTTTGACTAAGGCGATTGCTGAAGGCAAGCCAGCTTTGATTAATGCGGTGATTGACGAGACGGCTGGTACAGAGAGTGGGCGTTTAACTAACTTGAACCCATCAACTGCTGCTGGTAAGAAGTAAAGCCTAGGAAATACCTAATTTTTTTAAGAACGAATTTAGTAGCAAATAAGAAATACTTTAAGGAGAATCAAACATGACTAAACCATTAGACGGTATTCGTATCATTGACTTCACACACGTACAGGCAGGTCCTGCATGTACTCAGTTACTGGGCTTTTATGGCGCAGACGTGATCAAAGTTGAGCGTCCAGGATCTGGTGACGTAACTCGTAGCCAGTTGCGCGATATCCCAGGTGCAGATGCTTTGTATTTCACTATGCTGAACGGTAATAAGCGTTCATTGACATTGGATACTAAGACACAAGAAGGTAAGGAAGTTTTAGAGAAGATGATCAAGACATCTGACGTCATGGTTGAGAACTTCGGCCCAGGCGCTTTGGATCGTATGGGTTTTAGCTGGGCGCGTATCCAGGAATTGAATCCAAAAATGATTCTTGCTTCTGTAAAAGGCTTTAGCGATGGTCACTCATACGAAGACTTAAAGGTATATGAGAACGTTGCTCAGTGTGCTGGCGGTGCCGCATCTACAACCGGTTTCTGGGATGGTCCTCCAACAGTTTCTGCTGCTGCTTTGGGCGATAGCAACACTGGTATGCATTTGGCTATTGGTATTTTGACTGCATTGATGCAGCGTCAAAAAACTGGTAAAGGTCAAAAAGTATCTTGCTCAATGCAAGACGCTGTATTGAACTTGTGCCGCGTTAAATTGCGTGACCAACAGCGTTTGGACAAAATTGGTTACCTCGAAGAGTACCCACAGTACCCACACGGTACATTCTCTGACGTAGTTCCACGTGGCGGTAACGCTGGTGGTGGCGGTCAGCCAGGATGGGTGTTGAAGTGTAAGGGTTGGGAAACAGATCCAAACGCATACATCTACTTCACCATTCAAGGTCATGCTTGGGAGCCAATTACTAAAGCTTTGGGCAAGCCAGAGTGGGCAACTGATCCAGCTTACATGACTGCTGAAGCGCGTCAAGACAAGATCTTTGACATCTTCGCAACGATTGAAGATTGGCTCAAAGACAAGACCAAGTACGAAGCTGTGGATATCCTCCGTAAGTTTGATATTCCATGTGCACCAGTCCTCTCAATGAAAGAGTTGGCTGCGTCACCAGACTTGCGTAAGAGTGGTTCAATTGTTGAAGTTGACCATAAAGTACGTGGCAAGTATTTGACAATCGGTAGCCCAATTAAGTTCTCTGATCTAGAGATCGAAGTGAAGCCATCACCAGTTTTGGGTGAGCACACTGATGAAGTATTGTCAGACCTTGGCTATAACGCTGATGATATTGCTAAGTTGCATGCAGCAAAAGCGGTTTAATAAGAATAAGTATTTTTTGTTGTGATCTTAAAGGCGCTCTAAGGAGCGCCTTTTTTTATTCACCTGGATAGAACAAAAGTCTTTAGACTAATAACATGAAAACTACTGTAGATTTATCGCAATTAATCGACTGTATCGGTGATGCTGTGATTGTTGCTGATGCCCATGAAAAGATTGTTCTTTGGAATGCAGCAGCCACTAGAATTTTTGGCTACTCAGAAGAGGAGGCGCTTGGCAATACTTTGGATCTGATTGTTCCTGAGCGTCAACGCCAAAAGCACAATGAAGGCTATAGTAAATCCATGAAAACAGGTACTACACGTTATGGCACTTCATTATTAAAAGTGCCAGCTAGGCATAAGGATGGACGCACTTTATCCATAGCCTTTACTGTAGGCATGCTCTTTGATGAAAAAAACCAAGCGAGTGGCGTAGCGGCAGTGATTCGGGATGAGACGGAGCGCTTTGCTGAAGAAAGGGCGCTTAAAAAGCGACTTTTTGACCTCGAAAATCAATAAATTTGTACCCAAATAGTTAATATTAGGCATCCCTTGCGGGATGTGCCCAATAAGTAGGCATGCCATATTGCAGCGCAATCCGTCGCTGGTAAAATTGGCTTAATTCAAAATTTCAATCTTATTAGGACTTTAATCATGGCAAAAGCATTAGAAGGAGTCAAAATCCTTGACTTCACGCACGTTCAATCTGGCCCAACCTGTACTCAATTGCTCGCTTGGTTCGGAGCTGATGTAATCAAAGTAGAAAAATCAGGTGAGGGTGATGCCACTCGTGGTCAGCTACGTGATATCCCAGATGCGGATAGTTTGTATTTCACAATGTTGAATCACAACAAGCGTTCAATCACTGTAAATACTAAAACTCCAAAGGGCAAAGAAATTTTGGAGCGCTTGATTAAAGAGTGCGATGTTCTTGTTGAGAACTTTGCTCCTGGCGCATTAGATCGCATGGGTTTTTCTTGGGAACGCATTCAAGAGCTCAATCCCATGATGATTATGGCTTCAGTTAAAGGTTTTGGTCCTGGCCCTTATGAAGACTGTAAGGTTTACGAAAACGTAGCGCAGTGTGCTGGTGGTTCAGCTTCCACTACAGGTTTTGATGATGGCCCTCCGATGGTGACTGGTGCCCAGATTGGTGATAGCGGCACCGGTTTGCATTTGGCGTTAGGAATTGTGACTGCACTGTATCAGCGCACGCACTCTGGTCGCGGTCAAAAAGTGTTGGCAGCAATGCAAGATGCGGTATTAAATTTATGTCGTGTGAAGTTGCGTGATCAACAGCGCTTAGAGCGAGTTGGTCTGATGCAAGAATATCCACAGTTTCCGAATGGTGAGTTTGGTGATTCTGTACCCCGTGCTGGTAATGCCTCCGGCGGTGGTCAGCCAGGCTGGATTGTGAAATGTAAGGGCTGGGAAACAGATCCCAATTCTTACATGTACGTCATCGTACAAGCCCCCGTCTGGGAGGCGATTTGCAAGGTAATTGATCGCGAAGATTGGATTACGGATGTGCGTTTTGCATCGCCGATGGCTCGCTTGCCACACCTGATGGAAATTTTCGGTGAAATTGAAAAGTGGACAATGACCAAGACAAAGTTCGAAGTCATGGATATCCTGAATAAATACGACATCCCTTGCGGCCCAATTTTGTCGATGAAGGAAATTGCAGAAGAGCCAGCATTGCGTGCTACTGGAACTGTTGTTGAGGTGGATCACCCAATTCGTGGCAAATACCTCACTGTTGGTAATCCGATCAAAATGTCTGATAGCCCAACAGATGTAACTCGTTCACCATTGCTAGGTGAGCATACTGATGAGATCCTAAGTGAACTAGGCTACTCAACTGATGAGTTGATCAGTCTTCGTCACGATAAGGTGATCTAAGATGCGGGTTGCGCTGATCGGGAGTGCGGATTTTGGTAAGGCGGCATTAGAGGCTTTTTTAGATCGCGGCGATGAAGTCGTAGCTGTGTTTTGTCCGCCAGACAATCCAAAGTCAACGAAGCCTGAGGTGTTTAAAGAGGCGGTCATTGCAAGAGGTTTAACTCCCTTGCAATTTCCCTCTCTCAAGAGCCCAGAAGCAGCGCAAGCAATGATTGATAGTAAGGCTGATATCTGTGTCATGGCCTATGTGCTTCAGTTCGTACCGCAAGAGCTTTGCAAGATACCCAAGCATGGCACGATTCAATACCACCCTTCTTTATTACCCAAGTACCGTGGCCCTAGCGCCATTAATTGGGCGATCGCTTTGGGCGAAGAAAAAACAGGCTTGACCATCTTCCGCCCATCGGATGGCCTGGATGAAGGCGAAGTGATCTTACAAAAAGAGCTTGCTATTGGCCCTGATGACACCCTGGGTAAGATTTATTTCGACCATCTTTTTCCCGTCGGCGTGAAGGCGCTTCTAGAGGCTGCTGATCTTGTAGTTGCCAACAAGCATCAAGAAGTTGTTCAAGATGAATCAAAAGCGAATTACGAAGGCTGGTTTGGTGTTGACGCTGCTCAAATTCATTGGGCTACTCATATTACTCAGATCTATAACTTGATTCGTGCATGTAACCCTGCCCCTGGTGCCTGGACTAAGTTCGGTGAGCAAAAAGTACAGATCTACGATTGCCATAAGCACATAGCGGCTACTTTTGGTTCAGTAAAAGGTAAGCCTGGTGAAATCACACAAATTACTTTGGATTCATTCTTCGTTACTTGCCATGGCGGGCAAATTGAAGTCCTGAAAGCGAAGGGCCCCGCAGGCAAAGTAACAGGCGCTGAATTGGCTAAAGAGTTGAACCTAGAAGTAGGTCAGTTCTTTGCGCTGTAAACCGCAAATCTAGAAATTAGATTTCCAGGTTATCAATCAAACGCGTTTTACCAAGCTTGGCGGCTGTCAGGATAACCAGTGGCTCGCCAGCTTGTAGGCTTTCATTAGAGGCCGGCGCTAAATCACTTTGCTGGCGAATTGCAATATAGTCTGGTTGCCAGCCGCGTCCAGCAAGAAGATCTGCTGCTAGTTTTTCAATCTCCATGAGTGAGTGCGTATTGCGTTCACTCAAATCTAAGACACGTGCACGAACTTCCCTTAATACTTTCTGTAGCTCAGGTGCTTCTGCGCGCTCTTCAATGGAGAGGTAGCCGTTGCGAGAAGAGAGGGCAAGTCCATCTTCAGCACGAATCGTTTCACCCGGAATGATTTCAACTGGGAGGGCAAACTGTTTTGCCATTTGACGAATGATCATCAACTGTTGGTAATCTTTTTTTCCAAACACGGCAACTTTAGGTTGGACGCAAGACAGAAGTTTGAGTACTACGGTACAAACCCCTTTAAAGAAGCCTGGACGGAACTCTCCTTCAAGGATGTCACCTAGCTGTTGTGGTGGGTCTACGCGGTACTCTTGGGGCTGTGGATATAGGTCACGTTCAGTTGGGGCAAATAAAATGTACACCCCTTCCTTTTCAAGCTTATCGATGTCTGCCTGCATGGTGCGAGGGTAGCTATCAAAATCTTCGTTTGGACCAAACTGTAATCGATTCACAAAGATGCTGGCTACTACTGGATCACCATGTTGTCTGGCAAGGCGCATGAGTGATAGGTGGCCTTCATGGAGATTACCCATGGTTGGCACAAAGGAAGCGCGATTTTGTCCACGTAAGTGGTCACGCAACTCTTGTATGTCACTAATAATTTTCATGCAACGGGGGTATAGGCGAGGCGAACGTAGATTGGGGCATATGGTTCTGCTTGGGTGATTTCAACTAAAGCCTCGCGGGAGAGCTCTAGCATCGCAATGAAGTTCACGATCACCACTGGAATACCTTTGCCAGATTTAATGGCCTCTTCGAATAACTCACCGAATTCTACAAAGCGTGTGTTTTGCAGGCGACGCAAAATACGCGTCATGAAGTCGCGTACGGATAGCTCTTCTCGGGTAATAGTGTGGTGTTGATTGAGTTTTGCGCGGTGCAGTACATCGCGCCAAGCCATTTGTAGATCATCTTGATTGACCTCAGGCCAAGTGACTGCAACGGTGGTATCAACATAGCCATGGGCTATTTGAAAATCACGTCCTTGCTGTGGAATTTGATCGAGTTCTTGCGCAGCTAATTTCATGCGCTCATATTCCAGGAGGCGGCGAACCAGCTCCGCGCGTGGATCCTCTACCTCTTCATCGCTATCTGCCTTCTTCATCGGCAAGAGCATGCGAGATTTAATCTCAATCAACATAGCTGCCATTAATAGATATTCAGCAGCAAGCTCTAAATTGTGATGGCGGATTTGATCAATGTAGCTCAGGTACTGTTGAGTTACTTGCGCCATCGGAATATCGAGCACATTGAAATTCTGTTTTCGAATCAAGTAAAGCAAAAGATCAAGCGGACCTTCAAATGCCTCTAGAAAAACTTCTAGCGCATCAGGTGGGATGTAGAGATCTGTTGGAAGCTTAAATAAGGGCTCGCCATATAGCTTGGCGAATGCTGAAGACATGCCATCAGTAACCGACGGGGTGCTATCTAGTAACTCGGATTGAGCGCCTGGCTCAGCTCCCAACTCAGTCATTCGAGTACACGTAAGCGCGCTGCTTTAATTTAGCTTCTTTGGCGCGACGTTGATCTTCGGTGGTCAAAGGCTCTTTATCCCAAAGGAGTGCGCGACCAGCTTGCTGACCTGCTTCGAGATGTGGTTTCTCGGATTTGAGCTCATTTAAGAACTGGGTGAATTCGGATGTATATCTAGCCATCATATTTCCTAAAATTCTCAATTAATTCAATAACTTATAAAAATAACTACACAGCAACAAGCTGTCTAGCTCGTTATTATTAACGATTTTTCCTGCAAGCCTGCCTACTTTTTGGCTAATTCCTGGAAATTCACCCTTTTGACCTTGTTTTTAGAGGTTTGCAGCTAATAAAGCCTCGATTTGAGGCGCTTCAACTCGCGTCATGAGGTGCTTATAGGGTTTGATCGGATTTTTGCTAGAGAGAGGCGTTTTAACGTCATTCCAGGTCATGGTTGGAATCGAGAGGAAGTCCTCAACCCCAGCCGTGACTTGTGGCAATACCGGTTTGAGATAAAGGCTTAATAAACGGAATGCTTCTAAAGTGATACTGCAAACCCGTTGTAAGTCGGCCTCACGCTCTGGAGCCTTGGCGATTTCCCAGGGCTTGTTTTCATCAACAAAGGCATTGACCTTGTCAGCCAACTCCATGATCGTGCGCAATGCCTTGGCATATTCACGAGCTTCATACAGCTCGGCAATTTTTTCATTAGCAGATGCAATATCAGCAAGTAGTGGATTATTCATCGCTGCATCAGAAACCACTCCGCCAAAACGCTTCACCAAGAAGCCAGCGCTACGACTAGCGATGTTGATGTACTTGCCCAATAAATCGCTGTTGACTCGAGCAACAAAGTCTTGAAGATTTAAATCTAAATCTTCCATGCTGTCATTGAGTTTAGTTGCAAAGTAATAGCGGAACCATTCAGGATTAAAACCAGATTCAATCACGCTATGCGCAGAAATTAAAGTACCGCGTGACTTACTCATCTTCTCGCCATCAACAGTGAGGAAGCCGTGAGCAAACACATTAGTCGGTGTGCGATAACCCGCAAAGTGAAGAGTTGCCGGCCAAAAGAGGGTGTGGAAATACAGAATGTCTTTACCGATAAAGTGATACTGCTCGGTAGTTGTATCGGGCTTGACCCATTCCTCAAAGTTCAAGCCTTTGCTCTGGCAGTAGTTGAGGAAGCTGGCGTAATAGCCAATTGGCGCATCAAGCCAGACATAGAAATACTTGCCTGGCGCATCAGGGATTTCAAAGCCAAAGTAGGGGGCATCACGAGAGATATCCCAGTCCCCAAGCTTACTATCTCCAGGCTGTCCGACCCATTCCTTCATCTTATTGCGAGCTTCAGGCTGAAGCGGAGTTTTTACCTGAGTCCATTCACGTAAGAAGGTTTCACAACGTGGATCGGATAACTTGAAGAAGTAATGATCGGAAACTTTTTTAATGGGTGTTGCGCCGCTTACTACTGAGAACGGGTTTTTCAGATCAGTTGGGGAGTAGGTTGCACCACACTTTTCGCAAGAGTCACCGTATTGATCTTTAGCGCCACACTTAGGGCACTCTCCCTTAATAAAGCGATCAGGCAAGAACATCTCTTTAACGGGATCGTATGCTTGCTCAATAGAGCGCATTTCGATTAAGCCTGCATCGCGAAGTTTGAGATAGATGCTTTGAGAAAGTTTTTCGTTCTCAGGGCTATCTGTGGTGTAGTAGTTATCAAACGAGATTAAGAAATCATCAAAGTCACGCTTATGCTCTTTCCAAACATTGGCAATGAGCTCTTTGGGAGTCAGCCCCTCTTTTTCGGCACGCAACATAATCGGGGTGCCGTGGGTGTCATCAGCGCCAACATAATGTACTTCGTGACCACGCATTCTCTGGAAGCGCACCCAAATATCAGTCTGGACATACTCCACTAAATGCCCAATATGAATCTGGCCATTGGCGTAAGGCAGGGCGGAGGTAACTAGCAGGCGACGTTTGGGGCTACTCATGCGTACTTAAATAGAAAATATTCAACAAATGGGAATACAAGATTATGGGGCTTGAGCCTCCACTTCAGCAGTAATTTTAGTCTGCGGTTAAAGTTAATACCGATTTGAACCCATTTAAGAGGCGTTTTATGGCTTTGCCCCACAACATTCAGATGTCTCACGCTTCCGTGCCCTTGGTGCACGAGGTGCAGATCATGGATGAGGCGGGGCGTATTAAGACCACCCACATTCCTGGGGAGCGTCCTCTAACCATCTATTTAGATAAGCGGGAAGTCGTTACCTTAATGACCCTGGGTAGCGCCCCTGAGGCTTTGGTTCTGGGCTACTTACGCAATCAGCGTCTAGTGGAGTCACCAGACGATATTGCCAGCATTCAGGTGGACTGGGAGACCGATTCAGCGGCAGTGAAGACCCATCGCAGCACAGTGGATATTGATGCTCTCACCAGTAAGCGTGTGGTGACCACGGGTTGTGGGCAAGGCACGATGTTTGGCGGCTTGATTGAGGAGATGGCGGAGATTCGCTTGCCAGACGGCCCTCAATTAACCCAAGAAGCGATTGTTGCTCTGATTGATAGCATTCGGGTGCACGACACCATCTATAAGAAATCTGGCTCCGTTCATGCCTGCGCTGTTTTTGAGCGAGAGGGTGCTGATAGCGTTCGGCTACTGCATTTTATTGAGGATGTTGGGCGTCATAACGCTGTTGACTCTATTTCTGGTCTGATGTGGCTTGCTGATAAGCCGGGTAAAGATCTGATCTTCTTTACTACAGGGCGTCTTACCTCGGAAATGGTTATTAAAGGTGCGCAGATGGGCATTCCCTTCTTAATGACCCGTTCTGGCATGACCCTGATGGGTCTGGAGCTTGCCCGCAAGACCAATCTCACCTTGTTATCTCGTTGCTCTGGGAAGCATTTTGAGATCTTCAATGCCCCTGAGCGGGTGATTTTTACCTCTCCGCCTGGTGCCTCGTAAATTCGTGGGCATATGGCCTGCGATGGTTTTACAATTCGGCCATGACTATTAAATCTGACCACTGGATCCGCCGCATGGGCGAGCAAGGCATGATCAGCCCATTTGAACCTGGGCAGGTCCGCCAAGATGCTGCCGGACAAAAAATTGTGAGCTATGGCACTTCAAGCTATGGCTACGACATTCGTTGTGCTGATGAGTTCAAGATTTTTACGAACATCAATAGCACTATCGTTGATCCTAAGAATTTCGATGAGCAATCATTTGTTGATTTCAAGGGCCCAGTTTGCATCATCCCTCCGAACTCTTTTGCTTTGGCAAGAACTGTTGAGTACTTCAAGATCCCACGCAGCGTCTTAACTGTGTGCGTTGGTAAGAGTACGTATGCGCGTTGCGGAATTATTGTGAACGTCACTCCATTTGAGCCTGAGTGGGAAGGTTATGTCACGCTCGAGTTTTCTAATACCACTCCTTTGCCTGCAAAGATTTATGCCGGTGAGGGATGCGCACAAGTTCTGTTCTTTGAAAGCGATGAAGTATGCGGTACATCGTATAAAGATCGTGGCGGTAAGTATCAAGGCCAAGTCGGCGTAACTCTGCCGAAGACTTAATCTGTTTAATCGCCGTATTGGCGACTTTAAAGGGTACTCATGAAATTTCGTTTTCCAATCATCATTATTGATGAGGACTTTCGCTCTGAAAATATTTCAGGTTCGGGTATTCGCGACTTAGCAGAAGCGATTGAAAACGAGGGCATGGAGGTTATTGGCTTAACTAGCTATGGTGACCTGACATCCTTTGCGCAACAGGCCTCCCGCGCCTCCAGCTTTATTGTGTCGATCGATGATGAAGAGTTTGTGTCTGACTCTGAAGACCATGATTTACCGGCATTAAATAATCTACGCGCCTTTATTACTGAAGTGCGCAAGCGTAATGAAGATATTCCGATCTTCTTGTATGGTGAAACACGCACCTCACGCCATATGCCAAATGACATCTTGCGCGAGTTGCATGGCTTCATTCACATGAATGAAGATACGCCCGAGTTTGTGGCGCGTCATATTATTCGTGAGGCGAAGGTTTATCTTGATTCATTGGCGCCCCCATTCTTCCGCGCCTTAACAAATTACGCCTCTGAAGGTTCTTACTCCTGGCATTGCCCTGGACATTCTGGTGGTGTGGCTTTCTTAAAGAGTCCAGTGGGTCGGATGTTCCATCAATTCTTTGGTGAGAATATGCTTCGTGCTGACGTATGCAATGCCGTGGAAGAGTTGGGTCAGTTGTTGGACCACACTGGTCCAGTATTGCAAAGTGAGCGCAATGCTGCCCGCATTTTTAATGCCGATCATTTGTTCTTTGTAACCAATGGCACATCCACATCAAATAAGATTGTTTGGCATTCCACGGTCGCACCTGGCGACGTTGTGCTGGTAGACCGCAACTGTCATAAGTCGGTGATTCATTCGATCACCATGATGGGCGCGATTCCAATTTTCCTAATGCCAACGCGTAACCACCTTGGCATTATTGGTCCGATTCCAAAAGAAGAGTTTGAGTGGAAAAACATCAAGAAGAAAATTGATGCCAATCCGTTCATTAAAGACAAGAATGTGGTGCCGCGTGTCATGACGCTCACACAAAGCACTTATGACGGTATCGTTTACAACGTCGAGATGATTAAAGAAATGCTCGATGGCAAAGTAGATTCATTGCATTTTGATGAAGCTTGGTTGCCGCATGCTGCATTCCATCCTTTTTATAAGGATATGCACGCCATCGGCTCCGATCGCAAGCGTACCAAGAAGAGTCTGATGTTTGCTACTCAATCGACTCACAAGCTATTGGCTGGCCTCTCACAAGCTTCGCAAGTATTGGTGCAGGATGCGGAAGAACACAAGCTCGATCGTGACTGCTTTAATGAAGCCTATTTAATGCACACCTCCACTAGCCCGCAGTACGCTATCATCGCTTCTTGCGATGTGTCTGCTGCCATGATGGAGGCTCCAGGCGGCACTACGCTGGTTGAGGAATCTATCGCTGAAGCGATGGACTTCCGTCGTGCGATGCGTGAAGTCGATGATAAGTTTGGCGCAGACTGGTGGTTTAAGGTTTGGGGTCCCGATCATTTAACTGAAGAAGGTATTGGCGAGCGCTCTGACTGGATACTTGAGCCTAATGCCAGTTGGCATGACTTTGGCAAAGTGGCTAAAGACTTCAATATGCTCGACCCCATCAAGGCGACTGTAGTAACACCTGGCTTGGATATCGAGGGTAATTTTGGCTCGATGGGTATTCCAGCGAGCATTGTTACCAAGTACTTGGCTGAGCACGGCGTGATCGTAGAGAAGTGCGGCCTGTATTCTTTCTTCATCATGTTCACTATTGGTATTACCAAAGGTCGTTGGAATACTTTGGTGACTGAGCTGCAGCAATTTAAAGATCACTTTGACAAGAATGCTCCGCTGTGGAAGGTATTGCCAGAGTTCGTTGCAAAACATCCTCGTTATGAGCGTGTTGGCCTTAAGGATATCTGCCAGCAGATTCATGAGTTCTACAAGAGTCGTAACGTAGCCCGCATGACTACGGAGATGTATACCTCAGACATGGTGCCAGCGATGATGCCTTCGGAGGCTTGGGCCAAGATGGCACACAAGAAAGTGGATCGCGTTCCCTTGGATCAACTTGAAGATCGCATTACTGCGATGCTAGTCACCCCTTACCCTCCAGGTATTCCATTACTAATCCCTGGCGAGCGCTTCAATAAACGCATCATTGACTATCTCTATTTTGCACGTGATTTCAATGAACAATTCCCTGGATTTGAAACGGATATCCATGGCTTAGTCAAAGCGGATATCGATGGACGTAGTGAGTACTATGTTGATTGCGTAAGGCAAGAGCCAGATATCACCCTGTGATTAACGACTGCTTAATAAAAAACCACCTATGGGTGGTTTTTTATTTACCTGGTTTATCTAGTTGAAAGACTACCGGTGCATCTTCATCTGCTTTGCTTGAAGGTGTCTCCGATTTAGCCTCATCAACCCCGGTGAAATTAAAGTCCTGGCTCTGAATTACTGCCGCAGGCTTATCTAGGAAGGTAGTCACTAGCGCTGGAAATGCCGCCACAAGAACAACCATAATGAGTTGCAGGACAACCCAAGGTAATGCGCCCCAGTAAATATCGCTACTTTTGACCTCTTTAGGAGCTACTCCGCGTAGATAGAACAGCGCAAATCCAAACGGTGGATGCATAAACGAGGTTTGCATATTCACGCAGAGCATCACGCCGAACCATACTAGTGCAGCACTGGCTGCGGCTTGAGGATTGCCATTCATAGAGGCAAGTAAGACCGGTGAAAGTAGCTTAACTGCGACTGGTGCCAACATCGGCACGACGATGAAAGCAATTTCAAAGAAGTCTAGGAAGAATGCCAAGAAAAAAACAAATAGATTTACGACCACCAAGAATCCAACCCATCCACCAGGAAGATTGGAGAAGAGTTCTTCAACCCAGTGACCACCATCAACACCTTGGAAGACAACCGAAAAGCAAGTGGAACCAATCAAGATGAATACCACCATTGCAGTAATGCGCATCGTATTTTGATAAGCCTCTTGTATCAATCCCTTTAGGTTCGGAATGCTTGCCCTACGTATCCACGCCAAGAGTAATGCACCCATCGCACCCATCGCACCAGACTCGGTTGGGGTTGCGATGCCAGTCATGATTGTTCCCAATACCAAGAAGATCAGTACTGCCGAAGGAATAATCCCTAGGAGACATTTTCTCCAGAGTGCCCAGCCCTTAAGAGTGAGCTCATTTTCTGGAGCGGCGGGCAAGTAGTCGGGTCTCAAGCGAGAAAGGAAAAAAGTGTAGAGGGCAAAAAGACCAATTTGTAGGAGTGATGGCACCCAAGCACCCAGGTACATGCTGCCCACATCGGCGCTGCCACTTTGGGTTTTCAGCTGGTCAGCCAGCACAATTAGGACCAGGGAGGGCGGCACTAACTGGGTAATGGTCCCAGAGGCCGCTAAAACGCCCGTAGCGTAGCGCATGTTGTAGCCGTAACGCATCATTACCGGCAGGGAGATCATCGCCATAGCAATCACCTGAGCGGCTACTGTGCCGGTAATTGCCCCCAGAATAAATCCCACAATAATGACTGAGTAGCCTAAGCCACCCCGAATGCGTCCAAAGAGTTGACCCATCGAGTCCAGCATTTCTTCTGCAAGACCACAGCGCTCAAGAATCGCGCCCATGAAAGTAAAGAAGGGGATTGCTAGCAGGAGGTCATTAGCAAGAACGCTACCAAAGATGCGTTGAGGGATAGCTTGTAAAAACGGCATACCAAAGAAATTTTCAGCAATTGCAATGCCAGCAAAAAATAATCCCGCAGCCATTAAAGAAAAGGCTACCGGAAAGCCGATCAACATAAATACAATGAGTCCGCCAAACATCAGCGGTGGCATCCATTCAAGCGGAATCATTGCATGGGCTTTTCATAATGGAGATCGGCGGCGGGCAATGTTTCTCTGCCTTTAATGGCGCCAATGCGTTTAATGATTTCTGAAAGTCCTTGAAGGCCCAGCATGAAAAAGCCAAAGGGCACAATCAATTTAATGGGGTAGCGTGACAAACCGCCTGCATTGAGTGAATGCTCAGAGACTAGCCAGGAGGGATAAAACAAAGTAGTCCAAGATAGCCAGGTAAATAAGATGCAGGCTGGCATTAAAAAGACAATTAAGCCAAAGAGATCCACGTAGAGGCGTCCGCGATCAGAAAGTTGTGAGTAAATTAAATCTACTCGTACATGTTCATTGCGCTTCAGGGTGTATGCAGCACCCAACATCACGGCAGCAGCAAAGAGATACCACTGCAATTCCAGTGGCCAGTTATTGCTTATGTCTAGGCTGTAGCGGAGAACAGCATTGGCGGCAGATACTATGCAAGAGAGCAAGATCATGATGCCGGCTATCTTGCCTAGGAATTGATTTAGTCGATCAATTCCTGTTGAGAGTGTTCCCCAAAAGCCCATGCAGTTTAGAGATCTTCGCGACCCCGTTTAATCGCAGCAAGCACTTGTGCTGGAGCAGTGCCACCAGCATGTTGGCGAGAATTGACGGAGCCATCCACAGTTAGTAGGGCAAAGACGTCATCACCCATCAATTCTGGGCGATTATCCAGGCCACAAGCAAAGCGCAACTCAGGCAGAGTGAGATCCGTGAGCATGCAGTTACGGCCAACACAGGCTTTCACTGCGTGAGCTACTGCTTCATGGGCATCACGGAAGGCTAAACCTTTTTTAACTAAGTAATCAGCCAAGTCGGTTGCGGTTGCGAAGCCCTCTTCAGCAGCTGCTTTCATCACGTCTGCTTTAACCTGAATATGCGGCACCATATCAGCAAAGATTCGCAAGGTATCTTGAACGGTATCCACCGCATCAAACAAAGGCTCCTTGTCTTCCTGGTTATCTTTGTTATATGCCAATGGCTGACTCTTCATCAAGGTTAATAAGGAGATTAAGTCGCCATACACACGGCCAGTTTTACCGCGCGCTAATTCAGGAACGTCTGGATTCTTTTTCTGCGGCATGATCGAGCTGCCAGTACAGAAGCGATCCGGCAAATCAATAAAGCCAAAGCGTGGGCTAAGCCAAAGCACTAGCTCTTCAGATAGGCGGGAAATATGCATCATCAGGATTGATGCAAAGGCGCAGAATTCAATTGCAAAGTCACGATCAGATACGGCATCAAGTGAGTTGTTGCAGATACCATCAAAACCTAGAGTCTTGGCTACTTGCTCGCGATCGATTGGGTAAGTTGTTCCGGCTAATGCAGCTGCGCCAAGGGGTAAGCGATTAAAGCGGGCGCGTAAATCAGCTAAGCGACTTGCATCGCGGCTAAACATTTCGTAATAGGCCATCAAGTGATGACCAAAGGTAATTGGTTGTGCCACTTGTAAGTGAGTATGACCGGGCATGATTGTGGCGGAGTGTGTCTCTGCAAGATCGAGTAAGGCAATGCGTAAGGTTTTGAGGGTAGTCGCGATTTGATCGACACTCCCGCGCAACCACAGACGTAAATCAGTGGCTACCTGGTCATTACGTGAGCGACCTGTATGAAGACGTTTGCCAGCATCGCCAACCAATTCAGTGAGACGGGCTTCAATATTGAGGTGGACATCCTCTAAGGCGAGTTGCCAGTTGAATTCACCAGCCTCAATTTCACCTTTAATTTGTGCCATCCCCTTCTGAATATCCGCTAAATCTTGAGCGCTAATAATCTTTTGGGTGGCCAGCATCTCGGCGTGGGCCAAGGATCCGGCGATATCAACTAAGGCAAAGCGTTGATCAAAGCCAATAGAGGCGGTATAACGCTGGACTAGTTCGTCAACGGGTTCGTTAAAACGGGCCGACCAAGCTTGGGCTTTGTTGGCAAGGGAATTTTTTGATGAGCTCATAAACGCAGTATATTGGTGTAGGTCTTTGATTATTTTAAATGTTATGTCCCAAACCCCCATTTCTAGCTCTATATCCCCTACCTCTGCCACTCCTCAACGCCTGGTAATTGCCTCCCGTGAGAGCCGACTCGCTATGTGGCAGGCAGAACACGTACGAGATTGCCTCAAAAAGCTCTATCCAGCCTGCGACGTACAGATCTTGGGGATGACTACCCGGGGTGATCAAATACTGGATAAAGCCCTCTCTAAAGTGGGTGGTAAGGGTTTATTTGTTAAGGAGCTCGAAACTGCCTTGGAGGACGGTCGGGCTGATTTGGCTGTGCACTCCCTGAAGGATGTGCCGATGGTCATGCCCGAGGGTTTTGATTTGTCCTGCGTAATGGCGCGGGAAGATGCGCATGATGCCTTTGTCTCCAATGACTATGCCAGTCTAGATGATTTACCAAAAGGTGCGGTGGTAGGTACTTCGAGTTTGCGGCGTGAATCGGTTCTGAGATCAAAATTCCCACATTTAGTGATTCAGCCATTGCGCGGCAATTTAGATACCCGTATGGGTAAACTCGATCGCGGTGAATATCAAGCCATCATTTTGGCTGCTGCTGGTCTCAAGCGGTTGGGTCTAGCAAGTCGTATTCGTGCGCTACTACCAATTGATCCGTACACGCCAGCCGCTGGACAGGGTGCGCTCGGCATCGAAACTTTGAGTAAGCATCCCAATATTAAAGAGTGGCTTGCGCCACTCAACGATCTGCCAACTCTGTATGCAGTTACTGCTGAGCGTATGGTGTCACGCCAATTGGGTGGTTCTTGTGAGGTACCCTTAGCGGCTTATGCCACTTGGGATCAAGATCATATGAACATCCGCTCTTTTGTTGCTAGTGTAGATGGCACTGCAAGTTGCTTGGCTAGTGCTCAAGGCGCAGTAAAGAGTTTGGAAGATGCAGAGGCTTTGGGTCTCTCAGTTGCACGTGATCTGATTTCTCAAGGCGCTGAGCGTTTATTGCCTAACGGTTTGCCTAAGTAAGAATTAATGAGTAATAAGACTATTGTCATTACCCGCCCTAGTGGGCAAGCGCGTCAATTATCAGAAGCGCTTCAGGCAAATTTACTCAACAGCGGCTTCACTCCAGAAGCCTCCCCCCAGATTATTTCCTTACCTCTTCTAACGATTGCTCCGAAGGGCGATGATGTTTTGGCGGGGCAGATAAGGAAAGCGCTGAAGACGGCAGACTTAGCAATCTTCGTTAGCCCGAATGCCATTGAATGCACGATGCGTTTACTCGAACAATCTTGGCAAGGTTTATCTGACAAGTCTGTGCCTATTGGGGTTATGGGAGGCAGCAGTATGGCCGCCCTCAAAAATCACGGTATTGGTATTGAGGGCAGTCCTACAAAAGTTATTCTTCCTCAAAACAATACGCAATGGGATTCTGAGGGTCTATGGCTTGAATTACAGACACTGAACTGGGATTGGTCTAGCAAGAGGGTGATCATTTTCAAGGGCGAAGGTGGCCGCGATTGGCTGGCTGAAACTTTAAAGAATGCTGGTGTTCATGTTGAAGCATTCTCAGTGTATGCCCGCGTACCTTTAGATTTAAGCAGCCCTGCCTGGAACGCAATTCATGAGATGGATTTTGCACAATCTCTTTGGCTTCTCACATCATCTGAGGCCGTACGCTACTTGGGGCAAGCAAAATTGCCACTCGAACTAGCTGCAGCCATTTGTCCGCATCACAATATTGCCGATGCTGCTAAGCAAATTGGTTTTGGTGCGGTGTTGACTTGTGAGCCTGGAGATGAAGCTCTCATAGCCGCATCGCAAGCTTGGCTATCTATTTAATTGCTGGGATAGTTGAGTAGGGCTGGCAGAAATACTTCGCTCACCAAAAGTGGTCTCCCCTTAAGTTGGTATAGCGTACGTCTTGCCCAGCTGACTGATGGCAGCTCTGGATATCGTTGAAAACATTTTTTCCATAGTGCACTTTGTTTATCTAGGCGAGCAATTTCACGCAGCGGTTTCTTGTTGGAGTGCATGCGCGTTTTAGCAAAAAGCACGGCACCTAATGGTTTCTTGCCTAAGCGCAGAATCTCATGGTTACTGCCACTCGAGCTGCTGGTAGGAATGATGCTGTGAGCCATGACTAGCGGAACGCCATTAGCGCAAAGCAATACCTCTCGGATGCGACAACGTTTAGTCTTGAAATGAAAATAGCGACTCTCGTCGCTATTTAGGTCTTGCCGGCAATCTCGCAGAACTAGTACTTCTAGTTTTTGTCCGATTGCACGTTCAATTTTTTGGGTTAAAGAACCAGTATCGCTGAGCCAAGGCTGCCACTTGCGAGGCGCTTGATGCAGTTCACCGGAATCGACTCGATTCCATGCAGAACGGAGACGACGACGGTGAAGCATTTTTAGTTGCCGCTAAAGCTTCTACGTTGACCGCCAGTTTTGGGTTTAGCAAAACGTGGACCAGCGGACGGACGTGAATCTCCAGAGCGTGCTGGACGTGAGTCAGCAGAACGTGCAGGGCGTGAATCAGCAAAACGGTTAGCACCAGCAGGGCGTGAGTCACCAGATGGACGGGAATCGCTTGAGCGAGATTCGAAATGGTTGCCAGAGCGATTACCACCGCCTCCGCCACCAGAGCGAGACTCTGAGCGAGCGCCAGAACCATAACGACCACCGCCACCACCAGAGCGATTGCCGCCGCCAAAGCCACCACCAGAGCGACCGCCACCTGGGCGACCACCGCCACCACCAAAGCTGGGCTTGGCTTGTGGCTCTAAACCAGCGATCACTGAAGCAACGATGTCTTGCTGTGTAAAGCGTTCGATGTTGCGAATCTTGGCACGATCACGATGTTCAACCAAAGTAATAGCAACACCATTGCGACCGGCGCGACCAGTACGACCAATGCGGTGCGTATAGTCTTCAGGTTTCATTGGTAAACCAAAGTTAATCACGTGACTGATGCGTGGCACGTCAATACCGCGAGCTGCTACGTCAGTTGCAACCAAAATCTTGGTGTGGCCCTTACGTAAGGACTCGAGACGACGCATACGAACGGCTTGTGGCATTGCACCGTGTAAGGCGCTAGCTTCGTAACCATTGGCACGTAAGGTGTCAGCAATTTTTTCACTTTCAACTTGGGTGCTTGCAAACACAACCGCTTGATCCAAAGAGGCATCAGCCAAGATGTGCTCAAGCAACTTATGTTTGTGTGACATGCTGTCAGCCCAATGCAACTTCTGTTCAATGTTTGCGTGCTTTTCGCCAGCATGAGCAAGCTCAATACGTTTGGCGTTAGTGGTCAACTCATTTGCTAAAGACATAATCTTTGGTGCAAAAGTTGCAGAGAACATCAAAGTTTGGGTGCGAGCAGCGCAACGCTTATCAATTGCCTCGAGGTCATCAGCAAATCCCATGTCGAGCATGCGATCAGCTTCGTCGATAACGAGTTGCTTAACGTCATCTAAGCGGATTGCTTTGCTATCAGTCAGATCGAGTAAACGACCAGGAGTTGCGACAACTAACAATGCGCCTTTAAGAGCTTGGATTTGCTTGCCGTAAGGCATGCCACCCATGACGGTTGCAATACGGATACCTTTCATGCCGCGAACCAAGTTCACTGCATCTGCGGCAACCTGTTGAGCCAATTCACGAGTGGGGCAGAGCACTAACACTTTAGGTTGTGCGCGGCCTGGTACTGGTGAGCCGTTTGGGTTGTCTTCGATGAGTTGATTAATCAAAGGCAATAAAAAGGCTGCGGTTTTACCGCTACCGGTTTGGCTGCTGACTAATAAGTCGCCACCAGCAAGAGCAGCAGGAATAACCTGAGCCTGTACTGAAGTAGCTTGGGTGTAACCCAGTTCAGCAACGTTTTTAAGGAGTGATGCCGCGAGGGCGAAATTCTGGAACTCGGTTCCAGAAGGATTGGTTTCTTTAGAAAAAGTCATGCTATTACACATCCCGCTTAAAGGGATGTCTCCGTGTATACACTCTCTGTTTTTTATTGAGTGTGATGGTCAAAGGCATCGACCATCAGACAGGCGGCAGCGCGTTTTTTAAACTTCGATGTTTATGACTTCTAAACGGTACGCTGAAATATAGCTGGGGGGCGATGAATCAAATTGCTTTAAAAAGCCTCTCATTATGACATTCTAAGAAGCTAATTACAAGGGTTTTCCCGAATTAATTGCAAGTCATCGCTTTAGCGTAGCCAGCGTATCAGGCGCTCAACACCATTGCCATAGGGCGGCCTTGCCAATTTAGTGCCGCGTAAGAAGTTAAGACCAAAGAAACCTCGAACCTCTAAAACAGATTTCCGATGGCTAAATGCCTCAAAACCGGCTTTGCCATGATAAGCGCCCATACCGCTTGCACCAACACCACCAAATGGCAGGTCTTCAACAGCAGCATGTAAAAGGGTGTCATTAATAGTTACGCCACCCGAGCGAGTCTCATTGAGAATGCGTTGCATTGCCTCTTTGCTCTTGCCAAACCAATACAAGGCTAAAGGCATCGGGCGCTCATTGACATAGCGGATTATTGAATCGATATCGTTGATTGCCACTATTGGGAGTATGGGTCCGAATACTTCTTCTTGCATGATGAGTGCATCTTCAGAAATATTTAAGAGCGCTACTGGAGTGAATGGTAGTGCGATATTGTGATGAGATGAGATGAGTGGAATAGCTTGTGCACCGCGATCTACAGCATCTTGAACTAGCTGATGCCAGCGCGCTAGCTGATGTTCATCAATAGCACCAGTTAACTCCTCTGGATTAGAGAATTGTTTCTGGGCTGCATTTTGCAACTCTTGGACAAATGCTTCGCAATCGCTCGCATGAACTAATACATAGTCGGGCGCAATACAAGTTTGACCACCATTTACCAGCTTGCCATAAATAATGCTGGCAGCAGCATCTTTAAGTTTGGCTGATGCGTCAACAATTGCTGGTGATTTGCCGCCTAATTCAAGGGTAATTGGTGTCAGGTGATCTGCTGCTGCGCGCATAACCTTTTTGCCAATATCCTCTGAGCCAGTAAAAAAAAGATGGTCAAACGGGAGCGCTGCAAAAGATTCTGCAACTTCAGTGTCGCCAACGCTGACACAAAATTCGCTTGGATGAAAATACTCTTGAATCAATGTTGCTAAGAAGCCAGATGTACGCGAACTTCTTTCTGAGGGCTTGAGCCAAACGCGGTTACCTGCTGCAAAAGCAGCGATGGCTGGGACTAGTGCCAGCTGAACTGGATAATTCCAGGGGCTGATGATGCCTGCAACACCCATGGATTGCATTTGGGTCCAGGCATGAGATGAACCCAAGAATCCTGGCGTTGCAACTAGCTGCGGCTTCATCCACTCCTTGAGGTGCTTGCGAACATGTTTGCAAGCCTGATAAATCATCTGAAATTCAAGAAGTCGACTCTCAATTGAGTGACGGATACCGAAGTCTGCAGCTAAGACTTTGCAGATTTTTTCTTCATTAGCAGCAATCATTTGCTCAATACGCCCAATCCGCTCAAGACGAACCTCTAATGTAGGGTTTGGTTCTGCGGCATATGCTGCCTTGATTTCATCTAATTGGAGTGTGAAGCGATTTATGGACATGGGTTTATGTATGGCAAGCAAACGATTGAATAAGGTATTAGGATAAAGGCATGAACGAAACTATTCTTAAAAATCAAGCAACTCTTGAGCGTGCCACCTTGGGCGGCGGCTGTTTCTGGTGTCTAGAAGCGGTTTATCAGCAAATTTCTGGCGTGAGCGCGGTGGTTTCGGGTTACGCGGGAGGGGCAATGCCAAACCCTGACTATGACTCTGTTTGCTCTGGACAAACGGGCCATGCAGAAATTGTCGATGTCTATTTTGATCCCACAGTAGTGTCGTATCGTGATTTATTGGAAGTCTTTTTTGTCATTCATGATCCAACTACCTTGAACTACCAAGGCAATGATCACGGCACTCAATATCGCTCGGTGATTTTTACGCATACCGAAAGACAAAGCGTAATCGCTCATGAGGTAATCAAGGAATTAGAAGGTGCGAAGATCTATTCCAATTCAGTAGTGACTCAAATTGATGTGGCGCCAGTTATCTATCCAGCCGAGGATTACCACCAGAATTACTTTCGTCAGCATCCAGGGCAGGGCTACTGCATGGCAGTAGTTGCGCCTAAGTTAGCGAAATTTAGAGCAAAATTCCAGTCACTTATTACGCCAGAATTTCAATAAGCCTAGGGCGCTAGACGCACAATTCGCCAACTTGATCCTTCTAGCTGATAGTGAATGCGGTCATGCAGGCGTGATGGACGGCCTTGCCAGAATTCAATTTCAGTAGGGTGCAGACGATATCCACCCCAATGCTCTGGTCTTGGCGGCTTATCTCCAAAATCGGTTGTGAAGCGCTTCTCAGCTTCTTCAAGGAATTCGCGATTTGGAATCTCAGCACTTTGCGGTGAAGCCCATGCCCCAATTCGGGAGGATGCTGGGCGCGAGTGAAAGTATTCATCGCTTTCGGCAGGGCTAACTCGCTCAACGATGCCTTTGATGCGAACTTGACGCTCAAGCTCGTGCCAATGAAATAACAGAGCGGCATGCGGGCGAGCGGCCAATTCTTGACCTTTTTGACTTTCGTAATTGGTAAAGAAGGTAAAGCCAGCGTTATCCGCACCTTTTAGTAAGACAATACGGGCTGATGGATTGCCTGACGCATCCGCAGTTGCCAAAGTCATCGAGTTTGGCTCAGGGCACTCAGCTTTGACAGCCTGATCAAACCAAACTTGAAACAGGTTTAGTGGATTGAGAGGAACTTCAGTCTCTGAAAGCTGGCCAAAGGTATAGTTTTTTCGGAGTTGAGCGATGGAATCCATTTTTTCAGTATAAAGAGAAGCTATGGCAGAAGACAAGATAGAAGATAGCGTAGGAGATCGTCGTTTTGGGGGTGTGGCTCGGCTATACGGCCCAGAGCTGCGTGAGCGTTTCCGTAATGCGATCGTAGTGGTGGCTGGATTAGGTGGCGTGGGCTCTTGGGCTGCCGAAGCCTTGGCTCGCACCGCCATTGGGCATCTTGTTTTAATTGATTTTGACCATATCGCTGAAAGCAATACCAATCGTCAACTGCATGCTTTAGAGGGTGAGTATGGCAAGGCAAAAGTACAAGCGATGACTGATCGTATTCGCCAAATCAATCCAGAGATCATGCTCACTACCCATGATGCGTTTTTGGAGCCAGAAAATCTGGATACATTGATTCCAGAAAATGCGATTGTTTTAGATGCTACGGATTCAGTGCAAACCAAAATTGCGTTAGCAGTTTGGGCAAATAAAAATCAGCGCGCTTTAGTAATGTGTGGTGCAGCTGGCGGAAAATCAGACCCGACCTCTGTTCGTTGTGATGATCTTTCTAGAACTGAGCAAGATGCTTTATTGGCAAAGGTACGTCAGGGCCTCAGACAAGATCACGGCTTTTCTAGAAATCTGAAGAGAAAAATCGGTATTCGCGCGATCTATTCTCACGAGCCTCGCGCAGGTGTTGCCAGTGGTGGCCTTGCTTGTTCTGGTTACGGGTCAACAGTGATGGTGACTGCAGCCTGTGGTTTAGCTGCTGCTGCTGAAGTTTTAAGTCTGATTGCTACTCAGTAAGTAATTCTTTCAAATCCATCCATAAATCCTTAAGGGGAATCCCTGTAGGAAATTACGGATTCTGTTGTCATCCAAAATTTAATAATTACCCTCTCAGCCTGTGCTTACGTAGATGCATCTTGTATTGCAGATCACATTTTTTTGTTTAAGCACTTTGCGCATTTTTATCCCCTAGTGTAGAAGCGCAGTCCTCCCTAGACTTTGCCTCGTTGGTGATTTACCAACGACAAATCGAAAGGAGGTCTCTTTTGCAGACTGAACAAACTGGTTTACAGCGCCACCTCAAGGTGCGGCACATTCGCCTCATGGCCTTAGGTTCCACTATCGGCGTCGGATTATTTCTGGGCTCGGCAAGCGCGATTCAAATCGCAGGACCCTCAATCCTATTGGGGTACCTCCTGGCGGGTATCGTTGCCTTCATCGTTCTTCGCACCCTGGGTGAGATGGCGGTGCATGAGCCTGTCGCTGGTTCTTTTGCTGCATATGCCAATACCTATGTAGGACCGCTTGCGGGCTATATGGTTGGATGGGGCTACTGGACGTACTGGATCGTCGTCGGAATAGCTGAAGTGACTGCTGTTGGTATTTATATGGGTATTTGGTTCCCTGAGACGCCGCAGTGGATCTGGGCTTTATCTTCCATCTTGATGATGGGTCTGATTAATCTGATTGCCGTCAAAGTATTTGGTGAGTTTGAGTTTTGGTTTGCCCTGATCAAAGTGGTTGCTATTGTTGCCATGATTGCCTTGGGTGGCTCAGTTATTTTCTTTGGCTTTACCAATGACTGGAATCCGATTGGCTTAAGTAACTTATGGCAGCACGGTGGATTCTTCCCCAACGGTATTAGTGGCATGTTGCTGTCCTTGCAGATGGTCTTATTTGCTTACGTCGGTATTGAGATGATTGGCTTATCTGCTGGTGAAGCAGAGAACCCGCGAAAAACCATTCCAATGGCGATTGATTCCTTGGCATGGCGCATCTTGATTTTTTACATGGGCGCAATCCTTGTCATTTTGGCAATCTTCCCTTGGAATGAAGTTGGTCAGCAAGGCAGCCCATTCGTGGTGATGTTTGAGCGAATTGGTTTACGTGAAGCTGCTGGAATCATTAACTTCGTAGTGATTACTGCCGCCTTGTCATCCTGCAATGCAGGCATCTTTAGTGGTGGACGACTCTTGTATGCGCTCTCAGTCAACGGCTATGCACCATCCCCATTTGCCAAACTATCAAAGTATGGCGTTCCGCACCGCGCAGTGATGGCAACGGTAGGGGTTTGCATGACTGGGGTAGTGCTCAATTATTTCGTTCCCGATAAAGCATTTCAATACATCATGGCCGCAGTTACCTTCGTTGGTTTGATGGTATGGATTGCTATTTTGATTACGCAAATTCAGTTTCGTCGCTCACTTACAAAAGTCCAGGTTGCTGAGTTGGCATACCGCACACCCTGGTGGCCCTATTCCTCGTGGTTCGCATTGGCATTTATCGCCTTAGTCGTGGTGTTAATGGGTTTTCATGAGGATGCGCGGATTGCTTTGATCTTAGGTCCGTGTTTATTAGGTGTGTATCTCGCCATGTTCTACATCGTTGGCTTGAATCGCAAAACAAAACTGAGTCGTGAATTCAAATAAGGAGACATAAATGATTGTTGGCGTACCTCAAGAAGTAAAAAATAATGAATTTCGTGTTGGCTTAACCCCAGGAAATGTGAGGGGCTTGTGTAAACAAGGGCATTCTGTTTTAGTACAGCGTGGAGCAGGCGAGCAAATTGGCTTGAGCGATGAATCCTATCGTTTATCAGGCGCTACTTTAATCAATAGCGCTGCCGAAGTTTTTGCTAAAGCCGAAATGGTAGTGAAGGTGAAGGAGCCTCAGCCGCAAGAATGTGCGATGTTGCGTGAAGATCAAATTCTTTTTACCTATTTACATCTCGCGCCAGATCCGCAGCAAACCAAAGCCTTGCTCGCTTCAGGCGCAAGTTGCATAGCCTATGAGACAGTGACTTCGTGTAACGGCGCTCTGCCCCTCTTGGCTCCAATGAGTGAGGTTGCAGGCAGAATGTCTATTCAAGCTGCGGCTAGTCATCTAGAGAAAACGAACGGGGGTTTGGGAATACTGATGGCGGGTGTCCCGGGTGTAGCTCCTGCAAAGGTAGTCATCTTGGGCGCTGGAGTTGTAGGACGCAATGCCTTGCAAATGGCGGTAGGAATGGGTGCAGATGTTTGTATCTTCGATCGCAATATCGATTGCTTAAGGCAAATTGATATGCTCTACGGCAATCGCGTAAGAACTTTTTATGCCGACCCTCTCTTGGTAGAGCTAGAGGTTTGTGAGGCGGATGTGGTCATTGGCGCTGTGTTATTGCCTGGTGCTGCAGCGCCAAAATTGGTGACTCGTGAGATGGTGCGAAAAATGAAGGCGGGTTCAGTAGTCGTGGATGTGGCAATTGATCAAGGCGGTTGTTTTGAGACATCTAAGCCCACAACTCATACCGATCCCACCTTTATCGTGGATGGCGTGTTGCATTACTGCGTAGCAAATATGCCTGGTGCAGTCGCCAGAACTTCCACCTTTGCGTTGACTAATGCAACTTACCCGTTTATTGAAGCGCTGGCAAATAGAGGCATGGCTAAGGCTCTCGCCTACGATCATCATCTACGCAACGGATTGAGCGTTCATCGAGGCAATCTCACGTCTGAGCCAGTTGCTAAAGCGCAGAAAGTGGACTTTGTTCCGGTAGAAGAGTTGTTAGTGGCCTAGTGGTTTCAGTGCAGCCCTAGGGATTGAATGTCTCGGGAGTCTAGGCTCCCGAGATTTCCTCTATCATTCTATAAATGGACTTATCTGCACTAGCACTTTCTACTGGCGTAGTTGCATTAGCTGAGATGGGGGATAAAACCCAATTACTCTCCTTGATGTTGGCTGCGCGTTATCCAAAACAGGCGCTCGCTATTATTGGCGGCATATTGATTGCGACAATTGCCAATCACGCCTGTGCAGCTCTACTGGGGCATTGGCTCACCACATTTATGAGTCCAGATCTTCTCAAGTGGATTTTAGGTTTGAGCTTTTTGGGAATTGGACTTTGGCTTTTGGTGCCTGACCACATTGATGATGCATCCGGTTCAAAAGTGGCTGATAAGGCCTTCCAAGTATTTATGCTGACGGTTGGACTCTTTTTCTTGGCTGAGATGGGGGATAAGACCCAGATCGCTACGATCGCCCTAGGCGCAAAATATTCCGATGTCTTTTCTGTAACAGTTGGCACCACTTTGGGGATGATGTTGGCTAATGCCCCGGCCGTTTGGATTGGTCAGAAATTCACTAAACGTATGCCCATTAAGTGGGTACATGCGGTAGCCGCTGTGACCTTCATCGCCATTGGTATTGCTACCCTTATTTGGGGCTAGGCTGAATTTTTCCATGGGGCTTAAAATTGCCCTATGAAAACTGATCTGCCACAGAGCTTTCGTAGGCTCGAATACCGTGCCCCTAATTACACCTTTTCACAGGTTGAGCTAGATATTGCCTTAGATCCCGCTAGGACGATTGTGAAGAGTCGCCTAGAGGTTTTGCCTGGCGCTGGTCATGAGGCTGGTGCGCCTTTAGTGTTGCAGGGCCATGAACTTGAGTTTGTGAGTTTGCGTATTAATGGTGAAGCCCATCGCCAGTTTGAACTCACACCAGAAGCCCTCACTATTCATGCATTACCGCATGAAGGTAAGCAAACATTTATCGTTGAAATCATTTGCGTTTGTGTGCCCGAGAAAAATACTTCGCTCATGGGCTTGTATGTTTCCAATGGCAATTTCTTTACGCAGTGTGAAGCTGAAGGATTCAGAAAGATTACTTACTTCCTTGATAGGCCGGACGTCATGGCGCGTTATCGCGTGACCCTCCGCGCCCGAGAGGCAGAGTACCCAGTATTGTTGTCAAACGGTAATCTGATTGGTACTGAAAAATTACCGAATGGTTGGCATAGTGCCGTCTGGGAAGATCCATTTCCAAAGCCGTCTTACTTGTTTGCCTTGGTTGCTGGCAAGCTGGAGTGCATTGAAGAGAATATCACCACCAGTAGTGGTGCAAAAAAGCTATTGCAGATTTGGGTTGAACCGCATGACTTGAAAAAGACTCGTCATGCAATGGATTCTTTAATTGCATCAATTCATTGGGATGAAAAGCGCTACGGTCTTGAGCTCGATCTCGAGCGCTTCATGATTGTGGCGGTAGGTGATTTCAATATGGGTGCAATGGAGAACAAGGGCCTTAATGTTTTCAATACCAAGTATGTCCTTGCTCAACCAGAAACCGCAACAGATGCTGACTTTGCCAATATTGAAAGCGTTGTAGCGCATGAGTACTTCCACAACTGGACTGGTAATCGGGTTACCTGCAGGGATTGGTTTCAGCTTTCTCTTAAGGAGGGGTTGACCGTATTCCGTGATCAAGAGTTTTCTGCAGATCAGATGGGAAGTGATTCTGGCAGGGCAGTCAAGCGTATCGAGGACGTGCGTCTATTGCGTCAACTGCAGTTCCCTGAAGATGCTGGTCCGATGGCGCATCCAATTCGCCCAGATAAGTACCAAGAGATTAATAACTTTTACACGGTGACAGTGTATGAGAAGGGTGCTGAAGTTGTCCGTATGTATCAAACCCTATTGGGTGTTGAGGGTTTCCGCAAGGGCATGGATCTTTACTTCAAGCGTCATGATGGTCAAGCGGTTACTTGCGATGATTTCTTGGCGGCGATGGCTGATGCTAATGACCGCGATCTTTCTCAATTTAAGAATTGGTATAGCCAAGCAGGCACGCCTAAGGTCAAAGTAGAAGAATTCTACGATGCAGATAAAAAACAATATCGAATTACCTTGACGCAAACCCCTTCAGCTAATACCGCACAAAACGATAGCAAGCCTTTTCATATTCCATTGAAGATGCGCCTGCTTACTCCTGAAAATGATCAGGCGGAGACTTTATTAGAGTTAATTCAAGATCAACAAACTTGGACTTTCAATCAAGTAGCAAGTCGTCCAGTGTTATCGATCAATCGCAATTTCTCAGCACCGATTAATTTAGATTTTGATCAAAGTGAGACAGATTTACTCACCATGTTCTCGAGCGATGACGATGCCTTCAATCGCTGGGAAGCGGGTCAAAAGCTGGCAATGCAAATGATTCTGGGTAATCGCCTGCCTGATAAAGATTTGATTGAGGCCTACCGCACCCTCTTGACTGATCCGGATTTAGATCCTGCATTCAAAGAACTGTCACTAACTTTACCTGCCGAAACATATCTGTATGAGCAGTGCGCCAGTGTTGACCCTCAGAAAATTTATGCTGCCCGTCGCGCCTTCCGCCATGCTATTGCGAGTGAGTTGCGTATCGAATGGGCTGCTCTTTATCAGCAGATGCAAACACCAGGACCATTTAACCCTGATGCAGTAAGTGCTGGCAAGCGCTCCCTAAAGAATCTCGCACTTAGCATGTTGCTCGAAGCAGATCCGCTGATTTGGGCGCCAATGGCGGTCAATCAATATCAAAATGCTGACAATATGACCGACCGATACGCTGCCCTGGCTGGTTTGGTGATTCATGGATCCAAATCCGCTGTAGCTTGTCTGGAAGATTTCCATACTCGATTTGCTGATGATGCTTTAGTGATTGATAAGTGGTTTGCATTGCAATCAAGCAGACCGCCAGTTGCCAACGCTGAATCCACCTTAATTGAAGTAAAGCGTTTGCGTGAGCACGAAGCTTTCAAAATGAATAACCCAAACCGGGTTCGTAGCGTGATTCATGCTTTTTGTATGAATAACCCCGCTAGCTTTCATCAAGTGGATGGCAGTGGTTATGCATTTTGGGCCGAATCCGTTCTTGCCTTAGATCCAATTAATCCGCAAGTTGCTGCTCGTTTGGCCAGGGGATTAGATCGCTGGCGTCAGTTTGCGCCGATTTATCAGGAGCAGATGCTGGCAGCCCTGAGACGGGTTGCGGCTTGCGAAACCCTCTCTGCAGATGTGAAAGAGGTGGTTTCTAAGGCTGTAGGCAATTTGGCAAGCTAGAACAAGGCAAAATAGAGCCTATACAGAAATAAACCCATTACGGAGATACTCCTTTTGATAGCTTCAAGTACCTTTAATACCAATTTCAAGCAATATCTAGCATCGGCCAAAGTGAAGGGCGCAGATATTCCTATGGGCTTACAGGAGCTCCTGTTGGCGGTTGCTGATACTTGCTCAACCTTGAGTCACGAAGTGGCGCAAGGAGCCTTGATCGGCTTATTGGGATCCGCTGGCACTGGTAATGTTCAAGGTGAAGTTCAACAAAAGCTAGATGTGATTGCCAATGATTTATTAATTGATGGTGTGCAGGGATGTAAATCCCTAGCCGGCTTGGCTTCTGAAGAGATGGAGTTACCGCTTCCAGTTCAGGGGACTGGTGATTACTTATTGCTATTCGATCCATTGGATGGTTCATCCAATATTGATGTGAACGTATCCATCGGCACGATTTTTTCTGTACTTAAGAAACAAGATCCCGCTGCGCCATTGCAGACAGAGGATTTCTTGTTATCAGGACGTCATCAAGTAGCTGCAGGTTATGTTGTCTATGGCCCACAAACTACCATGGCATTAACCTTGGGTGATGGCGTTGTCATGTTCACTCTAAACAAGGTGACTGGCGAATTTGTCTTGATTAAACATGCTGTCGAGATTGCTCACTCAACCAAAGAGTTCGCTATCAATATGTCGAATATGCGTCACTGGGCTGAGCCTGTGCGTCGCTACGTAGATGAGTGTTTAGCTGGCGTAAGTGGTGAGCGTGATAAAGACTTCAATATGCGTTGGATTGCATCCATGGTTGCTGATGTTCACCGGGTCTTATCGCGCGGCGGAATCTTTATGTATCCATGGGATCAACGTGAGCCACACAAGCCGGGCAAGCTACGCCTAATGTATGAAGCAAATCCGATGAGTTTCTTGGTGGAGCAGGCCGGTGGCGCTTCGACCAATGGCGAGCAATTGATTATGGATATGATCCCAACTGAGCTGCATGAGCGAGTCTCCGTCATGCTAGGGTCTAAAGAAGAGATTGAGCGTTTGCAGCATTACCATTCTCAGGCGTAATTCATTTGCTGTAATTAGTGCAAGCAAGACCCAATAAAAAAGCCCAATCATTGATCGGGCTTTTTTATTTCATGAAATTACGTACAGGATGAATTGGGAACTTAAGGCTGCACCTTCTCTTTTAGGTAGGCCAGAGATTCTTCCACCTGGTCAATGAGGATGAGGCAGATATCGCCAGCAGATAAATCATTGAGGGCAGTATCAATAGCTAGAAATTCGCCAGTAACCTCTTTAACCTGCTTGGCTTTCTTAGTTCCTACTAAACCTTCTTGCAGTAACTTGAGAACCTCTCCATCTTCGCGGCCACGTTGGCATTGGTCTTGATAGAGGATGACATTGTCAAAGCTATTGCCAAGAATACGGGTTAGATCACGAATATCTTCATCACGACGATCACCGGCACCACTAATCACCACATGACTCTTCTTGGGCTTCATGGACTCAATAGCGCTTGCGAGAGCACGCATGGCATCTGGGTTGTGGCCATAGTCAGCAATTACAGTTGCACCTTTGTGTTGGAATTGATTAAAGCGTCCTGGCACTGCATTAGCTGTACTTTCAAAAGAGTGAAGTCCGCATGCAATATTCGCGGCGTCTAAACCCAAGGCCCAAGCTGCACCAATAGAGGCCATAGCATTTTCTACTTGGAAACCTAAAACACCATTTTGAGTCAATGGAATGTCGCTCACTGGGAAGCGGAAGAGGACGCGTGCGCCTTTAGAGCAGATGATCTCAGTACCATCAAAATAAATTACTTTTTTATTCTTGGCACGATGTGCCGCAATCACAGGGTGGTGTTGATTTTGCGCAAAGAAAATCACGCGACCAGTACAAACATCACCCATCTTCGCAACAATCGGATCAGCAGCATTCAGAACTGCGGCACCAGTCGGTGCAACGTTTTGAACAATGACACGCTTGAGAATCGCCAGATCTTCTACGCTCGTGATGTAGTTGAGGCCTAAGTGATCACCTTCACCAATATTAGTAACAACGGCAACTTCACAGCGATCAAAACCAAGACCTTCACGCAGTAATCCGCCGCGAGCTGTTTCTAGAACAGCGGCATCAACATCGGGATGCATGAGAACATTGCGCGCGCTCTTGGGGCCGCTGCAATCGCCAGAATCAATCAGGCGATGGTTGATATAAACACCATCGGTGGTGGTCATACCGACTCTTAAGCCGGTCTCATTGAGTAAATGAGAAATCAGGCGAACAGTGGTGGTTTTGCCATTGGTGCCTGTCACTGCCACAACTGGAATGCGACCATCTTCACCTAAGGGGTACATCATGTTGACAATATCCTCGCCAACAGGACGGCTCTTGCCATAGGAGGGCTTGAGATGCATGCGTAGGCCTGGTGCAGCATTGACCTCAACGATGCCTCCACCTTGCGGCTCTAGGGGCTTATAAATAGCCTCACAGAGAATATCGACACCAGCAATATCTAACCCAATCATTTGTGCGGCAGCAATTGCGCTAGCAGCAACATCAGGATGGACATCATCAGTGACATCGGTAGCCGTACCACCTGTACTGAGATTGGCGTTGTTGCGCAACAGAACCCGTTCACCAGTTTTGGGAACGTACTGAGGGGTGAGATTGTTGCTCGCTAAGTGCGCAAGAGCAATATCGTCAAACCGAATCTTCGTTAATGCTGTTGCATGGCCGTCACCACGCAATGGATTTTTGTTTTCTAGCTCAACTAGTTCGGCGACGCTGTGCTTGCCGTCACCGACTACTTGGGCTGGCTCGCGGCGTGCTGCAGCAGATAAGCGATTGCCAACCACTAGCAAACGATAGTCAGCGCCTGGAAGATAGCGCTCAACAATGGTTTCTCGACCAAAGGCTTGGGTCACTATAAAACCAGCACGTACCTCAGCCTCGGTTTGAATGTTAGCAACAACACCTTTACCTTGGTTGCCGTCCTTCGGCTTGAGAACAATCGGACCACCAATTTTTTGCGCGGCACGCCACGCATCATCAGCAGTAGTCACTACTTCGCCGATAGGTACGGATACACCTGCAGCTGCTAATAGGTTTTTGGTAAGTTCTTTGTCTTGGGCAATAGCTTCTGCGATTGCACTGGTGTCGCTAGTCTCAGCCGCTTGAATACGTTTTTGCTTGCTACCCCAGCCAAACTGCACCATGCTGCCCTCAGTCATGCGGCGATAAGGGATATTTCTTTGTACCGCAGCATCCACGATAGATCCGGTGCTTGGTCCTAAGCGTACATCTTCATACAAAGCCTCTAATTCTGAGAGGGCTGCCGCTAAATCAAATGGCACATCATTGAGGGTCGCCTGGATTAGTCCAAAGGCAAAGTCAAAGGCCATGCGCCCAACAACTTCTTCGGTGTACTCCACCACGACTTGATAGACGCCTACATCAACGGTTTGTAATGTCCGGCTAAAAGTGACTGGGCACCCCGCTTGAGACTGAAGACCTAAGGCTGCATGTTCTAGCGCGTGTGCAAGGGAGAGGATTTCATTATGCCCACCGCGACGCATGCTGCCTAATTGAGGAAAGCGTTCACGAATCTTGTTTTCAAATTGGGGAATTGAATCGATGGATCGTTCTGTTTCATCGCAAGAAACAATTGCCTCTAGGGCGGTATGGCGGCTCCATAAATTCGGGCCGCGCAACATGCGAATACGGGTGATTTCCAATTAAGTACCTGCTGCAATATTGGAGTTGGAAACGAATGTTTCAACTCCAGCTTCTATAACGTTGAACGGAATATCTAAAGCCCAAGCAGCTCCGATGGCAGCTGCAAGACTTAAGTTTGGAGCCCAATCAAGAGACGAGTCTTGAACGGCTGGCGGAATAGGAATTATTAATGCATCTAACTTGCCCTGCTTGAGGGTAACGACGGATGCGCCCACAATAATTGAACGACCACCTTTATCTTGGTGAGCAATTACCACGGGGGAGCTTGGATCTTGAGAGAAGTACATCACTTCACCCTTGCTGAGTTCAGCCATTTTTACAATCATGGCATCGTCAGCATTTAACACGCTAGTACCAGTCGGTAATACGACATCTACCTGAGTACGAACCACGTTAAATAATTGATCTTCTTCGCTGATGTTATGTTCTGGAAAGAGTTTGAGTGGATCAATGTTGAGAACGATGCCAACTTGACACTGGTCGTATGCGAGACCCTCAAGCAAGAGGGACGCATTGTCATTTTCAATCACAGCAACTTCAATAGCTCTATTTTGTAATGTGCGTCTCGCATTTTCCCAATGAGAAGAAGAGGTTTGCTTAATAGTGCGACTGCCGAAATACAGACCATTGTTCGTAGAGAGGCCAACATGCACGTTGGTTAGTCTAATAAAGTGGGCAACCATTTCAGCAACCACTGTTCTTCCTGAGTTTCCGCTGATGCCAACAATAGGAATCCTGAAATCGTAGCCCGGAGGAAATAAATGGTTTGCAATCTCTTCGCCTACGGGTTGGGGTTTTCCGCTCGCAGGTTTTAAGTGCATTAGTAAACCGGGGCCCGCATTCACCTCGACGATGGCAGCGTTCTGTGACTCTAGTGGTTTACTAATATCTTGGGCGACGAGGTCAACACCAGCAATTTCTAATCCAACCACGCGTGCAGCTAAGGCAACTTGGTGAGCCACCTCAGGGTGAACTAAATCTGTCACATCAAACGCTACGTTACCGTTGCTTTGAATGAGTACTTTTTGATCAATGCTCGGGATGCTATCGCCTGTCAATTTCTGGCGTGCTAGCTCGAGCTCAACAGCTGAATCAATGCGCACTGGATTGAGTGGGCACTCTTCTGTTGTGCCTCGACGTGGGTCAGAATTTATCTGAATCTGAATGAGTTCAAGAACGGTATGCTTGCCATCACCTGTTATCCAAACGGTTTCCCCTTTGGCAGCCGCCACTACTTTGTTGCCCACTACTAATAGGCGATGTTCATCACCAATAACGTGACGCTCCACTAAAACCTCGCTACCTTCCTCAATTGCAACAGCGTAAGCTGCTTCAATTTCTTGTTGGGTATACAGGTTAATAAATACACCGCGACCATGGTTGCCATCTATCGGCTTGACAACGACCGGTAATCCAATATCTTGTGCAGCTTCCCAGGCATCATCTGGGCTAGTAACAGTCCTACCTTCGGGAGTTGGAACCCCAGCGCTTGCAAGTAAGCTCTTGGTAAGGTCCTTATCGCGCGAGATGGTTTCTGCGATGGCACTGGTTTGATCAGTTTCCGCCGTCCAAATACGTCGTTGTTTAGAGCCGTAACCAAGTTGTACTAAGTTGCCACTCGATAATCTAATGTAGGGAATTTCTCGAGCGGTTGCAGCATTGACGATGCATGCTGTACTAGGTCCAAGACAGAGGTCATCGCTTAAATCGCGAAGCTCTTCAATAATTTTTTCTTTTTGCGCAATGGCATCGCCATTATCTTTAATTAGAGTGAGAAGAAGATCGCGGGCAAATTGAAAGGCCTGCAATGTCACAGCCTCTTCAGTGGCGCTCACAATCACTTTGTAAACACTTCTGCGACCACCGTCGCGAGCTCTTCCAAAGCCGCCTGCAATACCGGCTAGATTTTGCAGTTCAATGGTGAGGTGTTCGAGAATATGCCCAGGCCAGGTGCCTTCTTCAACGCGCTTTAAAAATCCCCCAGGCTCTCCGTAGCTGCAACGGTGCTCATGAAGACTGGGAAGACATTTGCTCAGACGATCATAAAAGCCAGGGATTAAGTCCGATGGATAGTCTTCTAGGTCGCCAATATCGATCAAAACTTCAAGCGCAGGGTTGTAGCTCCACATATTAGGGCCACGAAGATGCCGGTGGCTCAAGATTTCAATGGTTTTATCTAGTAATTGGGGCATATGTGGAGTGGGAAATCTCAGCGCCGCTTCAGAAGGTAAGGGCGGGGATGTCTCAGACTGTCTCTCTGGTTCTAATAATTATTCAAAATCCACAAAATTAGCAAAAATGTGCAAAAAAGCTTACTTCATTAATTTAACGGCTTTCTGCCTACTAAAGTTGACAGAGTTACTAAATCTAAAAAAACTAGCTCCACTATACTTTTAGGACTAATGAAGCCAGAAATTTCCCCATTCTCTCCCCCTCCGCCAAGTCACTGGGCTAGCGCTTTAGCGGCCTCTCAATCACCAGTAAAAGACTTTGGCTCAATACTGGCATGGGTTGAGCTTGATCTTGATGGCGGAATGCATTTTCAGAAAAGCCTGCTTTGCCTGATCCCGTCGGGGCTATTTTGGACCGATGGTAGTCGCTCAGAATTCTGGCCGATTAGCTCTGGGGCTCATCTTTTGCATGGAGATCACGCAGGGGTAGGGCATCTGAAGTTGGAGTCGGAGACTGCTTTACTCAGACTGTGGCACTTCACTCTAGCCGTTAATCCCCAGGTGCTACGCCTGCAGACAGCTCATAGACAATTGCTGCGGGGCGAGCAAATAGGCAAGGAGCCCGAAGCCTCTGAATACGATAAGCAGGTTTGTTCAGTGTGCTTGAGCCCCAAGCCAGCAAATTCAGAGGCTTGTCCTAGCTGCGATCCTGAGGAAGATGCGCCTCCGTCCACCTGGACCTTATTTAAGTTATGGCGCTTCGCACGCCCTTACAAAAAAGAGCTGTTACTGGGTTTTGTGCTGACCTTGCTCTCAACTGGCGCCACCCTCATTCCGCCTTATTTGACTATGCCCCTAATGGATCATGTTTTGATTCCGTATGAAAAAGGTAATCCAATTGACTTTGATTTGGCTAGCAAGTACCTGCTTGCTTTGTTTGGGGCGGCAATCATTGCATGGGGCTTAGGTTGGTGGAAAACCTATCTTCTTGCATTGGTCAGCGAGCGTATCGGCGCTGATTTGCGCAATACGACTTTCGAGCACTTACTAAAGCTATCTTTGGAGTATTTCGGGGGCAAAAGAACGGGTGATTTAATTGCTCGTATTGGGGCTGAGACAGATCGTATTTGCGTATTTTTGTCGCTCTACGCCCTAGACTTTGCGACTGATGTCTTGATGATCACAATGACTGCGGCGATCTTGGTTTCAATAGATCCCCTGCTTGCTCTAGTAACGCTCGCGCCATTGCCATTTATTGTGTGGATGATTCATGTGGTGCGCGACAAACTCCGCTTTGGTTTTGAAAAGATAGATCGCGTGTGGTCAGAAGTGACCAATATTTTGGCGGATACGATTCCGGGTATTCGAGTTGTTAAAGCATTTGCTCAGGAAGATCGGGAGCTCAAGCGTTTTGTTGATTCCAACAAACACAATTTACAAATTAACGATCGCGTTAATCGTGTGTGGGGTTTGTTCTCCCCAACAGTCACACTGTTAACTGAAACTGGTCTTTTGGTAGTGTGGGGTTTTGGTATTTGGCAGGTGGCACATCAAAAAGTTACTGTAGGTGTACTGATTGCTTTTTTGGCCTACATTGGACGCTTTTATATTCGCTTAGATTCAATGAGTCGCATTGTTTCTCATACGCAAAAAGCAGCTGCGGGGGCTAAACGTATCTTTGATATCTTAGATCATGTCTCGAGCGTTCCTGAGCCAATTAATCCAGCTCCTTTGGGTCAGGTTAAAGGCTCTATCTCCTTGCGTGGCGTGGGTTTCCGCTATGGCAACCGTGCAGTATCCAAGGGCATCGATTTGGATATCGCCCCCGGAGAAATGATCGGCTTAGTTGGGCATAGCGGCTCCGGCAAGAGTACTTTAGTGAACTTAATTTGTCGTTTCTACGACGTGAGTGCTGGTTCAATCACATTGGATGGTCGCGATATTCGCAGCATCAGAATTGCCGACTATCGAAAGCGTATTGGCTTAGTTCTGCAGGAGCCATTCTTATTCTTTGGCACGATTGCAGAAAATATTGCGTACGGAAAACCGGATGCTACCCGCGAGGAAATTATTGAAGCAGCGCGGGCCGCGCATGCGCACGAATTTATTCTGCGCTTACCGCTAGGTTACGACTCATTAGTGGGGGAGCGGGGCCAATCTCTTTCTGGTGGTGAACGTCAGCGTATTTCTATCGCTCGTGCATTATTAATTAATCCAAGTATTTTGATTTTGGATGAAGCCACTTCTTCTGTAGACACTACAACTGAAAAAGAAATTCAGCGTGCTTTGGATAATTTGGTGAAAGGCCGCACCACGATTGCGATTGCTCATCGTCTGTCCACTTTAAGAAAGGCAGATCGCTTGGTTGTGCTCGACAAAGGTGAGATCGTCGAAATCGGTTCTCATGACGAGTTGATGGAAACGCAGGGCGCTTACTATGCTCTGTACCAGGCTCAGCTGCGTCATGCTGCAGAATTGGTTGAGGGCGGCGCGATTGGTGAAAGTATTGATGTGAACGAGCCTCAAGAAGAGCACACACAAATCGTTGCTAAAGAAACAGGGGGCGGTGTATGAGTCATCATCAAAAGTCGTACACGCTCGAGCGTGATGCCCTTGGTCGCCTCGTTTTCATCGATGCCGCTGGAGTCCCGCACATTGGCGTCTATCCAGTAAGAGCGTTTCCCATTACTGAGCCGGATGCTGGAATTTCCATCATGGATCAGTCTGGCAAAGAGTTGTACTGGTTTGACGGCATTACTGCAATCCCTGATGGCGAATTGACTTTGATAGAGGAGGAGCTTGCGGCTCGCGAGTTCATGCCCGTGATAGAAAAAATCACCAAAGTATCTACTTTTGCCACCCCGAGCATCTGGGATATTGAAACTGATCGCGGTCCAACCAGGATTCGCCTAAAAGGTGAGGAAGATATTCGCCGAATTGCCGGCAATACGCTTCTGATTGCTGACTCCAATGGGCTGCAATTTCTAATTAAAGACTCCACAAAGCTCGATAAGCTCAGCAAGAAGCTCCTTGACCGTTTCCGCTAGAAATTAGCCTCAAAGCAAATCGTAAGTTTTTTAGTTAGCCAAGTCTAAATTGATATTAGGGTTACTACTAATTTGATTGGTGTAAGCCCTAGGTGCCCATTTAAAAATTGTTGATGGCAATCAAGAGATCTGCAGTGATTCAGATCAAAAATCGTCACACAGTAAAGAAAAGCCAAAGTAATATTGGTATTCAAAATTTTTTGGAGGAGCGTTCATGAAGATGAAGTTAAAAGGGGCATTGATTTCCACCGCATTAGCCCTCGGTGCTGCTGGTGTTTCACCTGCTTTTGCTGCTTGGGAGCCAACCAAGCCAGTTGAGTTCATCATCCCTGCCGGTCCTGGCGGCGGTGCTGACCAAATGGCTCGCATGATCCAAGGCATCATTACTAAAAACAACTTGATGAAACAGGCAGTGATTCCTGTGAACAAGGGCGCAGGCGCTGGAGCCGAAGGTTTCTTGGCAATGAAAGAAGCTAAAGGTGATCCAAATAAGATCGTGATTACGCTCTCTAATTTGTTTACAACTCCTCTAGCAACTGGTGTTCCATTTAACTGGAAAGATATCACTCCAGTAGCAATGTTGGCTCTTGATCAGTTCGTGTTGTGGACTAATGCAGATAAGCCATACAAGAATCCAAAAGAATATATCGATGCCGCTAAAGCAGCTGGCCCAGGTAAATTCAAAATGGGTGGAACTGGCTCTAAATCAGAAGACCAGATCATTACCGTTGCCCTTGAAAAAGCAACTGGTGCTAAGTTCACTTACCTCCCATTCAAAGGGGGTGGCGACGTTGCTGTTCAGCTCGTTGGTAACCACATCGAATCTTCTGTGAATAACCCAATTGAAGCTGTTGCTCAATGGCGTGCTGGTAAGTTGCGTGCTCAGTGCGTATTTGATGACACACGTATGCCTTACAAAGAAAAGATCACTCCAACTCAGTCTTGGAACGATGTTCCAACCTGTAAAGAGGTGGGTGTGCCAACTGATTACGTAATGTTGCGTGGCATCTTCATGGCTCCTGGCGTAACTCAAGAGCAGGTTGACTACTACATCAACGTGTTCAAAAAAGTACGCGAGACACCAGAGTGGAAAAAGTTCATGGCTGATGGTGCATTCAATCAAACATTCATGACCGGTAAAGAATTTAATAACTGGTTGACTTTGAATGAAGCTTTGCACAAGCAGTTGATGGCTGAGGCAGGTTTCTTAGCTAAGTAATCGCTCAATATTAAATAGGGCCTCTGCGAGGAGGTCCTATTTTTTTGAACGCAATCGTAAGAACAATAATTATTAAAACGAAGCAGTATTAATTAACCATTTATTAGTGAACGAAGCAAATGTCTGAACATACAAATAATTCAAATCAAGATTCAGTAATTAGCGTGAGAATGATGGACATCATCACCGCTCTCTTGTTTATTGGTGTAGGCCTGGTAGTAATGGTCGGAAGTATCAAGTTGGGCGCTAGCTGGGGTAGCGATGGTCCAGAAGCGGGCTATTTCCCTTTCTACATTAGCTTGATCATTATTCTTTCAAGCGTTGTCACCCTCTATCAAGCAGCAGTTGTTGATAGAAAAAAGAAAAAAGAATCTTTTGTTGATAAAGAGTCCTTCAAACAAGTTATGGCTGTTTTGCTGCCAGCGCTTGTGTTCATACTTGGTGTTCAGTTGATCGGTATCTACGTCTCTTCTGTAATCTATATCGCCATCTTTATGGTCTGGCTTGGAAAGTATCCAGCTTGGAAAGCGATTGCAGTATCAGTCGGGGTGAGCGCAACCCTCTATCTCATGTTTGAGTACTGGTTCCAGGTACCGCTGCCACATGGCTCATGGATTAATCCCCTCGAGTTCGTTGGCGTGCAATAAAAAGAATAACTATTAAAAAAGATTAGAAAAGAAGGAGTTCAAGTTGGAAGAAATTAGCGCTCTATTCAGCGGCTTTGCCGTTGCAATGACACCCTTTAACTTGCTGTTAATGCTGGTTGGTGTAACTCTTGGTGTGATTATTGGGGTATTGCCAGGCTTAGGCGGTGCCAACGGAATTGCAATTCTGTTGCCATTGACCTTCACAATGCCCCCAACATCCGCAATCATCATGCTCTCCTGTATTTACTGGGGCGCATTGTTTGGCGGTGCGATTACATCCGTTCTATTTAATATTCCGGGCGAACCTTGGTCTGTTGCGACAACCTTTGACGGTTATCCAATGGCTCGTGAAGGTAAAGCTGGCGAAGCCTTGACTGCTGCGTTCACATCATCATTTGTTGGTGCGTTCTTCGCAATCGTCATGATCACCTTCTTGGCACCATTGGTCGCTAAGTTTGCTCTGCAATTTGGACCGCCTGAGTTCTTCTCGGTGTACTTGTTAACCTTCTGTAGCTTCGTGGGTATGAACAAGGGATCTCCGTTTAAGACTATCTCTGCCATGATGTTAGGCTTTGCCTTAGCTGCGGTAGGTATGGATACAGTGACAGGTCAATTGCGCTTGACATTCGGTAGCCATGAATTGATGCGTGGTTTCGATTTCTTGATCGCTGTTATTGGTTTGTTCGGTATTGGCGAGATTTTGCTCTCCATGGAAGAAGGCCTTGCATTCCAAGGTGCTGCTGCCAAGATTCGTCGTCAAGTGGTTCTCGAGACTTGGGCAAAATTGCCAAAGTACTGGGCGACTTCATTACGCAGCTGCTTGATTGGTTGCTGGATGGGTATCACCCCAGGTGGCGCAACCCCAGCATCCTTCATGGCCTACGGTGTTGCTAAGCGTGTTTCTAAGAATGGCGAGAACTTCGGTAAGGGTGAGATGGAGGGTATTGTTGCTCCAGAAACAGCTGCTCACGCCGCTGGTACAGCCGCCTTGCTGCCAATGTTGTCACTAGGTATCCCAGGATCACCAACAGCCGCTGTATTGCTTGGCGGTTTGTTGATCTGGGGCTTGCAACCAGGTCCATTGCTCTTTGTTGAGAAACCAGACTTTGTTTGGGGCTTGATCGCTAGTATGTACTTAGGTAACTTAGCAGGCTTGTTTGTTGTATTAACTTGCGTGCCATTGTTTGCCTCAATCTTGAGAATTCCATTCTCTATCATTGCTCCAGTCATTATTGTGATTTGTGCGGTAGGTGCATATACCGTCCACAACGCTACCTTTGACGTTTGGTTGATGTTGGGCTTCGGTGTTCTTGGTTATGTCTTTAAGAAGCTTGACTACCCAATGGCACCAATGGTCTTGGCCTTGGTCTTGGGCGACCGTGCGGAAGATTCGTTCCGTCAGTCGATGTTGATTTCACAGGGTAGCTTGGATGTATTCTTCTCCAACTACTTGGTAGGCGCAATCACTACAGTTGCAATGGTATTGCTGTTCTGGCCAGTAATTGGCAAGTTCATTGGCAAGAAAAAGGTAGCTGCAGCGTAAGCTGAGGAAGTAAAAATACTGCTTAATCTAGTCAAAAACGAAGATTGAGTAAAGAGAAGGGGGCGCAAGCCCCCTTTTTCTATTGCTGTAGAAGGAATCCGATAAAATCTCATCACCATGAATTTCCATAAAGACCGCCTCATTCACTGGATTGCTGCCTTAGCAATCGCAATGAGTGCGCTGGCGCCGGCAGTTTCTCAAGCCGTATCGCTGGCGAAGTATGGCCAAGGTTTTGCGATGGAGATTTGCTCTGCTGATGGCGCTAAAACACAAATTCATGTGCAAGGCGAAGATCAAGCGGACCGTGCAGAAGTGCAGCCTTGCCCATATTGCATCGGTCATTCGGCTATCACACCAGCATTCAATACGAATCTCACATTTCAGGCGCCGCAAACACTGGCTTTACTACCGCAGCTTTTCTATCAATCACCTAAGCCTCTTGCTGCTTGGGTAACACCTCCCTCAGCAGCTCCCCCTACCCAAGTCTGAAGTTTTTTGGGTCACGGTTATGACCGTGGATTAAGCAATTTGTTTTGCTGAAATTTAGAGGGAAACATCATGTTAAAAAAATTAGTAAAAGTATTTACATTCATATTTGCATTTACAACTGCATCGCTGGCGTTTTGTGGTCCCGCTGATCCGTTATTTATCAATTTATCTACGGATGAGGCTAATCGCGCTTCAATGGCGATTAATTTTGGGAGGCACCATGCAACTAATGGTCACCCGCTCACCATTTTTTTAAATGATAAGGCAGTGATGTTGGGTGTGAGAGCTGGTTCAACTCGATTTGCTGATCAGCAACAGTTTTTATCTGAAGCGATTTCTAGCGGGGCTTTGGTCATTATGTGCCCAATGTGTTTAAAGCAGGCTGGCTATACGGAGGCTGATCTTATGGCTGGGGTTAAATTGGGTGGGCCAAAGGTTACGGGTGAGGCCCTCTTCAAGGATGGCACCAAGACAATGAGTTGGTAGTGCTGCATTTTTATTAGTGCACTTGAACATGTGTAATTTAAAAAGGCGCGTTATAGATTTTCTGGGATTTAAATTTAACTTAAGAGGTATACGAATGAAACGCAATACTTTATTGAATACATTATTGGCTGCTTTAGTGGGCTTTGGTTTGTCCAGCATGGCTCAGGCGCAAAACGCTAAGGTCGGTAGCATGCAAATCGAAAATGCATACACCCGTGCAACAGTCCCGGGTCAGCAGGTGGCTGGTGGTTTCATGAAGATTGAAAATAAGGGTGCTGCTGATCAACTCATTTCTGCAAGCTCACCAGTATCCGGTGAAGTGCAACTGCACGAAATGGCCATGGAAGGCAATGTCATGAAAATGCGCCAGGTGAAAGATATTCCTGTGCCAGCAGGTGGTGCTATTGAATTAAAGCCGGGCGGTTTGCATTTAATGTTCATGAATATTAAGGTGCCATTAACTGCGGGTCAGACCGTTCCAGTTAAGCTCAAGTTTGCTAAAGCAGGCGAAGTGGAGGTAAAGATGCCTGTCAATGCGATGGGCAATCCTGGTGCTGGACATGGTGGAGCAATGAAGCACTAAAAAACTGTTTTAGCTACATGTAGATTCGGCATTAAAAAAGCCCCTAGTTTTACTTAGGGGCTTTTTCTTTTGTTGCTTGCCGCTTAGTCTAAGTTCAGATCTGTCACGGCGCCTTTACTTGCAGTGCTTGCAAGGTGCGCGTATTTAGCAAGTAATCCACGGGTATAGCGTGGCTTAGGTTGCACCCAAGCCGCACGACGCTTCGCAATCTCTTCATCACTCACATTCAGTTGAATGAGTAGCTTGTGGGCATCGATCGTCACAGAGTCACCTTCATGAATCAGGGCAATCACTCCACCTACAAACGCCTCAGGAGCAACGTGACCTACCACCATGCCCCAAGTACCACCAGAGAAGCGCCCATCAGTGATCAGACCTACTGTTTCGCCTAAGCCTTGACCAACGAGGGCGGAGGTGGGGGCCAGCATCTCACGCATGCCAGGACCACCTTTAGGGCCTTCGTAGCGAATGACCATGACGTCGCCATCTTTGATCTTTTGCGCCATGATGGCGGCCATTGCATCATCCTCAGAATCAAATACGCGAGCAGGACCAGTAATGGATGGATTTTTGAGGCCGGTAATCTTTGCAACGCAACCCTCTGGCGAGATGTTGCCTTTCAGAATAGCCAAGTGACCTTGCTTATAGAGTGGATTATCTAATGTGCGAATCACTTTTTGATCAGCACGCGGTACCGATGGAACATCTTTTAATGTTTCGGCAATGGTTTTGCCTGTGATAGTCATGCAATCACCATGCAAGAGTCCGCCATCAAGCAAGACCTTCATGACTTGCGGAATACCGCCGGCTTGGTGAAGATCAGTTGCTAAGTATTGGCCAGAAGGTTTCATGTCTACGATGACTGGAACACGCTTACGAATACGCTCGAAGTCATCAATTGTCCAGTCGATTTCAGCGGCGCTGGTAATTGCTAGATAGTGCAGAACAGCATTGGTTGATCCGCCAACTGCCATGATCACGCTAACCGCATTCTCGATAGATTTTTTGGTGATGATGTCTCGTGGACGTAAATTTTTCTTAATTGCCTCGACCAGCACTAGTGCTGACTCGTGCGCGCTAGCAACCTTCTCCGCATCTTCATTGGCCATAGTGGACGAATAGGGCAGGCTCATGCCCAAAGCTTCGAAGGAAGAGCTCATCGTATTTGCGGTATACATACCGCCGCAAGAGCCACTACCTGGGCAAGCGTGTTGCTCTACGCCCTTGAGGTCTGCCTCGCTCATACGACCTGATGTGAATTCACCAACGGCCTCAAACGCAGAAACAATGTTCAGATCCTTGCCTTTGAAGTGACCTGGTTTAATCGTGCCGCCGTAAACATAAATGCTGGGTACATTAGTGCGGGCCATCGCCATCATGCCGCCTGGCATATTTTTATCGCAACCACCGATGACAACAACACCATCCTGCCATAATCCATTGACACAAGTTTCAATGCTGTCAGCAATCACTTCACGAGAGATGAGGGAGTACTTCATTCCTTCGGTACCCATACCGATACCATCAGAAACGGTAGGGGTGCCAAACATTTGGGCTTTTGCACCAGCCTCTTCAAGAGCGGTTACTGCTGCATCGGCTAGTTTTTGCAAGCCGCTATTGCAAGGGGTGATAGTGGAATGGCCGTTTGCTACGCCAACCATCGGCTTAACAAAATCTTTCTCTTGGTAGCCCATCGCGTAATACATTGAGCGATTGGGTGCGCGAGCAACCCCTTCGGTGACATTGCGCGAGCGTTCATTGAGGCGTTTCATGCTGATATTGACTCCAGAAAAGAATTTGTCGAAAAGCTCTATTGTGCCGTGAGACAACAGTGAGCGCAGGGGTTTATGTAGGTGCCTCAGCGTTTCTATCGTGCACTGCAACAAGCAGATTTCTCTATTGTATTTGCTGATTCAGCCTCATTATTAGCTTGAGAGCTAATATCCTTCGCAAAAAAGCTGCAGTACATTGTCTTATCTATTACTTTTCCTTTTAAATTCAATGACTAAAGTTGGCCACATCTACCTAATTGACGACGATGAGTCGATGCGCACCTCTTTGAGTCGGATGCTCAAGGACGTAGGTTACATAGTGGAGGATTTCTCCTCCGCAGTAACATTTTTGGAGCATTCAGTCCCTGTGGCACCTGCAGTCATTTTGCTGGATATGCAAATGCCTGACATGACTGGGTTGGATTTACAGGAAAAATTAGTCCATTTGGGTCGCAAAACCCCCATTGTGTTTGTCAGTGGTCAGAGTCACCCCCATCAAATCGTCAAAAGCCTGAAGCACGGTGCCGTGGACTTCCTTTTTAAGCCTTTCAATTTGGAGGACCTATTGAAGGCTGTTGCTGATGCTGTCGAGTTTGATAGACGTCAGCTCAAACGAGTCTCTAAAGAGGTGGAAACCAAGAAAGACTATGCAACCCTAACGCCGAGGGAGAGGGAAGTCTGCTTTTGGCTGGTTAAAGGATTGCTAAATAAAGATATTGCCGTCAAACTAGGCACTACAGATGCCACCATCAAAGTCCATAAGGCTAGAGTGATGGATAAAATGAACGTGGAATCGGTCCAAATATTAGTCGCAAAATATCTTGAATCTGATCTTGAGAATTTCCAAAAAAACTAGCTCTTGGGCTAATTTCCCTGGTGCTATCCAGGCACTATGATGGGGCATCATTTTGATAGATAAAGCACTTAAAACATTTTTGTGACTACTAACGCCAAGCTACCCGAGATCCGTAAAGAGGCATTTTCTAAGGCCAGGGAAAAATGTGGCTGGAGCACGAAAGACCTTGGTGGAATGGCCTGTCTTTCGCACCATCAAATATCTCAAATTGAAAATGGTGAGTCCAGTTATTTCTACGGAGCCCAAAACAAATTTACTGCTGCTAAAAAAGTGGCAAAGCTTCTCAACTTAAGTGATGAGGAAGCGTTTGACTATGGCTCTCAAGCACCAGCAAAAATAATTGAAGCGCCAAAGATTGAAGAGTCTATTAAGGCTCCGGCAAAAAAAGTGCAATCAAAAAAGGAAGCTGTAACACCCAAAGCGGTAGTGGAAGAGATTCAAGTTCCAGCCTTGGCCGTGGAAGAGGAAAAAAAAGAGCCGGTTCAAACAGTAGATCCTGTAGTGCCCGCTTCAAAAGAAATCCCTTTTTCTGGGACATCGTCAAGCTCAAAGCCCGCCTTCTCCAAGAAGCTCCTCCTGTGGCTGAGTGTTTTAGCAGCACTCGTGTTCTCAGTAATTAACTTGCGCCCACTCTTTTTTGCAGACAAGCCAGAAGAAATCATTGTTGTAAAAGAAGAGCTTGTTGAGCCAGCTCCTGCGCCAACTCCAGTAGATCCTGCGCCAGTCGCTCCAGCTGCAGCATTGCCAGTAGTGGCAGTTCCTGCGACTAGCGCTGAAGTCTCAACAGCCTGCCCTGCTGAGGAGGGCATCATTAGCTATAAACCAGATGTACCCCGTAAGGCGGCGGATATGGTGTTTGTCCAAGTTAAATCAAAGCAAGTTATTTGCGTTAGTGATGCCTCTGGAAAGATGCAAAATAAGATGGTTGAGCCTGGTGTGGGCGCATCTTTTTATGGCAAACCACCGTTTAAAGTGCTGACTAGCGGTCTTGCTCAGGCGGGCATATTCTTTCAGGGTGCAAAAGTGCGCCTGACAAATTCAAATTACAAAACCTTGGTATTGGAAGCTGCTGAGGTGCTGACTTCACCCGTTGACCGGACAGATTCTCAGCAGCGCTAACCCCTAGAGGATTAGCGCATCGAATGCTGATGCTTAAACTGCTGAGTCGTTAGTTTCGCCAGTGCGAATACGAATAGCTTGTTCAATTGGGCTTACAAAAATCTTGCCGTCACCAATTTTGCCTGTGCGCGCTGCTTTTGTAATTGCTTCAATTGCAGAGTCTACGCGGTCATCGGCAACAACTACTTCAACTTTTACTTTAGGTAAAAAGTCGACTACATACTCTGCGCCACGATAGAGCTCGGTGTGACCTTTTTGGCGACCAAAACCTTTGACTTCGGTAACGGTTAGTCCGGTAACGCCTACTTCAGCTAAGGCTTCACGAACTTCGTCAAGTTTGAACGGCTTAATAATGGATGTGATTAGCTTCATATATTCCCCTTAATACAGTAATCATACCTAGAACTGAAAACGTACGCCCAGTTACGCCCTAAAGTGGGATGTAATAGGGTAGCGCCAGTCACGCCCAAAGGCTCGGGTAGTCACGCGAACACCGGGAGGCGCTTGGCGACGCTTATATTCGTTGAGCTTAATAAGACGAGTTACTTTTTCTACGCTTTCAGGATCAAATCCGGCAGCAATGATTTGGGCAATGGATTGGTTTTGCTCCATATAACGCTCTACGATGCCATCCAATACTTCATATGATGGCAAGCTATCCTGATCGGTTTGGTCGGGACGTAATTCTGCAGAAGGGGCGCGTGTCAGAATTCGCTCCGGGATAATCGGGGTAATGCTATTGCGGTAGGCACACAAGCGATAGACTAAGGTTTTGGCAATATCCTTAATAACGGCAAAGCCTCCGGCCATATCTCCGTAGAGAGTGCAGTAACCAACAGCCATTTCACTCTTATTGCCTGTTGTCAGAACTAGACGGCCTGTTTTATTGGAGAGCGCCATCAGGAGGGTGCCTCGCACCCGCGCCTGAATATTCTCTTCAGTGGCGTCGAGTTTGAGGCCTTTAAATTGCTCAGCTAAGGCATGCTCTAAAGCATCAACAGGATTGCTTATGGGGATCTCGTCGTATTGAACGCCTAGATTTTGAGCCATTTCTCTAGCATCAATCCAAGAGATATCGGCGGTATAGCGCGAGGCCATCATGACGGTACGAACTTTATCGGCACCTAAGGCGTCTACTGCAATGGCTAGCACCAGTGCAGAGTCAACGCCCCCGGAGAGGCCGATGATGACTCCTGGAAAACGATTCTTTTGAACATAGTCGCGCACACCCAATACAAGCGCTTGGTAAGCCTGGGCTTCTACGCTAGCTGGGGCAACCAAAGTTCCCGGATCTAAATCAGCTGATGTATTTACGGCTACATAGCCAAGAGCAGTTTCAAACTGCGGCATAGTCATTACTACTTTGCCTGTACTGTTTAAAGCAAACGATCCACCATCAAAAACCAATTCATCTTGGCCGCCTACAGCGTTTACATAAACCAATGGCATCTTACTTAAGGCAATCTGCTTGCGTAGTACGTCAATGCGCAAAGTTTCTTTTTGGAGGTGATAAGGCGATGCATTGAGAACTAGTAGTACTTGTGCGCCAGCAGTATGAGCCTGTTTAGCAGGACCCGCATGCCAAGCATCTTCACAAAGAATGAGTCCATATCGAATACCTGCATTTTCAAAAACGCAGGCCTCATTACCTGGTGTGAAGTAGCGCACCTCATCAAACACTTCATGATTAGGTAATTCTTGCTTGGCATAACCTGCAATGACTTTGCCATCACGAATGACTGAGGCATAGTTTTGCAAGCCAGCGGCAGTTTGTTTAGGGTGACCAATAATCACGGTCAGCCCTGGAAATTTCTGGAGCTCTTGCACTAAACGGCTGAGCTCGCGATCAGCTGCCTCAATAAAAGCAGGACGCAATAACAAATCTTCTGGGGGATAGCCAGTGAGCGAGAGCTCTGGCGTGAGAACTACTGAGGCGCCGTGTGCATATGCATCAGCAGCGGCTTGAGAGATGAGCTGCGCGTTGCCAGGCAAATCACCCAAAAGAGGGTTGATTTGCGCTAGGGCGATTTTTTGCGAGCTCACTCCCAATGACTACGGAATTACTTCTGTGACTTAGCGTAGCCTTCGATGCCGTCCAAAATTTCTTTATGGGCACCAGCAACACCAGTCCAACCTTTAACTTTTACCCACTTACCTTTTTCGAGATCTTTGTAGTGCTCGAAGAAGTGTTGAATTTGGGCGAGGAGTAATTCATTTACATCTTCAGGTTTTTGCAAATGCTTATAGATTGGCAAAATCTTGTCTTCTGGAACAGCCAACAATTTTGCATCTTGTCCGCCTTCATCTTCCATTTCTAACATGCCGATTGCGCGGCAGCTTACTACTGAGCCTGGAACCAAGGCAAATGGAGTAATAACGAGGACGTCTACAGGATCGCCGTCACCAGCAATCGTTTTAGGGATGTAACCGTAGTTGCATGGGTAATGCATTGCTGTACCCATGAAGCGATCTACGAAGAGGCAGCCAGTTTCTTTGTCCACTTCATACTTCACTGGATCCGCATTCATTGGGATCTCAATAATGACGTTGAATATTTCTGGGATTTTCTTACCTGGGCTGACCTTGTCGTAACTCATAAATACTCCGGTTAGTGATTAATGTGCGCTTCGATCTTAGCAAAGAGGCGGACCCATGCTATTAAAGATCGAATCTATTTCCTGCTATTAAAGCCATGAATGCTTTATGGGTTCTAGTTTAAGGCTTTCTAAAGCAATACCAATAGATAAGTGCCCTAGGTTGATTGACTAACTGTAGGCCATTGGCCTACAATAGCAGTAATGGATTTTGAATGGGAGATGGCTAAAAGTGATTTATGCCAGATCTCTCGAAATTTTGATTTCACATATGTGAAATCAGTTTTCATAGATCCGAATTTGTTGATAGAAAGAGATCAGCGCTAGGGTTGCTAGACGAAAAAGTATTTGTAGTGATTTATACAAAAAGGCCTGCAGCAATTAGGATTATTTCAGCTAGGCGGGCAAATCGTAGGGAGGTCAGGCGTTATGAAGAAAATCGTTCGAGTTAGTGTGGATCTACATGATCCTAGTAGCTTCCCCAAAGGATTCGTCGATAAAAAATTGTTGGATGCGACATCAGAGCGTTTGATTAGGCTGCATCAACAGCAAGATGATGCAGCTGCGATGTTAGATGCAGCTAAATATGCAAAAGGCGTGCGCGAGAGAATTGGTTTATCTCAGCAGGAGTTTTCTAAGCGCATCGAAGTTTCCTTGGAGACCATTCGAAACTGGGAGCAGGGTAAACGCAGTCCTACTGGTGCAGCTAAGGCTTTATTGAAGATTTTGGATAGGGCGCCTGAGATTGCATTGCTTGCTCTCAGCGTTTGATAGTTGCCTTGTAAATAAAAATGCCTAGCATTGCTAGGCATTTTTATTTGATCTTTCGGTTGAGTTTGCACTAAGCCAAAGTCTCCAGGTAACGCTGCGCATCTAATGCAGCCATACAGCCTGTACCTGCACTGGTGATCGCTTGACGGTAAATATGATCTTGCACATCGCCCGCTGCAAATACGCCGGGGATATTAGTGGCCGTAGCATTACCTTCCAGGCCAGAGTGGGTCTTTATGTAGCCGTTATTCATGTCTAACTGCCCAACAAACAACTCGGTATTGGGTTTGTGACCAATTGCAATAAAGGCACCAGTAACAGCGATATCTTCTGTGCTGCCATCAGCTTTCTTGATGCGCACACCAGTAACACCCTTTTCATCGCCAAGCACTTCGTCAAGAGTCGCGTTCAACTTGAGTTCGACTTTACCTTCGGCAACTTTGGCCATCAGGCGGTCATTGAGAATTGGCTCTGCACGGAATTTGTCGCGACGATGAATCACTGTTACTTTTTTAGCAATACCTGTCAGGTAGAGCGCCTCTTCAACAGCAGTGTTACCACCACCCACTACGCAAACATCTTGATTGCGATAGAAGAAGCCATCACAGGTTGCGCATCCAGAAACACCGCGACCCATAAATGCTTCTTCACTAGGTAGACCAATGTATTGAGCTGAAGCGCCTGTGGAAATAATTAAGGCATCGCAGGTGTAGGTGCCGGAGTCACCAACTAAACGGATGGGCTTTTCCGTCAAGGCGGCAGTATGAATGTGATCAAAGATAATGTTGGTATTGAAGCGCTCCGCATGCTTCAAAAAGCGATCCATGAGCTCTGGTCCTTGAACGCCATCTGGATCTGCTGGCCAGTTTTCTACATCAGTAGTGGTCATTAATTGACCGCCCTGTGCCAGGCCGGTGATGAGGGTTGGGTTCAAATTAGCGCGGGCTGCATATACGGCAGCCGTGTAGCCGGCAGGCCCTGAACCGAGGATGAGGACTTTGGAGTGTTTTGGAGTATTTGTAGTCATCTCCAAATTATAGGATTGCTTGATTACAATCGGTAGAACATGGCAAGAACGACATACCCGAAGTCCAAAACCCCTTTAACCCCCCAGCCCCCTGAGAATCAAGGGCAGGGTAGGATGCCCCGTCTCCTTCTAGAGGCTCGCTGGTTTATTTCATTTGGTCTTTGTTTGGGTTTATTGGCTATTTTGGTGACTTATTCCAAGGCGGATCCCGCCTGGTCACATGCCAGTTTTGAGGTTCCCAAGAACCTGGGTGGCCGTTTTGGGGCCTATTTAGCTGATTTATTGCTCTATATCTTCGGTATTTCTGCTTTTTGGTGGGTTGTGCTCTTTGGTCGCCGTGTTCTCAGTGGCTGGCGTGAGCTCTGGAGCATTCCTTTACCCCCAGACCCAGATGCCAAGCCTGACTCCTTATTAATGCGTTGGCTGGGCTTTGGGCTGACTTTATTGAGCAGCATGGGCCTTGAGTCCATTCGTTTGCATTCGTTGACCTGGGAGCTTCCAAGGCCTCCTGGAGGCATTTTGGGTGAACTCATTGGTGATCCGCTACAAATGAGTCTGGGTTTTACCGGCTCAACCCTAGTCTTGCTGTTTACCTTCTGCGCTGGCCTGTCCTTATTTCTCCATTTTTCTTGGCTAGATGTTGCTGAAAAAGTAGGTCGATCCCTTGAGCTTGCCTATAACCGTTTGCGTGAGCGTCGCGATAGCGAAGAGGATCGAAAGCTTGGTGAAGCAGCTGCTGAAGAACGGGAAGAATTCGTTGAAGAGTTCCGTGGGCGCGTTGAAATTGCTAAGCCGGTACAGATTGTTCGAGCCCCAATAGAGATTCCGAAAAGTGCTCGAGTTGAGCGTGAGAAACAACAGCCTTTATTTGTCGATATTCCGGATTCAGAGTTGCCTCCACTGGCATTGCTTGATCCTGTGCCTGAAGCGAAAGAAACCATTTCAGCAGATGTGCTGGAATTCACTTCTCGCCTTATTGAGCGCAAGTTAGCTGAGTTCAATGTAGAGGTTAAAGTTATTGCAGCCTATCCAGGCCCAGTGGTAACCCGTTATGAAATCGATCCTGCTGTTGGCGTGAAGGGTAGTCAGATTGTTAACCTCTCTCGTGACTTGGCTCGCTCTTTGGGTGTAGTGAGCATGCGTGTGGTGGAAACCATTCCAGGTAAGACTTGCATGGCTCTGGAACTACCAAACCCAACGCGTCAATCGGTTTACCTCTCAGAGATTTTAAGTTCTCAGGTTTACAACGATAGTCATTCCAACTTGACCCTCTCTTTGGGTAAAGATATTTCGGGTAGCCCGATCGTTGCTGACTTAGCGAAGATGCCGCATTGCTTGGTTGCTGGTACGACTGGTGCTGGTAAGTCCGTTGGTATCAATGCCATGATTTTGTCGATCCTGTTTAAGGCAAAGCCTGATGAAGTGCGTCTGATCATGATTGATCCGAAGATGCTGGAGATGGCCATGTATGACAAGATTCCCCATCTCTTGTGTCCAGTTGTTACTGATATGAAGCAGGCGTATAACGCACTCAATTGGGCCGTAAATGAGATGGAGCGCCGCTACAAACTGATGAGTAAGTTTGGGGTGCGTAACCTAGCTGGCTTCAATAAAAAGATCTTAGAAGCGGAGGAGAAAGGTGAGAAGCTCACCAATCCATTTAGCTTAACTCCGGATGATCCAGAGCCGATTTACAAAGCGCCAGTAATTGTGATCGTGATCGATGAGTTGGCTGACTTGATGATGGTCTCTGGCAAGAAGATTGAAGAGTTGATTGCGCGTATTGCACAGAAGGCGCGTGCCGCCGGTATTCATTTGGTGTTGGCAACTCAGCGTCCGAGTGTGGATGTGATTACTGGACTGATTAAAGCTAACGTGCCAACCCGTATTTCTTTCCAGGTGAGCAGCAAGATCGACAGTCGTACCATTCTGGATCAGCAGGGCGCTGAAGCATTGCTCGGTATGGGTGATATGTTGTACATGGCTCCGGGCACTGGCTTACCGGTTCGCGTTCATGGCGCTTTTGTTTCTGATGATGAAGTTCATCGTGTAGTGGAATGGCTTAAAGAGAAGGGCGAAGCCAATTACATTGACGGCGTTCTGGAAGGTGCCGATGAATCTACGATTGATGCATTGACTGGTGAAGGTGGTGGAGAAGCAGATCCTTTATATGATCAAGCAGTAGCCATTGTTCTTGAAAATAAGCGCCCATCTATTTCCTTAGTACAGCGCCACTTGCGCATTGGTTATAACCGTGCAGCACGCTTGCTTGAAGATATGGAAAAAGCAGGCTTAGTCTCTAAGATGGGTAATGGCGGTAATCGCGAAATTCTCCATCGCCCTTCTGAATAAGGCGATCCCCTTGCGCAGATTTTTCTCGATAGCAGCTTTAGGGCTCACAATACTTTTATCTTCAAGCTTGACTCTTGCAGAGGGGGAGAGTGGGTCTGAGCAGTTTCGTCAGTTTGTGCGCAACTCCAAAACTGCTGAAGGTGAATTTGTGCAACAGCAGCTACGCGCACCCAAAGCAAGTGAACCGCAAGACAAAGGTTTAAAAGTAGTTCGCCAAACACAAGGACGCTTTGTGTTTCAGCGTCCAGGCCGATTTATCTGGGATACCCAAAAACCATACGAGCAAAAATTGATTGCCGATGGCAAGCAACTCATCATGTGGGATAAGGATTTAAACCAGGCGACTTTTAGACCTGCTGGCCAAGCTCTTGCCAGCACCCCTGCGGCAATCTTATTTGGCGAGACCTCTTTAGATCAGCATTTTGATTTAGTTGAAGGTGAGGATCGCCTAGGTATGAAATGGGTCGCTCTCGTGCCTAAGAAAATCCCCAATACAAAAAATGGGAATGACTTACCGTATACCAAGATCTCCGTGGGGATGGCCAACGGCCTTCCTAAAGCCTTAGAGCTCATCGATGGCTTAGGTAGCGTGGTGTTGGTCACCTTGGATAAGATCCAGCTCAATGTCAATCTGCCCAACAATCGCTTTACTTTTGTTCCGCCTGCCGGCGCAGAAGTCTTACGCTTAAACTAGAGCCCATAAATCGCATTAAGTCGCAATTCAGCACAAACCGAATATAAAAAACTGAGCAACATATGATTGATCCGCAATTACTCCGCAAAGATATCGCAGCCGTTGCTGCCCGTTTAGCTACTCGCAAATTTCAGCTCGATGTTGAGAAGTTCAACACCTTGGAGTCCGAGCGTAAATCTTTGCAAACACGTACTGAAGAGTTACAGGCTAAACGCAATCAATTGGCTAAAGCTATTGGTATGAAAAAAGGTAAGGGCGAAGATGCTGCTGCTGAAATGGCAGAAGCAACCCAGATTAATGTGGATATGGAATCGGGCGCAGCTCGCTTAGCAATTTTGCAGGCAGAGATTGCAGATTTCTTGATGGGTATTCCTAATTTGCCCGATGAAGCAGTTCCAGTCGGCAAAGATGAGGCTGAGAATAAAGAAGTTAAGCGCTGGGGCGCAATCCCAGTATTCTCATTTCCCGTGAAGGATCATGTCGACTTAGGCGCACCATTGGGACTTGACTTTGAATCTGCTGCAAAGATTAGTGGTTCACGGTTTGTAGTTCTCAAGGGACCTGTTGCCAGATTGCATCGTGCCTTAGCGCAATTCATGATTGATTTGCATACCACTCAGCATGGTTACGAAGAGCTTTACGTCCCCTTAATGGTCAATGCCGCTTCGATGCGAGGCACTGGCCAGTTGCCGAAGTTTGAAGAGGACTTATTTAAGGTTCCTCGCCAGATGGGTGGTGAAGATGGGGCGGGCGAAGCAAAAATCGAAAACTTTTATTTGATTCCCACGGCCGAAGTACCTGTTACCAATTTAGTTCGTGACACCATTACAGCGGCTGAAGAGTTGCCATTGAAATTTGCTGCTCACACCCCATGCTTTAGATCAGAGGCTGGAAGCTATGGCCGTGATGTGCGTGGCATGATTCGTCAGCACCAGTTTGAGAAGGTAGAGCTCGTACAAATTGCAAAGCCAGAAGAATCGATGCAGTTGCTTGAAGAATTAACATCGCACGCAGAAAAAGTCTTGGAGCTTCTGGAGTTACCTTACCGAAAAGTATTGCTCTGTACTGGCGATATGGGTTTTGGTAGCACTAAAACTTATGATCTAGAAGTATGGATTCCGTCGCAAAATGCTTATCGCGAGATTAGCTCTTGCTCCAATATGGGTGATTTTCAGGCAAGACGTATGCAGGCCAGATATAAATCTGGGCAAGGTAAGCCAGAGTTAGTGCATACCTTAAATGGATCCGGCTTAGCTGTTGGTAGAACTGGCGTGGCTTTGCTAGAAAATTGTCAGCAAGCTGACGGCAGTATTGCCATTCCGAAGGCATTGCGACCATACTTGGGCGGCTTAGAGGTATTGAAACCACTTTAATTAATAGCCCAAGAAATTTAAAGGAATACCCGAAAGCTATAATCGCTCTTCGGTTCGGAGAGGTGGCAGAGTGGTCGAATGTACCTGACTCGAAATCAGGCGTAGGGTCAAACCTACCGAGGGTTCGAATCCCTCCCTCTCCGCCAATCGGACTCTGTGTTTGCACTCATAGAGAAGATATTAAAAGAGCCCCGCACAACGTGGGGCTTTTCATTTATACCTTGTTTGTAATTCAGGTATGTTCATTAATACAAAGGGAGCATTACTGTTGCAATCGAGCCACCAAGTACTTCATGATGTTTTTGGCTTTGATCAATTTAGGGGTGCTCAAGAGTCAATTGTTAGGCATGTAGTAGCCGGCGGGGATGCCTTGGTCCTGATGCCTACTGGTGCCGGTAAGTCGCTGTGCTATCAAATTCCCTCGCTGGTTCGTCGTGGTGTAGGAGTGGTGGTTTCACCCTTAATTGCACTGATGCAAGATCAAGTAGATGCGTTAACCCAGTTGGGCGTCAGAGCTTCATTTCTAAACTCTAGCCTAGATGCAGTTTCATCTCAAAAAGTAACTAGTCAATTATTGTCTGGAGATCTTGATTTGATCTATGTGGCACCAGAACGTTTAATGAGTCCTAGTTTTCTATCAATACTCGATAGACTCAATGCAGGCCCCGGAATTGCATTATTCGCGATTGATGAGGCGCACTGCGTTTCGCAATGGGGTCATGATTTCCGCCCGGAATATCGCCAGTTAACTGTTTTACACGAGCGATTTCCGAGGGTGCCTCGTATCGCTCTAACTGCAACTGCTGATGCACCAACCCGAGCAGAAATCGTAGAGCGTCTATCGCTAGAATCTGCCGAGCAGTTTGTCTCTAGTTTTGATCGTCCCAATATTAAGTATCGCGTTCTACAAAAGCAGAGTGCCAAACAACAGTTAGAACACTTTTTAGATGCTGAGCATGCTGATGACTCAGGAATTATTTATTGCCTATCGCGTCGCAGTGTAGAAGAGACGGCGCAATGGTTAAAAGACCGAGGATGGGATGCAATGCCCTATCACGCAGGTTTAAGTGTGGAAACACGCAGCGCCAATCAAAAACGTTTCTTGCGTGAAGAGGGCGTCATCATGGTCGCAACAGTAGCCTTTGGTATGGGCATTGATAAGCCCAATGTCCGCTTCGTAGCCCATTTGGATTTACCCAAAAGTATGGAAGGTTATTACCAAGAAACGGGACGGGCAGGGCGTGATGGCTTGCCAGCAAATGCTTGGATGACCTACGGCTTTGGAGATGTAGTGAGCTTGCGACAAATGGTGGATTCTGGGGAAGCCTCTGAAGATCGTAAGCGGGTAGAGCGGCAGAAACTCAATGCTCTACTCGGGTATTGTGAGTCTATAACGTGCCGCCATCAAGCGATCTTGCGCTACTTTGGAGAAACGCATGCTGGAGGCTGCGGTAATTGCGACAACTGTCTGGAGCCAGTTGCTACCTGGAATGCCACGCATGAAGTGCAAAAAGCCTTGTCATGCGTTTATCGTACTGGTCAGCGTTTTGGCGTGACGCATTTAATTGATGTGCTTTTGGGAAAAGCAAGTCCTAGAGTGAAGCAATTTTTTCATGATCAAGTGAGTACCTTTGGCATTGGTTCAGAACTCAATCAGGCGCAGTGGAATAGCGTCTATCGTCAATTGGTTGCCAGTGGCTATTTGGACGTGGATATTGCATTACATGGTGGCTTAAAGTTGGTGGATGAAATTGCATTGCCAGTGCTGCGTGGAGAGCAAGAGGTTTGGCTGCGAAAAGAAACAGGCTACTCCAAGAGCAAGGCTACGAAATCTGGAGCGAAGAAGGGCTCTACACATCCCTTCAGCAATATTGCAGATGAAAACCTATGGGAGGCCCTCAAGGCTAAGCGCACTGAACTAGCGAGCGAACAAGGGGTGCCACCCTATGTGATTTTTCATGACAGCACTTTGCAGGAGATGGTTAAATCTACCCCAACTACCTTAGATCAATTCAGCCATATTGGTGGGGTAGGGCAAGCTAAGCTGGAGCGCTATGGTGAACACTTTATTAAAGTTATTCAGGAAAAACTAGCGACGAATAAGACTGATCCAGCTACCTAAGATTGCCCACCACAATCTGAAGTACTTGTAAGATCAGTAGCAATGCTAGGGGCGATAGATCTAATGCGCCAAAGCTAGGCATTGCTTTTCTAATTGGTGCTAGCAGGGGGTCGACCAAAAGTGAAACCAAATACTGAATCTGAGATCCAGCACCGATCCACGAGAGAATGACGCTTGCTAAAACCAAGCCAACTAATCCTGAAAGAATCAGATCCACCAAGTCGATTAAGGCTAATAGAAGCCACGATATGTTCGATAAAGCGGCTCCCGACAGTAATAAAAGTATTGCTGTTTTTCCTGCAACCAGCAGGTAAGCAGCTAAAAAGCTAGCGCAATCAAAGCGACCAATACTTGGAATAATCCTGCGAAGTGGGATCACGATCCAATTGGTGATTGGAAGAATGTACGCGCCAATGGTTCTGCTTTGCCCTGCTCCCAGATTAAATGCGAGCCACTGTAGATAACACCTCAGCAAGCAGGCCCCGGCCACAATGCTTACTAGCACCTGAAGGAGAAGATTTATGATTTGTGTCAGCATAGTTTTATTTTCAGGGTGAGTGTTTCTGATGAACAAGTGATTAACACTTTCTCATTCACATCGCTTAGAGGGTGATATTACTCACTAAACGTTACAACGTGATCAGCCACTAAGTGTATGCCAATTTTTTCACCAATCGCATGATCATGGTGACTAGGTACAAAAGCAAAAATCTCAATACCAGATGCTAATTTGAGTGTGTACAGAAAATCAGCGCCTCTAAACGTTTTGCGCACAACTTCTGCCTGCATAGTGCTGTTGTCATCATGCTGAATATCATCAGCGCGTAAGAGAACATCAATTTGTTTACCAACCTCATTGCTGCGATCTTCTTCCAGGTCAAGCTCACCCAACTCGATTTTGACTTTGTTATTAGCTTGCACAACACCTTTAACAAATACTCCACGCCCGATGAAGTCAGCAATATAACGGTTGGCCGGCTTGTGATACAGCTCATATGGGACATCCCACTGAAGTACTTTGCCTTCCGTCATTACGCCAACCTTATCGGCGATAGCAAAGGCTTCAAATTGATCGTGAGTCACTAATAGGGCGGTAATATTATTTGCCTTGAGAATTTCTCGCATCTCGCCAGCGAGCCGCTCCCTTAGCTCAATATCTAAACTAGAGAAGGGCTCGTCTAGCAGGATTAAATCTGGTTCTGGAGCCATAGCTCTGGCTAGTGCAACACGCTGCTGCTGGCCACCACTGAGCTCATGAGGGTAAGCATCGGCTTTATCTGCAAGTGAGACTCGGTTAAGCCACTCTGTCGCCACTGAAGATCTTAGCTTGCTTGGCAAGTGTTGTAAGCCAAAGGCAATGTTCTCTAAAACGTTCAGATGAGGAAAGAGGGCAAAGTCCTGAAAGACCATGCCAATTTTTCTTTGGTTTGGTGGAATGTGGATGGAGGCGGAACTGACAACCTGATCTCGGAGGATGATTTCTCCGGCCTTAACAGGCTCAAACCCACAAATTGCTCGCAGAATGGTCGATTTTCCGCAGCCAGATGAGCCTAATAGGCAACCAATCTCACCCTCGGCGAGGTCTAAGCTGAGGTTCTTAACCGCGGTAACGCGACCCTGGCCATCTCGACTGGGGTAGTCGATTTCCAGTCCTTGGATCGAAAGCAGTGCGCAAGCGGAGTTCATCCCTATAATTTTCTCATTAATGCTAAGTGGTTTAATGCATAGCTAGAGTCTAAACGGATTGTCGATTTCATGAATCGTATTGTGGTGCCACTTGCCCTGTTGTTATTTTTGCCTTTATTTGGCTTGGCAGCGCCATTCCTATTTCCGGGGAGTGGTCAACTGACTGCAGGCACTCTCAGTCATTTATGGAGCTTTGTACTTGGTGGATACATTGCCTCAACCTTGGCTCTTATTCTTGGTGTTGGAGTAGGGGTATTTATTCTTGGCGTGGGAAACGCTTGGATCATTGCTAGTTACGATTTTCCCGGCAAGAAAATATTTGAGTGGGCTCTCATTCTGCCTTTAGCTGTACCCACCTATGTCATGGCATATTTGTTTGTAGATCTTTTGCAATTTTCAGGCCCAATTCAGAGCACACTGCGCGCCTTGCTGGGAATGGATTCTCTTTGGTTCTTTCCAGATCCAAGATCTTTGAGTGGGGCCATCTGGTCTTTCTCCTTTTGTCTCTTCCCGTATGTTTACCTGATTACGCGTACGGCATTCTTGGAGCGCAGCGGTCGCTTGATCGAGGTTTCAGAAACGCTCGGCTATAGCCCGCTTCAGGGATTTGCAAAGTTGGTATTGCCTATGGCAAGGCCAGCCATCTTTGCTGGTATGGCTTTGGCGCTGATGGAAGTCTTGGCGGATTTTGGTGCAGTGTCCTACTTTGGCGTACAGACCTTTGCAACCGGCATCTTTAAGGCCTGGCTTTCTTTTGGTGACCGTGTGGCGGCAGTGCAGCTTGCCTTAGGACTCTTAAGTTTTGTACTGTTGATTTTCTTTATTGAGCAAAGTAGCCGCTCAAAATTACGATATGCCTCCTCAACGCGGGGTAAGGCGCTAGCGAAGTCTCTACAAGGCAAGAAAGCCTTTTTTGCTTTTGCATTTTGTGGCATTACCTTGCTATGCGGATTTTTGCTACCAGCATTTGCGCTTTTGCAGTTATTGATTCAGCAAGGACTCACTATCGATATTCGATATCTGGATTGGTTGAGTAATTCTTTATCTGTTTCGATCATCACAGCACTTATTTCCGTTGCACTTGCAGTGTTCTTTGCTTATTCGGTTCGCATGAATTCGCGCTTGAGCTGGGTGAATCGATTACTCGGTTTTGGTTATGCGCTTCCGGGTGCAGTTTTGGCTATCGGTATTCTCTCGTTTTTAGAAATCTTTCAACTGGCTTGGTGGATGTCTGCCAGCATATTGGTACTGGTCTACGCTTACTTGGTCCGCTTTCTTTCCTCTAGTTTGCAAAGTGTAGAAGCGGGGCTTGCGCGCATCACACCATCTATGGATGCCTCGGCAGCGCTGTTGGGTCTCTCTAGAGTGCAGATTCTGAAACGGGTTCATGTCCCCTTATTAAAGCGTAGCCTGATCACTGCAGGTCTCTTTGTCTTTGTAGATGTCATGAAAGAGTTACCGGCAACACTCTTGTTGCGTCCCTTCAACTTCGATACCTTGGCAGTGGCAACCTATCAGTTGGCCGCAGATGAGCGCCTTGCTGAGCTGGCTTTGCCCTCACTGACCATTGTCTTGGTTGGGCTTTTTCCGGTTTTGCTGCTTTCCAGGGTCATTTCCAAGTCCTAATTGATAATCATTCGTATTTGTGATACATTGGATTTACTCTAATTCTGATCGCAAATACAGCAATGGCAACTCAAAAAATACATCAATTCCTAGGCCTCACTGCATTAATGCTGGGTGGCATTCTGGCTCTACCATTGCATGCCCAGGAAGCAAAAGAACTCAATCTCTATTCCGCTCGCCACTACCAAACAGATGAAGCGCTCTATAGCGATTTCACAAAGAAGACGGGCATTAAGATCAATCGTATTGAGGCCGATGACAATGCTTTGGCAGAGAGACTCAAAAGCGAAGGCGCCAATAGTCCAGCAGATGTGATTTTGATGGTGGATGCGGCACGATTGTGGCGGGCGCAAATTGATGGTTTCTTTAAGCCAATTCATTCAAAGTATTTAGAGAGCCGCATTCCAGCAAACTTACGATCTAAGTCTGAACCAGAGGGTTCAACTTGGTTTGGGTTTTCTACTAGAGCTCGTTTGGTGGTCTACAACAAAGCTAAAGTGAACCCACAAGATGTAGATACTTATGAGAAGTTAGCTGAACCGATCAATAAAGCTAAGGTATGTACGCGCTCGGGTGCTCATCCTTACATGCTGTCATTGATCGGCGCCATGATTGAGCGTCGAGGCGAGGCTGCCACCGAAGAGTGGGCTAAGGGTATGGTGGCCAATATGGCTCGACCTCCAAGGGGTGGTGATACCGATCAAATTAAAGCAGTTGCCTCGGGCGAATGTGGGGTAGCTTTAACAAATTCATATTACTTGGTTAGGCTTTTGCGCTCCACTAAGCCAGAAGATCAGGCGATCGTTTCTAAGATTGGATTTGTTTGGCCAAATCAGCAAACTTCTGGCACGCATATTAATATCGCTGGTGGTGGCGTTGCCAAGGGTGCGCCACACCCACAGGCTGCTGTTCAGTTTCTCGAATACCTAGCTAGTGACTCTGCGCAAGAGTACTTTGCTAACGGTAATAACGAATGGCCAGTAGTGAAGTCAGTCAAAATTGAAAATGAAGGGCTCAAAATATTGGGGTCATTTAAGGCGGAAAATATTTCCGTTGCTGCGATTGGTAAGAACCAAATTGCTGCACAGCGTTTGCTTGATCGAGTTGGATATAAGTGAAATCCATTTTCTAGACTTAAAAGATAGCTAGAATGGTTTCATTCCTTAAAAGATCCGAATCCCAATATGAAAATTATTCCACTTGCCCTAGTTCTCGCTGTTTCGATAGCGATGGTAGCTTGCGCAACTCCGCCGAGTGAGTTTGGGGTCTATCGACAATCTGATGGAACGGTTGGGGTACATGCCCCTAAATCGGCTAAAGATACTGAAGCACAGGCGGCCGCAGCGGAAGAGTGCAAAAAACTAGGAAAGCGAGGCGCCACTATCGTTGAAACTCGCAAAACAGTGAACGACCGCTTTCCTATGACCTATATTTTTGTGTGCAATACCTATTAAGTTGAGATTGCTTAACTAAGCAACCATTTCTTAATCGATTTGTTGACACACATCGCATCTAAGGCCAGACCAAAGAACTCTGAGCCATTGGTGACCATGCTTTCAATCGCCTCAACCTTGCCAGATTTGATGCCGCGCAAATACGTAGCAGCACGATAGCGTAGGAAGTGTTCGTTTAAACCTTCCTCATTATCTGTTGAACAGATTTCTAAGCTGCCATAACGCGTTTCTGGGTTGATATTCAGAATGGCGAGACCTAAGGCACCAATCAGCTTTTCCGGAACTGGGATCGGAACATAAGAGTAGAGGGAGACCAATTGCTCTTGTTCGTCGACTTCAATAATGTGGTCAACATCAAACACATCTTTTTCTGTCAACTCCGTTTCACCAGAATCACCGCCACCAAAGGTGGATTCAAATTGCAGCATTGCTGTATTGCTATCTTTGGAGATTTCAATCATGTCAGGGTAGCCAAGCAGGCCTTTCCACCAGTACATTAGTGAGAAGGTGCAAGGCTTTACTTCAACTAAGCCCTTATTGGTTGATTTAGCAAAGTATAGGCCGTAGAACTCGTCATCTTCCTCGAGTCCGTACTGATCCACTTTTAGCTTTTTTGCTGCAGCTACCTTGGATAATTTTTTGACTGCTTTCTTTGGGGCAGGTTTTTTGGCAGCTGGCTTCTTCGCTGCTACCTTTTTAATCGCCTTCTTAGGCGCTGGTTTTTTGGCAATCACTTTTTTAGCGACTACCTTCTTACTTGCTAGTTTTTTCACTACCTTTTTTGCGGCCTTTTTGGCTACCGCTTTCTTGGCAGCAACTTTTTTAACGGCTTTCTTTGCAGGGGCTTTTTTTACCACCTTAGTAGCTACTTTCTTTTTTGCTGGAGACTTCTTTGTAGCCATGGTCTTTTACCCTTCCTTTTGGTAGTTAATGTGCATAGCGCACATGTGTGATATTACTTCAGTTCTATCAATCATGGCTTACGAAAATATGGGGATTTATCTGGCAATATCAAATAGAAGGTGGGTCAGTATTTTGTGCTTATGAAGGGGAGGTGTGAGGGCTTGAATTTAAGTACGAACTTGGTACACTGAATTTGTGCAGTTTTGAATAACTTCAACCTAAAGAGAATCTATGTTCCCTGAATATCGCGAGTTAATCACCAAGCTGAAAACAACAGATCGTCACTTCTCTCATTTATTTGATAAGCATAACAATCTGGATCAGAAGATTCAAAGGATGGAAGCTCATACCGAGCCTAGCACCCCGGAAGAAATTGAAGTTTTGAAAAAAGAAAAGCTCTTGCTGAAAGATCAGTTGTACGCGGTCTTGAAAAAAGCTAGCAGCACTTAAGAGCCTCAGGCCTTAGACCATCGGAGCCTATCTTCGGGTCTGAGGGTCTCTTTATTGAAAGTCAAGCCTTTTTCAAAAAGCAGGCCTTCAGTAGCATATTGCCTGCTTCAGTCTTGCAATCCACTTCATGATCGCCGGAAACCAGGCGAATACCTTTAATCTTGGTGCCCACCTTGAGGGTGGTTGATGATCCCTTAACCTTTAGATCCTTAATGAGGGTTACGGTGTCTCCATCTGCCAGTAAGTTGCCATTTGCATCTTTCACAATCAGACCGCCTTCATCTTCTTCTGCAGCCGCAGCCATTGGCCACTCATGACCGCATTGAGCGCAAACAAAATTATCGCCATCGGGATAAGTCATGTCCTCTTGGCAAGCTGGACATTTTGGGGAGTTGGGTGTGGCGCTCATGGTGGCTGCTAGCAAAAAGTGTAAAGATCAATTTTAGTCTAAGGCGAGTGGGGTAATTTAGAATAAGTTAACAATGAATAAGACAGCCAAGATCATCATCACCGCTTTAGGCGGGGCAATCCTCTTTCTTGTATTGGGGGCCTGGTATGCAGCCTCGACTGTCGATCCGGTGCAGTTAACGAAGTTACTCTCTACTTCGGTAAAGGCTAATACTGGGCGAGAGTTAAAAATCGATGGACCGGTGACCTTGAGTTTTTTTCCAAGAATTTCTGTTTCAGCTGAGCGTTTGAGCTTGAGCAATGCCTCTTGGTCATCTGAGCCTGAAATGCTCACGCTCAAGCGGATTGAGCTGGACATTAAAACTCTGCCACTTCTTAGTAAGCGTATTGAGATTGGAAATGTGAAGCTTGCTGGCCTAGATCTGCTTCTCCAAAAAAATGCATCTGGTAAGGCAAACTGGGACATGAGTGTAGAGGCATCGGATGCCGCCCCTGGTTCTAGTGGTGACAGTTCAGGCGCGACTTCAGTTGGCGACAATCTGATCTATATGGAGGGCATCTCTGTAGTCGATGCTCAGATTCAGTATCGCGATCCCTCTGGCTCGGTATCTAGCTATCAAATTCAGCGATTAGCATTGGCGGAGAGTGGCGATAAAACAACCGTTTCCCTCAGCATGAAAATCCAAGAGCAAGCTCTCGAGCTCAGTGGAAAAACAGGCTCTGTTTCCAATTTGTTGAGGCATTGGAATATTTCATCAACGCAATTCCCGCTTGATCTGAATCTGGCTATGAATAGCAAGTCTATGACGATTCAAGGCGAGGTAAATAAGGCCCCTAAGGCTCCGTCCACAATCAACTTGGCCTTGAGCTCAAAAGCATTTGACTGGCCCACTATGGGCGTAGCTTCCAATGCAGCCCCTCAGGCTACAGCTGGACCTAAGTCAGTACCAGTCGTGCATCAAACCCAAAAGCCAGAGGCTAAGTATTTATTTAGTAATGAGAGCATCCCTTTTGATGTGCTGCCTCAAGCTAAGGGAAAAATCGTGATCAGTATTGCTGAGTTAGGATTGCCAAAACGTAAACCGATCGAAAATCTCCAGACCACTTTGCAATTGGATGGCGGCGCTATTGACATCCCGCATCTAACGTTTCAGATGGGCAAAGGAACTGCTGATTTGCAGATCAACCTTTCTCAGTTGAATACATCAACCCCCATTTTCTCAGCCAAAGGGGTGACAAAGGATTTCACCTTAGAAAATTTACTCGCTAGGGTTGATCCAAGCTCGAAGGTTAGTGGGGGTAGTATGAAATTAGCATTTGATGTCAAGGCATCTGGAAATAGCCTGCATCAAATGGCATCAAATTCAAGCGGCAAGATTCAGTTGAGTGTCAACCAAGCCCGCATGGGTACAAATTTTTTAAATGATGCTGGTGACTTTGTTGTCACGCTTTTAGATTCTATGAATCCAATGCGTAGAAAAACGAGTGAGACGATTTTAGAGTGTGCAGTTGCTTACCTGCCAATTAATAATGGTCAAATCAATATCGCCAATACAGTTGGTGCTGAAACTGATAGGCTGAACATCGTATTAGCTGGCTCCATCAATCTAAAAACGGAGGGAGTAAACCTGACGATTAATCCTCAGGAGAAATCTGGCTTGACCACTGGTCTTGATTTGGCTGGATTGGTGAAGGTGGGTGGAACTCTGTCCAACCCTAAGGCGGCTATTAATCAAGCTGGAGTAGTAAATAGCGCCGTTTCGATTGGACTTGGATTTTTGACCGGCGGCGCAAGTATTCTGGCTGAGAATGCCAGATCAATGACTTCAAAAGCTCACCCCTGCCGTGATGCACTCCACCCCTGGTCAGATATCTACCCTGGGGCAGAGTAATTCTTAAAATAATATTCCGCTGATAAAGAGACTGAATAAAGAAATAAAGATGCTGGCAAAGAACGCGGTCCAGAAGCTGGAGATCGTAAAGCCGCTCACTACCGCAGAAACCAACATCAGAACTAGGGCATTCACGACCAACAGAAATAATCCCATGGTGAGTACTGTTAGCGGTAGCGTAAACAGGATTAATAAAGGCTTCACAACGGCATTGGCAAATCCAAGCAATAGGGCCGCGATTAACAGTGAGCCACCATCTGCAAAGCGAAGACCGCTAAAGAGATAGCTAGCAACCCATAGGGATAAAGAGGTTAAGCCCCACTGAACTAAAAACGGTATTAAGTTACCCATGATGAGCATCCTTTTTTAAATGAACTGTACTCTTAACGCTAAATATTATCAGGGCTTTAATAGTGGGGAGGGATTTCATCTTTTGGGCTGCTGTTACCGATGCCGTCCGCACTACTAGCTTGTTCTTTAATCGATTTAAGCTCGCGATATAGAAATTCAATTTGTTGCTGTTGTTTGTAGATGGTTTGATTTAGCTGATCAATCAGATCTTCAGTAAAGCTGAGTTTGATTTCAAGGTTAGTGATGCGATCTTCAGTCATTTTAATTTCTCTATTTTGATTTTAAGCATCGACCAATTCGAATCGACCATCTTCCATCTCTGCTTTTGGTCTAATCCAAAAGTCGTGTGACTGAAGTGATTCATAGACATAGGCTGGCTCAAGATTGGCTTCAACATTGGCAAGCAGCACCACTTTATAAAAACCGCCCGTCTTAATGTGCCTTAGCTTGCTGCCTGGCTTAAAGAGGCCATCATCGGCATCCGCCATTTTTGGTTTGCTCATGTTAAAAAAGTGCTTTCTCAGTATGATCTACGTATGACAAACTCTGTCCCATACTCCATTCTAGATATATCTCCAATTCCACAGGGATTTACCGCTGGAGACGCCTTGCGCAATTCACTGGATGTCGCTCAGCATGCTGAGGTTTTGGGCTACACCCGCTATTGGGTGGCAGAGCATCACAATATGACGGGTAATGCCAGCTCCGCTACTGCAGTTTTGGTTGCTTACATAGCTGGAGGCACCAAAATCATTCGCGTTGGTTCTGGCGGTGTGATGTTGCCAAACCATGCTCCATTAGTCATTGCGGAGCAATTTGGTACTTTGGCATCTATCTACCCAGGTAGGATTGAGTTGGGCTTAGGGCGTGCGCCAGGCACAGATCCAATGACGGCTAGAGCCTTGCGTCGAGATTTGCTCGGAAGCGATGACCGCTTTCCGCAGGATATTCGAGAGCTGCAGCATTACTTTGGCCCCATCCAGGAGGGTCAAGCTGTGAGAGCTATTCCGGGTGCGGATACTGAGGTGCCGATTTGGATCCTGGGTTCTAGCTTGTATGGAGCTCAACTGGCAGCCCATTTCGGCTTGCCTTATGCCTTTGCCTCTCACTTTGCGCCAGAACAATTATTAGATGCAATGGCAACCTATCGTGAGTTGTTTAAGCCATCCAATAAGTTGGCCAAACCCTACTGCGCATTTTTAATGAATGTAGTCGCTGCTGATACCGATGAAGAGGCTGCTCATTTATTTACAACTTTGCAGCAGAACGTAATTCGCATGCGCCGGAATACCCGTGGGCAATTACCGCCGCCGATTGAAAATTTAGACGACTTCTGTGAGTCACACGAAAAGACTACTGCCGCCCATGCTCTTCGCTGCTCTGCTGTTGGCTCTATGCAAACGGTCAGAAAAGAGATGCAGTATTGGCTCGATCAGACTGAGGCAAATGAAATTATCATGACAGGCCAAATTTATGATCATCAAGCGCGATTAAGATCGTTTGAGATTGCCGCTGAAGCAGCAAAGGGTTTGCGGTTTAACTCTAAAGTTTGAAGGCGTTGTAATTACTGGTAATCAGAATATTTTCTTTGGCAGCTTGAGTGGCCAAATCTAGTACTGCATTGTCTTTGCTAATAAGTATTGTTGGTCTGAACTGATAGGCTAAATCCAAGAAGATCTGATCATCCGGATCATGGCATCTCCAAGGTGCGGGAGCTAGACAGGAATCGTCATGCTGCCGAGCGATAGATTGCCATTGAGCCAAAATAGCCGCTTGAGTTGCTTCATTGAGCTTAAAGAGGGGGCGCGAGATGACGTCGGCAAGCTCCAACACAGTCTTTTGACTCGCAATTGCAGGAATGCTTCCGCTCACAATTGCTTGTTTTAAGTTGCCGGCTCTTTCGTCATTAAAGACAAAAATATCTAACAAGATATTGGTGTCTAAAACGACCGGTTTCATTGCTGTTGATTGCGCCAGATCTCTGGGGTGATAGTCACTTGACCCATATCTGAAGAAACATACGCTTCCCCATCTTGAATATTCACATGCAGAACCATGCTGCGCTCAACTAGCTTATTGAGTTCTTTGGCTTGCTCTGCTGGAATAGAAAGCACCTGAAGGTTGCGGGCGCGGGTCAGCTTGTTGGCAATCCCGTCCCACCAGATTTTGCTGGTGTGTCCGCCATAGCAATAGACGATCACTTGATCAGATCGACCGCAGGCCTTGAGGATGCGTCGCTCATCTGGTTGACCTACTTCAATCCAAAGCTTGATGGCATCCGTGAGGTCTTTGATCCAAAGGTCAGGTTCATCGGTATCGCTTAAACCTTTAGTAAAAGCCAGGTCTTCCTGTGCTTGCAGGGCAAAAGCAATGATGCGCACCATCATTCGCTCTTCGGTTTCAGAGGGGTGCTTTGCGATAGTAAGGGAGTGACTGCCGTAATAGTGGCGGTCAGAGTCTGCGACGTGGAGGTCGGCTTTGTGGATAGTTGCGCGTAGAGCCATGGCGCATTATCGCCTTTAAAAGAGGGCAAGCCGGATCTCCCAGTATTATTTAGAAAATTACCCTGATTTACTGTGTATCGTAGAGTCCCATGATCCGTATTACTGAACTTCGCTTGCCTATTAGCCATCCCCCTGAGGCATTGGAAGAGGCGATCTTGAAGCGCCTGAATATCCAGGCTCAGGATCTGATTCGGTTTGATGTATTTAAGCGAAGCTACGATGCCAGGAAAAATGTGGCCTTAGCCTTCATCTATACGGTAGATCTATCGGTAAAGAATGAAGAGAAGCTGCTTAAGCAGTTTACGAATGACATTCACATCAGGCCATCACCCGATACAAGTTATCACTTTGTGGCCAATGCCTCACAAGCAAAAAACCAAAACTTTGAACGTCCTGTCGTCATTGGATTTGGGCCTTGTGGAATTTTTGCTGCCTTGGTGTTGGCGCAGATGGGTTTTAAGCCCATCGTACTAGAGCGTGGCAAACCGGTACGTGAGCGCACCCAAGATACTTGGGGCTTGTGGCGCAAGAATATCCTCAATCCAGAATCCAATGTGCAATTTGGTGAGGGTGGGGCGGGTACATTTTCTGATGGCAAGCTTTATAGTCAAATTAAAGACCCAAAGTTTTATGGTCGCAAGGTCATCGCAGAATTTATTAAAGCCGGTGCTCCAGAAGAAATTCGTTATGTAGCTAAGCCGCATATTGGAACCTTCCGATTGGTTGGCGTTGTTGAAAGAATGCGCCAAGAAATTATTGAGCTTGGTGGTGAGATTCGCTTTTCACAAAAGGTCATCGGCTTTGATATCCAGAATGATCAAATTGTCGGAGTCAGGATTGAAGGGCATCCAAACTTGCAAGCGAGCCACGTGGTGCTGGCCTTGGGTCACAGTGCTCGCGATACCTTTGAAGCCTTGCACGCAGCTGGCGTCTATATGGAAGCCAAGCCTTTTTCAGTAGGCTTTCGTATTGAGCATCCACAATCTTTGATCGACAAGGCGCGCTTAGGCCCTCACGCTGGTAATGAGCTCATCGGTGCAGCTGATTACAAATTGGTTCATCACGCCAAGAATGGTCGTGCAGTCTATAGCTTCTGTATGTGCCCAGGCGGAACTGTGGTTGCTGCAACTTCCGAGCCAAATCGTGTTGTGACGAACGGAATGAGTCAGTATTCTCGCAATGAGCGCAATGCGAATGCCGGTATTGTTGTTGGCATTACCCCCGAAGACTATCCCGGTGGTCCTCTAGCGGGTATTGAGTTTCAAAGAGCTTTAGAGTCCAAGGCATATGAGTTGGGCGGATCTACCTATGAAGCCCCGGGACAATTGGTAGGGGATTTCCTCGCCGGTAAGGCTTCTACAGACTTTGGTTCTGTAATGCCATCTTATAAACCTGGCGTACATTTGACAGATCTTGCAGATGCCTTACCTCCTTATGCAATTGAGGCGATTCGAGAGGCGATTCCTGCTTTTGAAAAACAGATTAAAGGTTTTTCTATGAAGGACGCGGTATTGACTGGTATTGAAACGCGCACATCATCCCCTTTGCGGATTACTCGAGGTGCAAATTTCCAGAGTCTCAATATCAAAGGCCTTTATCCTGCGGGCGAAGGTGCTGGCTATGCGGGCGGCATCTTGTCGGCTGGGGTTGATGGAATTAAAGTAGCTGAAGCAGTTGCGCTCGACTATCTTTCTAAATAACTCAATAGGCGGATTTCTGATGAGTTCTGTGGCGTCTGATTTAAGCCCAAATGAAAAAGAAGTGCTTTTTCATCCGGAGCTATTACAGAAGTTTGATATCAATGGGCCACGCTACACCTCTTATCCCAGCGCCGATCGTTTTCATCATGAGTTTGGTGAGTCTGATTATTTGGGGGCCTTGCAACGTGTAGCTAAGGTTAATGAGCCGCTATCACTATATTTTCATTTGCCGTTCTGCCCCAACATTTGTTACTACTGTGGTTGCAACAAGATCATCACTAAAGACCATGGTCGAAGCGCTAAGTACATCAAGTATTTGGCCAAAGAGATGGCGATGGTTTGTGCAGCCATGGGTGCCCAGAAAAAAATACCCGTGACCCAGTTGCATTGGGGTGGCGGTACACCTACATTTTTGTCTCACGAAGAGATGGTCGAGTTGATGCAGCATACACGTGAGCATTTCGATCTACTTCCTGGCGGCGAATACTCAATTGAGATTGATCCAAGACGAGTGACCGAGGAAGATATTGCCTTGCTTGCTGAATTAGGCTTTAACCGCATTAGCTTGGGTGTTCAAGATTTCAATCTTGAGGTTCAGCAGGCGGTGCACCGCGTACAAACTATTGAGGAAACTCAGGCAGTAATGAATTGGTCGAGAAAGTATGGATTTAAATCCAGAAGTGTAGACCTGATTTATGGCCTACCAAAACAAACGCCCGAGACTTTTAAAGAGACTGTCGATGTTGTCCTGAAGATGAGCCCCGATCGATTATCCGTCTACAACTATGCGCATTTGCCTCACATTTTTAAGCCCCAACGCAGAATTGCTGAAGCAGATTTACCGGGGGCTGCAGACAAGCTAGATATCTTGTCGAACACTATAGAGAGACTAGGTGAGGCGGGTTATGTGTTTATTGGTATGGACCACTTTGCCAAGCCTGATGATGAGTTAGCGCTTGCCCAGAAAGAGGGTAAGTTGCATCGTAATTTCCAGGGTTATTCAACCCAAGCAGAGTGCGATCTCTTGGCTTTTGGCATCTCTTCGATTGGTAAGGTCGATGATTGTTATTCTCAAAATGTTCGCACCTTAGATGAGTACTACGCTGCCATTGATGATGGCCATCTGCCTACCCTCCGAGGTTTGCGTCTAGATCAGGATGATTTACTCCGCCGTGAATTAATCGGCGAGCTAATGTGTCAATTTGCCCTCGATACAGAACAGTTTGCTCATGCCCATCAAATTGATTTCTCAAGCTACTTCAAAACAGAGATTGAGGAACTCAAGCATCTAGAGGAAGCTGGTCTCTTGGAGTGGCGGGGCACCAAAATGCTTGTACCTATCAAGGGTAGGCTCTTGGCTAGACGTGTGGCGATGACTTTTGATCGTCACCTCAGGGAATCTCAAGCTAAGGGCACTTATTCCAAAGTACTGTGATCAATTTGATCTGGATCAAAAACAGATCAAAACAGTGTTGCTTTTAAACCCATAAAAAATTTCAGTAGCCCTTGAATTTGATTTGCATCAAATTCAAACCCCATCTTCAATTTGAAAATAGACTCATCAAATTGATAACAGAAAAGGGGTACATCATGCGTATTAAAACTCTAGTAGCCGCTATGGCAGCAGTAGCTTCATTGGCTCCAATTGCCGCTCAAGCTCAATCCTCAAGCGAGAACCCATGGATGGTTCGTGTGCGTGCGGCTTATTTAGATTGGACAAATGGCCAAACTGAAACAGTTCAAACTGCAAACATAACAGCCCGTAAGCAGATGATTCCTGAGTTTGATATTAGCTATTTCTTTACGAAGAATATTGCGGCTGAGTTAGTTCTGACATACCCACAAACAGTAACTATTAATGCTGGATCTAATAGTATTGGTACCATCAAGGCATTGCCCCCATCACTATTATTGCAATACCACTTCACTGATTTGGGTGCATTCAAGCCTTACGTTGGCGCTGGTGTCAATTACACAATTTTTAGTAACCGTAATAATTTATCACTTGGTGGCACTCAATATACTGTTGATAGCTCAAGCTTTGGTGCGGTCGGCCAGGTTGGTATGGATTACATGCTCGACAAGAATTGGGGTCTAAACTTGGATGTGAAGTACATCTCCATGAATACAAACGTAAGCAATGCAGCTACAGGTGCCAGCATAGGTAAGCTTAACTTAAGCCCATGGACGCCAGCAGTTGGTGTGACATATAAGTTCTAAGTTGTTTGCCTAGTTCGGATGCTTCGGTATCTAAAGTAAAGGCCCTGTAGATAGGGCCTTTACTGTTTTATTGCTTGATCAAATGATCGATTAATTTTTCAAACTGCGCTTCGTCAAAATGAAGATTATCAAAGCGCCGTATTGCCGCATGTTCTGGTGGCTCCACTCTCCGCTTGACATACTGATCCCAGTGTTTGAGTTTGTATTCATCTCTTGGATCTGCTCGCTTCTCCATGCGACGTTTCGCCTCGTCCTCGTCTAGATCTATCCAGGCGATTCTGATACTTGATACACCGGGCACTCCCAGCTCTTCGGGCTTAAACATTCGACCGCTTTGAATTTCACTGGAAAATGGCCCCACTAGGATGACGTTGACTCCGAGCTGCAGATTTTCTTTTGCAATCGCAATCAGTCCAGCATATTCCCAATCCCTTAGATTCTGGAGATAGAAGGGGCTGTCCCGATCATTAGGATTATTGGTGGTGAGCTCCATGACATGGGCGCTATAAGCGCCATATACGGTATCTTTATCTAAAAAGAAGAAGTCTTCCCCGGTTTTCTCAATAATGAGGGGCAATGCTTTTTTGGCTAAAGTGGTTTTGCCGGTGCCTGCATGGCCAGCAAAGAGGATAAGTCGTGGAGCAGCGGGGCTAAGCTTACAAGTCATTTATCCCTTTATTTGAAGGTATTGCCTAAGTAAATTCTACTTCTCAATCCCATGTTTATTGGAAATATCAGCACTTTGGGTGAAGTGACGATAATGTCGCCATGGCTTTAATCGTACTCACTGATGCAAAACTGGCTTTTGGCCACGTTGACCTCCTCGCAAACACTGCTTTCTCATTGGAATCTGGGGAGCGGGTTGGCTTAATTGGCCGCAATGGCACTGGTAAATCTTCTTTACTGAAGATCTTGGCCGGCATAGAAAAAATGGATGATGGTTTGCTGCAATATCAGCAAGGCCTACGGATTGCCTATGTTCCTCAGGAGCCCATATTTGAGGCTGAAGAGACTGTTTTTGATGCGGTATCTAAGGGTGTAGCTCAAGCCAAGGCTCTGCGTGAAGAATATGAGGCCCTGAGCATCGGCGAGTGGGATGATGCGGCTCACCATCGCTTAGATGAAGTGCAGTCCCAGTTGGAGGCTCTCAGCGGTTGGAACTGGGAGCAACGCGTTCATGAAACATTGGATCGCCTGCATTTGGACGCTGAGGTCAAAATCAATACTTTATCGGGTGGAACTAAGAAGCGTGTTGCCCTAGCTCGCGCTCTAGTGGAGATGCCGGATGTATTGCTATTGGATGAGCCTACCAACCATTTAGATTTAGATTCGATTTCTTGGTTAGAGGATTTGCTCAAAGAGTACAAAGGCTCCGTAATTCTGATTACCCATGATCGTGCTTTCTTGGATAACGTCTGCACACAAATTGTGGAGCTTGATCGCGGTATCTTGCGCACTTATCCAGGTAATTTCTCGGCGTATGAAGTATTAAAAGATCAGGAAATGAACTCAGAGTCCCTGGCTAATGCGCGTGCGGATAAATTACTTGCTCAAGAAGAAGTTTGGATTCGCAAGGGTGTAGAGGCTAGACGTACTCGTAGCGTTGCTCGTATAGCCCGTCTCGAGGCTCTACGCACAAGTCGCTCACAAAGGCGTGATGCTGTTGGTCAGGTGAAGCTCGCAGTTTCAGCAGGCGATAGAAGCGGCAAGATTGTTGCTGATCTCCAGAATGTTTCTAAGTCTTACGATCGCCCGATTGTGAAGGACTTCACGGCAACGATTTTGCGTGGCGATAAAGTGGGACTGCTTGGCCCTAATGGCGCCGGTAAGACTACGCTTCTGAAGTTAATTCTCGGAACGATTGCGCCGGATTCTGGTACAGCAACCATGGGCACTCGTATCGAGGTAGCTTATTTTGATCAGATGCGTGAAGGCCTCGATCTCAATGCTTCGCTAGAGGATTACATTAGCCCGGGTAGTGAATGGATTGAAATTAATGGCAATAAGAAGCACGTTAAGAGCTATCTGAGTGATTTCTTATTTGCGCCGGAGCGCACTAATTCACCAGTCAGTACTTTGTCTGGTGGAGAGCGTAACCGCCTATTATTGGCGCGTTTATTTGCTCGTCCTGCAAACGTTTTAGTTCTAGATGAGCCAACGAATGATTTAGATATCGACACTCTAGATTTGCTCGAGCAATTGCTCCAAGACTATAAGGGTACGGTGTTCTTGGTCAGTCATGATCGCTACTTCTTAGATAACGTCGTGACCAGTATTATTGCCAACGAGGGTGATGGATTCTGGCGTGAGTATGAGGGTGGGTACGAGGACTGGAAGATTCAGAAAGCGCGCTCAGATAAGATCCGCGCAGCCAATGGCGGCGCTAAAGCCCTTGAAAAGCCAGACTCAAAGCCAGAAATAAAAGCTGAGGCCAAGGTTGAGGCTAAAACTCCGATTGCAAAAAGTGGTGTGCAGAAGCTCAATGGTAAGGAACGTCAGGAGCTAGAGGTACTGCCTTTGCAAATTGAAACTCTGGAAACAGAGCAGGCAGATATTGGTATTGCGATGAGTAACCCTGATCTCTATAAGAATGAGCCCGAATTGGCAGCGAGCATGCAAGCGCGTTTGTCAGAAATCACTGCTGATCTAGATATCAAATTGCAGCGCTGGGAATTACTCTTAAGCCGCTCAGAATCTTAAGCCCATTTAATCAGTCTGGTTTATGGCTTACTAAGCACTACAGTCAAAAACCTGGAAATATCTACGAGCTCATCTGGATGAAGAGAGTGTTCCATTGGGTAGGTATTCCAGTCCACCTGATAGCCTAATTTTTCTAGGGCATCGGCTGAAGCTTCTGCGCGCTCTAGGATGATCACAGCATCCCAAACACCATGCGCCATAAAAATAGGGGTCTTGCTATTGGCCTCACTTCTCTCGTGTGCAAGTGATTTTGCTAGGGGGAGGTAGCCTGACAACGCCATGATTCCAGCGAGTGTATGTGGAAAGCGTAGGCCAATCTGCAAAGACATAGCGCAGCCCTGTGAAAAGCCAGCCAAAACAATATTTTCGTAGGCAATGCCGCGGCTTACTTCTCGTTCAATTAACTCAGAGATTGCTGCTGCTGATTTATGAATACCAGCAAGATCTTCGCGGGCGTTGATCTCTCTTTCGGTAATGTCATACCAAGCTGGCATGACGTAGCCACCATTGATCGTGACGGCCATAGAAGGCGCACTTGGAAACACAAATCGAATGGCGGGGCACTCAGAAAGATTGAGTTGTGGAATGATGGGTACAAAGTCATTGCCATCAGCCCCGAGTCCGTGAAGCCAAATTACAGAAGCGCTGGGATTGGGAGCGGTTTCAATTTCAATACAGGGCAATGCGGTCATTGATGTTTCATCCTAGATTCTGACGAAGTAGTTGGTTTCGGAGGCGACCAATTTCTTCTAGAAGATCGAGCGCTAAAGCAACACCAGGAGTATTCAGCTCCAGATCATGAGTTAAACGAGCGGCAGTCCTTGCGCGTCTAAGAGACTCTCCGCTAAAGCGCCAGTCTTCAGGGCTTGACCCAGCGGGGCTAAGAACGCCCTCAGACACCCAAGACATGATGAGATCTTCTGGTGCGCGCGTGGCTTGTGCAATTTCCACAATACTCATGTGCACCTCTTCTTCAACAACACTACCTTCAATCCAGGTGATTTGTGTTTGTGTCATATTCATCATCCCTTCAGGTGGGTTCTGGGGTTGAAATCAAAAGCTTTCTCTAGTGTTTGATAGGCTTCTTTTTGAGCATCGGTTTCAGCATGAGGTAAGACAATGTTGGGTACTACGTATAAATCACCTGCCTCTTTGCTTGGGATTCCTTTTTCTTTGAGTCGCATCTTGCGGCCGGTTGCCGTACCTGCAGGAATCTTTAGCTCCAAAGTGGAGTCTGCAGGAGTGGGAATATTCACGGTTGTTCCGAGTGCGGCTTCCCATGGTGCTAAGGGCAAATCAAGATACACATCTTTGCCGTCCACGCGATAAATGGGGTTTGGATGAAAATCAATCTCGAGGTATAAGTCACCTGCACCGCCTGTGCCCATACCTGGACCACCTTGTCCAGCTAAGCGTAAATTCTGCCCAGCCTTGATGCCTTTAGGGATACTGACATCGAGTTTGCGTTCTTGGGTGCTGACATGACCATTAGCATCTTGCGTAGGCATATGCAGAGCAATGGTACGTTTTGCGCCGTTATAGGCATCAGCAAGGTCAATGAATATTTTGGCATGATGATCTTGGCCTTTAAAGTTCATGCCTTGACGGGGGTTCCCACCACGACCACCTTGAGTGTGGCGACCCCTGCCAAAAAGAGATTCAAAGAATTCACTCTGATCACCTTCATAGCCGCCACCAAAGTTACCATCGGAATATTCAAATCCTTCATTCCAATTAGGCGGAGGGGTGAAGTCTTGACCATTTTTCCAATTGGCACCCATGCGATCGTATGCAGCACGTTTCTCAGTATCTTTGAGCACAGAATAGGCTTCACCAACAGCTTTAAATTGCTCTTCTGCACCAGCTTCTTTATTGACGTCTGGATGATATTTGCGAGCGAGCTTGCGGTAAGCTGCCTTGATTTCTGCTTCGGTAGCGCTCCGTGCGACACCAAGTGTTTCGTAGTAGTCCCTGAATTTCATAATCCCAATGAAGTCCCGATTGAATCAATAGACTTCATTCTACAATCCTCAGCACTGTTTTTTTAGCTTCTTTTAGGTAAAGAAAAAGCGGGCATCGAGCCCGCTTGGAATCACCCTCAACCTGAGGCTGAGCTTAGCTCATTACCCCAACTTGCCAGGGTACGAATTCATAATCCCCAAGCCCCAATAGTTCGCTTTTAGAGGCTTCACCAGAAGCTGTCTTGAGAAAGAGCTCAAAAATACGTTGCCCCATCTCTTGGACTGAGACCGTGCCATCCAAGATCTCACCGCAATTAATATCCATATCTTCGGTGAGTCGTTCATACATGGGTGTATTGGTAGCAAGTTTGATACAAGGCGCTGGCTTTGATCCAAACATCGATCCACGTCCTGTGGTGAATGCAATGAGGTTTGCACCACCAGCAATCTGACCAGTTGCAGAAACGGGGTCAAATCCAGGCGTATCCATAAATACAAAGCCTTTAGCTGTGACTGGCTCCGCATATCGATACACTTCCATTAAGGGGCCTGTGCCGCCTTTCATGGAAGAGCCAAGTGACTTTTCGAAGATGTTGGCTAGGCCACCAATTTGATTTCCGGGGCTAACTTGTCCATTGATTTGGACATCGCGACCAACGGAGTATTCATCTTTCCACCAGCGAATGCGTTGGATTAATTTCTCGCCAATTTCCTTGCTCGCTGCTCGACGGGTAAGGGTGTGTTCAACACCATAAATCTCGGGCGTTTCCGAGAGAATTCCAGTACCGCCATGGCGCGACAAAATATCAATTGCAGCGCCTAAGGCTGGGTTTGCGGTGATGGAGGAGAATCCGTCGGAGCCACCACATTGCAAGCCAACACATAGGTGGCTTGCAGAAACAGTCTGCCGTTTCGCTTTATTGGCCTCTGGCAAGAGCGCCTTCACAGCCTCAATTCCAGCTTCAATTGTTTTGCGTGTGCCACCGGTCTCTTGCATGATGAAAGTGTGCAAAGTAGAGTTTTCTTGCAGAGATTCTTGCTCCATTAATCCTTTGAGCTGATTGCGTTCGCAACCTAATCCAATGATCAGGGCCGCAGCCAAGTTAGGATGCTGCGCATAGCCTGCCATGGTTCTGCGCAGAAGTTGCATAGGTTCGCCACTCATCTCCATGCCGCAACCAATACCATGACTAAAAGCAACAACGCCGTCAATATTTGGAAAATCTTTTAAACGTTCCGGTGTAAACCATTCTGCAATTTTATTGACAACAGTTGCAGAGCAGTTGACGGTAGATAGAATCCCAATGAAATTCCGTGTGCCAACTTTTCCATTAGCGCGCACATAACCTTGAAAGGTGGCACGCTCTGATTCCGGTAGCAGGGTAGTGGGCTTGTACTCACTGGCATAAGCGTAGTCGCGATCGAATTCACGAAACTCGGTGTTGTGGCTATGAACCATCATGCCGGGCTCAATATCGGTATTGGCAAATCCTACGGTCACGTTGTACTTCAGGATTGGCTCGCCCTTAAGAATTTTCTTTGCGGCAATTTTGTAGCCTGCAGGAACCTGGCTTCGGCTTGTGAAGTTCTCACTAGGTACAGCTTCACCAATACCAACGTCTATGCGAGCAACAACAATGTTGTCATTAGGGTGTAGGCGAATAATTGGCCCGGCTAATTTTTTCTCAGATGTCTCAATCATGCGATGCTTTCAGTAAATAGGTTTTTATTTATTAGTCCATGTTCAGTACATCAAAGGCTGCTTTCAACCTTTTTGAATACGAAATTGAGGTCTGTTGAATTTCTTCCGGCGTCCATTTTCTGAAGCCTTCACCAGCTTTCATACCAGTCTTGCCATCCTTCATCAGCTGCACTACTTTTGGCGGTAGGGTGGTGATATTGGAAAGGGATGGGTAGATTTCTTTTGCCGCATTAGCCATTCCGTCCCAGCCAGAGATCTCTTTTTGAGTCATTGGCCCAACGGCTGCATAACGAAAACCAAAGCTGTAGCGCACAGCATCATCAATATCTTCCGGACTTGCAATCCCCTCTTGCACAAGGGAAAGCGCCTCCCTCATCAACGCATGTTGAATACGATTCGCCAAAAATCCAGGAATATCTTTTTTAACCAACACTGGTTTTTTATCGATATCTTTATAGATTTGACATACCTTTTCTGCAAAAGCCGACTCTGTTTTTTCTCCCATCACAATCTCTACTAAAGGCACTACCTCTGCTGGCATAAAGTAGTGCGCTCCCATCATTCGGTTCGCACTTTTCAGATCGGCAGAGATTTTGGTGATTGGGAAGCCTGAGCTATTACTGCCGATGGGTATATGCGCTGGCACTTTGCCATCAAGATAAGCAAAAATTTGCTTCTTTAATTCCAGGTTCTCGGCAACAGTTTCAATGATCCAGAAGCACTCATCCCACGCTTCCCAACTTTCCATAGTAGTGCTTACTTGAGCTGCCTCGATAGAGGTCATATCAAGTGAAGCATTCTCGCCGTGTAGACCAATCTTGACTGCTAGTTGAATCGCTTTTTTTAGGCAGTCGCCAGACTTCTCTTTGCTTCTTCCCAATATTGCAACGGGAATGCTGTGAGAGATAAATCCTGCTGCAATTCCTGCGGCCATGGTTCCAGTGCCGATTACGGCTACATATTGACTCATATTTTTATCTTATGCGGTTAAGTTTGAGGAAGCCTGCAAGTGTATTTTTTCTTGTAAGTACTCTAGATTATCATTAATTATGTTTTAATGATTCAGTACTAAATTTAACTTATCCGTATAACTATAGAAGGTTTTTCCGCTATGACGATGCATAACCCATTTCAGCCCGTAGAAAAAATTAAGGCAGAAGTTTTTATGTCGATGCCTGCTAAGTTCAGGAAAAAATCCCGTACCGCCTGGTCGGATCCCAATCGTCAAAACGCTGAAGTAGAGTGCTTTTTAGAGGGCCCTTCATTTGATCGTGAAGGTAACTTGTGGTTTTTGGATATCCCTTTCGGTCGGGTTTTTAGAATCACGCCCAAGGGTGACTGGGATTTGGTCACTCAATTTGATGGCTGGCCCAATGGCTTGAAGTTCCATAAAGATGGTCGCGCGTTTATCTGCGATTACAAGCTGGGCTTATTGGCTCTTGATCCGAAGACCGGTAAGGTCGAAACGATCTTAGGTTCCATGTATAGCGAAAACTTCAAAGGCTTGAATGATTTGCATTTTGCCTCCAACGGTGACCTTTACTTTACCGATCAAGGTCAAACGGGCATTGCCGATCCAACTGGTAGGGTATTTAGATTGCGAGCCAATGGCCAGTTAGATCGTTTGGCTATAAACGTACCAAGCCCCAATGGCATTACCTTGAATACGCAAGAAAAACATGTATTCGTTGCCGCCACAAGATCGCAACAAATTTGGCGCTTGCCCCTTATGGCAGACGGCTCTGTTTCTAAAACCGGTGTAGCCATTCAATTAACTGGTGGTGTTGCTGGGCCAGATGGTATTGAGATGGATTCTGAGAATGGATTGCTGGTATGTCACTTAGGTATTGGTATCTGGAGGTTTGATAGCAATATGCTTCCGACGCATTTGATTTACTCGGATAACCCACACCATCATCACTTAGCAAACATGTGCTTTGGTGGGGAGGATGGTAAAGATTTGTACATTACCGAATCTCTCTCTGGCGACATCTTGAAGGCACATTTGCCAGTAGCTGGCAAGAAGATGTTTGGTCTCTCCTAAATTGAAAGAGTCTCTACCGCTTTATAAGGTCTTGGCAAATGCGCTGACTCAGCGGATTTACGAGGGTGATTGGGCGGTAGGGTCTCATTTACCATCGGAGGCGGCGCTCTGTAAAAGCTTCGAAGCAAGCCGCCATACATTAAGACATGCTCTTCAAACCCTAGAGAGGGATGGACTTGTATTGCGTCGTCAAGGGGCACCAACTCAGGTGATCTCAAGGCGAAAGGTGAGAAGGTTTACGCAAAGCTTTAACTCACCGATTGATATTTTGAGTTATCCGAGAAATACCTATCGACAAAATATTGTTGAAGATTTTATTGAGCTGGATAAACCGCTGAGCGAGATGATTGGTGGCGCAGTAGGCTCTTCTTGGTATCACATTGGAGGTATCCGTAAGCAACAGGACTCTGAGGAAGTCATTGCATGGACCGATATCTACATCCTTCCCCAATTTGCATCTTTAACTTCGGATCCTGAACATAGTCAGGTCATGGTGTTCGAGCAAATCGAGAAAAAGTATGGCACTCGAATTGATCGGGCCGAGGTGGATGTGTACGCTGTGGGTGTGTCTGCCAATATTGCAAAGAAGCTTGAGTTGAAGGTAGGTGATCCATGCTTGGTTATTGTTCGTCGTTACTTTGACAATCAGGACAAGCTTTTTGAGGTCACTTTTACCTACCACCCACACAATAAGTACACTTATAAGATGGAATTTAAGAGTGATGCTGGAAATTAAATTACAAGAATCAATATGAAACACTTATCTATCGCTAAAGCTGAGGCATTTATTGCCCAAGCATTACATGCCAATCAAGTGCCCTTAGCGGATGCTCAAGTTGTTGCGCAACTGATGGTGAAATCAGATCTCGTCGGCGCTGATGGACATGGAATTTTCAGGCTGCCCGCTTACATTAAAAGAATTCGTGCGGGTGGCATCAACCTCGCGCCTAACATTCATATTGAGCGTGAGCAGGGTGCAACTGCATTGATCAATGGCGATAACGCCTTGGGTCATTTGGTAATGAATAAAGCGGTCGATATCGCAATAGAAAAAGTGAAGCAACACAGCGTTTGCTGGGTCGGTAGTCATTACGGAAATCATTCTGGAGCAGCATCCGTATATGTAAGAAAGTTAGCTGAGCAAGGTTACATTGGCATTTATATGGCGGTTGGTAATGCTAACCATATGGCGCCATGGGGCGGCATCGATTTGTTGTTATCAACCAACCCCATTGCCATTGCTGTGCCATCAGGTGATAAGCCGATCGTTTTGCTGGATATTGCCACTACGGTAGCCGCTTACGGCAAGGTAAAACTTGCTGCTCAAAAGGGCGAGCCCATTCCAGATACTTGGATGATTGACAAGAATGGTCAGCCAATTACGGATCCAAAAAAATCTAGCGAAGGTTCTCTGCTGCCAATTGGTGGATACAAGGGGTATGGACTTGCAGTGATGATTGGCTTGCTTGCTGGAGCCTTAAACAACGCAGCTGTTGGGAAAGATACGATTGATTTCAATGCCCATCACGATCTCATTACTAATACAGGCCAAACAATTATTGCGGTTGATCCAAGCGCCTTTGGGGACAAGGAATTATTTACTGCCCGAGTGATTGCATTGGTTGATGATTTGAAGGCCTCCTCTAAATTACCGGGTGTTAACCAGATTCGAGTGCCTGGAGATGGTGCCGCTAGGGTGATGGCAGAGCGACTTCAGAATGGCATCCCGATATCAACTGAATTACAAGAGTCTTTGAATAACTGTGCCAAGGAGTGTGGAATTGCAGCATTAGATTTATAACTTACCGAAGGAGACAAAAATGATTAAAAAATCAATTAAAAAAATAGTTTTAGGTTCTTTAGTATTACCACTAGTTTTAGGAACAGCATTTGCAGCCTATCCAGATAAGCCAATCAAGATGTTGGTTGGGTATGCGCCAGGAAGTTCAACGGATATCGTTGGAAGAATGGTGGCGAATGAGCTCAGTATTGCCTTAAAGCAGTCGGTTATTGTTGAAAATAGAGGTGGGGCTGCAGGTAGCTTAGCAGCCGATGCGGTAGCTAAAAGCACTCCTGATGGCTACACCGTTCTGTTTGCGCAAAATGGTTTAGCAATTAATGTGGCTGCGAACCCAAGGTTGCCCTTTAATGGCCAAAAAGATTTGCTACCGGTTGTCGGCGTAGCTGCCACTCCACATATCTTGATTGTGAACAACAATTCAAAGGCTAAAAATGTAGCAGAGTTAATTGCCATGCTCCGTGCCGATCCTGGAAAAATGAGCTTTGGCTCTTCTGGCATTGGTAACTCCGACCATATGGCTGGAGAGCTATTCTTGGCAACTACTGGCACCCAAGCAATTCATATCCCATACAAGGGTGGATCACCAGCCGCAACTGATCTAGTAGGGGGTCAAATTGATTTTTACTTTGCCGGCATGCCTGTTGGACTCCCTTTGTACAAGGGTGACAAAGTAAATGCACTCGCTGTTACTAGTAAGAATCGATTTAGCGGAGTCCCTGATTTAGTGACAATGCAAGAGGCTGGTGTAAAAGGTTATGAAATGGCTTTGTGGCAAGGAATGTTTGTGCCTGCAGGTACACCCCCTGCAATTATCAGCACCCTTAGTGCGGCGATTCTGAAAATTCTAGATACTCCAGAAATGAAAGAACGTTTTGTAAAAGCGGGCGTACAAATTGCACCTATGAATACTCAGCAATTTTCTGACTTGTACAACTCTGATATCGCTAGATGGAAAGTGGTTATTGAAAAGGCAAAAATTAAGCTAGATTAAACGCTGCTTAACTCAATCATGGGGTGTTAACGTAGGTTGACACCCCATTTTTATTGTTGATAAAGATCAAAGACCAACACTTCAGCGTCCTTACCATTGCTAATAGTTAGCTTGTCTTCGCCTTCAATAAATAAGGCATCCCCACCGGATAGCTGTATGCCGTTGATATCCAGAGAGCCTCTTACGAGGTGAGCATAAGCTTTGCGTTTTGGATCGAGATCGAATTGCTGGGACTGTGCATCGTTGAAAAGGCCTACATACATTCTGGCATCTGCATGAATTTTGACGGCATTGCCTCCACCATCTGGCGAAGCAATCAAACATAGCTTCCCTTGTTTCTCTTCGAGAGGAATGGATTTTTGCTCATAGCTTGGGGCGATCTCGGTAACATTAGGTTCAATCCAAATCTGCAGAAAATGGGTGCTTTGATCCTTGGCGTGATTGAACTCACTATGGGTAACGCCAGAACCAGCACTCATGCGTTGAATATCGCCAGGTGGGATACCTTTGACATTCCCCATGCTGTCCTCGTGAGCCAGTTCACCAGATAAAACATAGCTGATGATTTCCATATTGCGGTGGCTGTGCTTACCAAAGCCCATGCCTGCAGCAACTCGATCCTCGTTGATTACCCTTAAATTACCCCATCCCATAAATTGGGGGTCGTAATAACCGGCAAAAGAGAAGGAGTGAAAGCTTTTCAGCCATCCATGGTCAGCATAGCCGCGTTCTTGAGATTTTCGAATGGTAAGCATGGTGTAGATCTTTTCTGGAGGGAGTAAGCACATTATCATTAGCTTTTGACATATTTGCTGATTGGCCTTCCATGGGAAGTATCAAACAAGACATTAAAGAAACCTACCTGGGTATCTATGAGGCTGCTCAGGAAAAGTGGGCTGACTTTGCCCAGTTTTTCAGGGAGGCTTGGCCGTTATTGTTGATCTTATTGATTGGATTGGTAGGGGTGTGGTGGTACGCTGATCCACCACCACCGAGGCATGTAGTGATGGCAACCGGCCAGCCTGGCGGATCTTATGACATCCTGGGAAAAAAGTATGCAGCTTTTTTCGAGAAGAAAGGTATTACGCTAGAGCTACTTCCGACCAAGGGCGCGGAAGACAACATGACGCGTTTGGCCGATCGTAAAGATCCCGTGCAGGCCGCATTTGTTCAGGCGGGCGCTTTTGACCCCCATTCCGTGAAGGGCGTTCAATCCCTCGGCACAATTTCCTATGACCCCATTTGGTTGTTTTATCGTGGTGCCGAGGTAAGGGAGACGGATTACGAGGAAATTAAGCTTAGATCGCGCTATTTCCTCAATTCCCGAATGTCTGTTGGTGAGAAGGGGAGCGGAACTTACGCACAAGCAATGCAAATATTGAAGGCCAATGGATTTGACGTGGGCGCTCATTTTCTTTATCTCTCCGGAACAAAATCCGTGGAGGCTTTAAGGAAAGGTGAGATCGATGCTGCTTTTATAGTTGATTCCTATGAGGCTCCCAACGTGCAGGCCTTGCTAGCAGACCCAAATTTGCACTTATCTGCATTCCCTAGAGCAGAGGCTTATTCCCGGTTGTTGCCGTACATGCAAATTCTGAATGTTCCAACTGGCAGCTTTAGCTTGATACGTAACTTTCCCGCCAGGGATATTAAGTTAATGGCCTCAACTACAAATTTATTTATTGATGACAGAATGCATCCAGCGCTCCAATTCTTATTTTTAGAGGCAGCGCGCGAGATTAACGGAAAGTCTAGCTTCTTTTCCGAGCATGGTGAATTTCCATCTTTCAAACATACTGGTCTGCCTGAAAGCCCTGTGGCTTTGCATTATGAAAAAAATGGCTCCCCATTATTAATGACGTATTTGCCATTTTGGTTAGCTGAGTTAGTGAATCGCTTGATATTTGTATTGTTACCATTCTGCGCTTTGGCTTATCCAGTCCTACTGACCTTGCCGGGATATCGCAATAAGCGCATGCGTCGAAAGATCAACCAGCTCTATGGTGTTCTCAAAACCTATGAGCAAGAGTTAACGACTAACTTCGATCCAGAGAAAAAAGATGAGTACCTCAAGAAACTGGATCTTCTGGAGTATCAAGCTCTGCAGTTAAAGGTTTCAAAGAGTATGGCTAGCGACTACTATGCCTTGCGCACTAGCATTGACTATGTCCGTAACTGTTTGAATCGCGGCGTTCATCCTTATCAGTTCCAAGAAGATGCTGGTGGCGTATAGTTTGTTAATACTCATTAATACGTCATTCTTATGAAACCCTACGATCACCCCGCTCGCAAGCAGTTGCACGAAGAAGTGCATGCGCGTCCCCCAATTGCACTTTGGCCCAATGAAAGGGTGTTGTCACAATCTTTTTTGCTGGATGCTAATTCTCGTCAGACTCAAATTGAGTGGATTCAAAAGCTAAGCGCTGCATTGGGCATTTCCAATGATCATGAGCAGGACCATTCTTTTAAGATGCTCACCTTGGCGCCCGAGCCAGAGAGGGTGCTGATTAAGTGGGAGTTGCACGGTGAGTTTGCAACTATCGCGGCAATCATGCATAACCCTGTCAAAATTACTGGCCCACTCTTGGAGTCTCGCCTGGTTCTTGAGAAGGGCTTGGAAGCATTGTTTCGAGGCTTAGGGTGCCCCACAATTGTTGAGGCAGGCGGCGAAAGAATTTCCGCATTAGATCTTACATTTGAGCATCGCCCACTTTTTACAGAGGCTCAAGAAGTATCCGATATTTTTAGTGGCAATACCGTGCTGGGGAGTTATATCCTATCTAGCAAGCAGGCTCAGTTGTGGACCGATTTGCGTTTAGATGATGATGGCTTCATCTCTTACTTTATTCCACACAATATTTTAGGTTCGCGCCAGGCTGGCCGCGTAGCACGAGCCATCGCTGAAGCAGAGACCTATCGTATGGCAGCCATGATCGCTTTCCCGGTAGCTAAGAGTCTTTCAATGCCATTGAGAAGTGCGGAGTCAGAATTGGCGGACTTATCTAAAAACATCTCTCAGTTACAAACTGAGCCCGGTGTACATACTGAAAAAGATGGACAGTTTTTAGGCGAACTATCTCACTTGGCATCAAGGGCTGAGCAGTGGATCTCGGGATATGGATTACGTTTCACTGCTTCTGAGGCCTACAGCCAATTACTCAGTAAGAACTTATATGAGCTAGCGGAATCTCCGATTGCTGGGGTACAGTCTCTCTCTGAGTTTATGGATCGACGTTTTCAGCCTGCGATGGGTACCTGCATCTGGACGCAACGAAGATTAAAAGAGCTCTCTGACCGCATCTCAAGAACAACTCAAACCTTGAGGACGCGTATTGAGTTTGTAAATGAGGAGCAAACGCAAAAATTACTCGCTAGCATGGATCAGCGAGCGCGTTTGCAATTGCGATTGCAAGAAACCGTAGAGAGCCTCTCGGTCCTGGTCCTAACTTACTACGCAGTGAGTTTATTGGCCTATGTTGCGAAGGGCGGCAAAGAGGCTGGCTTTGCTATTCACCCAGAAATTGTTGCCGCAATTGCTGCTCCAGTGGTGGCGATTATCTTCTTATTTATTAGCAAGCGAAGACGCAAGCGAATCATTGAGATGGGTAAATCTCTCTAGACATTAAAAAAGAGGCCGAGGCCTCTTTTTTAATAAGCATCAACACGCTTTAACCCAAGCTATCAGCCCAGATATTGTGCGCCCAACCCCAAGCATAAACACCCTCAAGAGTAGATGGTGCAGGTGATAGGCCACCTGACCCTGGAACAGTCTTGAAGGTTTTCTCGGCAGCATTGTATTGGTGAACGCTTGCTACGTGAACTACTTCCCGATCATTCACAAAGCTATAGCAAGTGTTGGTCAGAACTGGTGTTGGGTTAACTTCCCAGCTGCTCAATTCTGCAACGATAGCTGCTGCAGCTACTTTGGCATGTTGGTTAGCCATATGACCAGACTTTGGCATTAATGGTGCAATCTGAATGGCATCGCCTAAGACGTGAATATCTTTTCGAGTGGTTGACTCAAAGTTGAGGAAGTTCACGTTTACCCAGCGACCATTTGAATTGGCCAATCCAGATTTAATGGCAATTTCCCCAGCGGCCATTTGCGGCAGGACATTTAATACATCAGCCTTCACATCATCTTCAACTTCGAGTTTGAGTGTTTTGGTTTTTGCATCTACGCCCACAACATTGCTCTTGGGTCGGTACTCAATGATTCCAGCATACTGTTCAGCCCAAACCTTCTTAAACAAGGCTCCTTTGGAGGTGACATCTTGATTAGCATCCAAAATCACTACCTTACCTTTCGGGTTGTGCTGCTTTAGGTAGTTGGCTACCTGGCAGGCGCGCTCATAAGGCCCTGGAGGGCAACGATAAGGGGCTTCCGGAATCGTGATTGCAAAAGTGCCGCCTTCGCGCATAGCAGCAATCTGCTTATGCAGAGCAACAGTTTCTGGTCCAGCTTTCCAGGCTTGAAGTGTTACGCCATCTTTGTTAGCTTGCGCAAGACCTTCGATGCTTTTGAAATTGAGTGACACACCAGGGGATACAACGGCTTTGTCGTAGCGCAAAGTTTTTCCTGAGGCGAGGGTCACAGTTTTCTTATCTGGATCAATGCTGCTGACGCTATCTTGAATAATTTTGATGCCATGACGCTTGCTCAGCGTGTCGTAAGGAGAGGTAATTTCAGCTAAATTTCTTGAGCCACCGATAACCAAATTGGACATTGGGCAAGAAATAAAAGAGGTATTAGGCTCAATGAGAGTTACTCGAGCGGTATTGTTTGAGAACAATCGTAAATACTTGGCGGCAGTCGCGCCACCATAGCCACCACCTATGACTAAGATTTCCGCTTTTTGTAAAGTGGCTGCTTTTGTTTGGCTAGATAGTCCTGCAAGTAGACCTACTGCTGCAGCGCTCTGACCTATAAAATGTCGACGATCCATGGCGCCTCCTTATTGTTTTTTGCCAAGTTGATTGGCAATAGTAGTGAGTTGTTCATCGGTATAGCCTTTTGCTAGTTGAGGCATGATCGTGCCTTCTAGTGCGCCACTCTTATAAGCTTTGAGTTTGGCGAGCATCTCTTGGCTGGTGAGATTATTGATGAGTGGCATACCACCATCAACTACGCCTTTGCCATCAGTGCCGTGACAATTGGCGCAGGTTGCAGCTAGGCCACGCTTATAGAGTTGGTCGGCCGTTTGTGCAAGGCTTAGCCCGCTCCACTGGCTCAGGCCAATTAGGGTGCCGGCCACCAAAATAGGTTTTAGATACTTCACTCGCATAGGAATAGTCTCCGTCATACATACAGCTGTTCTAAGGATGATGCTAATAGATCCTATCTTAATCAGATCGCGGTGCACTTGGTGGTTTTACTTAGACGGATTTTCAATAAGCTTAGAGCAAAAAACGAGGGTCAGAGTCTCAATAGTTTTGAGTGATTGGTCTTAAGACCTATAAACTATCGATATGCGAGGCTCTTTTACCTATCGAAACATATTTTTCATCCTACTTCTAGGTGTATTCACCTATTTGTATGGTTTAGATAGCCGCTTTGCTCCTAAGAATGGTGATGAGTATCCCTACATGCACATCGTGAGAATGACTGCAGATACTGGGGCTTGGTTACCCCTGCAGTCTGAGATGGACGGTATAAAAAACACTAAACCACCTTTAGTGTTTTGGGAGGGAATTGCTAGCACAGGTTGGGGGCAGGATTGGACGCTCTTGGCGCTACGTTGGCCCAGTGTCTTTTATACAGGCTTAACGGCATTTTTCTTATTTCTTGCCGTGGCCCGTTTTAGCGGTAAAAAGCAGATTGGATTGCTGGCGGGATTGGTGTGGCTTTCCTTTTTTGCGACCTATCGTTATGGTCGGCCATTTTTGACTGATCCTCCTGAAGTATTTTGGCTGAGCTTGCCATTCTTTGCCTTGCTGTATTGGGGTAGAGCTGCCTTTGAATCCAAGCTTTTGTTTCCGGTGTTAGCTGGCGCCTCTTTTGGTATGGCATTACTGTCAAAGTCTTTTGCATATATTGTTCCTGCCGCATTTGCTTTGAGCTTGTTTTACTGGCGCTGGCGTGAGTGGAGTCTGCCTAAAGTCTTATTGCAAGACTTGTATAAAGTGATTTTGATTGCCACATTGGCTCTAGGTGTGTTTGCCCTCTGGTTTGTGCTCGACCCATTTCCGGAGGCGGTTTGGAAAGAATTTGTTCTAGGTGAGAATGCTGGCAAGTTCGAGGCTCGTAGCTCTAACTATCTTGCGGATTTAGTGCGTGGTGGCGATAGCATTTGGATGCTGGCTTTAACGACACTTGCCAATGCTGGATTATTCACTTTTGTTTTGATTTCTGCTTTGCTTCAATGTTGGAGAGAGCGTCGTTTTATTTCGCTTGAAGAGAGCTTATTGCTACTCCTGGCTTTAGCATTTTTTATTGTGTTTAGCTTGCCAAGTCAGCGCTCTGGTCGATACCTGCTGCCGGTGATGCCGGCATTTGCCGCTTTAATTGCGATGTATTGGGATCGATTGCCTTTATGGGGATTTCGGATTGCAATGTCATTGCAGTTGATCTTGCTTTCTGCGCTGTCTTGGCTTGGTGGCAACTTACAGTTATCGAATTTCTTGGGTCAGCCTGGCATTTGGAGCTATTCTCCTTGGCACTGGGGTTTCATGGGAGCTTCAATTGCCTTAATACTGCTCGGTATATTTAATCGAGAGCGGAGTAAAGCAATCGCTTTGGCTGGATGTTTTCTTTGCTACTGCGCGCTTACTAGTAGCCTGTCTCCCTTAGAGGGCTCTTTGGGTCGATATTCGCAATCTACCATTCAGGATGTTGCTGGAAAAGATGTTTGGGTGCCTTGTGACTATCGGGCCAAGGATGAGGAGTATCGACTCTTATTACCGGGTGCGATATTGCATGGCTACTTAGCGAAGGATGCTGGCCAAATTGATTTACTAAGCAGCGCTTACCCGTTGCTTGCGGCGCAGTCAGCAATAGGTGTTGATCCTGTTCTTTGCGAATCTTGCAAGATCGTGGGTAAACGTATGGAAATGCGAGCCCGTCATTCTGAGGCTGAAATTCAAGCAATGCTCAGAGGCCACATCGGAGAGTACCTATTTGTGAATGAATATTTAATTTCTACGCCAGCAACGATTGCGTTGCCATTAATGGGTAAGGATGCTTGTCGATGAGCCGTGTTATTGCTTTTTGTTTTTTATTGCTTGCTTCAGTGCTGGGTTATCTGCACATTGATAGTCGTCCAACTTGGGCGCCGTTCGCAAGTGACTCTTTAGTTGGCAATACGAATCAACCAGATGATGCACCGGAATCGACTGAAATCAGCAAGCCGGTAAAAAATCTTAAAAATACTGGGCTAGTAAAACCTACTCAGCCAAGTCTGCGGGCCGATTGGTTGCCGGATACCGGGGCGCCTTCAGTACACGCCGCCTCCCTAATCGCGCTTAAGGATGGCGCAGTGAGGGCGTTCTGGTTTGCAGGGAGTCGAGAAGGTGCGCCAGATGTAGTAATCAATACAGCGGTCTTTGATCCGCGGGCATCTAGGTGGGGTTCACCAACTGTTGTAATGGATCGCGTCAGTGCCGAGAAAGGTTTGTCCCGCTACATTGCTAAATTAGGCAACCCTGTTCCCGCAAGAATGGCTGATGGTCGCATGCAGTTATTTTTTGTGACTGTATCTATAGGGGGCTGGGCAGGCAGCTCAATCTCTTCAATGATTTCAGATGATGAAGGTTTAACTTGGGATCGACCTCAGCGACTCATTAGCTCACCATTGATTAATCTCAGCACCTTAGTAAAGTCTCCAGCAGTTTCATTTACAGATGGGCGTCTTGGCCTGCCGGCATATCACGAATGGATTGGTCGCTTTGGTGAGTTCCTCAGAATCGAAGCGAGTCAAGTGATTGATAAACGACGTATGAGCTCAGGTAGGGGTGCGATTCAGCCTGTACTCTTTGCGGATGGTCCGCAAGAGGCAAGTGCTTTTTTCCGCCAAACTCGGTCAAGTTCTCAAGCCAAGCAAATTCCGGTAAGTGAAACTAAGGATGCTGGGCAGTCCTGGGTGGTAACAAAAGATCTCGAGATTCCCAATCCCAATTCTGCTGTTGCGGCACTTACTCTAGCCAGCGGCGCTAGATTGATGGTGCTCAATAATATTGAGGCAGGGCGCTATCGCCTGGTGATGGTAATGCGTGAATCAAATTCCTCCCAATGGCAGGTGGTACAGCTTATTGAGGATGATGAGTCTTTGGTAAACAATCAGCATCGAGAATTCTCTTACCCGTATTTAATCTCTGCCAATGGCGAAGATGCTCATCTTGTCTATACCTGGAATAGGCAAAAGATTAAGCATGTTTATTTTCCGGCAAACTGGTTTAAGCATGCCTCAAGCAATCTCAAAGAAAAGGAAGTGCAATGATGACTCCATATTTGCAAATCATTGCCTTGTTTGAAATGTCGCTGACTTGTGCGGTAGTGCTGATTATTCTTCTGCAAAAAGTATCCTCAATAGAGATCCCGTTTGCCATTCGCCTAGTTGCAGTTTTGTTATTGGGCAATCTATTCTTCTGGCCCCTAGGAATGTCGCTTGAATTACCTTTATCTGGGTATGTGCGCGGTGTTACTGGTGAACTCAGTGTTGTCACTATGCTCTTATTGTGGGGATCCATATTGCCTACTGCAAAAAAGACGCCACTTGGATTTAAGGTGCCATTGGCGGTGATTGCGATAGCGTTTTATCCCTTGGCTCTTGGGTTTGGGATGGTGGATCCCTACGCGTGGGGCTATGGCTCTATTGCACTTTTGGTTGCCGTTATTCTCTTTGCTATTGGCTGCGGCCTTGCTGGCTGGATGAAGGGTGTCTGGATTATTTCTTTTGCGATTATGGCTTGGGCGGCCCATTGGCACGAATCTACAAATCTCTGGGACTATCTACTCGATCCATTCTTGGCGATTTGGGCGCTGCTAGCCATCCTGAATGCAATTTACCTCAAGCGTCGTGAAAAGGCGCAGTCGGGCTACCTCTTCAGAGCGGGTTGATGATTCCTAAGTTATTTGCCCAGTGAATTTTAGGTAACAAAAAAGCCAGCAGATCGCTGGCTTTTTTGTTGACCGCTATTCCAAGAATTAATCTGGAATATTGGCTTTACGAATAACTGGACCCCAGACGTTGATTTCTTTCTCAAGATGATCTTTGAGGCCTTTTGCAGAAACCTTCTCTGCTGGCACGATATCAATGTTGGCATCTTCTAAGCGCTTCTTCACATCAGGTGTATTCAATGCTTTCTTTAGGGCAGCATTGATTTTGTCCAAGATTGGCTGTGGAACGCCTTTTGGAGTGTATACGCCATGCCAAACTTTAACTTCAAAACCTTTGAGGCCTTGTTCGTTCAAAGTTGGAACGTTAGGAATTGCAGGCAAACGCTTCATAGTAGTTGTGCCAAATGCTTTTACACGGCCATCCTTGATGTAAGGAATGGTTTGTGTAGTTTGGTCGCACAAGAGATCAACCTGACCACCTAAAAGGTCTGTCAAAGCAGGACCAGTTCCTTTGTAAGGAATGTTGGTCAGCTTAACGCCCAGACGACTTTGGAACAACAGGCCGCATAGTTGTGATACTGCGCCAGGACCAGCATTAGCCATTGTTACTTTTGAGCCGTTAGCCTTGATGTAGGCTTCTAGCTCTTTAAAGTTATTTGCTGGCAAATCCTTTTTACCGAGCAATACCATTGGTACGTCAGCAACTTGGCCGATGTACTCAAAGCTCGCCATTGGATCGTAGGGGAGCTTGTCGTACAACGCATTTGCTGTAGCCATACCCATGTGGTGAATGTAGATGGTGTAGCCGTCTGGGGCAGCGCGAGCAACCTTGGTGGAGGCAATCGTGCCGCCAGCGCCAGGTACGTTTTCAACAACCACTGTTTGACCAAGAGCTTGACCCATTGGCACCGCAATTAAGCGTGCGATCGAGTCAGTTGGTCCACCGGCTGCAAAAGGAACAACCAAGGAAATAGATTTTGTTGGCCAATCTTTTTGAGCTGATGCAATATTGCTGCCCAATAAAGTGCCGGCACTCACAACTGCAGCAATCCCAGCGAAAAGGGTTTTCTTTAATTTCATTTAAGTCTCCGTTAATGTGTAATGCGTGCTAATTTTGCCACCTTTAAATACTATCGGCTTTAGGGTTTACCAGCAATAGCGAGTGTTCTTTGGGCTAGCAAGACAACTGGACGGTCAATCATGCGGCCATCTAGCTTGACTGCGCCACCTTTGGATGCTTTGTCAGCCTCAATGACGCGATGCGCCCATGAGACCTCGGCGGCAGTAGGCATAAAGGAATCCTTGACCAGGGAAACCTGCTTTGGATGAATGCAAAGCTTGCCACCAAACCCCATTCTTTTGGCCCGTTCAGCATCATCTGTGATACGTTCAATATTGTCGGTGGATGGGGTAACCCCATCAATTGGAGGGGCAATTTGGGCTAAGCGGGATGCCAACACAATTTGAAAGCGCGCTGTTTGTAGCTCGGTTTCTTGTGCATCACACACCATTCCCAAGTCTGCTTGTAAATCAATATTGCCTAAGGCCAAACGTAGGACTTGTTCAGAGTTTGCGATTTCATTTAAGCGATCCAAGCCAATAGCGGTCTCAATCATTGGAATGATGGCTGTATTTGGCAGGATTTGGGCTGCACCATTAATTTGATCAAGGGATTCACTCTTGGGAATGAGTAGGCATGCTGCATCTAATTCTTGGACCAAGATGAGGTCTGCTGCATAAAACTGACTGCCTGGAGAATTTGAGCGAATGATCAGACGCTTTTTTTGTTCTGCGGTAAATGCAGGCCATGCCGCTCGTATCGCTGTTCGAGCCGATTCCTTGTCTTCCGCGGCTACTGCATCCTCTAAATCAATGATGACGCCATCGGCACCGCTATCTAGCGCTTTCGAAAAACGCTCAGGGCGAGTACCTGGAACAAATAAGAAGGTGCTACTAAAGCCAATGGGGGTATCAAGTGGGTTCATGTATGAGGCTCTATGAAATGCGAAGCAAAAAAGAAAAACAACGATTTGAAAATTACGAGATCAGTAAACCTACCTTGGGCTGCTTGCGGATATTCCACAAGCGTTCTATTGCCGAACTCATTTCACTTGGTGTTGCGCCGCCACTAAATGCAGCAAGACGCATCGCCTTATCCGTAATCTCAGCACGGCTCAAGGTGTTGCCAGGATCGCCTTTGGGTTCATCAACTCGACCTTCCAAGATTGCACCGTTTTGCAAATACACCTTCACTTTACCGATCCAGCGTTGGGGATAGGCGCTATCCACTTCTGAATCCAAGAGCATGGTGACGCGATCGCGGAATGCACAAATTTCTTGATCATGAAAATGCTGATCAAATTCCTGTAAGCCAGCAAATTGATAGTGGGCAACCAAGGCCAATACAGTTCCCATAGAGAACTTAGATTGGTGCACGGTAGCTGGGTCGGTTACCGGACCCAAAACATCAATTGCTCCTTGGTGAACCAAGGTTTCTACCTTAGTGATATCGCTTGGCTTGAGACTGTGCGACAACATCACTTGCAACAAAGCATCTGCAGCAGGATGCGTATGACGACATGAAGCGTGATACTTGAAGCTGGTCTCAGCAATAGTCCAGCGACTGCCCAATCGATCGGTTAGCTTGCTAGGATCTGCATCACTGGACATACCAGCAGCCAAACCTTGCTTGCCTTCTAGGATGTGTTCAGCACCAGTAAAGCCCGATTGTGCCAAGTAGGCCGACATTAAGCCGGTTGAAGCGGCATGCGCCGTATGTAGTTGCTTGGAGTCAGCAGCATCGCGTAGGAATTCCCAAAGACCGGCAGACTGCGTTCCAGCAGAGCCAAAGGCATGCAGCATTTGGCTTGGATTGAGTTTAAGGAGATGGCCTACAGCAGCTGCTGCTGCTAGTGTGCCCGCAGTGCCTGTAGTGTGAAACGTTTTGTAGTGCGAACGACCTAAAAATTCACCAACCCGGATACCAACTTCATAGCCAACAACAGCGGCAACGAGAAGATCTTCACCTGAGGCACCAATTGTTTGTGCTGTTGCTAGTGCAGCAGGAAATACCACGGTAGCAGGATGGAATACGGAACCATTGTGAACATCATCTTGTTCAGCCACATGCGAAGCAGCTGCATTTGCAAGGGCGGTTAAAAAAGGGCTTGAGTTCTTACGGCTAATGAGGATTTCAGCGGGGCCGGGATTGGCGGCATTAAAGCCACCCATATTTTGCGCAAACTGCGTAATGGTCTCTACCGGTCTTGCACCTTTACCAGCAATCGCAGAACCAAACCAATCAACCAGCAAATCCTCAGTGCGTGCAATCACCTCTTCAGGAATATCACTAATTTTTAATTCAGCGGCAAAAGTTGCTAGGGCTTTGGATAAATGCGGAGTAGTCATTGAGTAAAAATTTCCTAAGCTAAAACTGCAGTGGCTTGCATGGTGAGCCAACCTTCGTGATCTTCGGCCCAAATGGAGATTGTTTTTCCAGAAGGATCGTTTTCGAGATCGGGTTTGGCGCTGACCTTAAAAATATTGATGTCAAAAGTAGGGCGAATGGCTCGGAATTCAAAGCTCTTCAACCTACAATCCGGAATACTTTGACGTACAAGATCAACTAATAGCGTTGCAATTAATGGACCATGAACAATTAAGCCGGGGTAGCCCTCAACCTGGGTAACGTATTGACGATCGTAATGAATGCGATGTCCATTAAATGTCAGCGCTGAGTAACGAAATAACAAAACATCATCAGGGGTAATTGTCTTGGACCAGGTGGCGCCAGTAGGTGCTGGGCTTGGTGCAACGGGCTTATCATCCGGGCCCGGAGCATCGCGATACACAATGTCATGCTCTTCTATGAGAGCCAAGCCATTTTGATTAGAAATGGCATGTTTCACCAATACGAAAATGAGGTCGCCAGTACGGCCTGCTTTGTGCGTAACAGATTCGATTCGAGAGACACGTTCGATCTCATCTCCGACCGCAAGAGGTGCTAACCACTCAACGCGACTGCCGGCCCACATACGGCGCGGCAATGGTACGGGAGGTAAAAAGCCGCCGCGCTTAGGATGGCCGTCTGGGCCAATTTCTGATTGCAATGCGCAGGGTAAAAAATAAAGCCAATGCCATAGCTCCGGCAGAAAAGTTCCGTCATTCGGAGGGGGATCAGGTCGATCAAGCGTTGCCGATAAGGCTTTGACGGGTGCCGCTGTAACGATGTCTTGAAGAGTCTCGGTTTTACCGAGCCATTCTTGGAGATGGGTGATGGTTTGAGGTTCGATTCGCATAACTTCCATTATGCCAATTTCAGCTCCAAAAGCGGTGGAGTTAGGTCAATAAAGTAGTGAGTAAATAACTCAGCAAGCCAGCCAGAGCTGAACCAGTCAAGACGCTGATCACCCCTTTTTGAAACTGAAAGAGCGCTAAACCTGCAAGCAGGGTAATTGCAATCGAAATCCAAGAAATGGAGCCGCCAAGACCATGCGGAAAAAAGACGTGATACGCAAAGAACAATCCAAGGTTAGCAATGACGCCAACTACAGCAGCAGAGATTGCGGTCAGGGGCGCAGTAAAGCTCAACTTGCCATGTGTGGACTCAATCAAAGGGCCGCCGACCAGCACTAAGAAAAATGAAGGTAAAAAAGTAAACCAGGTTGCAACACAGGCTCCAAGCACTCCAAACCAAAATGGATTGCTGTAACCGATCAAGTGTTGGATGTGGCCAGCCAGGTAGCCAACAAAAGCTACCACCATGATGAGCGGGCCTGGAGTGGTTTCTCCCAGCGCCAAGCCATCCATCATTTGACCGGCGCTGAGCCAGTGGAATTGATCTACGGCACCTTGGTAGACGTAGGGTAGAACCGCGTAAGCACCGCCAAAAGTCAGGAAGGCAGCTTTAGTGAAAAACCAGGCGAGTTGTGGGTAAAGCGTTTTCCAGCCAAAAAGCAACACTAGGGCAAAAAACGGAATAAGCCAGAGCATTGAAACAACTGAGCTATGCAATACCAATCTCTTTTTAGAAAATTGGGCGTGTTCTGGGGTTGGAGTGTGATCGTCAATGATTGCGGCTACATGGGTCCCACGCGTTTGATTGTGAGTAGCGGTTTGTTGAAAATATTCTGGATGGCGCTTACCACCCCAGATACCAATCAAGGCGGCACACACCACAATAATTGGAAACGCTAGGTTGAAAACAAAGATCGCCAAAAAGGATCCGATTGCAACCCAGCGCAAGGCATGGTTGTGAATCGTGCGCTTACCAATACGAACCGCAGCATGAAGGACGATGGCAGTAACGGCGGGTTTGATGCCAAAAAAGATGGCGGCAATCCAAGGTACCTGGCCAAAAGTGAGATAGATCCAGGACAAGCCAATCAAAATAAATAGAGAGGGTAGTACAAAGAGGGTTCCAGCTAAGACACCACCCCAAGTCCGATGCATGAGCCAGCCGATATAAGTTACCAACTGCTGAGCTTCTGGCCCCGGTAACAGCATGCAATAGTTCAGCGCATGTAAAAAGCGCCGCTCAGAAATCCAGCGACGCTTCTCAACAAGTTCTTGGTGAAGGACGGCAATTTGACCTGCAGGCCCACCAAAACTAATAAAGCCAAGCTTGGCCCAAAACTTCAGAGCCTCGCGTAGTGGAACACTCAAACTTCTTCCATTCCGCCAACAACTTGGCTAAATCCGTTATCAACATAAATAATTTCAGCGGTAATACCGTTTGCTAAATCAGACAATAAGAAAGCTGCGGTGTTACCCACATCATCAATCGTGACATTGCGACGCATTGGAGCAGTTTGTTCAACTGCGTCCAAAATCTTGCCAAACCCTTTGATGCCAGCAGCAGCCAAAGTTTTAATTGGGCCAGCAGAAATGCCGTTAGCACGAATGCCTTTAGGCCCAACTGAGCCGGCGATATAGCGTACCGAGGCTTCCAGGGAGGCCTTAGCAAGACCCATAGTGTTGTAGTTCGGAACGTTACGCAGGCTACCGAGGTAGGTCAGAGTCAACAAAGATGATTTGTCACGCAGCATTGGTAAGGCTTCTTTGGCCATTGCTGGGAAGCTGTAGGCAGAAATATCGTGGGCAATTTTGAAGCCTTCACGTGATAAGCCCTCTAAAAAGTCACCAGCGATGGCTTCGCGCGGTGCAAAGCCAATTGCATGAACAAAGCCATCAAACTGAGGCCAAGTTTTTGCTAAATCTTTGAACAGGTTCGAAATCTGCTCGTCACTACCAACGTCGCAGTCAAAAATCAGCTCAGTATTGAATTCTTTTGCGAAATCGACAATACGGTCTTTAAAGCGCTCACCAACGTAGGTAAAGGCCAGTTCAGCCCCTTCGCGGTGACATGCCTTGGCAATGCCATAGGCAATAGAGCGGTTAGAAAGAAGGCCGGTAATTAGAATTTTTTTGCCAGCGAGAAAGCCCATATTGTGTCCTTTGCTTCAAATGTGATTTGCTATCTACAATTGTTGCATATATGCCCATGCTCCCTGTCATCCGCCAAATCCACACTATGCTGCTTTTAGCCCTTCTGGCTGGGGTAGCAGTCAATTCCGCCCAGGGTGCGCAGGGGATAGCTCAGTACGGCAAACCCAAATATGCCGATGGTTTCAGCCATTTTGACTACGTTAATCCGAATGCGCCAAGGGGCGGCACCTTAACTTTGCCGAACCCGGATCGCCGTACGAGCTTTGATAAGTTCAATCCATTTACCTTGCGCGGGGTAACTGCCCCTGGGATTGCTCAGTTAATGTTTGAGTCCTTGGCGGTTGGGAGTGCGGATGAGGTCTCGAGTGCTTATGGCCTGATTGCAGACGATATCCAAGTGGCACCTGACAAGATGTCTGTGGTGTTTCGGATTCGTCCTGAGGCAAAGTTTTCAGATGGCAGCGCGATCTTAGCAAGTGACGTAAAACACAGCTTTGATACTTTGATGAGTTCTCTTGCTAATCCGCAATTCAAAACGGTGTATGCCGATGTGAAGCAGGCGGTTGTAGTCTCTGATCGCGTCATCCGTTTTGATTTTAAGAATCGCAATCCTGAATTACCGGTGATGGTAGGTACCTTGCCAGTGTTCTCGCGCAATTGGGGCAAGAAACCCGATGGCACCATCACACCCTTTGACAAGTTGACCTTTGAGTTGCCTATCGCTAGCGGCCCTTATGTCATTGAGTCTTACAAAGCTGGTAAGACTATGATCTTTAAACGTAATCCAAATTACTGGGCTGATCAAGGCGGCAAGACGCTGAATGTTCGCGTCGGGTTTTATAACTTTGATCGTGTGAACTACAAGCTCTATAGCGATGATGCTGTACGTCTCGAAGCCTTTAAAGCAGGGGAGTTTGACGCTTTAGTCGAATACCGCGCTAAAAATTGGGCGAAGAGTTATGTGGGCCCTAGATTTAATGACGGCACTCTAGAGAAGAAATCTTTCCTAAATCACAATGGCGCAGGCATGCAAGGTTTTGCCATGAATGTGCGCCGACCGATTTTTCAAGATCCGCGTGTGCGACAAGCCTTGGGTTATGCGCTCGACTTTGAGTGGCTAAACCGTCAACTATTCTTTGAGCAATACAGTCGTATCAATAGTTACTTTACAAATAGTGATCTCAGCGCCAATTTTGATGGTCCTCGTAAACCCACTGAAGCGGAATTGAAATTACTCAAACCCCTGAAGGCGCAATACCCTCAGTGGGTGCCTGATGCAGTCTTTGGACCAATGCCTGCAGCACCTTCAACTATCCCACCTGATAGCTTGCGACAGAATCTGCGGAAGGCGCGTGATTTGCTGGCCCAAGCTGGTTGGCAATACCGAGATGGTGCCCTACGTAATATGCAGGGTGAGCCTTTCCGTTTTGAGATGGTGGAAGATGGACCATTTTTCTTAAGGGTGATTTCGTCCTATGTCCGTAATCTGGAGAAGCTGGGGATTCAGGTCGATATTCGGACGAGCGATTTTGCTTTGCATCAGAAGCGCATGGATGAGTATGACTTCGATATGACCACGATTCGTTTCCCTGACTCACAAAGTCCTGGCAATGAATTATGGGATCGCTTTGGTAGCCAGGCTGCAAAAGAAAAGGGTTCTGACAATGTGATTGGGATTCAGTCTCCAGTGGTCGATGCCTTGGTAGATGCGGTTGTCAAAGCCCAGACTCGTGAAGAGTTGCGTGCAGCCACTAGAGCTTTAGACCGCGTGCTTTGGAATAGTTACTACGTTATTCCGCAGTGGTACAACCCGACACACCGAATCGCGTATCGTAAAGAGATGCGCTATCCAGAACCTCCTTTGTATTACACCGCTGAATCTTGGATTCTGCTCAATTGGTGGAAAGAGGGGGCGCGCTAATGCAAGGGCAAATGTGGTCTTATATTTTCAAACGCATGCTTTTGATGATCCCGACTTTGCTGGGCGTCTTAACTTTGACATTTGCTGTGGTGCAATTTGTACCAGGTGGACCAGTCGAGCAATTAATGCTCGAGCTCAAAGGTAAAGGCGATGCTGCAGTTAGCGGGGCTGAGTCTTCTGGTGGTGGAAGTAACTATCGTGGTCGTCAAGGTGTAGATGCTGAGCGTTTAGCTGAGGTCAAAGCTTTATATGGTTTTGATAAGCCGCCTGTAGAGCGTTATTTCATGATGCTCAAACGTTTTGCGCAATTTGATTTGGGTGAGAGCTATTACCAACACCAAAGTGTTTGGCAGTTGGTCGTTTCTAAATTACCAGTATCTATCAGCATAGGCTTATGGACTTTCTTTCTGACCTACTTGGTATCGATACCTTTGGGTATAGCCAAGGCAGTCAGAGATGGGTCCCGCTTTGATGCAATTACCAGTACCATGATTTTGGTGGGCTATGCTATCCCAGGATTTGTATTGGGTGTGCTGCTCCTTGTGATTTTTGGCGGTGGTAGTTTCTTGCAAATCTTTCCACTGCGCGGGCTGACTTCAGATAACTGGAGTGAGCTGAGCATGATGGGTAAGGTGATGGATTATTTATGGCATTTGGTTTTACCGATTACCGCTTCAGTTTTAGGTAGTTTTGCAGTGATCACCATGTTGACGAAGAACTCCTTCTTGGAAGAAATTCGCAAGCAGTATGTATTGACTGCCAGAGCTAAGGGCCTCACTGAAAAACAAGTGCTCTGGAAACATGTGTTCCGCAATGCACTCCTTCCCCTGGTGACTGGATTTCCAGCGGCATTTATTGGTGCTTTTTTTACCGGATCACTCCTGATTGAAACCCTCTTTTCTTTGGATGGTTTAGGTTTGTTGTCCTACGAGTCGGTCATGCGCCGTGATTACCCGGTTGTTTTTGGAACGCTTTATCTCTTTACGCTGATTGGCTTATTCACTAAGCTGATTTCTGATCTTTGCTATGTCTATATTGATCCACGCATTCAGTTTGGTGCGGGAGGTGGCTCATGAGTCGCTGGCATCGTTTTAAAAACAGTCGCATGGGCTATGCCAGTCTTTGGATCTTCATGATTTTGTTTGGTCTTTCTATGTGCGCTGAACTGATTGCCAATGACAAGCCATTAATCGTGCGTTATCAAGGTAAGTTTTATTTCCCTATTGTGAAGTCTCAGCCAGAAAGAGTATTTGGGGGAGACTTTGCAACCCCAACTGATTTTTTAGATCCTGATATTCGTCACAACATTACGAGTAATGGCAATTGGGCGATTTACCCACCGATCCCCTATAGCTATGAAACACTCAACTACTTCTCCAAAGTTCCCAACCCTGCTCCACCATCTTTTGATAACTGGCTAGGAACGGATGATCGAGGGCGCGATGTGCTGTCACGCTTGATCTATGGATTTCGCTTATCCATTTTGTTTGGTTTGGCACTCACCATTGTTGGTGTGAGTGTGGGCATCATCACTGGCTCTTTAATGGGATTCTTTGGTGGTAAGTTTGACCTTGTTTCTCAGCGCTTAATTGAGATTTGGTCGGCGATGCCGGAGTTGTATCTACTCATCATCTTTGCTTCTATCTTTAACCCCAGTATTTGGCTCTTAATCATTTTGCTGGCAGCATTTGGTTGGATGGGTTTGTCTGACTATGTGCGTGCGGAGTTTTTTCGCAATCGCGCCTTAGAGTACGTTCGCGCAGCCCGAGCGTTGGGGTTGACGAATTTGCAAATCATGCGCCGTCATATTCTGCCCAATAGCTTGACCCCAGTAATCACTTTTTTACCCTTCAGAATGAGTGCAGCGATTTTGTCGCTCACGAGTTTGGATTTCTTAGGTCTCGGCGTCCCGCCAGGAACCCCGAGTCTTGGAGAGCTTCTTTCTCAGGGTAAAAGTAATTTAGATGCTTGGTGGATTTCACTATCGACCTTTGTAGTCTTAGTGGCTACCTTACTTTTACTTACCTTTATGGGTGAGGCTTTGCGCGATGCTTTTGATTCCCGCAAGTCAGGCGCCATGAGTGGAGGTCGCTCATGAACTCATCAAACGCTTCAGGTAAATTGATACCCCCTTTGCTGCGCTATGACGATTTTTCAATCTCATTCGGCTCCGGTCGGCGTGAGCGGTTTGCCGTAAGCCATCTTGATCTCGAGATTGGGGTGGGGGAGCGAGTTGCGTTAGTTGGAGAGTCTGGCTCAGGCAAAACACTCACTGCTTTAGCGCCACTCCGTCTTGAGCCAGAGGGTGCAAAAACATCGGGCCGTATTCTGTGGAACGGTAAAGCTACAAATACCGACAATCAATCGGTCGATTTATTAGGTTTGCCAATACAAGATATTCGCGAGATTCGCGGTCGTGAGATTGCGATGGTGTTTCAGGAGCCGATGACTGCGCTCAATCCATTATTTACTATCGGCAATCAAATTGTTGAGGCTGTACAGGTATATCAGCCCTTAATCTCTAAAGCAGACTGTATGTCTGCGGCAATTGATTTACTCAAGAAGACTGGTATCCCAGAGCCAGATAAACGTTTCCATTCTTACCCCCATCAATTATCTGGTGGGCAACGTCAACGTGCCATGATTGCAATGGCCTTAGCCTGCAAACCAAGGTTGCTAATTGCTGATGAGCCCACTACCGCTTTAGACGTTAGTCTGCGTTTGCAGATTTTGGATTTATTAAAAGAGTTGCAAGAGGAATCTAAAGATCATGGCGGTATGGCGATTCTCTTGATTACTCATGATCTCAATTTGGTGAAGCACTTTGCGCAAAGGGTGGCTGTATTAAATCAAGGCAACCTCATGGAAGTAGGGCCTACAAAGCAGGTCTTTGAACATCCAGATAACGCCTATACCAAAGCTTTAGTAAATAGCGCACCCGTCCGTGATTTAGCCCCAGTAATGCCCTTGGCGCCAGTCTTGCTGAAGGCGGAGAGTCTATCTGTTTCTTACCCAGGCACAGAGTCTGTCGCTTGGTTTAAAAAAGCTCCGCCTCATCAAGTATTGCGTAAGGTTGGCTTTGAGCTCAAGCAGGGGCAGACCATCGGTGTGATTGGTGAGTCTGGTTCTGGTAAGACTACTTTAGGAATGGCGGTCTTGGGATTGTTGGGTGATTCTGCAGCAGAGATTACGGGAGCGGTGGATGTACTTGGTCAAGATTGGCAAAAGCTCAAGCCCGCAGAGCGCCGGGCTATGCGCTCCAGTCTGCAAGTGATTTTTCAAGACCCCTTTGGCTCGCTTTCTCCACGCATGAATGTCATGCAAATTATTTCAGAAGGTTTGGATGTGCACTTTCCAAATTTGTCTGCAGCGGAGCGCGAGTCCCGAGTCTTGGATATTTTGCGAGAAGTTGGTATTGATCGCTCAGCCCTCACTCGCTATCCCCATGAATTCTCAGGTGGTCAGCGACAGCGGATTGCAATTGCCCGCGCTTTAATTCTGAAGCCCCAGATCTTGGTTTTAGATGAGCCCACTTCGGCATTAGATGTGTCGATTCAAAAACAAGTGCTCGCCTTACTGACTGAGCTCCAGAAAAAATACAACTTGGCCTACCTAATGATTAGTCATGATTTGGCTGTCATTCGGGCGATGTCACATGAGGTGATGGTCCTAAAGGCTGGAAGGGTTGTCGAGTTTGGGGATACCGAGACTCTGATTCAACACCCTCGCCAGATCTATACCAAAGAGCTATTTGCCGCTGCCGAGCTGACTTAAGCCCCATGCAATAGGCTCGACAAGGCGCCACATTGGTGCATTTATGCACCGCAATAGAAAATATTCCATTGAAAACAATGGGTTAGATATTGGGCTAGTACTTGGTGAAATAGACCTTCTTTGTTAGAATCGAGCGATGTCCTTTCAAAAAGACCTCCTGCCAACGTTAGTCAAGCAAATGCCAATGGCTTTGATGGTTGTATTCGCACTCGCTGCGAATCCAGTATTCGCGGTAGATGCTGCTCCTGATGCCGCAAAAGAGGCCCCTGTTGAGCTCTCGAAAGAGACCCCCAAACAAAGTATGTTTCAAACAGGTAAGTCGTATTTTTCACGCGTATCGGATCGCTTGGCAGATTCGGTTACTGGGAAATCAGATGAGTTGATCAACCGCGCTATGGAGGTTATTGGTGTGCGTTATCGCTGGGATGCTGAGTTACCGCAATCCGGTCTGGATGGAAGTAGTTTTGTTGGATATGTTTTCAAAGACAAATTGGGATTTTTATTGCCACGCAAATCTACTCAAATGAGTCGTGTTGGCAAGCCCATTACTCGCGAAGAGTTGCAGCCTGGCGACTTGGTGTTCTTCAACACCATGCGTTTGACTTTCTCTCATGTCGGCATTTATGTTGGTGACAATAAATTTATTCATTCTCCATCGAAGGGCACTAGTGTGCGCGTAGATGATCTTGGTAGTCTCTACTGGGATAAGCGATTTGATGGTGCCCGCCGTTTAGATGGCAGTGATAACTTGGGTGATGCTGAGCGTCAAGAGCTGTTAAACGAAGTGAATAAACTCAAACGTAAATCGCGTAGCCTCTAATTTTTTGCGTCTTAGAAGCTTGCGGCTAGACCAATAGATGTACCTCGGACGTTCTGTCCAAATTGATAACGAAATACCAGTCTTACCCTGCTAAACATGGGGTCAGATGCACTTCTGTCTATTTCAAATCCAGTGCCCACTGAGGATAGCGAGTCAAATCCAAGGGCGCCACGCAGTTGACCCAGAAACTCGGTGTGAGCTAATTCAAATACAGCTCTTAAAGGTCTTTCCAATACCGTTAGTGGAGTGGGGTATCTAGCCCGTGCCCACAAACCTAAGCTTTGTGAATCTGCGGAGCCTTGAACAGCAGTTGAACTATCAAAGGTGTTGATAGCGATATTGGTGTAACGCAATTCGGCATCGTATTCACGTTCAGGTTTGTAATCTTCGTAATCGAGCATTAATGAGCCGCCAGTGCCATACGCATTCATGCGACCCCCATTTAAGAACTGCAAGTCCACCCCAGTTTTATTTTCTATGATGCGACCGGCAACAGAGAGATCACTCTCCACGTGGCCGAGCATGATGTTGGCGATTGGACGAATGCGTAAGTTCTCTGTTAGCGGGAAATCCCAGCCGATGCCGCCTGTACCGGTAATGCCAGTCCATTTAACGGGAACCGTAACACTCGAGTTACCTATGCCATCAGTAAAGGTTGGGTCGTAGCGATTGAAGGCAATCGTGCCCTCAAGATAGAGTGGAAAGTTGGCGCTAATGCGGTCACCGCCCCCAAGAGAAATCATTTGCAAGCTTTGGTTATCGCCACCCTTATCTCGGATCGATAGTGATCCGGTAGTGACATCCGGGGTGAGCGAGTAACCCGTGATGGTCATAAATGCATCGGTACGTTTTTTGAGGTAATTGTTGGCAGCGACCGTAAATTGGCCTCCTGCCTGCGCATGGACGCAATGCACTTGAACTGCGATTGATAGTGCAATTGATAATTTAAGGAGGGTGGCGATCGATTTCATAAACAATTGCACCGAATCCTAAATCAATCACCCCTTCTTGGGAAGTTAGCCCTAGGGCTAGCTTCGAAGTTTTTCTTTCAAAGCGGCCATTTGATCTTGAGCGGCTACTTCTCCAGCGAGTATTGCGGCATTTCTGGATTTGAAGTCGCCACTGCTCATTTGTTTGAGGTGAGGGGTGATCACAATATCAGCGCTCTTGAGTTCGTACTGATTAATGCTTCGCTGCATGATGGATATGGTTTGTTGCATGATGCCAAAGGTTCCGCTGGCATCTTGATGCACTGGTTCAGAGGAGATGTTGACCGCAATCACAATTGTTGCACCCATCTGCCGGGCATAACTCACTGGGACGGGGGCAACCAAGCCGCCGTCAACATATTCTTTGCCGCTAATGACTGCCGGCTGGAATACCCCTGGAACGCTACATGAGGCGCGTACTGCTAGACCTGTATTACCAGAGCGAAACAAAATGCCTTTGCCCGACTGCAACTCAGTCGCCACAATACCTAGAGGGATACGCATTTGCTCAATCGATTTATTTTGTACTTCGCGATTGACCATGTTCTGAAGGGCATCCCCTTTTATGAGGCCGCCAAATCTTCCAGCAAAAGGCAGTCCCCAGTCAGCAATCGTGGCTTCATCCAGATTTAAGGCGAGCCGGTTCAGATCGTTGCCGGTCGCTCCAGAGGCAAGTAGCGCTGCAATAACACTGCCGGCACTACTGCCGACCACGAGATCGGGTCGAATGCCTTGAGCTTCTAAGGCCTTAATGACGCCGACGTGGGCAAAACCTCGAGCCGCTCCTGCACCCAGAGCTAAGCCAACTATAGGCTTGCGACTGCTCATTAAGCTACACCCAGCCAGGCTTGAGCCCCCAATGAGGGCGCCTAAACCAAGACCCAGACCTAGAAAACGGCGTCTAGCGTCAATCTCGGGTGATAAAAGTGGGGGTAGGGCTGTATTTTCTTGCATGTGGCTATTGTATTGAGCCTCCCTTATAATGACCAAACGGTGAGCGAAAAAGACTTCGTTTCAGCGCGGGTTGCTCTCCCTTAAAGGTTTTGGGAGATGAAGTGCCCGTAGTAGCTAAATGGCGCCACCAGAACACTACCAACCCATTATTGAAATACATTTTTATAGCCTCATCAGGCCCTTGCCTGATAGCCCGAATTTTATGGATGATCACAATAAACGCGTAATAGAAACAGCCCTCTTGTGCGCGCAAGAACCACTGACAGTTGCTGATCTGACGCGCTTATTTGCCGAAGACGTTGCCGCCGGCGAAATTGAAGACGCCCTCTTGGAGCTTCAAAAAGCTTGGGAAGACAAAGGCATGGAGTTGGTGCACATTGCGACTGGCTGGCGTTTTCAAAGCCGCTTAGCGATGCGTGAATATCTTGATCGTTTAACTCCAGAAAAGCCGCCAAAGTATTCCCGTGCGGTGATGGAAACCTTAGCGATTATTGCCTACCGCCAACCCGTTACCCGTGGTGAGATCGAGGAGATTCGTGGCGTTGCGGTCAGTAGCAATGTGATGAAGCAGTTAGAGGATCGCGGTTGGGTTGAGGTGATAGGCCACAAGGAGACTGTTGGTCGCCCCGGTTTGTATGCCACTACCAAGCAATTTTTAGATGATTTAAGCCTGACCAATTTACAAAGCTTGCCAATGTTAGAAGATGCTGCGCCAATGGCTGCGGCAGAGCAGTTGGGTCAAGCAGTAATGGTGTTTGATCCGAGCGCTACTGTGGAAACAGTCATTGAGTTGGATGAAAACGGCCAGCCGATTATTCAACAGACAAACGAAGAATCCATTAGCGAAGAAGTTGTTGCTGAGATTGCTGATGATGAAATCAGCGAAGAGATGAGTGAAGAAGTAGAAGAAGTTTCTCCAGAGTCTGAAGAAAAACCAGACGAACAAAAATAATTATTAATGACAAGTCATAACGAAAACGATTCATCTCCGATTAATCCTAAATCGGACAACTCCCCTGGTTCTGAAGCTGCATCTAATCCTGCAGAAGGTGCGAAGGGCGAAGGGCGCGAAGGCGGTCAGCGTCGTCCGCGCCGCCAAGGCGCAGGGGCTAGCAAGCATCCCTTCAATAAGAAGCGCCCATTCAATAAAGATCGGCCACGTCGTGAGGGCGGTGAGTCTGGTGGGCAGCGTGAGGGTGGCAATAATGCATCCGCTAAGCTCGCACCAAATCCGGCAGAGAGCGAAGCTTTGTTTGCATCAGTGGTTTCTGGAGAATTCGATGCCGCATTAGATGCGCCTGAAGTAGTTGAGGTTAAAAATCCAGATGGCCTAAATGAGAATGAGATTTCTCATCAGACTGGCGCAGAGCGCCGTGCACAACGCGTGCGTCATGATGAAGATGCCGATGCGCCTAGCGATGATGAGATGAGCAGTTTGCAATTTGCAAACATTGATGATTTACCACTCAGCTTGCGTGATGAAGTTTGGTCAGACCTGGATGGTTTAGATGACGAAGCTGATGACGAAGACACAGTCAAGTTACATAAGGTATTGGCTGATGTCGGCATGGGATCGCGTCGCGATATGGAAGACTTGATTATTCAAGGACGCGTATCCGTAAATGGCTTACCAGCCCATATAGGTCAACGTATTGGTCCTACCGATCAAGTGCGTATTAACGGCAAGCCAGTTCATCGTAAGATTCAGACTAAGCCACCACGCGTGATCATGTATCACAAGCCTGCTGGTGAAATCGTGAGCCAGTCGGATCCCGAAGGTCGTCCAACCGTATTTGATCGCTTACCAAAACCACGTCAAGGACGCTGGATTGCAGTAGGGCGTTTGGACTTTAATACTGAAGGCCTATTGTTGTTTACGACATCGGGTGAACTGGCTAATCGCTTAATGCATCCCCGCTATGGTGTTGAGCGTGAGTACGCTGTCCGTATTTTGGGCGATCTGAGCCAAGAAAATATGGCTCAATTAAAGAGTGGCATAACCTTAGATGACGGCCAAGCTAAATTCTTGCGTCTTTCGATGGGTGGTGGGGAAGGCGCAAACCGTTGGTATCACGTTGCTTTGACTGAAGGTCGTAACCGCGAGGTGCGCCGTATGTTTGAAGCGGTTGGTCATACAGTGTCCCGCTTAATCCGCACTCGTTACGGCATTTTCTTATTACCCCCTCGCTTGAGGCGGGGCAAGTGGGAAGAGATTGAGGCTGGTGGCATTTATAACCTGATGAAGTTTGCAGGCTTAAAAATGCCTCAGCCACAAGACAAGGGCCGCAATCCCAATGCTCAGGGTCGCGATCGCCGCCCTGCTGCTGGCGAAGATTTTCAGCCTGATCCAATGCAAACCTCTGTTTCTTATTGGGGTTCTCGCGATGCTTTAACTCAGGCCAGCGGACACGGAGCCCTCACTCATCAAGCTCGCGGTGGTAAACCGGGCGGAGGTGGTTCTAGTGAAGGCCGTGGCCCTTTCCGTGGCCGTACCCAAGGCGGTCGTCCTGGAGCAGGTGGTCAGGGTGGTCAAGGTGGTGGACAGGGAGGCCAGGGCCAAAACCGCAATAAAGGTAAGAAAGTTCACCATGGACAGTCTGCTTTTGTGACGGCAAGCCCTCAAAGCCCTGGAAATGGCCCTAAACGAGGAGCACCAAAAGGGCGCAAACCATTCAATAAAGGCCCTAGAAAACCCCGAAATCCAAGCGAAAGCTTCTGATTTCTATCGGTTTTCCTCTAAATCGGCTATAATTTTGGTCTTACAGCAGTTCGCTGCTGTTTTAAGTTGTTACCGACTGATGTTGCGATCAACGTAAGTCGGCCTGTTCTGAATTTCGAGAATATGGGCTTCAAAGCCCATTTTTTTTTGCCGTTTTGGATTGAAGGGTATTTGTGAAGGATCAGCGGATTATTTCTGCAGAAGTAGAAAACCTAGGGTACACGCTAGTCGATATCGAGCGTGAAGCCGGAGGTTTGCTGCGTGTCACGATTGAAAACCCGGATTACGAGCGCTTGATTAATGTCCAGGATTGCGAAAAGGTAAGTCACCAGCTGAGCTACACCCTGCCAGTGGAAAACATTCCCTTTGAGCGTCTAGAGATTTCTTCTCCTGGTCTAGATCGCCCTGTGAAGACAGCGGCTGATTACGAGCGTTTTTCTGGAATGGAAGTGGATTTGAAATTGCGAGTTGCCGTTGGCGATCGCAAGAAGTTTCGTGGTGTGTTGCAAGGTTTGCTGAGTGGTGAGTTGGACTCGCCTGATGCGAAGTTTGGTTTGTTGTTTGAAGGTGCTGATGGCACTGAATCTCAATTGGAGTTTTCTTTAGCCGAAGTCGATAAGACTCGGTTGGTCCCTGTTATTGATTTCAAAGGAAGAAAGTCATGAGCCGAGAAGTTCTCATGTTGGCAGACGCCTTAGCGCGTGAAAAGAACGTAGATCAAGCGATTGTGTTTGAGGCGCTAGAGATGGCGTTGGCATCAGCCACTAAGAAGCGTTATCCGACAGAAGATGTAGATATTCGTGTATCGATCGATCGTGATTCTGGTGAATACGAAACCTTCCGTCGCTGGTTAGTTGTTCCTGATGAAGCGGGTCTCCAAGAGCCGGATAAAGAAATCCTCCATTTTGAAGCGCTCGAGCAATTCCCTGACATGGAAGTTGGCGAATACATCGAAGAGCAAATCGAATCTTTAGCCTTTGGCCGTATCGGTGCACAAGCCGCCAAGCAAGTGATCTTGCAGCGCATTCGTGATGCTGAACGTGAGCAGATTTTGAATGACTACCTTGAGCGTGGCGAAAAAGTCATGACCGGTACCGTGAAGCGTGCTGACAAGAATGGTTTGATTATTGAATCTGGCCGTGTCGAAGCATTGTTGCGCCGCGATCAAATGATTCCAAAAGAGAATCTCCGTTCTGGTGACCGCGTACGCGCTTACATTCTGAAGGTAGATCGTGAAGCCCGTGGCCCACAGATCGAACTCTCACGTACTTGCCCTGATTTCTTGATCAAGTTGTTTGAGAACGAAGTTCCAGAGATGGAGCAAGGTTTATTGGAGATTAAGGGTGCAGCTCGTGACCCTGGTATCCGCGCAAAAATTGCCGTGATTACTTATGACAAGCGTATCGATCCCATCGGTACTTGCGTTGGTGTTCGTGGCACACGCGTTACTGCAGTTCGTAACGAAGTGGCTGGCGAAGCAGTCGACATCGTATTGTGGTCTGAAGATCCAGCGCAATTTGTAATTGGCGCTTTGGCTCCAGCTCAAGTGTCTTCTATCGTGGTGGACGAAGAGCGTCACGCCATGGATGTAGTGGTGGATGAAGAGAACTTGGCAATTGCCATTGGCCGTAGCGGACAGAACGTTCGTTTAGCCAGTGAATTGACTGGTTGGCAGATCAACATCATGACTCCAGAAGAGTCTGCTGAGAAAACCGAAAAAGAAGCCGCTTCTGTTCGTCAATTGTTCATGGACAAATTGGACGTTGACCAAGAAGTTGCTGATATCTTGATTGAAGAAGGTTTCAACACATTGGAAGAGGTTGCTTATGTACCCCTTTCTGAAATGTTAGAAATCGATTCTTTCGATGAAGACACCGTAAACGAATTGCGTACTCGTGCACGTGACTCCCTCTTGACCATGGAATTGGCAAAAGAAGAGCGCGTTGGCGAAGTCTCACAAGATTTACGTTCCCTTGAGGGAATGACCACTGAATTGATTGCTAAGCTTGCTGACAATCAAGTTCATACCCGTGACGACTTAGCTGAACTGGCTGTTGATGAGCTAGTTGAGGCGACACAAATTGACGAAGAAACTGCGAAAACGCTCATCATGAAAGCGCGCGAACATTGGTTTACTTCATGAGAGGAAGTAGTGCATGGCAACAACAGTAAAAGTACTCGCTAAAGAATTAAAACGTACCGCGCCAGACCTTCTGGAGCAATTGAAGGCGGCCGGTATCGAAAAGGGTTCTGAGGACGACAGCATTACCGAGAAGGACAAGACTGTCCTGCTTGAGCATTTGCAAAAAGAGCATGGCAGTGCAGATACAGGTAGCCGTAAAAAGATTACCTTAATCAAGCGCGAAAACTCCGAGATTCGTCAGGCAGACTCTGCTGGGCGCACTCGTACCGTTCAGGTTGAGGTTCGCAAAAAGCGCGTGCTAGTTAAAGCGGGAGATAAAGCTCCTGAAGAGACGCCGGCCGCTAAAGAAGTTGCTCCTGCAGCCCCTGCTAAACCTATCCTTTCCGCTGAAGAGTTAGAAAAACGTGCAGCCGAAGCAACTCGCCAGGCTGAGTTATTGGCTCGTCAAGAAGCGGAGATGAAGGCGGCTGAAGATGCTCGCCAAAAAGAACTCGATGCTGCGGCGGCTGCAAGTGCGGTTGAGCCAGTTGTTGAAAAAGTAGCCAAGTCAGTTGATGATGCCTCTGTTGCTGAAGCGGCTGCTGCAAAGGCTGCTGACAAAAAAGCGCAAGCTGATAAAGCTGCTAAAGATATCGCTGATGCCAATAAAGCGCAGTTAGCGGATATTACAAAACGTCGTGCCGCTGCTGAAGCTGAAGCTTTAGCAATTCGCGACATGATGAGTGCGCCTGCCCGTGTTCTCAAGGCGCCAAGTGAGATTGCTGCTGAGGAGGCCAAAAAAGGCACCCTGCACAAGCCTGCCAAGGTTGAAGGTGCTGACGATAAGAAAAAAGCAGTTGCTAAGGTTGGCGGCAAGACCATTAAGTCTGCGGAGACTTCATCAACTTGGCAAGAAGAGGGCGCCAAGAAACCAGGCGGTCTCAAGACTCGTGGCGACAGCTCTGGTGGTGTAGGTGGTTGGCGTTCAGGCGGCGGCAGAAGAAAGCAACGTCAAATTGCAGAAGCCAACGTCGATACCAACTTCCAAGTTCCGACAGAACCCGTTGTGCGCGATGTTCATGTTCCTGAAACTATTACCGTTGCTGAGTTAGCTCATGCAATGGCCGTAAAGAGTGCAGAAGTGATTAAGCTCTTGATGGGTATGGGTCAAATGGTAACAATCAACCAGATCTTAGATCAAGATACGGCAATGATCATCGTGGAAGAAATGGGCCACACTGCCCATGCTGCTAAGTTAGATGATCCAGATTTAGATCTCGGTATTACTGGCCACGATGCAGAGTTATTGCCGCGTCCACCAGTTGTTACGGTGATGGGTCACGTTGACCACGGTAAAACATCTTTGCTCGATAAGATTCGTGCAGCTAAGGTTGCTACTGGTGAAGCCGGTGGTATTACCCAGCACATTGGTGCTTATCACGTTGAAACTCCACGCGGCATGATTACCTTCCTGGATACTCCGGGTCACGAAGCCTTTACGGCTATGCGTGCCCGCGGTGCTAAGGCAACGGATATCGTGATCTTGGTTGTTGCAGCAGATGACGGCGTGATGCCACAAACTAAAGAAGCGATTCACCATGCGGTAGCCGGTGGCGTACCTATTGTTGTGGCAATTAATAAGATTGATAAACCAGAAGCCAATTCAGAGCGTGTAAAAACGGAGCTGGTTGCTGAGCAAGTGGTTCCAGAAGAATACGGTGGTGATGTTCCATTCATCGGAGTTTCTGCAAAAACAGGTGAGGGTATTGATGCCTTGCTTGAGAACGTGCTCTTGCAAGCGGAAATTCTGGAGCTCAAGGCTGCGAAAGATGCTCCTGCGCAAGGTCTCGTTATTGAGGCGCGCTTGGATAAAGGGCGCGGTCCTGTTGCTACTATTTTGGTTCAGTCAGGCACGCTCAAGCGTGGCGATATGTTGTTGGCGGGTTCAACCTACGGTCGTGTTCGTGCGATGTTGGATGAAAACGGTAAGCCATGCAATGAAGCTGGCCCATCGATCCCTGTAGAGATCCAAGGTTTATCCGAAGTGCCTGCAGCTGGTGAATCAGTTCAAGTAGTGCCTGACGAGCGTAAAGCACGTGAGATCGCACTCTTCCGTCAAGGTAAGTTCCGTGATGTGAAGTTAGCTAAGCAGCAGGCATTCAAACTCGAGACCATGATGGAAAACATGGAAGAGGGTGCGATTGAGGCGAAGTTGTTGCCACTGATCATCAAAGCAGACGTACAAGGCTCTCAAGAAGCGTTGTCACAGTCATTACAAAAGCTCTCTACTGCAGAGGTGAAAGTTCAAATCGTTCACGCAGCGGTGGGTGGCATTACTGAGACTGACGTCAATTTAGCCGTTGCTTCTAAGGCAGTCATTATTGGCTTTAACTCTCGTGCAGATGGTGCGGCACGTAAGTTGGCTGAGAACAATGGTGTAGATATTCGTTATCACAACATTATTTATGACGCGGTTGATGAAGTGAAAGCAGCCTTGAGCGGCATGTTGACACCAGATAAGAAAGAAGAAATCACCGGTATGGTGGAGATTCGTCAAGTCTTCTTGGTATCTAAAGTTGGCGCGATTGCTGGTTGCTTGGTACTTGATGGCATCATCAAGCGTAACTCTAGTGTTCGCCTCTTGCGTGACAACGTAGTAATTTGGACTGGCGAATTGGATTCTCTCAAGCGCTTCAAAGATGACGCAAAAGATGTACGCGCTGGTGTTGAGTGCGGCCTGTCATTAAAAGGCTACAACGATATCAAAGAAGGCGATCAACTCGAAGTCTTTGAGGTTACTGAAGTTGCCCGCACGCTCTAAGGCGCACACCGTTAATGCATAAAACTAGCCCTCATCGTAACCAGCGTCTCGCAGATCAAATTCAGCGAGACCTGGCCGAGCTAATCCCTCGCGAATTGCGTAGCCCAAGCTTGGGTTTGATTACTTTGCAAAGTATTGAACTCACACCAGATTTGGCACATGCAAAAGTCTTTTTTACCGTTTTAGGTGCCGAGCCTGAAGTGGCATTGAAGGCTTTGCAGGATAAGGCGGGCTATTTGCATTCTTTGTTATTTAAGCGTTTGCATATTCATACTGTGCCAACCCTGCATTTCCACTACGACAGTTCTGTCGAGCACGGCATTGAAATGTCTCGCTTGATTGATCAGGCAGTAGATAGTGATCGCAAAGACGAGAACGCGTAAATAGCTATGTCTGTACGTATCGATGGTGTTGTCTTGCTTGATAAACCTGCTGGCATGAGCTCGCAAGGTGCAGTTACAGCTGTGAAGCGTGCATTCAATGCTGAAAAAGCGGGGCATACCGGCACTCTAGATCCAATGGCAACTGGTTTATTGCCAATTTGCTTGGGTGAAGCTACGAAGTACTCTCAAGATTTATTGGAAGCTGATAAAACCTATATTGCTCAAGTGAAGTTTGGTCAGCGTACTGATACTGGTGATGCTGAAGGTCTAGTTATTGAAGAGCTTCCTTTGCCTGTATTTGCTGATGCAGCTACTATCAAAGCCGCATTAGATGCTCTATTGCCAGCCTTTACTGGCCCGATTAGCCAGGTTCCGCCAATGTATTCTGCGCTCAAGCGTGATGGCAAGCCTCTCTATGAATACGCTCGTGCAGGTGTTGAGCTAGAACGTGCTCCACGCAATATTACGATTCATGCAATTCGTTGGACTAATGTCAATTGGCCAGAAGCTACCTTGGAAGTAAGTTGCAGCAAAGGCACTTACATTCGCGTATTGGCAGAAGATATTGGTAAGGCCTTAGGTTGTGGCGCCCACTTAGTTGGTCTGCGCCGAACTGAAGTAGGTCACCTTACTCTCGAACAGTCTTTCACAATCGAATCGATTCAACAGGGCTTGCAAGACAGCTCAAGTTATATTTTGCCAGTCGATGCACTCTTGCAAACATTGCCACACTTAACTGTGGATGAGCAGCAGGCAAAACGTCTGGAGATGGGGCAACGAGTACCACTCAATATTCCTTCGATAGAAGCCTTAGTTCGGATCTATCGTGCAACTGCTGCTCCACATAACTTTATTGGTACTGGAGATTGGCGCTCTGGAGTTTTACATCCTAAGCGCTTGATCTCTTCTGCACATTAACAACATTAACCCACTCATTTATTAACCTTATTCCTAACTTCAGAAGCTTCACATGACTAAACGCGCACTTCGTAATATCGCTATCATCGCCCACGTTGACCACGGTAAAACTACTTTGGTTGACCAACTCTTACGCCAATCTGGCACATTCCGCTCGAATGAAAAAATGACCGAACGCGTCATGGACTCAAACGACTTGGAAAAAGAGCGTGGCATTACTATTTTGTCTAAGAACTGTGCGGTTGAGTATGACGGTACCCATATCAACATCGTTGACACACCAGGACACGCCGACTTCGGTGGTGAAGTAGAGCGCGTGCTCTCTATGGTTGATGGTGTTTTGCTCTTGGTTGATGCAGTTGAAGGCCCAATGCCACAAACTCGCTTCGTAACCAAGAAAGCATTGGCTCTCGGTTTAAAGCCGATTGTTGTGATTAACAAGGTTGATCGTCCAGGCGCACGTTGCGACTACGTGATCAATGCCACATTCGAATTATTTGATAAGTTAGGTGCAACTGAAGAGCAGTTGGACTTCCCAGTCATCTACGCATCAGGCTTAAATGGCTATGCGGGCTTGACAGACGATGTTCGCGAAGGCGACATGCGTCCTTTATTTGATGCTGTATTAAAAAATGTCCCAGTACGTGATGACAATCCAGAAGGTCCTTTGCAGTTGCAAATTACTTCTATTGAGTACAGCACCTACGTAGGTAAGATCGGCGTTGGCCGTATCAACCGCGGTACTGTGAAGCCATTGATGGATGTGGTTTATATCGATGGACCTGAAGGCACTCCACGCAAGGGTCGTATCAACCAAGTACTGAAATTCCGCGGCTTAGAGCGTGAATTAGTTGACGAAGCTCAAGCGGGTGACATCGTATTGGTAAACGGTATTGAAGATTTGGCGATCGGCACAACAATCTGTGCTCCAGATGTTCCAGAAGCATTGCCAATGCTCAAGATTGACGAACCTACTTTGACCATGAACTTTATGGTGAACACCAGCCCATTGGCAGGACGCGAAGGCAAGTTTGTTACGAGCCGTCAGATTCGTGAGCGTTTAGATCGCGAATTGAAGTCCAACATGGCTTTACGTGTAAAAGAAACTGATGACGACACGGTATTTGAAGTGTCAGGCCGTGGCGAATTGCACCTCACTATCTTGGTAGAAACAATGCGTCGCGAAGGTTACGAGTTGGCAGTTTCTCGTCCACGCGTTGTGTTCCACGAAGTAGATGGCGTGAAGATGGAGCCGTACGAGAACTTAACTGTTGACGTAGAAGATACAACTCAAGGCGCCGTGATGGAAGACTTGGGCAAGCGTAAGGGTGAGTTACTTGACATGGTGAGTGACGGTAAAGGTCGCACACGTCTTGAGTACCGTATTCCTGCGCGTGGTTTGATCGGCTTCCAAGGTGATTTCATGACCATGACTCGCGGTAACGGTTTAATGAGTCACACCTTTGATTCTTATGCGCCTGCAAAAGATGGCATCTTGGGTGAGCGTCATAACGGCGTATTGATCAGTCAAGATGATGGCGAAGCAGTTGCATACGCTTTGTGGAAGTTACAAGATCGTGGTCGTATGTTTGTGAGCCCTGGCGATCCTTTGTATGAAGGCATGGTGATCGGTATCCATAGCCGTGACAATGACCTGGTTGTTAACCCAATTAAAGGTAAGCAATTAACGAACGTTCGCGCCTCTGGTACTGACGAAGCAGTGCGCTTGGTAACACCAATCGCCATGAACCTCGAGTACGCTGTTGAGTTTATCGATGATGATGAATTGGTAGAAGTAACGCCAAAGAGTATTCGTATTCGTAAGCGTTACCTCAAGGAGCATGAGCGCAAGAAGGCATCGCGCGATTAAGCAGTCCAAAGTTACACAACAAAAGTCACCTCCGGGTGGCTTTTGTTCTTCATTGAAATTCATATTCCAAAAATAATAGTAAAAAAAGATCCTTATGCTGCCATCCATTGAACAACGCCTCGCTCAAGAGTTATCTGCTAAACCCGCTCAAGTAGCAGCTGCTATTGCTTTAATGGATGAGGGCGCAACAGTTCCCTTTATTGCCCGTTACCGTAAAGAGGTAACTGGTGGTCTGGATGACACGCAGTTACGTTTACTAGAAGATCGCCTGGGTTATTTGCGTGAGCTAGAAGAGCGACGTAAAGCCATTGTTGCTTCGATTGAAGAGCAGGGCAAGATGACTCCGGACTTACTCAAAGCCATCATGCTGGCTGAGGATAAAACGCGTTTAGAAGACCTCTACCTCCCTTATAAGCTCAAGCGTCGCACTAAAGCGCAAATCGCCCTAGAAGCGGGCTTAGAACCTCTGGCTAATGATTTATTGTCCAACCCAATGCTGACTCCAGAGGCGGAAGCAGTTCAATATCTAAAAGAAGCATTTACATCCGATCAGGGTGATAACCCTGGCGTGGTGGATGTCAAGGCAGCACTTGAGGGTGCGCGCCAGATTTTGATGGAGCGCTTTGCTGAAGATGCTGGGCTGGTGCAATCGCTCAGAACGTATTTACAAGAACATGGCGTTGTAGAGTCCAAAGTCATTGCTGGCAAGGAGCAAGAGGGCGAGAAATTTGCGGATTACTTTGACTACTCTGAGCCCATCTCTGCAATTCCGTCACATCGTGCCTTAGCTTTATTTAGAGGTCGTCGCGAGCAAATGTTGATGGTCAATTTACGCCTTGACACTGAAGAAGAAAAACCCAGGTGGGATGCGCCGCATAATCCTTGCGAATCGCGGATTGCCAATCAGTTCAAGATTAAAAATGAAGGCCGCCCTGCAGACCAATGGTTAGCCGAGACTGTGCGATGGACTTGGCGTATTAAATGTTCTATGCATTTGGAATCCGAGCTCATGAGCGCTTTGCGTGAGCGCTCGGAGATCGAGGCGATTAATGTTTTCGCACGTAACCTCAAAGATTTGTTACTGGCTGCACCAGCCGGCCCCAAGGTCACTATTGGTCTAGACCCTGGCATGAGGACGGGAGTAAAGGTTGCTGTAGTGGATGCAACTGGTAAGGTAGTTGATACCGATGTCATTTACCCCCATCAACCAAAGAACGATTGGGAGGCTTCACTGCATACGCTTGCAAAATTAGCCGAGAAACATCAGGCGACCTTAATCTCAATTGGCAACGGTACGGCCTCTCGTGAGACGGATAAGTTGGCGCAAGATTTAATCAAAGCGAAACCTGAGCTCAAACTGACAAAGATCGTTGTATCTGAAGCAGGAGCATCGGTGTATTCTGCCTCCGAATACGCCTCAAAAGAATTGCCTGGCATGGATGTGTCCTTACGCGGTGCGGTATCCATTGCGAGAAGGTTGCAAGATCCTTTGGCGGAGTTGGTAAAGATTGATCCCAAGTCGATTGGTGTGGGTCAGTATCAGCATGATGTGATGCAGACTCAGCTAGCCAAGTCATTGGTTGCGGTCGTGGAGGATTGCGTGAATGCGGTGGGTGTGGATGTGAATACGGCATCAGCACCATTGTTGGCAAGGGTTTCTGGTTTATCTAGCACCGTGGCTGAAGGCATTGTTTCTTATCGAGATAGTAATGGCGCCTTTCAGACGCGGGCAGATTTACGTAGCGTGCCACGTTTGGGTGAGAAGACTTTTGAGCAAGCCGCTGGTTTCTTGCGCATCATGAATGGTACAGATCCATTGGATGCATCAGCAGTCCACCCTGAATCCTATCCTTTAGTGGAGAAGATCCTGAAAGATATCAAGAAGGGTGTCAAAGAAGTCATTGGTGATTCATCTATTTTAAAAAGCCTTCATCCAGAAAAGTATGCTGATGAGAAGTTTGGTCTTCCTACGGTCACTGACATCATTAAAGAGTTAGAGAAGCCTGGTCGCGACCCACGACCTGAGTTCACGACAGCAACATTTAAAGATGGGGTGGAGAAGATTAGCGATCTTAAGACGGATATGATTCTAGAGGGCGTTGTTACTAACGTCGCTGCCTTTGGCGCATTTGTAGATATCGGCGTTCATCAGGATGGGCTGGTGCATATCTCAGCTTTGGCAAACACCTTTGTAAAGGATCCCCATACTGTCGTTAAGGCGGGGCAGGTAGTTAAAGTCAAAGTACTTGAGGTTGATGAGAAGCGTAAACGCATTGCTCTCACAATGCGACTGTCCGATGAAGCACCAAAAACAGCCCCTGGAGCAAAGACTGAGCAAAGGTCAAATAGACCAAGCGCACCAAGATCAAGCGAGAAAAGACCTCAAGAGGATCGACGAAGCGCCCCGCCGATGAATAATGCGATGGCAGATGCTTTACGTAAATTAAAGGGGTAGGCACCCCAATAAAAGGCTTCTAAGTCTCTTGATATATGTAGTAACATTGATACATTGCTAATGTATCTCAAGGAGGGGCGGATGATTACTACTTTTTCAAGCCGTGAATTTAATCAAGATACTGGGCGTGTAAAAAAGGCTGCCGAGGCAGGTCCTGTCTTTATCACTGATCGAGGTAGGCCAGCGCATGTCCTGATGACATTTACGGATTACCAGCGCGTTGCTGGAAAAAAGAAAAACATCTTAGATTTAGTGGGTATGAAGGGTGCTGGCGACATTGATTTTGAAACTGAGAAAATATCCGGTCTCACAAAGCGAATATCGGATCTTCTTTAATGTACTTGCTTGATACAAACGTAGTTTCAGAATTTAGGAAGTTAGGTAGTAGCCAAATCAATTCAAATGTAAAGATCTGGGCTGAGGATACTGATCCGGATTTAATGTTTGTTTCTGCAATATCCATCCTCGAATTAGAGATTGGGGTTCTTCAGGTTGAAAGAAGAGACAAGAAACAGGGTCAAGTCCTTAGAAAGTGGTTGAATAAGCATGTATTGCCCGCTTTTTCAGAAAGAGTACTACCTGTGGATTTGGCGGTTGCGCTACGGTGTGCCAGTCTTCATGTACCCAATCCTAAGTCGGAAAGGGATGCCATGATTGCTGCCACTGCAATTGAGCATCGCATGACCATTGTCACTAGAAATATTGCTGACTTCAGTCAATCTGGTGTGAAGATGTTTGATCCTTGGCGCTAGGTTTAAATTGCTTGGGTTGATTCGGCTGTTGAAATACATTGCAAAGTTACTTTAGATTGAGGCTTATATGGACATTTTGGCTTTTTTGATTGCTGGTCTTTTTGTGGTGTTTATTTTCAGGGTCACTATAGGTTCTCTTGGCTTGCCGCTAGGGCTCGCTATTGGGTTTGCTATTCTCGCGGTAATCTTTGGGGCATATTTTCTATTTTTTGCCTCGGTTTTTAGTCTCGCAGAAATGTTCGGCGCAAAGTAATCTGTTTGTATCGGAGGTTGTCATCAATCTGTAATATATTTCTATATAATTGGAAATATGAAAAATACAGATGCAGTTTCAGCTTTTCTAGCACTAGGGCAGGAGTCCCGACTCAATATCTTTCGCCTCATCGTGCAAAAGGGCGATGTTGGTCTTACACCAAGCCAAATTGTTGAGAAGCTCGGCATTCCCAATGCCACACTCAGCTTTCATTTAAAAGAGTTGGTGCAGGCTAATTTGCTATTAGTTGAGCGTCAAAGTCGCAATCTCATCTATCGCCCAAACGCAATCCTGGTTCAAGATCTGAGTACATTCTTGCTGGATAACTGTTGCGGTGGGAATTCTTGTATTCCTTCTAAATCCTCAAAAAAAGTTAAAGTGATATGAAAACCTACAACATTCTATTTTTGTGTACCCACAATTCGGCTAGATCTGTTCTTGGCGAGGCGCTAGCCTCAACCCATCCTAGCGGCAAGTTTATTGGCTATTCAGCAGGCTCCACTCCGGGCACTAGTGTTAATCCAATCGCCGCAGATCTTGCTGCTGAAATGGGTATGGACCGCACATTATTAAAGTCGAAGAGTTGGGATGTTTTTGGCGAACCCAATGCGCCAAAGATGGATTTCATCATCACGGTTTGTGACAATGCTGCCGGGGAAGTATGCCCATTTTGGCCAGGTCAACCCGCTACTGCTCATTGGGGCTTTCTTGATCCATCGCAAGTGCAGGGTAGCGATCTTGAGAAGAAAGCTGCCTTCGTCGAGGTTATGAATGGACTCAAAAAGAGATTGGATATTTTGGCTGCGATGCCGCTCGATAAATTGGACTCAATGAGTCTCAAAGAGGTGCACATTAAAGCATGAATGCCTTAACTAAAAAACTCTCATTCCTTGATCGCTATCTCACGGTATGGATTTTTGCCGCCATGGCACTTGGGATCGCTATTGGTTATTTCTTCCCTGGGGCAGAAGGCGTTATTAACTCCTTTCAGGTGGGAACAACCAACATCCCCATTGCGATTGGCTTAATCCTGATGATGTACCCGCCTTTTGCTAAGGTGCGCTATGAAGATTTGCCTGATGTATTTAAAGATAAACGTATCTTCGCAATTTCACTCTTAATGAACTGGATTGTTGCCCCAGCTCTCATGTTCTTTTTGGCGATTACCTTCGTTCCCGATCAGCCTGAGTATATGGCAGGCCTGATTCTGATTGGTATTGCGCCATGTATAGCAATGGTAATCGTGTGGAATGACATCGCTAAGGGTTCAACTGAGTATGCAGCTGGTTTAGTGGCTTTTAATGCGATCTTTCAGGTGCTGTTTTTTAGTGTCTATGCCTATTTCTTCTTAACCGTACTACCGCCGTATTTTGGTTTAGCCGCATCTAATGTCAGTGTTAGTATGGGTCAGATTGCTGAAAGTGTATTTATTTATCTTGGCGTTCCTTGTATTGCAGGAATATTAACTAGAGTCCTCATGCTCAAGTTCATTTCAAAAGAACACTATCACGAACAGTTTGTACCTCGCATTGGCAAGCTCACATTAATTGCCTTGCTGTTTACCATTGTGGTGATGTTTAGCTTAAAGGGCAAACTCATTCTCAGTTTGCCAATGGATGTGCTGACGATTGCTATTCCATTATTGATATTTTTCTTGATCATGTTCTTGCTGACATTCTTTGTTACTGGCAAGATGGGAATTGATTACAAGCGTTGCTGCACTTTATCTTTTACAGCCTCGAGCAATAACTTTGAGCTGGCTATTGCGGTTGCAATTGCCGTGTTTGGGATTAATTCAGGAGCGGCATTTGCGGCCGTAATCGGTCCGCTAGTAGAGGTGCCAATCATGATTGGCTTAGTGACGGTGGCTCTGTGGTTTAAGGAAAGTTTCTTTTCAAAGGAATCGAATTAGTGTTTGAAAATCCACTCGAGTTCCCGGCATTGGTTGAGGAGCTGTTCCAAGCCCCAGATCTTGAGAAATTAAACCCCCAAGTACACCCATACCCTCCAAGATTCTTGATGTTGTATGGGTCTTTGCGTGAGCGGTCTTACAGTCGCCTGCTAACATTTGAGGCAGCTAGACTGTTGACTGCAATGGGTGGCGAGGTCAAGATTTACGACCCAACAGGACTTCCATTGGTTGATAGCGTGCCCGATAGCCACCCTAAAGTACAAGAGTTGCGACAGTTAGCATCCTGGGCTGAGGGAATGGTTTGGACCTCCCCTGAGCGGCATGGAGCAATGACGGGTCTTCTAAAAACACAAGTTGATTGGATTCCGCTTTCAGAGGGTGCTGTTAGGCCTACTCAGGGGAAGACGCTTGCGGTGATGCAGGTATGTGGTGGATCACAGTCATTTAATGCGGTCAATCAAATGCGTATTTTGGGAAGGTGGATGCGAATGATCACTATTCCTAACCAATCATCCGTAGCAAAAGCTTTTGCTGAATTTGAGAATGATGGTCGCATGAAGCCATCAGCTTTTTATGACAGAGTAGTTGACGTTATGGAAGAGCTCTATAAATTCACTCTTTTAACCCGAGGTGTCAGCGAGTACTTAACGGATCGCTATAGCGAAAGAAAAGAATCCGCAGAAGCGCTCTCTAGGCGCGTCAATCAGAGATCTGTCTGAGCCTCTTGATTGCTTAGGCTCTATAAGGTCTGACTAAAGCCTCTAAGCCAAAGGCATCACTCGCATGGCGAAGCGCATCAATCGAATTGCGAAGTGCTTTTATCTCTTTACAAGACAGTTTGCGCAATTTCTTGCGATCCATTCCGTAGGTATCTACGAGATAGCGAATCCGAGATAAGCAGATTTGCAGGCGAACGAGCCAATAGATAGCAAAGATTCCGGGCGCGAATAAAAGAAACAGAATGCTCATCAGTTACCTTGTAAAAAAGGCCGTCTAGATGACGGCCTTTGCATATTAATCTTGCGATTAAAAAGATTACTTCACTAGTAAGACAGGTTGCTTAGCTGCATTGCTTACCTTTTGTGCTACTGAACCCATCAATGCATCAATGATGCCGGTTCTACCTTTTGAGCCCATTACGATGAGATCAAACTTTTCTTTATTTGCTAGGGCAATGATTTCACTAGCAACGTTACCGCGCTTAATCACCATGCTGTGCTTAACGGCGGCAGTATCCAGTACCTTTTGAGCTGGTTTGAGCTCTTTTTCGCTTACTTCTCTCAGGTAATCATCGATAACGCTGCTGGCAACAAACTGCTTAACATGACCAAGTCCAATATCGTCATGAACGCTGACTAATGTCACTGTGCACTTGCTACGCAAATCTTTAGCTAACTTTCCAACGTACTTGGCTGCATTGAGCGAAGATTTGGAGCCGTCAACTGGTAATAATATTTTCATTTGTCCCTCTATTTTTGTAGTGAATAAACTGCACCTGCTACTTAATAATTTACTATGAAAATCACCATAAATCTACGAAATCTGCACGAATTACTTCAAAAAAGCATCGTAGAAAGTTTTGATAATCAGAATCGTTACTAGGATAAAAAAGCCTTTACGAATAAAGACATTGCCGTGCTTAATCGCAATACTAGTCCCAATTTGACCGCCTATCAGGTTGGCGCTAGCCATGAGGATACCCAATTGCCAGTCAAAGTAGCCCAAATAGAAGAAGACACATAAAGCTCCTAGGTTTGAGGCGATATTAAGAAACTTGGCGGGTGCAGCGCTTCTCAGGAAGTCAAAACCCAAAATGCGCGTATAGAAGAGCTTATAGAAAGCGCCAGCTCCAGGCCCTAAAAAGCCATCATAAAAGCCAATAATTCCAGCTCCGGTAGAGGCGATGGCCTTTTGCTTGTGGTGTTGATGTTTTGGCGCATGCACCAGTCCAGCATTCGATTTGATATTAAATATCAGTAGTGCGATCAGTAAAAATGGCAGGGCGCTGCGAAGCCATTGAGTGGGTAACTGGGTAACGAGATAGGCCCCTGCAACCGACGCAAAGAAAGCAAATAAAGAGGAGATAATTACCAGCCCCCAAGGACTTTTGTTTGCTCTACTGTACTGAATAGCAGAGCCAATGGTCCCCACAATCGAGCCAAATTTATTAACGGAGAGTAGTGTGGCGGGTGGAAAGCCGGGTAACACTGCAAATAAAGCTGGAACCTGAATCATGCCACCACCACCAATAATTGAATCAACTAGGCCTGCAAATAAAGCGCAGGCGAGCAATAAGCTGAGGTCGAAAACGGAGAGTTCAAGCATGACGTATTTTGATTTTATTGTTCTTTTATCTAGTTCTAGCTCATTTTAAAAGGCTTTCTGGTGGTGAGGCATGATGGCGATCAAGTATGTCTCCTAGGGAGGATAATTGAGCCTTAATTCTATTAAGTCATACGAAGTCTATGAAGATTAATTCAGAGGGAGTCTCAGCATCACGTGTTTATTTGCCCGCGGAAAAAAATTGCTCAACTCTGCTTGATTTCTTTGTTGGCAACTTCCCCCATATTGATGCAAGCGAATGGGAGGCGCGATTTGCCGAGGGCTTAGTGATCACACCAGAAGGGCAGGTAGTTTCTGCGAGTGATGCCTACTTGCCTAATGCGCATTTGCTGTATTTCAGGCGCCTGGCTCGCGAGCCAGAGATCCCATTTGAGGAGCATATTCTCTTTCAGGATGAGCATATCTTAGTGGCGGATAAGCCTCACTTTTTGCCTGTTACTCCTAGCGGTCTTTATCTCCATCAAACCTTACTCAATCGATTGAAAAAAAAGACGGGTATACAAACCCTCAGTCCTATCCATCGGATAGATAGAGATACCGCTGGACTGGTGGTTTTTTCTATCAATCCTGGTGAGCGCGCTCAGTATCAGAACCTCTTTAGAGATCGCGTGGTTCAGAAGATTTATGAGGCAATAGCCCCTTATTCAGATGAATTGGCGCAAAGATTGCCATTGACATATCGGAGTCGCCTTGAGGAATCGGCCCATTTCTTGCAGATGGAAGAGGTTACCGGAGAGGTGAATACCGATACCTATATAGAGCTTATTGAAATCATGAAGCCTTGGGCAAAGTACCTCCTCATGCCTGGTAGCGGTAAGAAACACCAGTTACGCTGCCATCTCAATGCTTTAGGGGTACCAATTCAATATGACCAGATTTACCCAGTACTTACTCCTTACCAGGAGTACGATCTCGATTTTTTAAAGCCACTCCAATTATTGGCAAAAGAGATTTGCTTTAAAGATCCCATTACGGGCCAGGAGAGGGCATTTAGGAGTCAGAAAGAGTTGGGAGTTGTTTTTAATGCTCATGAGTAAACTGTCTGGAAAGTCACTGCAGAAAGTGCTGAATTGAAATTGTTTAAATACCTCTTAGGATTATTGCTAGCAACGCAAGTTTCACTGTCTTATGGGCAAACTGTTTCTGTGGCGGTTGCAGCCAATATGAAAGATGCTTTCGTTGAGATTTATGCAGCATTTAAGGCAACAGGTAAATCCGATTTAAGAGTGGTCTATGGCTCCTCGGGAAATTTTACGACTCAGATTCTGAACGGGGCACCCTTTAGCTTATTTATCTCTGCTGATGAGTATTTTCCATTGGAGTTGTATAAAAAAGGGAAGACGGTGGATGAAGGTAGGGTTTATGCGATTGGTAAGCTTGCGCTCATTACTAAGGACTCGTCAGGTATCAAGCTTTCCAATCACAAGGCAGATCTAGAGAGCGCCTTGAGAAAGGCCAACAAGATTGCCATTGCTAAACCGGATTTGGCCCCTTATGGCAAAGCTGCTATTGAGTATTTGAAAGCAGAGGGCTTATGGGGCATCGCGAAAGATAAATTAGTTTATGGCGATAACATTGGCGCAGCTACGATGTTTGTTGCTACTGGTGCAGCAGACGTTGGATTTACCGCGCTCTCACTTGCGCGGTCAGCAGCAATATCCAAAGTAACAAGCTACATTCCTCTAAGTGATGGCTTATATGAGCCGATTAAACAAAGAATGGTCTTGATTAAAGGCGCCTCGAAAGAGGCCATCGAGCTGTATCAATTCATGCAGTCGACTACGGCTAAGAGCATCTTAATTAAGCACGGGTACACCATTCCCAAGTAACTATATTTGAATCTAGGCGGTCGGTGGCGCAGTACCTATCACTAAAATAACATTTCTAGCGGTTGTGGTTTTGAGTAAAAATATCCCTGAAAATGCGTGCAGCCGTTATCAATGAGGGATTGTTCTTGTTCCATATTCTCAATACCCTCAGCAATGACAGTAAATCCAAATGTCGGCGCGAGGGCTACAACGGACTTAATAATCGCTAGGCTTTCATGGTCTTCAGGGAGTCCATGGACAAAAGATTGATCTATTTTTACCTCATCAATTGGAAATTGACGAAGGTAATTAAATGATGAGTAGCCTGTTCCAAAGTCATCTAGTGAGAACTTAAAGCCTATAGTTTTGAGCGCTAGCATTTGTGCTTTTGAGCGTTCTAAATTTTTGACTAAAGTAGTTTCGGTGACCTCAATTTGAATTCTGTTGGGGTCAACACCTTCATTATTAACAATATTGGATAGTTGTTCGAAAAGATCAGCCTGCCCCAAAAGTGACCCGCCGATATTGATTGATATGGTTAATGAGGGGTTGCCTGATTTTTGAACAAGCTCCTTGAGGTCCTTGCAAACCTTATGGAAAACCCAGCGATCGATATCAGACATAAGCCCGGCCTGCTCTGCAACTGGGAGAAACTCAACGGGAGAAAGCATGCCTTTCTCTGGGTGATTCCACCTGATGAGTGCTTCATAACCAATAATTTGACCTCTGGCATTCACTTGGGGCTGGTAGACAAGCTTTAGCTGATTGGTAATGAGGGCAACTCTAATTTCATTTTCCAGCTTCATTCTTTGCGTCAAAGATTCTTGCAATATCGGGTCAAAGAATCTCGAGGTATCTTTACCCTCATCCTTAGCTGCATACAAAGCTAGCTCCGCCCAGACCATGAGTTGATGTAGCGGGTAATTGCTACCCAGCATAACAATCCCAACGCTGCCAGATAACGATATTTGGTTGCCACCCACAATAAATGGCTCCCTCATTCTATTTAGAATTTGATCTGCAAAATCTTTTGCCAATTCTTTTGCCTGAACACAATCCCCATGCAAGTCTTGAATGAGTATGGCAAAAGCATCCCCTCCAATCCTGGCTAGATAGTGTTTCGCTTGAACGGCCTCCTGCAACCTTAAGACTAAATCTCGCAGTATTTGGTCGCCAGTGGCATGTCCATGCACTTCATTAATGTACTTAAAATCATCTAAATCAATATGCAGAAGCGCCCCAAAATTCTTACCTTCTTTATTAAATTTTTCGATGGCCTCCAAGTGCTCCATGAGATGTCTTCGATTGGGCAGATTGGTCAAAGGGTCAAAATACGCTAAGGAATGAATCTGGGTTTCAAGAATCCTTCTATTGGAAATATCGCGAGTAAGTAAGACAACCGATTCTTGACCATTCTCTGGGCTGTCAAGGTGACGAGCACGGGCCTCAAAATCCAATTTTCCAGCGGGGGTATTTACTTCATATTCAATAGTTTTGGTGTCCTTATCGGCAATCACCGATCGAATCCAAGTCAAAAAGAAATCAGCTTGATCCTTTGGGAAAATATCATGCAATGTCTTGCCAATTACAGCCTCTCTTGGCATCACCATTAAATCTTGATTTGCTGAAAATACCTCTAAATATTTTCCATTTTTATCGAGAACTATTAGCAAGTCTGGGATTGCTTGTGAGATGGCATTGAGGCGAGACAGTGCTTTATCGGCTTCATTTTGAGCAATAATTTTCTTCTGTTGGCTTTGCATGAGTAGGCATACCAATACTGTTGCCATGGGAAGCAGGACTAGCTCTGCGATAAAGAATCCAGCATCTTGAAACTGACTGGTATCCGGGGTAAATTGGATGAGAACCAAAATCACCGCATGTGTTGAGAGGGCTGTTAAAAAATAGGTGATTCCATTTGATGCCAGCCATTTTTTTTGAATCGCGTAATGGAATATGAGGCCAATAATTAACGCAATTGCGATTGTTATGGCGCCACTTGGTGCGCCAATTCCACCCAGCCATAAACGATAGAAGGCGGCAATCAGTGCGGCAACCGTGCCGGCAACTGGTCCACCAAAAATTGCCGCTGCGTTAATGATGATTAGCCTGGCATCATAAATAATGCCACTCGTTAGTTCAATTGGGTTAAGCATGCCAACAATACAGGCAGCACCCAAAGCTGAGCCCCAAAGTGCGCGCCCACCAAATGAGAGGTCACCCCAAAATCTCGGGTGCCAAGTGATAAGCCAGCATAGAGCTAAAGCTAAAGCGGAGGAATTGAGTAGATTGAAGATCATTATTTTTTAGTTAACTTGCCTTAGGGCTAATAACTTTAGTAATGTCTAATGCTATTCCTAGAACTAAGTTCTCACAAGAATACCCACACCGTAAAAATATGAATTTTTTTTAGGAGCAATGTGTCTCCTGGTATTCCAACCATCAATTGGCAAATTAAAAATGCAAACAAACACCAGTCAAAACTTTCTGGTAGAAATGTACTGTATTAATTAGGTCAAATTTATCCCATCAATTTGATTCAAATGGTACTTTTGCGAGATAATGAGAAAAATTACTGTTTTTTATAATGATTAATAAGACTAAGAATAAAAAAGGCCCTAAGCCAATGTTGAACTTCCATCGAGTTTGGACAGGCTTTTTTTTGGGCTTGCTCGCCTTATCGGGATCAGCGCATGCGGCTTGTCTTGGGGATCAAAATGCTACAAAGTCATTCACGGTAGCAGTGGTGCCTCAATTGCCTCGAGCGGTTACCTATGCAAAATGGGCGCCTTTATTAGAGATCGTTGGACGTAACACTAAGCAATGTTTTGACTTGGTGGTGCCAGAAACCATACCCGCCTTTGAAAAACTATTATTTAAGGGTGTGCCTGATTTTGCTTTTGTAAATCCATACCATGAGGTGATGGCTAAAAAGAGAAAGGGCTATATTCCATTGCTAATGGATGGCCGTTCCAAACTCACTGGAATTTTGGTTGTTCAAGTAAATAGCCCAATTAAATCTATTCAAGAATTGCAAGGTAAGTCGGTAGCTTTCCCTGCGCCAAATGCATTTGCTGCATCTCTATTGATTCGAGCAGAGCTGGCGAAAAAAGGGGTTTATATAAGGCCTAAGTATCTCAATACGCATGCCAGTAGTTATCGTGCCGCAGCTATTGGGGAAGTGGTTGCATCTGGAGGGGTTAATAACACCCTGCAGCGCGAAGAGTCTGCATTGCGTGAAAGCTTGCGCGTACTTTATGAAACATCTGGATATGCTCCGCATCCTTTTGTGGCGAATCCGCGCGTGCCAGCCAATATCCGCAAAGCGGTGACCGATTCTTTTATTGCGCTTTCAGGTACCGAGGCGGGTGATAAGTTGCTTGAGGGGGTGCAAATTCCGTCCCCAGTGCGTTCGGATTATCAGCGTGACTACGCTCCTTTGGAGAGTCTAAACCTAGAGAAATTTGTGATCCTTGATGAAGGTTGATGAGAAAGGCAACTCACGAATTAGTACCCGAGCTTTATTCAGGGGAACCCTGCTCATCGGCTTGGGGACCTTAGCCCTCGTCATTGTTGCAATATCTTGGTTTGATCACCAGGCCAAAGAGATCAGAGTAGCAGGGCGAGAGTCAACCGCAAAGATGATGGCTGAGGGTGTGGCAATTGCCATACAAGATGACGTTATCTCTGAAAACTATGCGCAAATTGAAGGCCGTTTGCGACAGACCTTATCAGATCCGCAAGTTCTGTCTATTCTTGTGGCTGATGAAGATGGTAAGGTCTTGTCGCATCTGCAAGTGGATCCCGCCACTAGAAATATCAAGCCGATCTACTCATCATCACGCGTGCAGGTTCCAACTCAATCCTCAGAGGTATTGACTGTAGGGGATGCCACAACTCAGTGGTTACAGCTAGTTGCGGGCGTACCAATTGGCTGGCTGCGCTTGGAGATTGTGGGTACTAAGGTAGATGACGCCTTAACCAACTTGAGAAAGCAGGTAACCATTTGGTTACTGTCGGCTTGCTTTGTATTGCTCCTTTCATTGGGTATGGTCCTTTGGAGAACACGAGGCTTGATCAAGATGGAAGAGGCAGTTATCCAAGGAAGGGCGGATGCCCTTAAAAAGGTTGCCCATCACGATAGTCTTACTGAACTTCCCAATCGATATCTTTTGCTGGATCGTCTAGGCCAAGCTATTGCCTCTAGCAATCGTAATCAGACTAGTTTTGCTCTATGCTTTATAGATCTTGATGGTTTCAAGCCGGTTAACGACGAACACGGCCATGATGCTGGCGACTTTGTGCTAAGAGAGGTTGCTAGACGATTAACGGCTTGCGTACGTGAAAATGATACTGTTGCCCGCCTTGGTGGAGACGAGTTTGTATTGATCTTAGTTGATGTTGAAATAGCCTCTGGCATTCACACCACCTTAGAGCGTATTTTGGCAACTATCAAAAAGCCTATCGCCATACCTGAAGGGGTTGAGGTTGCTATTAGCTTGAGTATGGGCGTTACTGTTTTCCCTGATGACCTCAGCTCTCCCGATGATTTGTTAAATCACGCAGATGAAGCAATGTACGTAGCTAAAAACAAGGGCCCTGGCCAATACTTTTTTTATCAAAGTTAAGAGTTTGTTTATTTCATGCTTGTGGAATTAATGGCTCACCTTATCGGTGAACATTTTTCAGCTTAACCCGGTAGGTAGCAAATTACTGAAGTTAAGTCGTCACCCTTAAGGCTAAGGAGTTACTTAATTTCTTTTAAGTTCTGAAGTTTATTCAGTCTTAAATCCATCGCAAGTTCGTGAACAGATAATGCTGCAGTAGAAGATTTTTTAGCGGCATCTATCAACTCTTGATTATTGGTCAATAAAGCGGACTGTTCAGTTAGCTTGGTCGCCTCAACTGCAAGCTTGGCAAATTCTTCAACTTTAGCCGCTTCTTCCAATATTTCACTGGCAGATTTTGCTGTTAACAGCGATAGACTATTTAATCGATCGCTAACGATTACATATGCAGAGCGCAGATTGTCAATTTCTCGAGTCATTGACACAACACGATCTAGGAGCTCTTGGGAATAGTTATCCATGGCATTTTCTTAAATTGATAACGTAATCATACATCTTACATATATGAATTATTTATAATAAATATAATGAAAAAATTTCAATAAAAGCCTGCAAATGCCTGGCTTACAGCGGGTGTCATTAGCTATTGGGCTAATAAAATCATGAATATTGCAATCTCAAATACCCCGATAGTATTTGACTTAAATCAAACTATTCCTAAAGGTAAGATTCAAATTGCAATAAATTGCACCAGTCTTCCCAGAGAAAATGGTTGCAATAGGTGTGGGCTATTTGATTTTTTTATTTAACCTGTAAGTTCACCCGCCTTTAAAAGTCGGATGCAACTATCAACAACAGATGGGTCAAACAATATTCCACGCTGAGTTTCAATCTCTTTGAGAGCCACGTCCATTCCAAGCGCTGGTCGATATGGTCTGTGAGAGGAGATCGCTTCAAGGGCATCTGCCACAGCAAGAATGCGTGCCCCAATAATGATCTGCTCACCCTTGAGACCCTGCGGATATCCAGATCCATCATAACGTTCATGGTGCTGGTGAACCATTTCTGCTACCGGCCAAGGGAAGGGGATATCTTTGAGTATTTCATAACCTACTTGTGGGTGAATTTTGATCAAATCCATCTCTATTTTTGAGAGCTTAGTAGGCTTAGTCAAAATTTCGATGGGTACTTGCATTTTTCCAATGTCATGTATGGAGGCCGCTAATTTAATGCCATTACATGTATCAGCATCTGAGCCCATCTCTTGTGCAATTGCTAAAGCAATTTTCGCAACGCGGTTTTGATGTCCTGCGGTGTAAGGATCTCTAGATTCGACGGTGGCTGCCAAAGCTGCAACTGATTTCACCATCACGTCAAAACGTTTTTCTCGCTCAAGAAGAGCCTCGTGCCCAAAGGAAAGTGTTTGCGCCAGCTCATCAAGTTTTGCTGCCTCATCCTCATCAAAGGCATTCGGCTCCATGCCGTAAATATTGAGTACTGCAAAAACAGTGCCTGAGTTAGTTTTTAGGGGAAGCGCAATGCTGGACTGATAACCATGCTGAATGGCTGCATCTCGCCAAGGAAGCATATCTGGGTTTGTTAAGAAATTTTGATTAACAACTACTCGACCCTCTCTTGCTGCGGTTCCAGTTGGTCCATGACCAAGCGCATCATCTGCCCAAGTAATTCTGATGCTTTCCAAATAATGGTCTTCACAGCCAGCTGAAGTAATAGGTTTAATAGTCTTTGCTGGATCAGACTCTAGCCTACCAATCCAGGCCATTTTGTAGCCATGGTCGACAATAAAATTACAGACATCCTTAAACAGGGATGATTCATCAGTAGCAGAAATGATGGCCTTATTCGCGCTACGTAAGAGTTGATAGGCTCGATTTACTTTGTAGCTTTCCTTTTCCAGATCTTTAATGAAGCTCATATCTTGATAGAGTACTAGGATGCCGGTGATTTCGCCGCTATCACTACGGGTTGGTATTTTAGAAGTCAGAATCCAGCTTTTTCTATGTCCTGCGCGAGTAAGTCCTTGCTCAAATGAAAGCATGGGCTCGCCACTTTCCATCAGAGTGCGATCGGTTTGGAGATGGTATTCGGCTTCAGCGCTTGGCCAAGGCATGTCAAATTCGGTTTTACCAACCACCTCTGTAGGGCTCTTGAAGCCGGCATCTTCTGCGAAGGCTTGGTTACAAGCAATAAAACGAGAGTCTTTGTCTTTCCAAAATATCCGTAGTTGAAACGAATCAACAATGTGATCCAACAATTCTTGATTGTTATCTAAACGATCTATTAAGTCTGACATTGTTTTCTACTCCGCCTGAATATAGGCTATCTATCTACTCTCTTCATTTATAAACCCAACTGGGTTTGCTTGCAATGAGGATTGGGATGAATCTGTGGAGATGTTGTGCCAGCTTATCGATATTTTGAAAAGCCTACTATCCATTCTGATGCAGCCCACCTAGTCTTGCTGGATAATGAAGCGATTCCGCATAAATTTGAGTAAAAAAAGATGTGTCCCCAAGAAGTAATTTCCCAGCAGGATTCCAGTCAAATAGGCTTTGAGAAAAAGCGACTAGCTGTTGCCCCGATGATGGAATGGACTGATCGTCACTGCCGCTCCTTTCATCGCAAACTCACTAAAGATGCTGTGCTCTATACGGAGATGGTTACAACGGGTGCGCTGATACATGGTGATGTTCCGCGTCACTTGGATTATTCCCAGGATCAACATCCAGTCGTATTGCAATTAGGTGGCTCAGAGCCCTCTGATTTAGCCAAAGCTGCGGAGTTGGCTCAGCAGTGGGGCTATGACGAAATTGATCTCAATTGTGGTTGCCCATCAGAGCGAGTTCAACGTGGTGCTTTTGGCGCATGTCTGATGGCAGAACCCAAACTTGTTGCTGATTGTGTCAAGGCAATGAAGAGGGCTGTGGATACGCCAATCACCGTGAAGCATCGTCTTGGTTTAGACAATATGGATGCAGCCCATTCAGAGCAGGACTACCAGTTCGCACTGAACTTTATTCTTTCGGTTGCAGATGCTGGCGCAAGCCAAGTCACGATTCATGCTCGCAATGCGGTGCTCAAAGGTTTATCTCCAAAAGAAAATCGCAGCAAACCACCGTTACGTTATGAGGTGGCTGCAAAGCTTCGCCTGGATGCGCAAAAGCAATTTCCGGGCCTGAAGGTTCTCCTCAATGGTGGTCTAGAAAGTAATGAGCAAATTGCCGGTCATTGGGATGATTTTGATGGATTTATGGTGGGTAGGGCTGCTTACCATTTCCCAGCTATGTTGTTGGGTTGGGATGATTTAATCAATACAGATGGTGAGGCTGCTGGATATCTTTTTAGCGAGACCGAATGGCATCGCATTCAGATTGCGTTAGTGAAGCAGGTGCAAAATTGGTTTGAGGAATGCCAGGCCAAAGGAAAGCCTTTTTATATCGGCGCATTTACCCGTCATATTTTGGGCTTGGCACACGGTAGGGCGGGCTCTCGCTATTGGCGTCAGCGCCTCTCGGATCACCATGCCTTGGCCAAGGTCCAGAGTAAAGCGGCTATTGCGGATTTCTTCATAGACGCCAGCCTAACCCTAGGGGATTGGGCCGCATTTGAGTTTGAGTCAGCCTAAACCCATTTTCTAGGGCTTTTTTGACAGGGTTTTGGCTCAAAAGCTATAATCTTAGATCTTCAGTGGCGGACGTAGCTCAGTTGGTAGAGTCCCAGATTGTGATTCTGGTTGTCGCGGGTTCGAGCCCCGTCGTTCGCCCCACCAAGATATTAGTGTTTCTAGAGCTCCCAATTTGTGTTGAGGGGCTTTTTCATTTTTAAGGCTCTTCACTTTTACTTTTAGATCCATAATGAACTTATGAATGTTGACGTTAAAAGTTTTAAAGCTTCACCAACCTCCGAAACTAATTTAGAGCTAGATAAGCGAAGTTGGGCTTTGTCCGCTCTGTCGGAGGCCGCTGTCGCATTGGCGCGTGCAGACTCGGTTGATCTATTGGTGCAAGAGGTGTGTGCAGCAATTGCTGCACAGGGACCTTACATATTGGCTTGGGTTGGTAGAGCCGAGAATGATGAAAATAAAACAGTAAAAGTGATTGGCGCCTATGGCTCTGCTACTGACTACGTTAAAGATATAGCGGTGAGTTGGTCAGAGTTCCAGGCAAGCGGTCTTGGCCCTGGTGGTACTTGTATACGCACTGGAATTTCTAGTGTGGTGATAGATTCAGAGTTAGATGAGGGATTTTCTGCATGGCGAGTCCGTGCGCGTGACTACGGAATTCGGTCTGCAGTAGGCTGCCCCATCCCCGATGGAGATGGTCATCCATACGGCGTGTTGTTAGTGTATTCAAAAGTGCCGAATGCGTTTGGAGCTTCTGAGGTGCAACTTTTTGAGGCTTTGGCGAAAGAAATTGGATTTGGTATGAGATCTATCGATCGTCAGCAGCGACTAGATGATCAGATCCATGAAAAGCAAGTAGCTCAAGAACATTTATCTAGTGCCTTAATGGCAACGATTGAAGCGATGGGTAAAACCATGGAGTGGCGTGATCCATATACCTCGGGGCATCAAAAGAGGGTTGCAGTACTTTCGATGGCTATCGCACAAAAACTTGGATGGGATCGGGATCAAATTCAACCTCTATATATGGCTGCAATGGTCCACGATATTGGCAAGGTTGCCGTTCCGTCAGAAATTTTGACAAAACCTACCCATCTCACAACGCTTGAAATGCAATTGGTTCAGGGGCATGTAGAGCCTGGCTATCAAATACTGAAAGACATTCCTTTCCCTTGGCCAATAGCTGAAATGGTGCGTCAACATCATGAGCGCTTGGATGGTAGCGGTTATCCAAGAGGCCTCAAGGGTGATGAAATTTGTCCAGAGGCAAAAATTCTAGCGGTTGCCGATACTATTGAGGCGATGGCCACTCACCGTCCTTATCGCCCTGCGCGAGGCTTGCAAGTTGCAATTGATGAGATTAAGTCAGAGTCAGGCACTAAGTTAGATGAAAAAGTAGTCGATGCTGCTTTACAGCTTATGCAAGCTGGTGAGTTGGAGCCCTTGTTGCAATCCGAGCCATTTAAAAGCTAATTTCAGTCGCACACCAAGTGGTTCACACCCCCATATCAATCGCGTTACTTTAAGAGAGTGGTATGTGTTCGATAGAGGGGTGACCCTTGACCGGTATAAGCAAGCATTGTACTGCCGGAGATGGTGATGGTGCTGGCTACTAAATCACCAACAGTAAAAGCTGATCCTGATGGGCTCAATATCAGGTTGCCATTTGGAACATAAAAGGTTCCAGATAGCTCATAGGTGGAGCCTCCGCTTCCGGAGATATTGGCTGTACTCGTGTTCCCTGTTCTTTGCCAGTACAAGATACCCCTTAAATTTCCGGCAATGGGAGATTTGAGATCAATATTGCCGTTATTTCCAGAGGTGGTGATGGCGCCATCGTAGCCATAAATCGTCACCCCTGTGCCTCGAATATTGGAGCTATTCCCACCACTAAAAGTGATCCCAGGATACTGGCTCTTAACACCTTTGCGAATAACATAGGTGCCAGATAAATTTAAAGAGCAGCCATTTGCTGGGTTAATGATCAGACCGCAGTAGGTGCCAGATGCCAAAGTGGCAGAGCAGGTATTGAAGGTGACATCGGTATTGGCGAGGGTGCAACTTCCAACTGTCGGTGCAATCAATCCAGCATAGGGATCTGTAGTTGCCGGCCGATAGGTCTTAATTGCTGGCGCAGTAATAATCCCATCAATACCGCCACTAGTTATAACCCCAACAGTACTGGATACAGATGCATTGGATCGAACATAGATTGAGTTAGCGCTCGTAGAGTTTGAGGCGATTAAGCAATTGGCGGAAGTGGATTGACTCGCAGAAAAACTGACATTGGTGCCAGTAGACTTTAAGCCTAGAACACACGGAATGGTATTGGCACTACCAGGCCCAGTGCCAGCTATGCTTGAGGCGCTCAAACTGAGGCTATTGATATCGAATGCTTTTAAAAAGAAGGGCGTCCAAGTTGTTGTAGCGCTTGCCTTAACACAAGTATTTTGACCAAAGGTAGGGCAGGTAGTGGGAACCTCAGTAACGATAGAAAAATTATCTGGATTAACGCTACCAATCACAGTGGGATTGCTTGAGGCGGTATCTCCATTTTGGCAAGACCCTGGCGTGCGGTAATTAAATGAGCCACAAGATAATGCTGCTGCATCTGCAGCATTTTGTAGTTGAGTACGCTTCACGAAGAGCCACCCAATATCTACCGCCAGCGACAGTAATGCTAGCAACAGTACGATGAGCATTGCAAACCAAATGACTACCGCACCACGCTCAGATTGATTGGCTTCTCTACTCATAATTCATTTTGGAGATGGCCACTAGATTAAAGTTACCAAACGCAATAGTGCCAATTCCAGAATAAGGGTAGGTGGTTGTAACAGTTACTGTACTGCCAGGAGTCCCGCCTCCAGTAGCGGTAGTGCTTGGTAGATTTGTACTGGCATAACTGATTAGCAAAGTGCTTGCAAAATTATTTGCCACTCCGCAGGGGGTTGTTGGTGTTGTGCCTGTGCCGCTGCAACTCCAGGCAAGACCACCAGGATTATTATCGGAAATAATCCCCCACCTAGCACCCTCTCTACTCGCATTGGTAATGATGATGTAGTCATACATGATCAGGCCAGCCTCAATAGTGGCAATAAAAATCAACATGAGTACCGGCAGAATTAATGCGAATTCGACGGCAACGATGCCACTCTCAGAATTTTCTTTATGAGATTGTTTTTTGTGTAATTTAGACCGAGCGTGCGAATACAAGTTAGTCATTTTTTAAGTGTATCTCGAGCGGGAATGAAGTTGAGAATTATTCTGCTTAAGATTAATTGTTTAATTTGACATTTGTCTTATTTTGGCAATTTCATATTGTTTTAATATATATTATAGTTACAATTGTTGTAACAATTTGAATTAATTGAATTTTTTGATTAGGAGCCGCAATGCTAGATAAAAAGAAATTGCTTAATCGATTGGGTGATGAAAGCGGTATTGCAGTCATTGAATATGTCCTACTTTTGTCTCTAGTTGTTGTGGCTGTATATGCAGCATTGACTTGGACGGGTCTCGGAACTGCTCTACAAGCCGTTATTACTGAAGTTATTGGCAAAATTAGCAGGACTCCATAATCATGTTTAAAAACAAACCAACACATCAAGTTGATGGCGAGAGTGGCATTGCTGTCATTGAATACGTTTTACTTCTATCCATAGTGGTAATTGCCGTGTATGCCGCACTTACATGGACTGATCTTAAGGTCGCTTTACAAGCGGTCATCACTGAGTTGATTGATAAGATCAATCGCTAGGACTCATCACCAGATACTATTTTGATAGAGCCACGCACCCTTTGGCTTTTAGTCATCTCCACAGTAGTGGGGATTGCTACGGTAGTGGTTTCCGCATTGTGGCTAAGATCGCATAATGCTAGCGAGCTAGTCCAGGTTGTTGTTGCATCAGAGGAAATTCAGGCGGGAGTGAAGTTGCGCCCTGAGTATCTCAAAATGACCGACTGGCCTAAAGCCAGTCTCCCTCATGGAGCCGAGCGCTCCGTCGATAAATTGCTTGAAAGAGTAACGCATACCAAGATTGCAGCCAATGAGCTTGTGCTTGAGCGTATGCTTTTGCCGATTGGCGCAACAGGCAATCTTGCGGCAGTAATTGCGCCGGGTATGAGAGCCGTAACTGTTCCGGTCAATGAGGTTGCGGGTGTAGCAGGATTTGTATTTCCTGGAAATTATGTTGATGTTCTGCTCAATACCAAAGATGACTCTGGTCAGTCCACCTCTAGAATTGTTCTTGAGCGGGTATTGGTTTTGGCGGCCGACCAAGAGCGGTCTATCAAAGATGAGTCTCGTGGCAGGGTGGTGAAAGCGGTTACTTTGCAAGTGACACCTAGCGAGGCTGAGCGAATTGACTTAGCTCGCTCAGTTGGGCACCTGTCTTTAGCGCTGAGAAGTCAGGAAGATGGCTTGGCTGGGGCTGCTGGTGCTACTGGAGCAGGCGCAAAGCAGGGAGAATTTACTGGTACTGCTAAAGCCCCTAAGGCGGTGCCTGTATCCGGTATTGAGGTGATTCGTGGCACGAAACGCAGTGTTGCATCGGAATAGAAAAATGATCCATTCCATCAGAAACTGTATTGCTAAGCCTTACTATGTTTTTGCAGCGCTGGGATTAAGTGCTTGCTTGCTAGCCTCCTATTTATTAGTGTCGAGCCATGCTTTGGCACAGGCTCCGGTCTCAAAAGAGACCAAGTCTGCCGCCAAATATCCGCCCTTAAATATTGTGGTGGGCAAGTCTCGCTTATTTAAATTTCGCTCTCCAGTAACCAAGGTTTCAGTTGGTGATCCTGCGATTGCGGATGTCATGATTGTGAATCCTCAAGAACTTTATATCTTAGGAAAAAAAGCTGGCACTACCAATGTCATGGCGTGGCACGCAAATGATGAGGTGACTGTGCTGGATTTAACGATTGGGGTCGACACCACTTCGGTTCAAGCTTTGCTGGCGAAATTACTCCCTACTGAAAAAGAGATTCGAGTTAGTGCTGCTGGTGAGTCACTCATATTAAGTGGCACGGTAAGCGATGCTTTCAAAGTGCAGCAGGCCGTTCAAATTGCAGAAGAATTTAGTAGTAAAAAAGTAATGAATATGCTGACTACACAGCATCTTCCACAGGTCTTGATTGAGGTAAAAATTGCTGAAGTCAAGAAAGAAGTTTTAGATACCTTAGGGGTGAACGTCAGCGGCACTGATTTTGCCTTTGCAGCGATTGGTGGGGCAGCATTGGGCGCGACAGCCCCTGTTGCCGGCATGAGTCCCAATGCGGCAGGGCGATTTGGCTCAACAAATGCCTGGCTTCAAGCTCAAATGGCAACGGGTGCCATTACCTTGTTGGCTGAACCAAACATCATGGCTATTAGCGGTCAAGAAGGCAGATTCTTGGCTGGTGGAAAAGTCTTCCTCCCAATTACACAATCCAATGCGGTAGGTGGTAGCCCAGTGATTACATTACAAGAGCAACCTTACGGCGTCGGTATTAAATTTACCCCAACTGTATTGGATGGTGGGCGGATTAACCTGAAGGTACAACCAGAGGTTTCTGAAGTCAGTAGTCAAGGTATACCTGTTGTATCTGGCAACTCAACAACCATTCTGCCAACTATTCTCACTAGACAGGCATCTACGACTGTGCAACTTTATGATGGACAAAGTTTTGCGATTGGGGGGTTAATTAAGAGCAATGTTACCGAAGTCATTAGTGCATTTCCGGGGCTTGCCAGTATTCCAATTATTGGGGCTTTGTTTAGAAGCAGCTCTTTCAACTCTGGTCGCACCGAGCTCTTGATTATTGTTACCCCAAGAATTGTTCAGCCTTTGAGCGATAAGCCGCAATTACCGACTGATAAATTCCGTCAACCCTCTCCTTCGGAGTTTTTCTTAGAGGGTAAGATGGAAGCATCCCCCCCGGAGAATGCCAATACACTGAATGGGGAGGCGAAATAATGCAATATTTGTTATCCACTGGCATGAAATACATTGCATTAGGAGCGCTTGGTTTTTTATTGATTGCTTGCCAGTCTTATTGGTACGCTGATCCAGACTTTGGTAGCACGGTAAACAATGCCGTGCGGGCGCAGACGGCAAATCCGAACGCTCCTCAGCCACCAGCGAAAGGTTCTGCAAGCGGGCTTGATGGCGTCAGTGCGAAAAAAGGGGTCGATAACTATCAAGGTAGTTTTGATGCCAAACCAACAGATGGCGATAAAGGTTCATTGATTCAAATGAATATTGGCAGCCCATCAGGGTCTAGATAGGTTTTCAAGCAAGATGAAAATTGTTGTTATCGCCAGCAATCCCGAGATCTTGCATCAGATCCAATCACTACTTGAAAGAAATCCAGGTTCGGATCAATTTATATTCCTGCAGCGACATGGTAAGCAGATAGGTCTAGACAGGATTGATCTGTTTTCAACAAATGTATTGATTCTGGATTCGGATTCGATTAATCCTGAGGATATGAAGACGATCGCGGCGTGCACAAGAGAGCACATTAACCCCGCCATCCTGTATCTATGCGCTAATCATAGCGAGCAGCAACTACTTGAATTAATGCGTGCAGGCGTGAGCGAGGTAATTCATCTGCCTTTGGCCGAACATGAATTACATGAGGCCGTGGAGCGAGTTCGCGCAAGAAATTACATCTCTGCATCCTATCGCCCCCGGGGAAAAATTGTCAGCTTTATGTCCTGTAAGGGCGGTGCAGGCGCTACTTTTCTGGCGACCAATTTGGGTTACGCATTGGCAACGGAATGCCGTCAAAAAGTGTTATTCATAGACTTGCATATGCAGTATGGCGACGCTTCCTTTTATCTGTCGTCTACTGTATCGCATCACACATTGGCAGACATTATTAAGCAATCAGGATTGGACTCCTCTGCGATTGCCTCTGCCGCAATGCAAGTTGCACCCGATTTTTATTTGCTTCAGGCCCCAGAGAGCCCTGAAAAAGCTGCGGGTATACAGATTCAGCATGTTGATAACTTGCTCACTGTTGCCATTCAAGAATTTGATTTTGTGATTGTTGATTTGCCACACGCTTTAGATGCTATTTCAATGAAGGTCTTAGATCGATCTGAGCGCGTCTTTCCAGTAATGCAGCCAATGGTTCCCTATATGCGAGCTATGAGTAACACCCTGCATTTATTTGGCATGTTGGGATACGAGTCCCATAAGATCAATGTATTACTCAATCGCATGGAGGAAAATTTATCCATCTCTATGAATACGATTGAGGATGCTATTCAGAAGAAGGTTGATCGCGTGATACCAAATGACTTCTTGCATGCAGCAGATTCTGTTAATAACGGTGTTCCTATTTTGAAGGTTGCCCCGCAAAGTGGTATTTGCATTAGCTTGCTAGAGATTGCCAAGGACTTAAGTGGGGTGACGTCCCATGCTAAAGAAAAATCTTTTTTTGAAAAATTATTCAATTAAGTAGTCGAAATAGATTCATCCAAATTTAAAGCGGAACCAAAATGTCCCTGAGAGAAACAATCCAAGATTCGGGCGGGCTTCATGCGGGTGATACTGCTAGGCAGCGGGACCATGGGATTGGTGATGGCGCATACGCTAGCAATCCCTTAAAAAGACTTTTGCATGCCCGTCTTCTCGAGGTGTTGGACTTGGTTGCTATTCAGGGGATGTCCCCGGAGCAATTAAAGGCTCATCTGAAATCCTCAATTGCGGACATCATTGCGCAAGAGAAAATGCTCATTAGTGAGCAAGATTTAGCCCATTTAGTTTTCGATATTCAGAATGAAGTCATTGGGTTAGGGCCATTAGAGCCTCTTTTGGCAGACCCCACGATTTCGGATGTTTTGGTGAATAACTACAAAACCATTTTTGTTGAGCGCAAGGGGCGCCTGGAGAAGGCCAACATTCAGTTTGATGATGATGCTCATCTGCTAAAAATTATTGAAAAAATTGTTTCGCAGGTAGGTCGTCGCATTGATGAATCTAGCCCCATGGTTGATGCTCGCTTACCGGATGGGTCGCGCGTCAATGCCATCATTCCTCCCTTAGCTTTAGATGGCCCCGCACTATCTATCAGGCGCTTCTCCCAGATTCCGTTGACTATGGCGAATTTGGTTGAGTACGGTAGCTTGACTGAGGAAATGGCGTTGATTATTTCTGCTTTAGTTAAGGCTAAAACCAATATATTGGTATCAGGCGGCACTGGAAGCGGTAAGACAACATTGCTCAACATCATGTCTAGTTTTATTCCGAGCAATGAACGCATTATTACGATTGAAGACGCTGCTGAATTGCGACTGCAACAGCCCCATGTGGTTCGCCTGGAAACACGTCCAGCCAATCTAGAGGGAAAGGGTGGCATTACTCAGCGTGATTTGCTGCGCAATACTTTGCGCATGCGGCCTGATCGGATTGTGATTGGTGAGGTTCGTGGCGCCGAGGTGCTCGATATGCTTCAAGCCATGAATACGGGTCATGAAGGCTCTTTAACCACCATTCATGCCAATACAGCACGAGATTCCTTAACTCGTTTAGAGAATATGGTGGGTATGGCAGGGATAGCGGTTGAGCAAAAAGCATTGCGACAACAAATTGTTGCCGCCATTACCGTGATTGTTCAGTCCGCCCGCTTAAGCGATGGACGCCGTAAGGTGACGAGCATTCAAGAGATCACTGGAATGGAAGGGGATATGGTCACCCTTCAGGAAATCTTTAAATTCGAGCAAACTGGCGTTGCTCCAGATGGCACGGTTCTTGGAAGATTTCGGGCGACCGGTATTCGTCCGCGATTTGCAGATCGTTTAATCGCGAGAGGTGCCCCATTAGCCGATTACTTGTTCGACCCTGACCGTGTAAAAGAATAGTTCTGTGGACATTGTCTGGCTTGCCCTAGTCTTAGTAGGACTTGCCTCCCTAGCTGGAGTGATGTGGTCTCTATATCGTATTTGGGTAGAGCATTTCAGTGAGCACAGCCGATTATTTGGTAGACGCCTCCAGGCTATTGGTGAAATAGCCAGCTTAGGCAGGGTGGCTGCTATGCAAGTGCGTAAATTCAGTGAGTCTGAGTGGTTCAATCACTGGCTAATCGAAAAGCCACTGTCCCATCAGATTGACCAGCAATTATTAAAAGCGGGCTTAAGTCAGACTGTCAGCGACTTTCTTCTGATTACAGGTATGTCGGGCTGTCTTGGCCTCATTCTTGGATATTGGCAGTCTGGACTCTTGATTGGCCTCCTCTGTTTGATTGCTGGGCTGATCTTGCCTTATGGAATTCTTGGGGTGATTGTGAGTCGGCGCCAAACCAAGTTAGAGGAGCAATTGCCTGAAGTTTTTGATTTTATTGCTCGCTCGATGCAAGCTGGGCATGCTTTTAATGCCGCCTTACAAATGGCTGCGACAGAGGCGCCAGAGCCAGTAGCAACGGAATTTAAGTTGGCATTCAATCAGGTGAATCTAGGAATGCCAATCCAAAAAGCATTGTCTGAGTTGGCACAACGAGTCGATTGCGCTGATATGCGATATTTTGCGATTGCCGTCATGATTAATCGCGAAGTTGGTGGAGATCTATCTGGGCTGCTGCGCAATGTTTCTGAATTGATTCGGGAGCGAATTAAGTTGCGGATGGCAATCTATGCTATGACTGCCGAAGGAAGGTTCTCCGCTTGGATCTTGGGATTGCTTCCACTTGCATTGGCTGGACTGTTATATGCAATGAACCCCGAGTTCATAGCCCCGTTGTGGCGCGAAGAGTCTGGTCGACGGCTGGTGACGTATGCATTCTTACTCATGATGTTTGGGATCTTTTGGATGTCCAGATTGACGAAGGTAAGAGTATGAGTATGGATCTTGGTACCGTATTGATTCTAGGTCTTATCTTTATCCTAAGCCTACTGGGCACTTATTTTTTGGGTGACTACCTGCTAAATATTCAACTTAGGAAACGTTTGGAGATTATCAAAGATGTTAACTATGATGAAATTCATCCTTTAGTTTCTAATTCTGAGCAGCTTGCGCGGGTGGTGCTGGAGCGCCTGGTGGGTTTTTCTATGGAGGATGAGAAATGGGAGTCATCTGAAATACGCACCAGATTTCTCAATGCTGGCTATCGAAGCCATGTGATTATTTTGCTTTATTTTGGTGGCAAAACCATCCTTACCTTATTGCTCCCAATGTTGTATTTGCTAGATGTCCTCCTTTTTTCTAGCTTCACGAATGGCGCGCAAATTTCCATGGTCGCTGTAGCCTTAGCTTGTATTGGGTTTTATTTGCCAAACGCGTTGTTAGCCCTAAAAATAAGGTTGCGTAAGCGGGAGATATTTGAAAATTTTCCAGATGCTCTAGATCTTATTCGAGTTTGTGTCAGTGCTGGCTTAGGGCTAGATGCTGCTATTGCTAAGGTGGGCGAGGAGCTAGCAATTACCAGTAAAGCCTTGGCCGAAGAGTTTCATCTTTTAAGTTTAGAGTTACGTGCCGGTGCAACTCGAGACCATGCCTTACGAAATCTCGCCACTCGAACAGGTGTCGAGGATATCAATGCCCTCGTAGGCATGTTGATTCAAGCGGAGAAGTTTGGCACTAGTGTGAACGACTCTCTAAAGGTGCACGCAGAGAGTTTACGAAGCAAGCGGCAGATTCGGGCTCAAGAAGAGGCTGCAAAAATTCCCGTGAAGTTAACCGTGCCAATGATTCTTTGCATTCTGCCGGCAGTCTTTGTAGTGGTGCTTGGGCCTGCGGTTCTAGGAATGATTAAAAACTTCTCTAAAGCGTTTGGATAGGCCCTAGCTCCGGAGTCCATAAGGCTACACAATTTCTGCCAGAGTTTTTGGCCTTGTACATCGCCAAGTCTGATTGGCGAATATATTCTTGAAGTCTATTTTGCGATTTCTGAAGATCGAATTCGTGGGGGTTGTAGACCGCAACACCAATACTGATGGTGATTTTTACTTCTTTCTCATCCGCATAAGCACAGGTTGATTGTTCAACAGCCTTGCGAATTCTTTCTGCTGTCACAGATGCTTGTTCGGTAGATGTGTCTGGCAATATGACCAGAAATTCTTCACCCCCAAAACGCCCTATGGAGTCAATTTCGCGCACGGATCGTTGGAGATGGGAGATTAAATTTTGAAGAACGACATCACCGACAAGATGCCCGTATTGATCATTAACGAATTTAAAGTGATCAATATCGATCATGAGCACGGCTACTGGTTGGAGATTGCGATGAGCGCGCTGAAATTCTTGTTCAAGATGGGACATGATTCCCGCGCGGTTAAGTGCGCCTGTTAGGGGGTCTGTTTGGGTGAGCCCCTCTAATACCGTTTTTTGTTTTTCTAGATCGATAAAGATATTTTTGAGGCCATACATAGCAATCGCCATACCAATGGATATTGCCACTGTAAGACTGGCCTCAAGTGGGCTGCTGATCTCTGTCTGAGTATGGCTTGTCAAAGTAACAACACGCCTCAGTAACATCACCCCTAAAACAGTGCTCATGACGATCCAGGAGTAACGAAAGCGCCCTGAATTCTTATAGGCTGATATTGCGATGGCAATACTGATAGATTGCGCGAAGAGCGCTATTGCATAGCAATAGATTTCGTATGAGAGATTGCTTGCCATGGATTATCTCAATGAATTACCAATATAGATTGGTGGGTAAATCAAGTAAGGTTCATTATCAAAGATCGCTAATCTAGAGGGTGTAATAGGTTAACAATTTAAGCGCTTAAATCGGTAGAGAAAATTTTGACTTGATTTCGTCCATGAAACTTAGCGTAGTACATCGCTTTGTCAGCATTGGAGGAGAGCGTCTCTTCGTTGTCGCCATGCTCTGGATAGATTGCAATCCCTAAACTAGCGCCAGAGACAAGCTCCTTGCCATCGACTATGAAGCTTGCTTTGAGAGCAGATCTTACCTTCTCAGCTATTAAAAGGGCGCTCTCAACAGAGTCAATATTAGGCAAAAGAATCACAAATTCGTCTCCGCCAATTCGTGCCACCGTATCTGATGATCGAACACAGCCTTGCATTCGATTTGCGGCGGTACAAATAGCGACATCACCAGCAGCATGACTATGCAGATCATTAATTGTTTTCAGATTGTCTAAGTCAATATACATCAGGGCAAATTTACTCTTGTTACGGTGCGCCAGCGAAATTGTTTGACGCAGTCTATCGCCAAAGAGTAAGCGGTTTGGAAGTTCCGTTAGAGCATCATGATTCGCTAGGTGGTGATTCTTCGAGTTCGACCTTAGTGCTCTTAAAAACAGTTTGGCCCCAATAAAGAGCAATATTAGGCTAAAGACGGTGGTGTAGAAGATGCCATAAATGCTACTGCGCCAGCTTTTCAAATAAAGCTCTTCGCTAGCAGCAACCACCACCACTAGCGGATAGCTGGAGACCTTTTGAAACGCAATCATGCGCTTTATGCGTTCATTTTCTCGAATGGCTGTTGGGGTGTCAGTGGTAATTACTTTTCCCATGAGTGCTGGGTTTTTCATCACATTATCAAAAACTACACCGTCATTTTTTTTACCAATACGGTTTTCGACCAATGGCCAGCGAGTAAGCAATGTTTGATCATTTTTGAAGAGCCCCAAAGCGGAGCCATCACCCAATTGGGCGCCAATTTTTTCATAGAATTTTGAGAACACTTCTACCGAGACTCCAACGAGTGCAATCCCAAGAAATTCTCCATTGGAATTCGAAATTCTGCGCGCTAGGTAGAAAACCCATTTTCCATTGCCTTTATTGCGCACGGGATCGCTGAAATAAGTCTCCGATGAATTATGAGTGCTGAGATATTTAAAGTAGTCGCGCTCTGATAAGTCGATATTGGGGGGAGGGTATGAGCGAGAGAAGTTAATTACCTTGCCATCCGATGCGACATAGGTGGTTACATCAATAATCGAGTTAGCACTGGTTTTTTCCTCTAAATTGAGAAATTGCTCCTTTTTACCTGCAAACTCTCTGTAAGCCTTTTCGGTCTTAATATTAGCGGCTGTCACAGCATCTACTAGGCTGTCTAAGGCTGTATTGGCGGAAAACATCGTTTGGGCTGCATGCTCAGATAGAACGACCGTCAACCCTGCAATTTGCTCAGAATGATCCCTAATCGAGTTTTGACGCAAAATATAGGCTGAAGTCGCAGCGCTCAGGATAAAAATCAAGGCTAGAGCTACTGAGACTATAGCAATCAGCCTAACATTTTTTTTAGTTCCAGAATTTATGTCCATTGTTTCCATATTATCAGGCAAGCTCTCGCTCGGAGCGGAAGAAAAATTATGAAAAAAGTAGATATCTACCAAATTATTTTTGGACTATTGCTTTCGGCAATTGCCTTTTATTTTATTTTTCGTGCTACCCCAGCACAAAGTCAAGTAAAGCCTATTTCGTTGATTCCAACAATCCAAATAGGGAGTGTGAATTGGGATCAAACGGAGATGATCGTGGGCGAGGTTAAAGCTTTTGCTGATGCAACAGGGTTTGTTAGCGAGGCAGAGAAGAATGGCGGCGGACTTTCTTATGAGTCAGGCTTTGTTAAAAAGCCAGGTTGGACTTGGAGATCCCCCTATGGTGTTCCCGCAGGCAACCAAGAGCCTACTGTCCATCTAAATCAAAAGGAGGCGCAGTCCATTTGTCGTTTCTTTGGTAAACGTTTACCAACTGATGCGGAGTGGGTGGCGGCTGCTTTCTTGGAGCAAAGGTCCAATCCTCCTGTAGGCTTTACAAGGAATCAGCGTTACCCTTTTCCTGGGGGGACTAGCCCGCACGTGTCACATTGCTTAAATGGTTGTGGTGACTACAAGGGTTTGGCACCAGCGGGCGCACTGAATCGTGGTACTGGCCATGTTGCTGCTGGTGTAACCAAGCCTGGAGTCAATGGGCTACTGGATATGGGCGGAAACGTATGGGAGTGGACCTCAACCGCCCACAATGGCGGTTATATTACTCGAGGAGCATCTTGGTGGTATGGTCCCGAGCGCCAAAAAGAGGCTGATGTTGAGAGTAAATCGGCAGATATTGCCGTAGTTTATATTGGCTTTCGTTGCGTCTCTTGATGGTTTGTATCCTTGACTTATATAGTAGATAAATACTATTTTTAGGCTATTTGTACAGAGTAACCTGTATTTAGTAGAAAAGTGCTAGCCAGGCCCTACCTTTGTTTTTATTATTGCCAATTACGTGGCCAATTAATAAACCAAATTACATCGTGCACAATTCCAACCTTTCAAAGCATTACCTTTGATTTCCTCAATACCAGATCGCTTGAGTCATTTGTATACCAAAGATGCTGTCATTAAGGCTACGCTTTGGGCTATAGCACACGCTGCAATATCCACATTCTTACTCAACTACTTTTCTGGAACGGCTGGCGCTAGCTCCATTTGGATTCCGGCTGGGATTGGGTTGGGGGTATTGATTCTGTATGGGTATCAGTATTGGCCATTCATCTTTATAGGCGCGACGGTCGGTGAATTGGGTGCTGGTCATGAATGGCTTCTAGCGATGAAGATTGCTGGGGGTGCGGTTATCGGCATGATTGTAGCGGTCGCATTGCTAAGGCGATTTACCAAGTTTGATCAACAGTTAGAAACTCTTAAGGACTATGCCTGCTTATTGCTGGTTAGTTTTATTGCCGCATTAGTAAGCACATTAATTAATACTCAATTTTTGGCGGCTGCAGGATTAATACCTCCTGAAAAATTCATGGCAGTGTTTGGTAAGTGGATGACGGGTGATTTTTTCGGCATGGCATTTCTCACGCCAGTTCTTTTGGTGCTGAATGGAGCTTGGTATAAGTCCTGGACTCGATTAAGGTTGCTCTGTTTGTCCTTCTCGCTGTTTCTAGCATTCATTTTGGGGCAGGTTATTTTTCTTGGTTGGTTTAAGAGTTATATAGACTTGACGGGTCGCGGATATGTCTACTTTTTCGTTGTTCTCCTTGTTAGCCTTTATTTTGGTCGGCAGGGGGCGATGCTGCTTTTTAGCATCATGGTTACTCAGTCCATTTTTGGCGCTTATTCTGGAATAGGTTTTTTTGGTCCTGATTTAATGACTAGGCCCGGACCTTCGCCCACGTGGGCTTACCTCGCAAGCGCCTGCTCTCTTGGCTTAGCAGTGAGCCTCACGGTCTCCAGCTTTAAGCGTAAAAATGATGACCTTAGTTTGGCTGCGGAGGTTTTAGAAAAGTCGGAGCAACGTTTTCGGGAGATTGTGGCAAATACCCCGATCTTATTAGCCACCTATGACGCTAAATCAAGGTTGACGGATTACGTTAACCCGCATTTCACCAAAGTCCTTGGTTATGTTGCCAGTGATTTTGCTTTCCCGGATGCATGGTGGACTATTGCCTATCCGGATTCGGAATATAGAAAAAGCATTCAGGCCGAGTGGAATCTGCGAGCTGATGAATCTCAAAAAACCGGGGAGCCTTTAACTTTTCTCGAGACCCAAACAACTTGTAAGGATGGCTCAATCAAGCTCATTAATTGGGGCTCCTATTTCGCTGCTGATCGTATGGTTATTTATGGCGTAGATGTAACGGAACAGAGACGCGCAGAAGAAGTCCTTCAAGTTACCTCTGCTGTTTACCGAGCCATGGGTGAGGAGGTGTTAATTTGTGATGCGGATGGCGCCATTCTCATGGTGAATGATGCCTTTCAGATGCTTACTAGTTTCGATTCTAAGGATCTATTGGGTAAGTCGTTTTCGGGGATTCTGGTAAAGCGTCATAGAGCTAGCTCGTATTCAGACATTCATACCTCACTTGAGACAATGGGTCGCTGGGAAGGGCAGGCATGGGTGTCCAGAAAAAATGATGAAGCAGTTTTGAAGTTTATTTCTATCTACTCTACTTTTGACGAGCATGGACTACCTCTGCAAAGGGTTATGCTGATATCGGAAGTGACCAATCAACGCAAAGCGCGCGAGTTAATTAATCAACAAGCAAATTTTGATCCTTTAACTGGGCTACCAAATAGACGCCTTATGCTTGATCGTTTCGATCAGTTGATCAAGCGAGCTATGCGGAGCAAGCGAAGTGTTGCAGTCATCTACATGGATTTGGATAACTTTAAGGACATTAACGATAGTCGCGGTCATGATTTTGGTGATCAATTGCTTAAGGGGGTCGCCACTCGATTGAGGTCAGAGGTTAGAGAGACGGATACCGTAGCGCGTATTGGTGGGGATGAGTTTGTCATCCTATTGGGTGAGCTAGAGCGTCCAGAAATTGCCGATTTAATTGTTAGGGAGGTGTCTAAAAACCTTGCTGAACCTATTTTGATTAACCAGCAGATGGTTTATGTTACTGGCAGTATGGGCATCTCAATTTATCCCACTGATGGTAATGATGCTAAAACGCTTTTACTGCAAGCTGATCAAGCTATGTATGCCGCTAAGGCACAAGGCCGAAATAGTTTTCAGTACTTCACGCAATCTTTGCAAATAAATGCATCCTATCGGGCGGGCGTGATTGCTGAGTTGCGTAAAGCATTAGAGCAAAAGCAGTTTGAGCTGCATTTTCAGCCTATCATTCATCTAGAGACGGGGGCGATTTCACATGCGGAGGCTTTAATTCGCTGGCGTAAGCCCAATGGAGAGTTAATCTTGCCATCAGCGTTTATTGAAATAGCTGAAGAGTCTGGTTTAATTGTTGAGATAGGCGACTGGGTTTTACGTGAATCCCTAGCATTTTTGAAATCCTTTGAGCTGCCGCCAGAATTTACTTTGGCAATTAACGTTTCTGCATCTCAATTTAATTCAAATCAGCACTCTGCAGTCAGTTGGTTGAGTCTATTTGAGGAGTATGAGATTCCGCCCCAGTCCATCGTTTTGGAGATTACTGAGCGTATGATGCTAAATCAATCGCAAAGGGTTATTCGTAAGATTGCGATGCTTCAGGAGGCAGGTTGTAAATTTAGTGTAGATGATTTTGGTACTGGCTATTCCTCATTGGCCTCGTTAAAGAACTTCAATTTTGATTTCATTAAGATTGATGCTGAATTTATTAGACCCCTTAAGCCAGATGGACAGGATGCTGCTTTAGTATTTGCGATGATCTCCATGGCGAAGGGCTTAGGTCTTAGTTCTGTTGCCGAGGGGGTGGAAACTCAAGAGCAGGCTGAAGCGCTCGCTGTTATGGGTTGCACTTATGCACAGGGCTATCTGTATAGCAAGCCATTGCCTGCTGACGAGTTTTTACGCCTCCTTTAAGGTCTAGGCTGAAAAAAGACTGTCTAGGTGTTGCTATTAGACAACTCATTTTCTAGTTGATCCCTACTAATCTGTCTACTTATACTGTCTATTTTGCATTGACATCTGTATAAATGATCTCCTAGTCAGAATTTTAATTGGACAGATTAATCAGACATGATTTCTAGTAAAGCATTGATAGACCAAACCGGTATATCGCGCGCCACTCTTAATAACTACATCCAGCTTGGAATATTGCCCAAGCCGCTAGTGCAGTCTTTATCTGCGGATGCGTATCAAGGTGGTGCAAGGGTTCTGGGATTTTTTCCTGATGATGCTTTGGATCGCGTTCAGGCTGTGCAAATTCTTAAGGCGCAGGGTTTATCAATGATTGAAATAGCGCGGCGTTTGACTCAAACGGATACATTATTTGAAATTCAGGAAAAGCAGGTTGAGACTGTCAAGAGGCAAGCCAATGCTGGAAGTTCAAGATCTGAGGGCGTTGCCGTAGAGCATAAGCCTAAGGAAATGATGGGGGAGCTTAATTTATCCCTGGATAACTTAGCGCATCCCGCCTATATGCTGAATTACAACTTTGAATTGACGTGGTTGAATGAGTCAGCTCGTAAGGAGGTATTTGGATTTGTTGCTCCTCCGGCAAAAAGTGTTGAACGGAATCTTTTATCACTTCTCTCAAAGCCGGAAGTTCGTTTAGGCTTAGAGGATCAGCGTGCTTTGGTTTTGCTACTCTTGCAATTGGCTGGTTCTCGCATTAGTTACGATTCTTTGGTGAGACTTATATCGCATCATGATCCGGAATTACTCCCTCTTCTGGAGTCCATCACTTTTAGGGATGGTGATGCAGAGCAAGCCGTTAATGAAGTGGAGTTTTTTCAGAAGGATTCACAAGGAAATTTCATCAGTTATCGCGTGTATGCGGTCTATTTCCGTGAGGGCATATTGGTAGTGCATGCACCAGGGGTTGATCGTGGTGATGACTTGCTCAATTTCTTGTCACGGCGCGATCAGGTCATACAGTCCCTGTTGAGCAAGCGTCTACCGGTTTTAACTCCTTTGGCAGTTCTGGTGGCTGACTTACAAGGCTCCGTACGCATTTGCTCTGAGCTTCCTCCGGATGAATACTTTGCCTTAATCAATCAGATCTGGGCAACTATGGGCCCCATCCTACGAAAATATTCAGGTACTCATGGCAAGCATGTTGGGGACGGGGTGGTGTACTATTTTTTTCCGCAAGCGGAAACTAACTACTTATTTAATGCCATTTCCTGCGCCGATGAGCTAAGGCAGGCCATGAGAAAAATTAGTAGTGAATGGCAACTAAAGAAAAATTGGTTTACTGAGTTACAGCTCAATATTGGACTGCACGAAGGTCAGGAGTGGCTTGGCACATTCCAATCTGCCAACCATGTTGAATTTGCTGTCCTTGGCAATACGATTAATCAAGCTTCACGTCTGAGTGACTTTGCGCGGCATGGCAGCATTTGGGCGACTAAAAATTTGCTAAGCCGACTTACTCAGGAGGAGCGTAGCCGAATCGAGTTTGGGGTTATGCGCAGTGGTGTAGATAAGCATGATCGCTTCATTGACTCCACTTATGCGCAGATTGAGTCACTCTTAGATCTCAATCAAGATAAACATGAAAAAATGCGTGATATTGCTCAGTTGGCTGTCGCAGAGGTGCGCCGAGTAAGTAATAGGCGACTGTATTAGCTTAAAGGTGGTGAGACATATCCCGGGATCATATTTAAATCGATTTGATCAATGAGGTTTTTTTCCAGGAATTGTTCGGCATATTGCTCGTAAACCTTTTCCCAAATAAAGATGTCGAAAAGATCCGGATCGATATGACCGTTTAATTTCATATTCCCCAAGATGTGCAAAGATTCGCTGAGCGTTTTTCCTTTTTTATAAGGGCGATCTTGTGCGGTTAGTGCTTCAAAAATATCGGCTATCCCCATGCACCTTGCTTGAACAGACATTTCATGACGCTTTAATCCCTTAGGGTAGCCTTTGCCATCCATCCGCTCATGATGCCCCCCTGCGTATTCCGGAACATTTTTTAAGTGCTTAGGCCAAGGTAATTTTTCAAGCATTCCGATGGAAGATTCAATATGGTGGTTGATGATCTTTCGCTCTTCGGCATTAAGGGTGCCGGCCCGAATGGTGAGGTTATGAATCTCTTCGTCTGATAGGAATGAGTGGGTGTTTCCAGAAAAATCTTGCCATGAGTAGCGTTTGGCAATCTCATGAACACGATGCATGTCCCCATCACTCATCAGCTCAACACCAATATTGCAATGACTTAAAAAGTCACAGTCATCAATAAGTTGCTTGCGTAGTGTGTCTATGTGATGAGAGGGGCTCTCATTTTTTAGTTTCGCAAGTTGGAAGTCTCTTAAGATGATTTCTGCACGGGTCTTAATAAGATGAATACGGTCAAATATTTGCTCTAGCTTAGTGGCTTTATCAACGACGTGAACTGGAGTAGTAATTTTTCCACAGTCATGAAGTAGTCCTGCGATTTTGAGTTCATGACGATCCTCTTCGGTTAGCTTGAACGTGCTTAAAGGTCCGACATTGCAGCGATTAACGGCGTCAGCTAGCATCATAGTTAAGTCTGGTACGCGGTTGCAGTGAGCGCCCGTATAAGGTGACTTATCGTCAATTGCATGATTAATGAGATTGATAAAAGACTCAAACAATCGTTCAAGGTGATCGATGAGGTTGCGGTTAGTGAGTGCTATAGCTGCTTGTGAAGCTAGCGCTTCGATTAGGGATTGATCATCTTGTGAAAACGGCACAATCATTTGCGTATTTTGATCAATCGCATTGATCAGTTGAAGCACGCCAATAATTTCGGACTCATGATCCTTCATTGGAATGGTTAGAAATGATTTCGAGAGGTAGCCATTTCGTTGATCTAGCTTATACGTGCCGCTGAAGTCAAATCCTGAGGCGTTATAGACATCGGGAATATTGACTGTCTCCTCTTTGTGAAATGTGTAGCAAGAGACGCGGGTGAGATCAGGTTCACCATTTTGTAAGAACAGGGGTATTGGTGATGCATCAATAGGTGTTGCGCTTACGCCTCCCCAGTGGAGATTCCTGCTTTTAGTGTGAACAATTTCATATTTAAGAGTCTTATTTTCTTGTACTAAATAAATGCTTCCAGCATCCGCATTGGTAAAGGCCATAGCGGTTTGCAGAATATTCTCTAAAATTTGCTTGAAATTCTTCTCGCTAGACAGTGAAGTGCTAACACGTAAGAACTCTTGAAGAGTTGTTTGTTGATTCAAGATCAGTCCAGCATTGATATAGTAGGTGAATGCCATTATCAACAAGAGATCTGTGATCGATATAGTATTTAAGTACTACTTTTGATGGTACTATTGAATCATAAATAGCTATAAAAATCAGAACCTTACTACCATTGGTTATATGACTAAAGTTCGGTCTAATAGTATTATTGCTTATAACTAAGGTTTGCATTTTGACGGCACTTTTCACTTTGGATTTAGTAGCTACTTTATGAAGCGATTGCCGATATACCTTGTCTGCACAAGCATGTTGCTTTCGGGCTGCACTTCTCTGATGCAAAGGGAGGGTGACCCACCTTCTGGCCCAGCTTATGTAGGATGGTTGCCTGCAACTTTTAAAACTCCAGCAGATCAGCAATTGCCCAGACCAAAAGAGCAGTGGTGGCAGGACTTTGGTAGTGAGGAGCTAAATACCCTAGTAGAGACAGCCCTAACAAACAACTTTGATTTACGAGTTGCTATTGCTCGCGTATCTCAAACGCGCGCGCAAGCAGATATTGTTAAATCCGCTCAATACCCCACCATAGATGCCAATGTACGGTATGGCATTCAGGGACCAACTCCAGGGCCTGGTTATGCGGCGAATACCTCGCAGTGGAGTTCGCAACCCTTGTGGCAAGCGGGAGCACTGGTGAATTATGAGGTAGACCTTTGGGGTAAAAAAGGTTTTGATACTAAGTCCGCATTCTCCCAAGCGTTGGCAAGTGAGTTCAATCGCCAAGCAGTTGCGCTGAGCTTGGTGGGCGATGTGATGACAGTGTATTTCCAGGTGGTTTCATTGAATGAGCGTATTGCGGTGAGCGAACGCAATCTGGAAGCCATTCGTGGAGTAGGTAGGGGCTTAGAGCGCAGAGTAGAGTTGGGTGATGCCACTCTGATCGATCTCTCACAACAGTTGATCCTACAAAACAATACCGATGCATTAGTCACAGGATTGAAGTTGCAGCGGGAGAGAGCGATTAATCGTTTGGCAGCCCTGATGGGTACTACTACATCTGCCATCAAGATCAAAGCAAAATCGGTTGAAGAATTTACAGCGCCTGTCGTAGCCCCAGGATTACCATCGGATCTTCTATGCCGTCGACCAGATATTCGCAGGGCAGAGGCTTCGCTAGAAGGCGCTGAAGCAGACCTCTTAGCGGCGCGTGCAAACTTATTCCCAACCTTTGCTATTACTGGCGGGGGTGGTTATGGCAGCTTTTTACTCTCTCAACTGACGATGCCACAAAGTTTGTTCTACAACATCACTAGTAATTTAGTACAGAACATATTTGACGCGGGTAAGCGTCGTGCGCAAATTCAGTTGGCCAGCGCCAAGAATGTAGAGTTATTAGAGGGTTATGCCAATACAGTTGTTGGTGCGATGCGCGATGTGGAAGATGGGCTCTCTAGTGTGGCACTAACAGCGCAAGCCTATGCTGCGTTGAACGATTCACGCAATCGCGCGCAACGTCTAGCTGTGATGAGCGCTAAAGTAGTAGAGCGTGGTGGCATGGACTATGTTCAGCTTTATGAAATTCAGAGGACGGTGATTGCTTCTGAGGATGCAGCGGTGAGCGCTCGTGGAGATCAGCTGATTGCCTCTGTCAATTTGTATAAGGCAATCGGCGGCGGTATGAAATTAGAAAATGATCCTTGCGTTGGGGGCGGTAGCTTACCTGCGGCTAATGCCGACTGGATAGAAAAGGCAAATAAAGCCGATTCCGTATTTGGATCTAAACCTGATTTTGTGGTGAGTCCTAAAGGTCAAGTGAGTTATCGTGGCACGACTGCACCACTGCCGGGCTCTGGTACTAAGGCTTTAGAGTCGCCAATGATTCCGCGTGAGTCCTTGGTCAATATTCAATCTACTCCTGTTATTCAGGAGTCCAAACAATGAAAAATTTCCTACAAAAGATCTGGTCTGTTCTGCAATATTGCGGTCGTACGCTCAAGTTAGGTGCAGTTACCTTGTTTGTCGTTGTCAAGAAAGATTTATTTCATCTGGTTGGTCATGTCGGTAGTAAGAGTAAGAAAGTTAGCAAAAGTAAAGCGTTTGATAAACAGCACGCGCAACACCTGATTTCTGCAAATCTATCAAAGACTAAACCGGGCCATTGGTTTCCTCACTTGCAGACGCATTGGTATGCTGCTATCAAAACAATTCGCAGTGAGTGGCAAGAATTTAGAGTTGAAATAGCAATTTTGCTCGAGCGAATTCGCCAGATTCGCAATCAAACACCAGAGCAAAAATTAGTAGGGATGTTGTCTGCTTTTGATACTGAAAGAAAAACGATTTTGGCAGCCAGTATTGTCATCAATATATTGGCATTGGCATTCCCATTGTTGATGCTGCAGCTATATGATCGCATTCTGCCGCAACAATCTTTAGATACCTTGGGCTTATTTGCCATTACTGTGGGTATTGCTGTTGCACTCGAGTCCGTTACACGAGTGGCGAGATCCTACACCACTGCTTGGATCTCAGCTCGTTTTGAACATAAGGCCATGATGGCAGTGGCTGAGAGAGCTTTGGTAGAACCTCTCCATTCTTTTGAGCGTCAAGGTACTGGCGCTGTTATGGAAAACTTTAAATCAATTTCAAGCTTGAAATATCACTATTCTGGACAGACATTTCAGCAGTTGATGGATTTGCCATTCACGTTGTTATATGTATTGATCATTTTTATTCTCAATATTTGGATTGGTTTAGTTGTTACTTTTGGCTATGCAATCTTTGTCTATATCACCTGGAAGATGGGGCGTAATGACCCTGAGTTAATTAAAGAGCAGAAGGCTGCTGACTTACGCCGTAGTAATTTTCTAAATGAAACGCTCGGCAATATCCATACGATGAAATCCATGTCGATGGAAGCCTTGATGTTGCGTCGTTATGAGCGTCTTCAAGAATCGGGTGCGCGCATCATGGCGCGTATGACCTATGCTGGAGACATGTCCTCTGGAGTAGGCAATATCTTTTCACCCTTAATGACAACGATCATTGTTGCGTTGGGAGCCTATCTCGTTATCACCCATCACCTCACTAACGGTGAATTGGCAGCATGTATTTTGTTGGGTATGCGATCGCTTGCACCGTTGCAGCGTTTAGGCGGTATGTGGACCAAATTTCAACAGGACGAAGTGCTACGTGATGGCTTGGCTAAGACTTTGTCATTGTCTGGTTTTCCTAAGAATACGACTTATAGTGCTGAAGAGGATGACAAACCTTTTGATGAAGATAAGAAGCCTTCATCTATCGAGTTGCGTGATGTCAGCTATCAATTCCCAGGGACTCAAAATCGGATTTTTGAACATCTCAATCTATCGATAGCTGCTGGAGAGTGCGTCGCTATTACTGGCGATACTGGAGCAGGGCGAAGCACTTTGCTCCATCTTATCTCAGGTGTTATTACGCCGACTGAAGGTAGCGTATTAGTAAACGGAAAAAATATCTCGGAAATTGATCTTCGTAAAATTTCTGAGGAAATTGCTTATCTGCCTCAAACCACGCAAATGTTTGAAGGTTCCTTACTTGATAATGCGAGTGTGTTTGATGCCAAGCGGGTCGACCGTGCCTTAGCTACAGCAAAATCTCTGGGCTTGGGTGACTTTGTATCTAAAATGCCACGGGGTTGGGATTCGCCGGTGGGGGACATGGCAACCGATTCATTGCCGCCAGGATATCGTCAGCGTATTGCCATTGTGCGCGCACTTTCAAATCAACCCAGTATTGTTCTGATTGATGATCCAACTTCGACGATTGATTCAGAAGGTGACACAGTTTTCTTGCGCTTCTTGGAGTCGGTTAAAGGGAAAGTCACTTTAGTCATCGTGTCCCAAAGGCCTTCGTACTTGCGACTCGCTAATAAAACCTGGTTCTTAAGTGGCGGAACTCTGACTTACATTGAGCCAGGTCAGGTGACCAGCTTAAGTGGAGCGCCACTGAACAAACCTCAGTCGACTGGTGCTGATGTTGCCTTAGTGGGCTCTGATGCTGACAGAGGCTCTAGTTATCAAGCCTTGTCGAGCGCAGAGTTTTTTGAATCACCTTTAAAGCGCGGGCATATTGATTCACAACGATGGGAGCGTACGAACGAGACCGTGAATAGCAATTTCAAAAATGAAACTGATTTATCGTCATGTTTGACATTATTGTTAAAGCTCATGAATTCTCGGGGTACTGCTCGCGAAGTTGCAGAATCTTTACCTTACTTTACTGAAAGTCTTGATTTACCAGGCTTTCATAATGCCATGGCCCAATTAGGCTATAAGGTCGTTAAAGTACATTGCGCCTTAGGTGATTTGGATGCGCGTTCATTGCCTTGTTTATTTTTGCCTGACGATGGCTTTGGCTTTATTGCCATGGGCCGGGTTGGCAATCACATGCGTAAAGGTATCAGTGAGTCTGCCGAGGTGGATCTAGAGCCCAATTTAAATATGATGGGCGAAGCATTCTTTTACGAGTTAGCTGATACCAAGACGCTTGAGAACCGCTCTTGGGTATTTAGGGTGATGTTGCGCTTCTCACCGCTGATTGGTCAGGCGACTATTTCTGCCTTGGTTACTGGTCTGGTGATTATGGCTGGACCTCTATTTTTGATGGTGGTTTACAGCACCATTATTCCTTCTGGAGCAGAAGATAGCCTCTTGTATTTAGGAATTGGCTCAGTACTTGCGTTGGTTGTAGCGTTCTTTTTTATGCGTCAGCGTGCCCGTATTCTGTCTTACATTGCAGGACGAATTGAATACCTTTTCGGCGCAACGATTTTGCAGCAGGTATTCAAAATGTCTCCGGCCTATACCGAGCGTGCTTCTGTTGGATCACAAACTTCACGCTTACAAAGCTTTGAGGCTATTCGAGATTTATTTGTAGGTCCACTAGCCTCTACAGTGTTGGAATCTCCCGCCACCATCATTCTGTTAATCGCCTTATCCATTATTAATCCGATTGCACTTTTAATATTCATCATCATGGCAACGGTATATGGAGTCTTGTATTGGATTTTCTCTGTGCCAACCCGTGATCGCGTTGCCGCAGTCAGCAAAGAATCTACCAAGCGTAACGAATTCTTGGTAGAAATGATTACGAAGATGCGTGTTGTACGAGAGTGTGGCGCTCAAACTCTTTGGCTAGAGCGTTTTAGAGAGATTTCTGCGAACGCTACTATGGCAGCATTTAGAGCTGAGCAGATGTCGTCATTATTGATGGGTGTCTCCTACTTTGTGATGATGCTTTCAGCTCTCCTCATTGTTGCTGCGACTGTTCCTGCGGTCTTTACTTTAACCGTCTCTTCTGGCGCCTTAATTGCATCCATGATGTTGATGTGGCGGGTATTGACGCCAATCCAAACAGTCTTTACGAATATGACCCGTATTGAGCGAGTGAGCAATGCTACTCGTCAAATTGATGGGCTCATGAAGATCCAAGGCGAAGGTAATGGCTCTGCCAGTTCGCTGGTTGCTCGAGGTTTGGAAGGCTCTGTTGAATTTGCACGCGTTTCATTTCGTTACTCCTTAAACGTTGATCCCGCCTTGATTGGCGTTGAATTTAAAGTTTCTCCTGGCGAGATGGTTGCTATCAGCGGTCCGAATGGCGGCGGTAAATCCACCTTACTTAAGCTCATCTTGGGAATGTACCAACCGCAAGCCGGAGCGATATTGATCGATAACGTTGATATTCGTCAGCTAGATCCGATTGAGTTGCGCCGCATGGTGGGATATGCCCCGCAAGATATCCAGTTATTTAGAGCCACGATTGTCCAGAATCTGCGCTTAGCACGTCCTGATGCGAGTGATGATGAGGTCTATCAAGCGCTGGATATGGCGGGAGCACTGGAGCAGGTATTGGCACTTCCAAGAGGCTTGGAATACCGTGTGGGCGATAACACTAATGATTTGCCAACCAACCTAAAGCAAAAGCTTTCTTTGGCGCGCGCTTATTTGACTCGTGCACCGATCATGCTGTTTGACGAGCCTGGTGCAGGTTTAGACGAATTGGGTGATCGTAAATTTATGGAAACTTTACGCGAGATGAAAGGTAAGACTACTGTGATCTTTATTAGTCATCGCCCGAGTCACATTCGTTTGGCAGACACCTTATTAGTTTTAGACAAAGGCTATTTACGTGCTGCTGGGCCTCCCAATGAATTATTGAAGCAACCTGCAGCAGCTTAGTTAAGAAATGCGCCAGTAAATTATTAAAGCAAACTGAGTAAAGCAAACTTATTTAAGCAAACTTAGTAAAACAAAGATAGCAAAACCGTTAGAGAGTTAAATTATGAATACGCCGATTGATCAAGAACCAGAAAAAGGCAACCGACTAGTACTGGGTAGTCGCAATGACAATTACATTGCGAAAGCTATTCTTTTGGAGGAGGCCGCACCACCAGTCTACTGGCAAACCACGGTCAAATTGATTGCTTACTCCTTGGGCGCATTCTTTATCTGGGCTTTGTTTGCAAATTTAGATGTGGTGGCAACAGCACCTGGCCAGGTAATGCCTATTCAGTCGGTGAAGATCATTCAGCATGTAGATGGTGGAAGAATAGCTGAGATCAATGTATCTGATGGACAAGATGTTAAAGAGGGGCAGGTATTGATGCGTCTCAATGACACGGAAGCCAGTGCTGAGTACCTCACCCTAACAGCAAAGTATTGGAGTCTTTACACGCGCGTAGAGCGCCTGCGTGCTTTGCTAGGTGATCGTAAGGCCGATTTTTCTGCTGTGCCTGAGCAGTACAAGCAGTTAGTGGCTGAGCAGGAATTTACTTTAAAGACCTCAAAAGATCAGGTTAACCAACTCGAATCTGAAATTAAGATCTTGAGTGAAGTGAGTTCGATTCGGGGTGATTTGGCAAAAGAAAAATTAGCAACTCGTGTGCAAGCTTTGGATGCCCAAAGAAACTTAAGTCAAGCCCAGGCTGAATTATTGCGCTATCGCAAAGCCAGCATGGATGATCTCAATACGACAACGGGTGAGCTTTCTCAGGTTGAAGAGCAAATGACGAAGTTGAAAGACCGTTTAGAGCGGGTTGATGTCGTCTCTCCAGTGGATGGTGTAGTGCAAGATTTGAAGTTCCGCACCCTTGGTGGCGTTATTCCACCTGGTGCTACCTTGATGAATATAGTACCGGTTGATGGCAAGATGCATGCTGAGGTTCGCGTGCAGCCTACTGATATTGGTTTTGTAAAGAAGGGTGAAGAGGCACGACTCAAGCTAGGCACATATGACTTTATGCGTTATGGCACGATTACCGGTAAGGTCATTATGGTCTCTTCATTTAGCTCATTAGATGAAAAATCAAACCCGTATTTCAAGGTAGTGGTGAGCATTCCACAAAACTTTGTGGGTGATAAAGAGAAAACCATTGAACCGGGTATGACAGTTCAGGCAGACATCATTACCGATCGTCAGTCCGTTCTGAAGTACTTATTCCGTCCAATCTATGTGGCTTTCTCGCAGGGTATGCGCGAGCGCTAATCGCCCGCTATTCCAATATGGCAGAGGCATATAGAGATTATGACCACTATGAATTCATCGACACCAAATAAGAAGGTAAAGATGCCCAGCACTTTAATCGGTGCTACGACGTCCGCTTCTCGTAAGTCGGTGGTTAATCATGTGTCGCTCTCAGAGCGTCAACAAGAGATAGTCACCTTGCTCGCAGAAGGAAAGAGTAATAAAGAAATCGCGGATTATCTTAAGATTGGCTACGGTACTGTTAAGCAACACTTATTTGTGCTGTTTCGCAAGTTGGGCGTGAGCAATCGTACCAAGGCAGTTATCACAGCAAATCAGTTGATGAAAGAATATCCCAGTGACTTTGGTGTGAGTGCTAAATCATCACCAAAAGGCAAGCTTGCTCTTGCTCGCTCAGGAGCTCATTCTTGGCGCTTAGTATCGGCTGTTGTCATTTCTATTCCAGATACCGCCTTAGCAAGCCCAGAGGAGTTAGATTGGCGTAATCAGTACTTATCCGATTTGCGTGATGTTCTACAAAATTATGTAGATGCGCTCGACGGCCAGTTTTTGCTATTGCCTTATGGTGGCATGTTGGCTTGGTTTGGCTATCCGCATACACACTTGGATGATGCCGATCGAGCAGTGCAGTTGGCGCAGTTTGGCCAGCAGTACTCGAATCATTATTTGGAAAGTGATGCTGCGCTTCATCCTGACAAGCGATCCTTGCACGCCATTGGCATCGGTATTGCATCTAAGCCAGAGATGAGCTCGGATAAGACGAATGAGTTATTTGCTTCGGATGCATTCCGTGTGGCTGCCATATTGGCACGCAATGCTCGACCCCTGAAACATCCATTAGCAGATTTGCTGACTAAAAAATTAGCTCCTTATGGCGTGCCTTGGTTGACTGTGAAAGCGAAAGCTCCCGAGTTAGTTCAGGTCGGAGAAATCGTTGCTGTTGGTGAAAGTGGTAATGATCCAGTGGATGTGAGATCCTTATGGGGGGGCTTGCCATTCTTGGATAATGTCATGGACTCAGTAAAGTCTGGTGTGGCGCAATGGGTGGCAGTGGAGTCTTGGCCACCAGCGTTGGCCACTTCACTCATTGATGCGATTGGTAATGTGGCTCAACTCAATGGCTATCAAGCAATTCATATTCGTACACCAAGTCAGCAGCGTCGCGATAAATTGCTCCAAAGCTTTGCTACCCAAGCAGAAAATAGTCGCAGTGATTTTGATTACAGTGCTTTAGATCTCCCAATCAACGCCGGTGGTGGAGAGCGTCTTGGCGCGTTCTTCGCTCAGCAGTCGATGATCAAGCCTTTGGTCATTCAGGTGTATGGATTAAAAGCACTAGAAGCCTTTAAGTATGTTTTGGGTGATCGCGGTATTGATCGCATGGCAGCTAGACCAATCCTAGTTATTGTCGCCAACTTAAAAGAAGCGGGTTCTTCGCAAACTTCAGTGCGATTACTGGGGCCAAGACCGGTGGAGATGCCGTTCTCCCGTATTTATTCAATGAAAGCCCCTACGCAAGAGTCTTTGCCAGAAAACATCCGTGTCGATATGCAGGCTATCCTAGATGAGCTTTCAGCACATGCACAATCGATTGTCATGACGGCTGCTCAAGATCCTCAAAAACCCATACAGGAGACGATCTCTAATTTGAATTTGCCGCATCATCAAATGCAAAGTGGTTTGCAAGAGTTGGCAGCGGCTGGATTTATTTCAGCGAGTCAAGCTGGCGGCTTTGAGTTCCGAGATCAGGCTACTGCAGAAGCGATTCAAAATCTGAGTTTACCCCGCACGTAACGATTGTCGCTTGCATCAGCCATGCAAAGAATACTAACGATACTGGCGATATTTTCGATCTTGTTGTTGCAGGTTGCCTGTGTCAACACATCAACACCACAAGCAACCCCAAAAGTAGTGCAAACGCAAACGCAAACGCAAACTCAGACACAAGAACAAACACTAGGCAATAAATCCAATACTGCTCAGACTGAGGTGGTAGACCAAAGCCAAGGCAAGGTCATGGTAGTTGGTATTAAGGGGGAAATATCCAAAAATGCTTTAGAAAAACTCAAGCAATCACTCGGCCAAGTCACGGGCGATCCGATTCCGGCAGGCTTAATTGTTTTATTGGATTCTCCAGGCGGGGATGGTGTAGCAGCAATGCAGATGGGGCGCTTACTTCGCAAAGCAAATGCCCATGTTTTTGTTACTGGGCAATGCGCTAGCGCTTGTATTTTTGTATTAGCAAGTGGTGTGGTGAGAGTGGCACCCTCTTATTCAGTTGGAATTCATCGGGGTAGGGTGACGATGAGTGATGCCAATGCCAAGATTATTAAAGAAGTCGATATTAATAATCCTCAAGCTAAGGCTGCCTTGCAGCATTTTGAGAGTCAAGCGCCGCTCTATTTTGCGGAAATGGGCATGTCGCCAGAACTGTTTCCTTTAATGCAATCTCATCAATTAAAGGGTGTGTATCGATTGAGCAGTGCTGAGATCGCCAAAACTAAGTTATCTGGATTTGAAACTGCTTACTTACAACAAAGAGCAGCTTTCTATCATAATCAAATTGGTCCTTATCGCATGGATCAGGATGAGTTTAAGAGTCGCACTCAAAAGGTAGCCTCTAGATGTTCTGGCTTTGAAAAGCAACACACGGAGTTTATCCGGTGCTATAAACAGACTCTGAGAGAGCCTTTTCTCAACTGATACTCTTCGTGTTCAGCAGTACCTGTCAATATAGTTATATAACGAATAACGGCCTTTTATGTGCCTGTAAACATCTTTATAGTCATCGCATATAGGGTAATTTCATCCTAGATACTCACTGACATTAGGTCATGGCTGATAAAACAAGTAATGCACCCACACCTCAGCAGGTCAATGATGCTCAGTGTCTTGACAGCATGACTTCATTGCAACAACTCAGTGTAGTGGAGCAAAACTTTCTTATACGAGGTCTTAGCTACCCCAGTTTGGATGCATCACTTCAGAATTTAGAGTCCTCCCTTGCCTTTTTTAGTTCGGATATTGTTGCTTGGACAATGACGGGTGAAGAGTCTTCGCCAAATGCTCGCTGCATTTCACTCTGGCTGTGAAATAATTGCACTAATTTCATGCTTCCTTGATGCTACACTTAAGGGGGATTTATTTAGTAGTCAATAAAAAATCTAAATTAATCAAGCATTTAAAACTATTTATATAACTATAGTTATATAACCAATATCAGGCTTACTTTTATCTCGCTAAGCGAATAATGTTGAGACATAAGGGCAATAGTGCTTTTATGTATTGATTGCAAATGAGTAATGGCAAACAAACCAGATAACGCATCCTCAACTCAGCAAGTCAATGATGCTCAGCATCTTGACAATATGACCTCTTTGCAGCAGTCAGCTACCGCAGAGCAATCTCCTCTTGCCCAAAGTAGTCAAGTCAAGGGTGATGCACCTACACCTAATACGCCGACCCCAACTCCAGACAGTCCAAGTTTATTTAACGATCCTAAGAATCCCAACAATAAAGTTGTGGAAGTCGAAGCAGAAAATGGCGACGAGAATGAAGAAGCTGCATCCAGTACAGAAGAGTCTGGTAATCAAGACGCTAGAAGTGCTGAAGAATTAGCGAGCTTCAATAACAACAAACAGAATGATGTATTTACAATCCAGGCAAACGGAGAGGGCGGGGATGGCAACAGCCCCACTGACACGGCAGGCAATGCAAATTCATCAAATCAAAATGCTGGCAGTGATGCCGGGGTTGGTGGTGGCAGCATATCTCCCCTCATCAGGGCAAAGGTAAAGGCAACAGATACAGGCGCCTCCTCATCTGAGGCGCAGAGTAGTGACAGTAGCTCCTCTTCTTCGAGCAATCCTCCAGCGCCTACAAGCTCTCCAACCTCATCGACTTCTTCTAGCGCTTCAGTGACTTCAGTATCGAGTTTTGTAACACCGCAAGCACGATTTATTCCTGAGGCACCTGTCACCAACACCAATGAAGCACCCACTATTACCAGCGGGGCAACTGCCACCTTTGCAGAAAACGCGACTGGTACGGTCTATACCGCTACTGCGACAGATCCCGATGCCAGCACTACCTTGAGCTATAGCTTAAGTGGTACTGATGCAGCGCTCTTTAATATCGATAGTAGTACTGGCGCCGTAACCTTTAAGGCAGCGCCGAACTACGAAGCTGCCAGCGATGCGGGTGGTAATAATGTCTATGACATTAATGTGATTGCCAGTGATGGTACCTTAACTGCGACTAAAGCAGTTGCGATTACAGTGACTCCTGTCAACGATGCGCCAGTCTTAAGCGGTGATTTAGATGTTGCAGCTGGCATCACCTTTACCGTCAGCTATGATGTTGCAGCTGGCATCACCTTTACCGTCAGCTATGATGTTGCAGCTGGCATCACCTTTACCGTCAGCTATGATGTTGCAGCTGGCATCACCTTTACCGTCAGCTATGATGTTGCAGCTGGCATCACCTTTACCGTCAGCTATGATGTTGCAGCTGGCATCACCTTTACCGTCAGCTATGATGTTGCAGCTGGCATCACCTTTACCGTCAGCTATGATGTTGCAGCTGGCATCACCTTTACCGTCAGCTATGATGTTGCAGCTGGCATCACCTTTACCGTCAGCTATGATGTTGCAGCTGGCATCACCTTTACCGTCAGCTATGATGTTGCAGCTGGCATCACCTTTACCGTCAGCTATGATGTTGCAGCTGGCATCACCTTTACCGTCAGCTCTTTGACTAATGGCAAGATCCAGGTCAGTGGTGTTGATGCCACCAGCTTTACGGGTACTCAGTTAGCCGCAGGTAATGTGGCAATGAAGATAACTCGGTCCCAGTCAATAGCTCCTTTAACTTGACAGTGACTCCTGTAATGTTGTCTTAACCACAGCCGGTGTCAATGCACTCAACGCTGGCACTACCTTACCAACTATCAGCTTAACGGTAAGTGATAGCAATGCAACTGCCATCGGCACTGCGACAGCAAACATCACTTTAACCAACGATGCGCCAGTCTTAAGCGGTTGGTATCGTCGCCAGCTTTACCACCGCTGATCCCGATAGCATCGAAACCGTGGCCTTTACTAGTGGCACTAATAGTGATGCTTACTACGCGCTTAGCGGTATCAATGTTGTCTTAACCACAGCCGGTGTCAATGCACTCAACGCTGGCACTACCTTACCAACTATCAGCTTAACGGTAAGTGATAGCAATGCAACTGCCATCGGCACTGCGACAGCAAACATCACTTTAACCAACGATGCGCCAGTCTTAAGCGGTGATTTAAGTGCTACGGTGAGTGAGGGCGGTAGTTACACCCTCACGACTACCAATCTGAACTTTACGGATAGTGATGATGTTGCAGCTGGCATCACCTTTACCGTCAGCTCTTTGACTAATGGCAAGATCCAGGTCAGTGGTGTTGATGCCACCAGCTTTACGGGTACTCAGTTAGCCGCAGGTAATGTCGCCTTTATCCATAACGGTGGTGAAACCACCTCCGCTTCTTTTGCTGTCAAGGTAGACGATGGCAATGAAGATAACTCGGTCCCAGTCAATAGCACCTTTAACTTGACAGTGACTCCTGTCAACGATGCGCCAGTCGGAGTCGCAGATACTATAATTACGAATAATGCCTTGACACCAAATTTGCAAGGATGGGCATTAACTGCCAACGATACCGATATTGATTCCAGCTCACTCACTGTTACCGCAGTCCCTAGTAATTTAGGATTAACAGGCGTTACGCTTGCTGCAAATGTCATTAATGCAGGCTCAATAACTACTGGTGACTCGTTAACCTATACCGTGTCTGATGGATCACTAACATCTACGGCAACTGCTACCTTTACCCTGGGGGGGAATGCTCCTACCGGCACCGCAGCGAATGAAATTTTGATTAACGCAACTACAACAGCTAGAACTATAAGCGGCCTTGGAGGCAACGATATTTTAATTGGAAACACTGGTAACGATACATTGACTGGCGGTACTGGTGCAGATGTGATGTATGGAGGCGGAGGTAGAGATGTTTATAGTTTTACATCGGGAAATAGCGGACAATCTATTGGATTCGATGTAATAAAGGATTATCACGTTGGTACTGTGGGTACTCTTAATACCTCTGGCGATGTTATTACTTATTCAACTGCTAATTTAGGAATTGGTGGTACGGCTATTGCCGCAACGAGCACTCAAGCGTCGATAAATGCAACTACCGGAGTTGCAACATTTGCAGCTGGTTCTGGCACAACCTTGGCAGATGCGATAAGTGATATAGCTACTCGCATCGGTGGAACTACCGCAGGAAAAATAGCTCTATTCCAAGTTGGTGGAATTGGTGATTACTATTTATATATTTCAGATACTACATCTGGGGTTAGCGCAAATGATGTTGTTGTTCAGTTGCAAGGTGTTTCTGCAATTACAACCATCAATATCACGAATAAAAACCTAACAATAACTGCTGGCACTTCAGTTGCCCCTATTGCAATCGATTTAGATAAAGATGGTGTTGAATATCTAAATCGTCATGCCAATGTTGTGTATGACTACTCTAATAATCAGTTGCTCCAATCTACGGCTTGGGTTGGTGCAGATGATGGATTACTGGCAATTAAGAGAGGTGATGGATCTCTCAATATTACCTTCTCCACCCAAGACGGTGAGACCGACCTTCAAGGTCTTGCTAAAGTCTACGACACTAATTTCGATAAAGTGTTTGATGCTAAAGATACTGGATTTGATGATTTTGGGGTTTGGCAAGATGCTGATAGCGATGGTGTAGTAGATGCTGGTGAGTTCCTGTCTCTGGCTGACCGCGGCATTATCAGTCTATCTTTAACTTCTGATGGGATCATCAATACAGCAGCAGATGGTGATGTCTTAATCTATGGACAAACAACTTACACCATGACCGATGGCAGTACTGGTATTGCAGAAGACGTTGCTTTTGCTGTGAGCGATTTTATCCAAACCGATGGAAATGGCGTTCAGGATATCTACCAAATCGCCTCTGTTGCTAATAGCCCATTAGCAATTGATGACTTTGATCCTGATGAAGGTGATTTCGTTGATTTGTCTGCGATTCTTAATCCATCGAATAGCGTTCAATCTACTATTGCTATAGATGCTGATGGATCTACCAACTCACATTCCACCATTACCGTCAATATTGGTGGTGTGGATTACGAAGTTGCCACCCTCTATGGCAAAGAGCTTGGCGTGGGGGATGTACTAGGAGACTATGCCGGCGGGGCATCACTAACAGATTCCCTCAATGGGGCTGACTGGACTGATGTAGTTGACATCTCAAGTGAATATGGTGGTCCGGCCTCTATTTCTGAGGCGGGTGGCTCACTCACCAATACCTATAGTAATGAAGGGGGCGATTGGACCGTACAGATTAAATCCGGTACAGCTACGGTGGATGCAGTTAATAAAGAGATCACCTTTTCAAGCGACAATGCGGAAAATCTGGCCATTATCACCACCGCAGACGGCACACTTCATGAGATCAGTAACGTAGACAAGATCTTGTGGCGTTGATTAGCAACTGCTTAAAGTTCAAGTCAATGCCAGCAGAATAGGGGTCTAACCAATCCCAAGTCTTCATTAAGTTTGGAAATAGGTGATGTCTTTAAAAAGGAGTGTCACTACCCCAATAACCCTTAGATGTTCAAAAATTGGCTATTTACTTTTGAAAATCTCTATCAATGAGATGGGGAGGTCACTCGTCCCAGACAGTCTTGAGTTCATTTAGGGGGGTTTTATCGTTGAGCTATAGTACTAAAAGACTATTTTTAGCGCTTTGCTTACACAAAATACCATACTAAATTTATCAACCCTTAGAGGTGCGCTTTAAAGGTCTATTTGGTGAAAATCACTCTTTAAAACCAATGTATTCACGTAATATCATATTTATATATAACCATGGTTATATAACTAATATCAGGCTTTCATTGGTACATGGATACCAATAAAGTCATGACATACAGGGCAGTTGCGCCCTAAATTTTCTATGGAAAAGAAGTCATGGCTGATCAACCAAGTAATGGATTAACACCTCAACAAGTCAATGATGCCCAGCATCTTGATAACATGACTTCCTTGCAGCAACCCAGTGCGGCTGAACAATCTCCTATTACACAAAATGGTGAGGTAAAAGGTGATGTACTTATTTCATCACCACCAACACCTAGTCCAGATAATCCTAGTTTATTTAATGAGCCTAAGAACCCCAACAACAAAGTCGTTGAGGTGGAGTCGCAAAAAATAACCGAGTTTCTCGATGAGGGAGAAGTTTCAGACACCCCTAGCGATCAGGGAAGTAAATATACGGAGGATCTGAAGGGATTAAGTGGCGATGCAATTAATTTGACTATCACTGCTGATGCAAATGATCAGGGCATCCCTGATGAGAAGCAGCCTGAATTAGATCCGGGCGTAAACAAGGCGGGTGGTAATACGGGCAATCAAGGCCTTGCAGGTGGCGGCGGCATACCCCGTGCTGGCCAAGCACCAGCGGGAAATCCTGCTGCAGCATCGCCAGCCAATCCATCATCACCCACATCGCAACCGAATTCACCAACGTCTTCACAGTCTGTAGAGCCTGGACCAAGGACGGAACCCGCGCCTCCTCCGCCACCGCCTGCGCCTCCAACGCAAAACCTCATTACCCCTCAGGCTCAATTTATTCCTGAGCAAGCCAAGGTAAACGCACCAAGCATCTTAGCTCCTGATGCACAAACTATCCCAGAAGATTCAACGGCAGTTGGCAATGTTTTAAATAACGATAGTGATGTTGATTCTGCTTTAGCGGTGACTAGTTTTAGCGTAAATGGCGTTACTTACACTCCTGGTCAAATAGCAGTGCTACCAGGTATCGGTAGTGTCACTATTGCGTCTAATGGTACTTATCTTTTTACACCTCAACCCAATTGGAATGGTGTGGTACCAAGAATAGACTACACAACAAATACTGAAAAGCAGTCCACTCTGAGTATTTCAGTTACATCAGTAGAGGAAGTCTCGGTTGTGAGCGTGAGCTCTGACAGCGTGACTGAAAATAGTAATCTGGTGCACACCGTTACGCTCAGTGGCGCAGCTGATACTGCCAAAACCTATGACTTTGCTTTAACTGATGTGACCGCCACTGGTGGTACTGACTACAGCAACACAATCCTCTTTAGTAATCTTGTAACCTACGATCCGGTCACCGGCAAGGTCACCGTACCAGCTGGCGTTACTAGCTTTACGGTGACGGTAGATAGCACAGCTGATCTATTAGATGAAAGTAATGAAACCTACACCGTCACTGTCGGTGGAGCAAGTGGTACTGGCGCGATCGTTGATGATGACATGATCTCGGTTGTGAGCGTGAGCTCTGACAGCGTGACTGAAAATAGTAATCTGGTGCACACCGTTACGCTCAGTGGCGCAGCTGATACTGCCAAAACCTATGACTTTGCTTTAACTGATGTGACCGCCACTGGTGGTACTGACTACAGCAACACAATCCTCTTTAGTAATCTTGTAACCTACGATCCGGTCACCGGCAAGGTCACCGTACCAGCTGGCGTTACTAGCTTTACGGTGACGGTAGATAGCACAGCTGATCTATTAGATGAAAGTAATGAAACCTACACCGTCACTGTCGGTGGAGCAAGTGGTACTGGCGCGATCGTTGATGATTATGTAGCTCTTATCCCCGATATCTCTATTTGGAAATCCGGCAAGGTTTACGACAACATTACTTTAACAACTGAAGATGCTAATAACCAAGTCGATTCTCCTGGAGACTTTATTCAGTACACGGTTGTTGTTAAAAACACAGGTGACAACACTCTAACGAGTATTAAGTTAACAGATGAAAAATTACCTGCCGGCGGATATACACTGCAGGTTGGAACATATAACGAAACTACTGGCGTATTTACAGCATCTGGACCCACGGTCACTGCAACAGCATCGAATGGCGAATTATCACTTAGCAACGATCTTTTCGTTAGCCAAGCCTTAAGGTTAGTCTATGTCTATGATGTGACTGCTGACGATATTTATTCAAATAAAATTAGTAATACTATTCAGGTTGATACGGCACAGACAGACCCCGAATATAAGGATGTATTAGGAGTAGCAAACGATGGAGTTGCATCTTACGAAGTTCTTGTTGAGGGTATCAGTGATGTAGCAATTCGCAAATTTGCTGATGTACACACAGCAAAGCTCGCCGACACAATTAATTACAAATTAATAGTTATCAATGAAGGCACAACCAATCTTACTAACGTTCAGGTTGCAGACAAGATGTTTGCTGCAGCCGCTGACGTTGATAGCGTTACCGCAGGGAAGCAAATAGCTGGATATATTTATACAGATGGTATTAAGGCATCAACTGCAACTAACTTTACAGTTGATGGAGCTGGTAATTTAGTGATTGGTACATTAAGCACAAACCAGTATGTAGAAATTAATTATTCCCACACCATTACAACCAGTGATTACTCAATCGTAACTACCGGTCTTGTGGAATCTGTTTTTGACTATACGGGCATAAGCAAGGGCCCCTATAATCCGGACGGGAATAGCGCTACAGCTGATCCTATAACAATGAGCTATGGAACATTTTCGGCTTATGTAAATAAAACTACTGCAGATCCTTATGCTACTGGTGGAACTGCTGCCAATATCTTTATTAATACTGACAACACCGGAGTAGCAATTGGGGTAAATGCAGGAGTGATGAGCGGTGATAGAAATTACAACTCAGATCACCTGAAAGCAGTCTTCAATACTTCTAGTTTGAATGGTGGGAAGTCGCTGGTTGAAAAAGCTTCTATTGTATTCACCAATGCTAAGGATGTAGAGGTGGCATTTAAGGCTGGATATGGCACTGCTGGAAATAGCTTTACTGGATCTATTACTGTTTCCAATGATGGAACGGTATCTCTTAGGGAGGTTGTTGGCGGCGTATTTACATCAGTGCTATCGCCTGCCAAGTCTGGATCTACAACAACCTTTACTAATGGTCAGCTAAGCTTTAGTGTCTCTGAAGCCAATGGTCCTGGTGGGGCTCAAAATAAGCTTTATACGCTTGAATTCAAACCAGGAACGGAATTCGTAAAAGACTTTGATTTTTGGGTTGTTGGAGATCCAACTGATAATTCTTCTGATCAGATAAAAGTTGTAGACGTTTTATTTGACACGATTGATTTTTCAGTACCAAATGTAACAAATACTGCCATTGTTACTTCTACCGAAGACAATGCAATAGATCAGTCTGATGAGATTGCTACGGTGAATGTTGCTCTATTGGCGAATTTGAGCACAAGCGCAGCTCAATATTTGGGGGCGTTAACGACCGCAACCAATATAGTGGCTGATGCTGAGGCTGTATTATCAACATCTGGATCAGTTCAGTGGCAATATACTAAGAGCAATACAACCTTAGGCATACAGTTGCCAAAGATAACCATAGCAGATGCTGACAACAACCCTACAACGGTTACAAATTTTAAATATACCCTTGAGATAAATGGTTCAGTTATTAATTCTGATTCTGTAACTTCTAACGAAGTCACGTTTAACTTAAGTGGCCTCACTGGCACAAAGACAGGAGTATTTCATTTATACACCTTTGATAATGCTGGCGGTAGAACTGAATTTATATCTTCTGGAATTACAATTGACACATCAAAAAACACTAATGGAAATCTGGCATCATTTTCAAATGTAGCCCCAATTGCTTTTGATTTAAATGGAGATGGCGTTTTGTATCTCGCTGCTGAGGTTGGAATTGGATATGACTTCGATGGAGATGGTATTGCTGAATCTACTGCCTGGATAGCGGGTAGTGATGGTCTCCTGGCTAACCAAAGAGTGGATGGCAGTCTGAACGTTGTCTTCTCAAGAGAGACGGGTGAAACTGACTTACAAGGCCTTGCTAAGGTCTATGACACCAATCGTGACAATGTCTTTGATGCTAGTGATGCGGGATTTAATGACTTTGGTGTCTGGCAAGATGCCAATAGTGATGGCATTGTTCAGGAAGGCGAATTCAGATCCCTTACTGATCGGGGAATCATTAGCCTGTCATTAACCTCGGATGGAGTGATCAATACCGCTGCCGATGGCGATGTCACGATTTATGGTCAAACCACTTACACCATGACTGATGGCAGTACCGGTATTGCCGAGGACGTAGCGTTTGCTATAAGCTCTGTTGCCACTGATGGCGACGGAATCCAAGACATTTATCAAATCGCCTCAGTTACTGATGTCCCAATCATCGTTGAGCAATTTAGTGCGGATGATCGTGATCGTATCGACTTGTCCTCCATTCTTAATCCAACTAGCAGTGTCCAGTCGACTATTTCGATTGATGCTGACGGATCTACCAGCACTCATTCCAACATTACAGTTAATATTGGTGGTGTGGATTATGAGGTTGCCACTCTGTATGGCAAAGATATTGGCGTAGAGGATGCGTTAGGAACCCATCCAGGCGGAGCATCATTGACGGACTCTCTCAATGGGGCTAGCTGGACTGACGTAGTAGATATCTCTAGTGATCATGGTGGACCTGCCTCCATATTTGCAGAGGGTGGTTCGCTTACTAATAGTTATAGCAATGAAGCGGGTGATTGGACTGTGCATATTAAATCTGGTACAGCAACTGTGGACGCTGCTAACAAGCAGATTACTTTCTCTAGTGAAAATGCAGAAAATCTGGCCATCATTACCACGGCCGATGGTACTTCACATGAGATTGCTAACGTAGACAAGATCTTGTGGCACTAATAGACTATGACTAAAAGTGCAAACTCGAGTTCAAAGTCTAAAAATGGGGGAGTCCTTGCTACAGCGAAGTCTTCCCCAGCGGTAGTTGGAAAAAAAGCGATACAAAAAAGGAAGGTAGCTGATAAAGTAGTTGTAGCACCCCAGAAACAGACCATCCATCAGAGAGCAAAATCTAATATGGCCATCAGCATTGATGTTTCTCGTAAACCCTCTGAGTTGCAGGCTAGCTTGATTAATGCAGAAAAATTGCATTTGCAAGGGAAGCTACAAGAAGCCTGGGCACTGTATCAAACTATTTTGCGTCAAGATCCAGTGCATTATGGGGCTATTCATGGGATGGGCTTAATTGCTGCCCAGATGAAAAGCTATTCAATGGCAATTGACTTGTTTAACAATGCCATTGCAGTTGATTCATCTAACCCAAGGGCATATAGCAATCTAGGCAATGCATTAGCAAGTGAAGGAAAGCGGACACTAGCGCTTAAAAACTTTGATATAGCCATTAAATTAGATCCTAGTTTTATCGATGCCATTAAAAATAGGGGTCTTGTGCGAGCAGAGCTAAAGCAATACAAATCTGCCTTGACTGATTTTGCAAGGGTACTTGAGTTAGCCCCTGGTTATTGGCGTGCGCATATCTACACGGCCAACGTCTTGATTTCTATGGGTAAGCTTGATAAAGCCTTGCATGCCTACGATCTAGGATTAGCAGCCAATCCTAATAGTGCGACTTTATGCAATAACTTAGGTGCTATTTTATGTTCTATGGGGAGATTTAAATTAGCACTGCCAAGACTGGAGAGGGCTATCAAAATTAATCCTCAATATGCTGAGGCATTTAATAATCGAGCTGTAGCGTTGATCGGTCTTAATAGAAAAGCTGATGCCTTAAAGAGCTACGATCACGCTCTTGAACTTAAGCCTGGCTATCAGGATGCGCTGACTGGTAAAGCCAAACTCCAAGCAAATCTCAGTCACTAAGCTAAGCCCAAATACTTAAATATCAGTAGCTCGGCGTTTTGGATGATTGCTCGGGTCGGTTGTCTTTTGGTATTTGCCACAAAATACATACAGCTCCATGCGATTACGCACGCCAATCTTGTCGTAAATCGACGCTAAATGATTTCGTAAGGTGTGCTCGCTAATATGCAGAGTCTCAGCAATTTCTTTGAGTGTCTTGCGGGAGTGCAGTTGAATGGCTCTGGTGACATTCTCTTCTTTGGGCGTGAGAAGGGACAATTTCTTTTGCGCAGGATTTAAATCTTTTTGGGCATTAGTTTGGGTTACCTGTTGCAAGATTCTCGAGGTCGCATTGCGGTTTAACCACAGCTCTCCTTGATAAATCTTTTCCATTGCCTTTAGTAAGGTGTCAGTAGATTCTGTTTTCAGGATCACCCCACGAGCGCCCTTGACGATTGCTTGATCCTGTAAGGCAGAGTTGCGACTGCTGGTCAAAATAATAATTTTGGCATTACAGATGATTTGAAGGCTCGCTATCAGTTCAATACCGCTGGCATTTTCAAAGTCAGGCTCTAAGAGGATCAGGCTCGGTTGGTGATCCGCTGCGGCCTTTAGGGCATCTTCGGTATTGCTAGCAGTTTCACAAACAGTAAAGCGTGGATCTTGATTAATGAGCTGGCCAATTCCCCAAAGCGTAATTTGTTGGGGATCTATGGCGAGTACTTTGATTAACTTTTTGTCGAATTTAGCATGCATAGAGGTTTAAGTGTAACTCTGCTTAGTGGCGACATAGCTCTTTTGCTATGTTTGGAATATGGGTAAGTTTATAGTACATATCTACTAATTTCTCATCATTTTTCTTATTAAATTGTAGAACAATATGATTTGAGGAAAAATCCAATTATGCTGTGGATTAGATTGCTGGAAAAGCAAATAAATGTAAAAAATCAAAATAATATCTATGCCATTTGACTTCAATACACAGCTAAATTTATAGCATGGAACTTTTCAACCAACTTTTCTACTTAACTTATGGGGCAATTGTCCTAGTAGTCTTCTTTGGATCTTTTGCGGGCAAAGATTTCAAGCTGCTTAGTAGAGAGTATCTGTATTGGCCCACGGCTTTAATACTGATGATTGTGTCAAGCTTAGGTTTTGTTTTAGCAGCCTTTAGCCCCCGGTATTTCTTATCGCTGGCAAACTCTACTTTGGTTTTTTCAGGTCTCGCCAGCATCCTCTTCATTAGATCATGGCGTATGGGATCTAAGGCCCTACAGCCCAAATTCTTTTGGGCTGGATTACTGGCATTTTTAATCATCTTCGAAGGTTTTAGGCAGCTTGCATCGTTTGAGACTCGTGTGCTTCTGATGGGCTCCATTCTCACGATGATTAATTTATGGGGTATCTATGAGGTTCAGGCTCAGTCTAAGGCCGAAACATCGCCACAGTTACGGATATTAGCCGTCGCTTTTGTATTTCAAATTTGTTTCATGATATTTCGTACTTTTGTTTCATCCCAGCAAGATTCTGGTGCGATCACTATTTATCAAGAGGATCTATTTCCCGCAATTTTGCGTGCCATCGGAATTGCTTCTAATTTGTTGGTTTATATCGCAATCAGCAATATTCTTTTAGAGCGATCCTGGAAAAAAGAGGAAAAAAAATCATCGAAGGCAGAATTGAGGATGCTTTCCAGCCTAAATGCACTGGCCTTGGCTCGAGATAATGAAACTGGTAGTCACATTATTAGAACTCAGGGCTACGTGAAGAGTTTGGCAAAACGTTTGAAAGCAAGTGGCCAGTACGCGGATCAACTGAGTGATAAGCAAATCGAGAATCTATATAAGGCAGCTCCACTTCATGATGTTGGGAAGGTGGGGATACCGGATCATATCCTTTACAAAGAGGGCCCGCTTAGCAAGGATGAGTGGGGCATTATGAAGACCCACACTACGATTGGTGAGTATGTCCTCTCATCTGCTAAGGCGCAATTGGATGAAATTGTTGAGGATGATGACGTCATTGAGACAGCTATTGCCATAGCAAGTTCCCATCATGAGAGATGGGATGGTCAGGGCTATCCGCGGGGAATTTCTGGCCAAGATATCCCATTGCCTGCTCGGATTATGGCATTGGCGGATATGTACGATGCCTTAGTCAGTGAGCGGGTCTACAAGCGGGAGTGGAGTCATCAAGATGCTGTAGAGGAGATTATCAAGAAGAGGGGGTCTCATTTCGATCCCTTGGTAGTGGATGCTTTTATTGCTGAAAAAGATGAGTTTCAATCGATTGCTCAAAAGCACAAGGATGATGTTACTGAATTTAAGGTTTTTTCAGATATCAGTCAGACAAGCGAACACAGGCTGCGTCGTTCAGAAGAAAAATTCCAGATTCTGTTTGAGCACTCACCAATTGGTATGGCCTTAGTTGACCATGCAACGGGTAAATTTCTGGAGGCTAATTTTGCGCTGTTGGCATATACCGGATATACGAAAGAAGAATTCCTAAAGCTATCTTTTTGGGACATTACTCCTATTGAATATGTCTCTCAAGAGGAGATGCAGATTGCTGAACTTAATCGAACTGGATCATTTGGGCCAAATAAAAAAGAATATATTCGGAAAGATGGATCCCGTTTTCCTATTTCGCTAAGCGGTTTTATTCTGAATGATGCCGAGGGTCGAAAATTAGTCTGGGGAATTATTGAAGATATCAGTATTAAGGAGAGGGCCCAAAAGCAAGCTGCAGCACGCAACACAGTACTAGAGTTACTCGCAAAAAATAGCCCCACAGAAGTGGCGCTTTTTCAGATAGCGTCTGATGTCGAAAGGGCGCAGCCTGGCACATTTTGTAGCATTCTGACTCTTGGTGAGGATAAAAAGAGTTTGAAGATTGGTGCCGCACCAAGAATCCCTGCATTTTTTTCTGCAGCGGTTGAGTCTCTTGTTGTTGCAGCAGGAGTGGGTTGTTGCGGTGATGCGATTATTACCGGTAAAAATTCATTTGCACATAATTTAGAGACGGATCCGAACTGGGCCGCCTATCAGTCTTTGGTGCAAAAGTCTGGCTTTAAATCCTGCTGGTCACATCCTATTTATTCCTCCAACGGAGAGATTCTGGGTACGCTTGCTACCTATAGGCTGACAACCTACACCCCAACTGCTGAAGAAATTGCTGACATTGATGCTGCAGCCAATCTTGTAAGCATTGTTTTGGAGCGAAAAAATTTAGAGTTTCAGGTTGAAAAATTAGCGCTCTATGACTATTTGACAGGATTGCCAAATCGTTATTTGCTGATGGACCGTATCAAGCTAGCAATGTCAGTTAGTAAGCGTAGTAAACGTTATGGTGCATTGTTATTTATTGATTTAGACGAATTAAAAGCCCTAAATGATCAGTATGGGCATTATGCAGGTGATGCATTGCTAGTTCAAAGTGCACAAAGAATGCAGTCCTGTCTTCGCGAAAGTGATACTGTTGCACGATTTGGCGGAGATGAATTTGTCATTATCTTGCCGGAGATTGGTACGGAGTTAGATAGGGTCATCGAACAAGTCAAGATCATTGCGAAAAAAATATTAGCATCGCTGAAAGAGCCTTATCACTTAGAATGCGATGATAAGCAGGTTGAATATTTTTCTAGTGCCAGTATTGGTTGTAAAGTATTTATAGACGAATCCAGTACACCAGAACAGATTCTCAAGATGGCTGATACATCTATGTATCGAGCAAAAAGATTGGGTGGAAACCGTATCGATTTAATCGATTTTTAGTATCTACGAATTTACAGCGGCTTTATAGTAAGACAGTGAGGCGGGTGTATAGTTCATCTTGCTCATGAGTCCTACAACCGACCCTCGAACCATATTGTCCTCAGAAATAGAAATCACCCCTGAATATCAGGAGGTGATCGATGCTATCGAGCGTCACGACCCCTACATATTTGTCAGTGGTAAAGCGGGTACGGGTAAAACCACTCTAATTGGCTACTTGCGGGAACACATTCCAGGTAATGTAGTGGTGGTTGCGCCAACGGGCGTTGCAGCCTTGCAAGTGAAGGGTGTCACGATTCACTCCTTCTTTCGCTTGCCACCACGCTTGATATTTCCAGAAGAAGATATCAAGCCGCTAAAGGATAAGCGCCTCTATAAAGATATCCGCTTACTCATTATTGATGAGATTTCGATGGTGAGGGCGGATGTAATCGATGCAATAGATTTATTCTTGCGCGCTAATGGCCCTCACAAAAGCCAACCCTTTGGTGGTATTCAAGTGATGTTTGTAGGGGATTTATTTCAACTGCCCCCAGTTGTTTCTCAGGCCGACATGCAAGTGCTTGCGGAGCGTGGTTACGAGGGCCCATATTTCTTCTGCGCCATGGCCCTGCATCGTAAAGATGTGACGATGGTGGAGTTATCAAAAATATTCCGTCAAAAAGATGTGCACTTTGCGGGACTTCTTAATCAGATCCGTATCAATCAAGATATAGATGAAGCGCTCGACACCTTAAATGCGGTTTGTTATGAAACAAAAAAAGAGATTGATGAGCAAACCATCACCTTAACCACAACTAACGCACGTGCTGATCAAATTAATCATGCCGGCCTACGGGCCTTAACAACCGAGGCCAAGGTCTACACTGGCAATAGCACTGGTAAGTTCAATGTAGATGACCGCAATTTGCCTTCACCGAATCACCTAAGCTTAAAGGTAGGTGCAAAGGTGATGTTTACTGCAACTGATAGCAACTTTCCGAAGCGCTGGGTGAACGGCACTATTGGCGTAGTTCGAGAATTGTTACCCAATACCGTGAAGGTCATGGTGCAAAACGGGCCTTACTCAAACACAGTTGAAGTCAAAGGGCATCAGTGGGAGTCCTATCGCTACGATCACGACATGATGTCTGGAAAGATTTCACCAAATATCATTGGTACCTTTGTACAGATCCCCTTGATGTTAGCGTGGGCTGTCACGATTCATAAGAGTCAAGGCAAGACCCTAGAGAAGATCAAAGTAGATCTCTCATCGGGAGCATTTGCTTCAGGGCAGGTCTATGTTGCCCTAAGTCGCTGCACCTCAATTGAAGGCATCACACTTGAGCGACCTATACAGCCCAAGGACGTGAGCTGTGATCAAGAGGTCAAACGTTTTTATCTGAACTGCTTGCCTAGTTAGGCTGCTTTTGCCATTCTCTTGCTGCTCTTTTGTTTCTCGGCGCGCTGTTTTTCTAGTGCTTCACTGGCAATCAACTTAAATTCACCCTCAACGAATCTTTTCAAGGCCTCGCGCATGAGGGGTTGATAGCCCATATCGTATTTAGCGCCCAAGAGCTTGTAGGACTCAATCAATTCTTGTTCTAGTCTGATGGAGATCATTTGCAAGCCTAACGCCGCATCAATTTGGGCGCCAATTTTTTTATCGACTGCTCTCGCATGCTTAAGCTCGCTACCGAGTTTACCGAGCTCCCAAGCCTCAGCAGAATTCTCTATTTTTATCTTCTTACTTTTTGCGATCATCGCTTTCCTCGTTCTTGAGTTTTCATATTTCGCCACTTTTGTAGAAATGACACTTTTAGTAAGGTATTGATATTGTATTGTATATACGAATTTCAGTTGAATTTGGTGGAAATGCACTTTTTAAGTAGATTAGCCCATCATCAAAGATAAAAACTACTTTTATTAGAATTCCCCGATTATTTTCTGCGATAAACCATTCCGTTGGAGGCTCCGTTTGGTGGTCAACTCTATTATCTGTTAGATAAGAGCGAGCTCTATTAAGGAAGCACTGTTCAACATCTTGACGGGTAATCCGATGCTTGAGGGTTAACTTTTCTTCGATTGCTGTGCTAATTACCAGATTTTTCACACATTTGCCCCTGTATTGTATATACAGATTTTATCAAATGGGCGAATTTCAAAAGAAATTAGGTTGATTAACCCATAATTGAAGGAGTGGAATTAATTTGAATGGGTTTGAGTAGAGTCCCCATTAAAATTTTAATATTGCTACTTTGTGTTTTTATGTGAAAAAAGATCCCGTTAAAAATGATGAAAGCATTCGCTCTAAGAGCAGTGCTTCGAAGCGATTGCCTCGGGGTAAGGGAATGCTCAGGGCCAATTGGGGTGAAAGTTCAAAAGTTATCGCCAAGGATGGCGACGATAACTTGGTTCTTGGTGAGTTCCCAAATCTGGATGATCAATTTCTAGAGTGGTGAGCCCCTAGAAACCTGCTGCCAACCCATCTCGGCGATGATCGCTGCCAGCAATATAAGCATCCTTAGTTTCTTCGCCTAATAGCGCAATGGCTTGGGCGCTTCCAAAGTCCAAACTATTGGCTGGCATCACAGTGACTTCATGCCCCATTGCCTTTAGTCCCTCGACTACTGCGGTTGGCATGGAGGTCTCAACAGTGAGCTTACCCACATCATCAATTCTCCAGCGGGGTGCATCTGAACAGGCCTGTGGATTGAGATATTCATCAACAAAGCGCATTACAAACTGAAGATGTCCTTGTGGCTGCATATTGCCACCCATTACGCCAAACGCCATTGCTGGCTGATTACCTTTTGTGAGGAATGCTGGAATGATGGTGTGGAAAGGGCGCTTACCTGGAGCCACTTGATTTGGGTGACCCTCAACCAAGCTAAAGCTCATACCGCGGTTATGGAAGGCAATGCCACCAGGGGCAACCACTCCAGAGCCAAAGCCTTTAAAGTTTGACTGAATGTAGGAAATCATCATGCCAGATTCATCGGCGGCGCAGAGATAAACGGTACCGCCAGCATGTGGATCTCCCGCGCCGTAACTACCCGCTTGATTGTGATTAATCAGTGCAGCGCGGCTGGCTAAATAGCCTCTATCTAGTAGGGCGCTGGTTGGCACTTTCATGGTGCTGGCATCAGATACGTGAGCGTAAGCATCAGCAAAAGCAATCCGCATTGCTTCAACTTGCAAATGAATGCGCTGCGCAGAGTTTGCGGGATATTGTTTTACATTGGCCGCTTGCAAAATGCCGAGCGCCATCTGGGCAACGATGCCTGAGCCATTAGGAGGAATCTCATGCAGGGTGTACTCACCATAATCAAACGCTAAAGGCTCAACCCACTCTGTTTGATTATTAGCAAAGTCAGCCATTGTGAAGCAGCCGCCAGTGCTTTGGGCAAAGTCGACCATACCTTGAGCTAGCTTCCCGGTGTAAAAAGACTCACCTTCAGTCTCGGCAATCTCGCGCAATGTTTTTGCCTGAGCGGGATAACGCCAAATTTGACCGGCAGTGGGAGACTTGCCCTCAATTAAAAATGAATCACTAAAACCAGGTTGATTCTTGAGAATCGGAATTGCTTCGCGCCATTGGCGAGCGATGACAGGGGAAACCGGAAAGCCGTTCTCAGCATAGTCAATCGCGCGCTTAAAGAGTTGCGCAAAAGGTAGCTTGCCAAATTTGCGAGATAACTCAATCCATCCCGAAACCATGCCTGGCACAGTGACGGTATTCCAGCCAATTAAATCCATGGCCGCTTTGCCAGAAAAATACTCTGGCGTCCAGGCAGCGGGTGCGCGACCAGAGGCATTCATACCATGTAGTTTTTTACCATCCCAAATCAATGCGAAACCATCGCCACCTAAGCCATTCATAGTCGGCTCAACCACAGTAAGTGTGATTGCGGTAGCCAGTGCCGCGTCGACAGCATTGCCGCCGTTTTGTAAGGCCTCAATACCAGCTTGTGTGGCTAATGGTTGAGAGCTTGCAACAGCGTTCTTGGCTAAGACTGGGGCGCGGCCGCCACCAAAAGGGGGTGATATCAACATGGATCTAATCTATTCAATAAGTGGGTGTGCACAAAACTACTGAGCAATTAATCGATTTTAACGTTAGCTGCTTTAACTGCTTTGGCCCACTTGTCATGCTCGCTTTGTGTAATCACCGCTAATTGCTCGGAGTTAGCAAATTGCGGGTGAATTCCTTGGGTCGCCAAACGCGCTTTGAAATCAGGATTAGTAAGAATCTTACGGATTTCTCTTTCCAGCTTTGCGATGATCGCTGGCGAGGTGCCTTTGGGAACATAGATTGCATAAAAGTTTTCAACATCAAATTGCTTCATGCCATCTTGACCTAATGTAGGTACATTTGGCATCAGTGGCGAACGATCGCTAGCAGCAATCGCGATTGGGCGTAACTTACCGCTCTGAATATGGGGTAAAGATGCGGTGACGCTATCAAACATCATGAGGGTATTGCCGGCAATTAAATCTGGCAGTGCAAAAGAGCTGCCTTTGTAGGGAATGTGAGTTCCAGTTGCGCCAATCCGTTGCATGAACAAAGTTGACTCTAGGTGAGAGAGGCTGCCGTTACCTTGGGATGCGTAATTGAAGTCACCTTTTTTGGATTTAATGAATGCAATGAGTTCAGGCAAATTCTTAGCAGGCACCGAAGGATTCACTACGATCAAATGGGGTACGGTACCGATAAGGGCAACAGGAGCAAAATCTTTTGTTAAATCTGCAGGGGGATTCTTAAAAATTGCTTGCGAGATAGACTGGTTAGTCATAGCGCTAATGTGAATCGTATAGCCGTCTGGAGCAGCTTTAGCAGCAGCGCCTAGGCCAATCATACCGCCAGCACCAGGTTTATTTTCAATCACAACAGGCTGACCAAGTGCCTCACCAAGTGGAACAGCTACTGCTCGTGCGAATACATCAGTAGAGCCGCCAGCTGGGAATGACAGAATGGCAACGACTGGTTTTTTCGGCCAATCTGTATCAGGTGCCGCCATGACTTGTCCAAATAAGCTGCTCAGCATCAAGAGCCCGAAGAATGTTTTTGAGAAGCAAGGTAAGGTATTCATTTCAGTATCCAGTTGGTTAATGAGTAATATAGTATTAGAAAACTCACCCTAAGGTGTGAGGCAAATTAAAAAACACATCGAGACAAACATGACAGTAGCTCCAAAAACTTCTAGCGCAATTGATATGTCTGCCTATTGGCTCCCATACACACCGAATCGCTATTTCCATCAAAACCCAAAAGTCATGCAGTCCGCTAAAGGAGCTTACTACTTTGATGACCATGGTCGAAAATTATTTGATGGTCTTTCAGGGCTGTGGTGCTCTCCATTGGGGCATGCTGATCCACGTATTGGTGCAGCGATTCAAAAACAGTATGAAACTATGGATTACTGCCCCGCATTTCAGATGGCAAGTGAGGCCACTTTTACTTTAGCCAGTCGCATTGTTGACATGGCGCCAACAGGATTGGATAAAGTCTTCTTTACTAATTCAGGATCTGAGGCTGTTGATACTGCTCTTAAGATTGCGGTTGCTTACCATCGCTCCATGGGCAATGCATCTCGCTTTCGCATGATTGGTCGCGAGCGCGCCTATCATGGCGTAGGGATAGGGGGCATTTCTGTTGGCGGTATTGTTGCCAATCGCAAAGCATTCGCCAACATGATGATGAATGGAGTGGATCATCTCCCGCATACCTTCAATCTTTCTCAAATGGCTTTCTCCAAAGGGCAGCCTACTTGGGGTGCGCACTTAGCTGATGAGCTAGAAAATATTGTCACCTTGCATGACGCCAATACGATTGCTGCAGTTATTTTGGAGCCTGTACAAGGATCCACTGGAGTGATAGTTCCACCGCAAGGTTATTTGCAAAAGATTCGCGACATTTGTACAAAGCATGGCATCTTGCTGATTTTTGATGAAGTCATTACAGGCTTTGGTCGCTTGGGAGCCAACTTTGGTGCGGATCGATTTGGCGTGACTCCGGACATGATCACCTTTGCTAAAGCTATTACCAATGGTGTGATTCCGATGGGGGGTGTGTTGGTGCGTGGAGATATCTACGATGCCATCATGTCGCAAGGCGGACAAGAGCAAGCTATTGAATTCTTCCATGGCTACACTTATTCAGGTCATCCAATTCCAACAGCTGCCGCTCATGCTGTCTTGGATATTTTTGAGTCTGACGATCTGGTTAATCGCGCTAAAGCCTTAGAACCCGTCTTAGAAAATTCACTTCACTCCCTAAAGGGAAAGAAAGGTCTTTTGGATATTCGTAATTTTGGCCTGTCCGGTGCAGTCGATCTTGAGCCGATTGCTGGTAAGCCAGGCCTGAGGGCAATGAAGACGCTAGAAGCTTGTATTGAAAGAGGCGCATTAGTGCGTATTACGAACGACACGATTGCTGTTGGCCCGCCGTTTATTTCAACTCCTGCAGAGGTGGAATTTTTAGTGAGCGTATTAAGCGATGCGATTGATGATTCGATGAAAATCGCTTAATGCTGTCAAGCGGTCGGCGGGGTCTTAGTTGAACAGGTGGTACAGGATGGGGATGGCTACTGCGCTAATCACCCCATTCATTCCCATCGCTAGACTGGCGTAAGTCCCGGCTTCTGGATGAATACTAAATGCACGTGAGGTTCCGATTCCATGTGCGCCGATTCCAATCGCAAAGCCACGCTGCCACCACGCCTTCATTCCGAGTGCGTTCAGAATGAAGGGCGCCAAAATAGCCCCTAGAATTCCGGTCGTGACGGCGAAGATCGCGGTCAAGGTTGGGGATACGCCAATACGCTCAGCAATACCCATGGCAATTGGTGCAGTTACAGACTTAGGGTACATCGCTCCAGTAATGCTAGAGTCAGCGCCGAATAATTTGGCGATATTGACTGCGCTGATAATAGAAACTAGGCCACCTGCAAGTAAGGACGCCAGCAAAGGAAGGGATCGACCCTTAAGGCTACTTAAGCCCCGATAGATCGGTATAGCCAAGGAGACGGTTGCTGAGCCCAATAAAAAGTGAATAAATTGAGCGCCTTCAAAGTAGGTGGAATAGGGCATCTCAATCAATTGGATCATGCTGGCCACCAAGACGATGGCAATTGCTACAGGATTAGCTAGGGGATTCTGTTTTGTGGCCTTATAAATTGATAGGCCAATTTGATAGGCAGCCAGAGTAATGAATAGGGCAAATAAAGGGCTACCGGATAGGTAAACCCATATCTCGACGATGGAGTGCTTTTCAGTCATTGATCCACCTCTTTTGCCTTTATGCTCAAAAAGCGGACCACTATTGCGCTAGTGGCAATGGTCAAAATGACGCTACCGACTAAGGCCGTCACAATGGCTAGCGCATTGGCCTGGAGTTGAGGCAGAAATAGCACCACTCCTACTGCTGCTGGAACAAACAAGAGTCCAAGGTACTGACTAAAGCCATCCGCCACCATGGCGAGCTCATGATTGATGCCCTTACGTAGTACTAGCCAAATAATGAGTAGCACCAATCCAATAACAGGGCCGGGGAGGGTGGGTAAGGCAAACTTGGAGACAAGCTCACCCAAGCTTTGAAATAAGAGAATTTGGACAAGACCGGAGATCATGGTTTGATCTTACTGCTCCGCAATATATGTTGCAAAGCAATAAATAATTTCTTGGTTAAGATAAACACAACAAAAGCAGGGTCTTTATCTCCTAGATAAGGCCTTAATACAAAACACTCAGGAGCTCACATGGCTGACTTAAATGTCAACGGTAAAAAGTACAAGGTAGATGTTGATCCAGAAACCCCTTTGTTATGGGTGATACGAGATCATGTCGGTTTGACAGGTACCAAATATGGTTGTGGCGTGGGTCAGTGCGGAGCTTGTACTGTGCTATTTGATGGCCAAGCAATTCGTAGTTGCATGATTCCGGTCAGTGCGGCTGAAGGCAAGAAGATTGAAACGATTGAAAGTCTAGAAAAGAATGGTCAGCTTTCCAAAGTACAGAAAGCTTGGGTCGACAATCAAGTGCCGCAATGTGGCTACTGCCAGTCTGGCATGGTCATGGCAACAACCGCCTTATTGCGTAACACTCCAAAACCTACAGATGCCCAGATTGATGCTGCCGTTACCAACATCTGCCGTTGCGGAACCTTCCAACAAGTGCGTGATGCTATTCATGCTGTGAGCAAGGCATAAGGAGCGATCATGACCAAAAATACAACTTCTACCAATATTTCACGTCGCCACTTCATTGTTGGCTCCAGCGCTATTGCAACTGGATTGGCAATTGGCTTTGATCTATCTTTCATCTCGTCAGCCAATGCTGCAATGGGAACGGGTACTACTTCTATGGCGCCACTGGCAACACCAGAGATTGGTGTTTGGGTGGTGGTAAAGCCAAACGATGACATTGTTGTCCGTATCGTACGCTCTGAAATGGGTCAAGGAACCATCACTGGCCTAGCCCAGATGGTTGCAGAAGAATTACAGTGTGACTGGAAAAAAGTCTCTTATGAGTACCCATCTCCAGCTGATAGTCTCAAGCGTAAGCAGGCATGGGGCAGTTATTCCACTGGCGGTAGTCGCGGTATTCGTACATCTGAGCAGTATGTCCGCAAGGGCGGCGCAGCTGCTCGCATCATGCTCGTTCAAGCTGCTGCAAACCAATGGAATGTTCCGGCATCCGAGTGCGTTGCTAAGGAAAGTGTCATTACACACACACCATCTGGTCGTAAAACCACCTTTGGAAAAGTATCTGTTGCTGCATCCCAGTTAGATGTGCCAAAAGAAATTACGCTTAAAGATCCTAAAGAGTGGACTTTGATTGGTAAGTCAGTGAATCGTATCGACGGTACTGCTGATAAGGTCACCGGTAAGCAGGTTTACGCTATCGACTTAAAGTTGCCTGGCATGCTAGTTGCAACTATTCAGGAGAGCCCAGTATTTGGTGGCAAAGTAAAAAGTTATGACGCTACTAAAGCCTCCAGCATGAAAGGCGTAAAGAAAGTAGTGCAAGTAGGTGATACAGCTATTGCAGTTGTGGCAGAAACATTCTGGCAGGCCAAGATGGGCTTGGATGCAGTTAGCATCATCTGGGATAACGGCGCTAATGGCGATGTTTCTAGTGCTTCCATTAAGAAGATGCTAGAAGAGGGCCTGACTGCGAACGATACATTTGTGGGTAATTCTAATGGTGACGCTAAAGAAGCGATTAGCAAGGCTGCCAAAACCATTGAAGCAACCTACTTTTATCCATTCTTGAATCATGCAACTTTGGAGCCACAAACTGCGACTGCAAAGTGGACGCCAGATTCTTGCGAAGCTTGGGTTCCTACTCAGGATGGTGAAGCTACTCTTGCTGCTGTGATCGCAGCGTCTGGTTTGCCAGCTGAAAAGTGCAATGCTTATAAAGTAAATCTTGGCGGTGGATTTGGACGCCGTGGAGCGTTTCAGGACTACACAACCCAGGCTGTCAACATTGCTAAGCAAATGCCGGGCACCCCAATTAAATTGATTTGGACTCGTGCGGAAGATATGACCCAGGGTCGCTATCACCCGGTCATGATGTGTAAGATGACTGCGGCTATTGATGATAAGAAAAATATCACTGGTCTGAATATGCGTCTATCTGGTCAATCTATTTTGGCAACTGTGCGTCCAGCAGTCGTTGCTGCAAATAAGGGCAAGGATCCAGTGGTATTCCAAGGGTTGGATGCTGCAGGTGAACATGGCATTACCTATAGCTTTCCGAATTTGATGGTCGATCACGCAATGCGTAACACCCATGTGCCTCCCGGTTTCTGGCGTGGGGTGAACGTAAATCAAAATGCTATTTTCTTAGAAACTTTCATGGATGAAATGGCTGAGGCAACGGGTGTAGATGCCGTGGAATTCCGCCGTAAGCACATGGAAAAATATCCACGTGCCATAGCGGTTCTTAATGCAGTGGCAGATGGCATTGGATGGACAAAGCCTGCCAAACCAGGCGTCTTCCGTGGTCTAGCGCAGATGCGTTCATTTGGCAGTTATGTTGCTGCAGCTTGTGAGCTTTCTGTGACCAATGGTAATGAGGTGAAAATTCATCGCATTGTGGCTGCAACGGATCCGGGCTACGTGGTTAATCCCGCTCAGGTTGCTCGCCAAGTTTCTGGTTCCTTTGTTTATGGCTTGTCCGCTCTCTTCGAAGAAGAAATTACGATTGAGAAGGGTGCGGTTGTGCAGAAGAACTTTGATACGTTCAACTCAATTCGTTTATCTCAAATGCCTAAGGTAGAAACCATCATCATCCAAGGTGGTGGTAAAGACTGGGGTGGTGTTGGTGAGCCAACCATTGCAGTTGCAGCACCAGCAGTGCTAAATGCGATCTATCGTGCAACTGGTAAGCGCTTGCGTACCGTGCCATTGAAAAACAGCGGCATTAAGTTGGTGTAATGACTGCAATGAATGGGATGGGGTAGCTAGTTATGGGCAAGCAGGAATGAGACGAACACTAGCAGCAGTATTGCTAGGGACATCGACTCTTCTCCTGCCTTGCTTGGCGTACTCTCAAACCTGGGTAGGGGATTCGATTGTGAATCCCCTTACTTCTTCACCAGGTGATGTTGCTAGGGGGCGCGCCATTGTGGCAAACCGCCAAGTAGGTTTATGTTTGCTGTGCCATAGCGGGCCATTTCCAGAAGAGCGTTTTCAGGGTAATCTAGCTCCCGACCTGACTGCCAGCGTGGGTCAATCCACCCCCGCCCAATTGCGGGCGAGATTGGTTGATCCAAGTCGTTTTAATTCAATTAGCATCATGCCGGCCTATTACCGCAGCACTGGCCTTAATCGTGTAGCCCCTAAGTTTGCCAATCAAACTATCCTTACTGGCCAAGAGATAGAGGACGTCGTTGCCTTTTTAGTAAGCCTTCAATAATCAATCAAAATTACGAAATCAATATGACTGAGTTCAAGCTGAGTTCAAATACTACCAAGCTGAGTCGGCGGATGTATTTATCCGCACTTGGCCTTTTGGGTATCTCAAGCTGGCTAGTGCCGAGTTTGGGTATGGCAAAAAAGCCAGAGGCCATGGAGGCGATCGCAAAAATTGTTGGCTCGAATGCTATCCGCGATGGTCGAGTGAAATTGGTAATTCCACCTTTAGTAGAGAGCGGTAACTTAGTAGTTCTCAAGCTGTCTATAGAGAGCCCTATGACGGCAAATGATTACGTTAAGGCCGTGCATGTCGTCTCAGAGGCAAATCCATTCCCCAATATTTTTACTGCGTATTTCACACCGCGCTCTGGCCGCGCAGAGTTAACTACTCGGGTTAGGTTGGCCGATTCACAACGGGTATGGGCTATTGCACAAATGAGTGATGGCAGCTTTTGGCAGGGATATGCCGATACTTTGGTAACGCTTTCTGCTTGCACGGAGATGATATGAGTAAGACCTCTCGTACCGGCATTACGATGCCAACTCAGGCAAAAAAAGATTCCATTATTGAAATTCGGGCAATCGCCCAGCATGATATGGAGACGGGCTATCGGTATTCAGAGGATGGAAGGCGCATACCTCGTGACATCATTCGCCTGTTTACCTGCCAATACAACGGCGAAGAGGTATTTAGGGCGGATTTTTATCCAGGCATCGGCGCCAACCCCCTCATCATCTTTACAACCGTGGCTGTAGCCTCCGGCACGCTAGTGTTTAAGTGGGTAGGGGATAACGGTTATGAGGCCGTCAACCAAGCGCAAATTACGGTCTCGTGAATCTTCTGGTTTTCTGCTGTCGCTTATTACCGATATTGGTAATTCTGTTTGGAGTAAATTCGAGTTTTGCGCTTGAGCCTGCAAAAGATACGCGGCAATCAAGCTATCAATTGATGACCCCTGAGAACCAAGCAATGCAAGATGATCCAAATCTTAATCCTGCCTTATTCTGGGTGATGGATGGCCATAGCCTCTGGAAAGAAAAGGCTGGAAAAAAGAATGTGTCTTGTGCGTCGTGCCATGGCGATAGCGCTCAGAAGATGGTTGGTGTGGCAACGCAGTTTCCTAAAGTGCAAAAAGGAAAGTTGCAGACCTTAGAGGGGCAAATTAATCAATGTCGCACTTCACAGCAAGAGGCTCCCGAGTTTGCCTATGAAAGCAAAGAGCTCTTAGCGTTAACGACATATGTGGCGACTCAATCTAAGGGCTTACCAATCGCTATTCAAGAAACACCTCAGAATAAAAAAGACCTGCAACAAGGTCGCCAATTTTTTAATGAAAGAATGGGCCAACTGAATTTATCTTGCGCCCAATGCCATCAAGATCGTGCTGGCTTGAAGCTAGGGGGAAGTCTGATTCCTCAGGGACATCCAACTGCCTATCCGATTTATCGCATTGAATGGCAGACTATGGGATCTTTGCAAAGACGCCTACGCAACTGTATGAGTGGGGTGCGAGCTAAGCAGTTTGAGTACGGCTCGAAAGAAATGGCTCAGTTAGAGCTGTTTCTGATGTGGCGAGCAAGAGGCATGCCCCTGGAAACTCCAGGGGTCCGCCCATAAGCGCGACTTAGTCTGAGAAGACTACTGAAGTTGCACCGTTAATCAAAACACGGTCATGCAAGTAATAGCGTAGGGCGCGTGACAGTACGGTACGCTCTAAATCACGACCTTTACGAACTAAGTCTTCAGGCGTATCACCATGGGTAACGCGAGTCACGTCCTGCTCAATAATTGGGCCCTCATCTAAATCACTAGTAACAAAGTGTGCGGTAGCGCCGATCAATTTAATACCGCGAGCATGAGCCTGATGGTAGGGCTTAGCACCTTTAAAGCTTGGTAAGAATGAGTGGTGCACGTTAATGCAGCGCCCAGATAATTTGGTAGATAAGTCATCCGACAGAATTTGCATATAGCGCGCCAAAATGACCATGTCCACTTTTGAATCAGCAATGATCTCTAAAAGTTTAGCCTCTTGTGCTGGCTTAGTCTCCGGTGTTACTGGGAGGTGATAAAACGGAATGTCGGCAAAGTCAATGCTGGAGTAGACCTCACGCGGGTGGTTAGAAACGATTCCGCAAATAATCATTGGCAATTCGCTGATACGCCAGCGATAGAGAAGATCTACTAGGCAATGATCTAGCTTAGATGCCATGATCAGTACGCGTTTTAAATCTTTCACTGCACGCAAGTCCCAAGTGAGATCAAAACGTTTAGCGATCTCTACAAAGCCAGCTCTCAAAGTTTTGCTATCAGCACTACAGCTGAAGCTCACACGCATAAAGAAGCGCTTGGAAGCCTTGTCATCGAACTGCTGAGCCTCTTCGATGTCACCACCCAATTCAAAGATGTAAGTTGAAACTGCGGCAACAATCCCTGGTCGATTAGGGCAGGTGAGTGTGAGGTAGTAATTTTCTGTAGTCATGGCTCAAGTGGGTGGAAAGATTGCGAATAAGGCGTAATTTTAGACTGCTTACTTAGAAGTAGTCGGGCTATCTGCTGGGCCTGGATAAGGCTCGCTCATATCTTTGATGGTGGGAACGGGAATATCGCTGCAAATGGGTTTAGGCCCTAGGGCATTGAGGAAGTTGCAGTCTTGTTTGGTTGCTGCCGAAGCTGCGTGCTCTAAGGGTGATTTTCCGGTGGTAGCGGTAGAGACGGCACTTGCTGCCGTTGAGGGATTGGCTACCGCTACGGAAACAGCAGCAGTACCAGCAGAGCTAGCTACGCTAGTTGCTGAGCCCCCTAAGGCTAAAAGAGGAGCCGCGCAGCCGGTCATATTGAGGCAAAGAGCGATGCCTCCAAGGGGCGCTCCTACATTAAAGCAAAAAGCAGACCAGCCCGAAAGGTTTGGTCTGCTTGAATCCACTTTGGTTTCTTTGGATTTAGTTACGCTTACAAACAACGTTGAATACTCCTGCTGCCCAGGATTCGCTAACAACGGGTTCAAATTCACTATCTGGAGTTTTGTTATCTGAAACTACCTTGCCGCTACCTTTATTTCCAGCGAACTCTTTATATTCGATTGGACGGTAGCTAATTGCAGGGCAGTTGTATTCATTGATACCAATGATTGAACTAACGGGCTGTTTTGTTTTTGGATTCACGCCAGGCTTTTTAAAATCGAGCATCGACATGATCTGCGCTTTTTCGCCAGAGGCACTAACGGTATCTAAGTCTACATAAACTACCATCACCGCATTCGATCCCAATTCTTTCCACTCAGCGAAGCTGCTCGAGAAAGGCAATAGGGAGAGGGCAGTGAAAATGGAGAGTGCGTGTATTTTTTTCATATTAAATAGCGTTTTTAATCAATCAGTTAAACCCAGACTGGGCCTTTAGGTCTTATTCTAAACTCCCCAGCTTATTTCTCCTTAATATTCAGATCTAGTTGCCGACTGACCTTTGCAGGCTTCATTTGCAAGGGGAGATATTCATTGCGAGCCCATAGCCCACTCATATTGCGGTAGAGCTTGTTCTGTACCCAGCCAGATTGCCCTGATTGATAAATGAATAGGGACTGCTCTAAATCAGAGAGATCGAAGAGGGTGCGTAGACTAGGAGCCTGCTTGGTTTCAAACGGATTGTCGGCCCTTAGAAGTTCAAGGCGCCCTACGTTGATGCTAAAGCTGTCTCCCGGAAAAGCTTGCGTCAAATTAAAGAAGCTGCCAAGGAGGGGAACCTTGCTAAATGGGCGGTGCTCCGAGACTGCCAGATGTGCATTGCCCCACATCCAGTTTTTAGGATTGTTGCCAAATTGCCCGCTCAACTGTTCTAAGGCTTTATCAAACGCGGCATTTGAAGCATCTGCACAGCTCTCGGTCTGTTGAGTTTGTGGATCATCGCACCACGGGCTATTGGGATTTTGCAATTGCAAGATCAAGGGATGTCTAAAGTTACGCGCCCCATAATTTTCGGCAAATAAATATCCTAGACGTGAAAAGAGTTTGCGTGAGAGTTGATCGGCCCAGGCATTAAATATCAGTGCACCAGTGCTATCAGTCTTCATATCGCCATCAAAGTTTTTGCTGAGTTCAATAGCTTGTTGTGCCAAAGGGTGTTTTGATTGGGCAGATTTAAATAATTCCAATAATGGTGTGGCGCCCAAAGATAGAGTGTCTGCTTGCATGGATTTCATGGAAGCGAGATCGTGTACTGACTTACTTTTTATCAGTTCCACAATTCTGTCGTGGCGTGTTGGTAGATCCCAATCGCCAGTAAGCGGGTTTGGATCATTGCTAGCTAATATTCTTTGGTTTGCTGTCGCGATCCAGTTTGCATCTGGGTTATTGCTACTTGGCAACTGGTCAAATGGGACGTTCCCAGCCCAGTCATATTGTTTCTCCCAGCCTAAGGCCGGTGCTACGCCGTATAAGCCTTGGTGCAAGGTACGCTTGGGCGCAACACCAGCCGTCTGAAGTGAAATATTTCCATCTACATCTGCCATCACGACGTTTTGCATTGGGGCGTAGTTTTTGCGTAAGGCTTGCTTAAATGCATCCAAATCTTTGGCGTGATTCATATCCAGTAAACCAGCAACAGACTGATTTTCAAGATCCAGCGCAGTCCAGCGTAAAGCTAGGGCAAAGCGATCAGTATCAATAGCACGTTTTGCTCGTGCATAAGATTCAGAGATCACCGGCCCATGTCGAGTCTCTTTGACCAAAAAACGAAGCGGTGGTTCGCCTTTGATATCGATGATTTCTTGGCGAACTTTAAAAGATAGTGAACCCTCTGGACCTCGATACGCGCCAGGATTTTTGGGGTCCAACTGCTCAATATATAAATCCTGAACATCGGGGCCTGTGTTTGTGAAGCTCCAGGCAAATTTATCGGTGCGACCTAGTACTACCGCTGGAATACCAGGTAAGGTGGCGCCTATGACATTGAGCCCAGGAGCCTCCAAATGAGCCATATACCAAATCGCTGGCGCTGACAGCCCTAGGTGTGGATCATTGGCCAGCAAAGGCTTACCTGAGGTAGTTAGCTTCCCGTTGAGCGCCCAATTGTTGGAGCCGACACCATCTTTTCCTCCCGGAATTTCATTGATAGCCAATTCCGTTGCTGGTAACTTCTTCGACTTTTGATCTCGTGCGAGGGGGTTGGGGTTAAAGACATTGATGTCCCGATACATCTTGGCAAAGTCAACATTACTCACTGGCTCGCCTGGCGTATATGCCGGCATCACTTCCCATACTTGCTTGGTCGTTAAGAACTGCGAGAGCTCCAGGCGTTGCAATTCTTTATGCCAGTTACCGCCAAGATCGAGTGCCATCATCAACATCCATGCCACGCTATCGGAGGGCGACCAATGGCCCGGCTTGGAGCCAGTTAAAAAGTATTCAACTGGTAGCGCCCAGCCCAAGTGAGCATTGCCAGCATTGACACCATCTGCATAGGCTTGCAGCAATCGCTTGCTGGCTATAGGGTAGCGATCAAATTGTTTTTCAGCAGCATGTTTAATGCCTAGCGTGCGAATGAAGCGATCGATTGCGAGAGTTTCTTTGCCGAGGATTTCTGAGAGTCGCCCACTAGATAGTCGACGATTAATTTCCATTTGCCAAGAACGCTCGCTCGCATGCAAATAGCCCAGAGCAAAGAGTGCGTCTGTAGAGCTTTTTGCCTGAATATGGGGGATATCACTTTCATCAAAGGTGATGGTAACCGAATCTCCGAGAGATTTAATGATCCGCTTGCCGGAAGGGTTGGTTTGAGCTGAAACCAAGTAAAAGACTCCAGCTGCGACGATGAATACCAACACCCCAGAACCAAGCCAAAAGATCGCTTTAAATAGGGTTTTAAGACCAGGGCTTAAATTAGCTATTTTCATGGGAATAGTTTAGTGGGTTCGCCCTGGCTTCAAGCTCAGGCTTGATGAATGCAGGCTTCAGGCCTTCAATGACTCTTGCATGCTAAAATTTTGCTTGTCTTGGTTTATTTAGTACGGCTTTATTGCTCGTGCGAGCCCGAGTGGTGAAATCGGTAGACACAGCAGATTTAAAATCTGCCGACTCAAAAAAGTCGTGCCGGTTCGATTCCGGCCTCGGGCACCAATCGATTGATTTCAGGCATCCTTGAAATACCTTCACACTTTTCTCTTATTTTTGTTTGTCGCCCCTTGCCTGGCTGCGGAACCTCTGATTTTCATTTGTGAGCGCGCGGAAAAGAATTACACCGAGACCTATGAATTGAAGGTCATTCCTGCCTCAAAAATTCAGAAGGCAAAAGTCTTTGTAGATAGTCGAGATTTAGATCAATCCGATGAGTTGGGTAGACAGGCTGTTAAGACTGTCCTCATCACCGAATCGACTGTTCTGATTTCGATGGATGCCAACTTTCCACCAGAGAATTTTGATGGGGTTCAGTATGGAGCTGGTTCAGTAAGTACGGCGATTGCAATTAACCGATCTACCGGTCAGCTTCGAAAAGCAGAGACCGTTAAAGGTGGAATTCTCTCAGCAACTCTCGGTGAGGGTACGAAGACCTATCAAGAGCAATGTACTGCCACTAAAAAGCCTTAGTTAGGCTCGGTCACAAATCCTAATTTGGTTAAACCGGCACGGCGCGATGCAGCTAGCACCTGGGCAACGTATTCATATTTCACGGACTTATCTGCACGCAAATTGATTTCTGGTTGTGGCTCTTTCTGAGCTGCTTTCTCGGCATAGCCATCAAAAGTTTTTAAATCAATTGGCGTGCTATTCCAAAATATTTGACCCTGAGCATTAATAGAGAGCTGCACTGACTCGGGTTTAACTTCATTTCGTACGCTATTGGCTTTTGGCAGTTCAACTTTTACCGCTTGTTGAATCACTGGCAAGGTAATGATGAAAATAATTAAGAGCACCAACATGACATCCACCATCGGAGTCATGTTGATTTCGGCCATGATGCCGCTTTCTTCTTGATCGTTCTGAAGATTAAAAGACATGTTTATTCTCCGGACTTCACGCGGGCGCCGGTTACAAAGTAAGCGAGGAGATCATTGCCAAAGCGATTAAGATCGGCCACCAATAATTTATTTGCGCGGTTAATCGCATTAAAGCCTAGCACCGCTGGAATTGCCACAGCCAAACCTAAAGCAGTCATGATGAGTGCTTCGCCAATTGGGCCGGCAACTTGATCAATCTGTGCGCTACCTGAGCTGCTGATGGCGATCAAGGCATGGTAGATGCCCCATACAGTTCCAAACAAGCCAATGAACGGTGCAGTTGCGCCGGTTGAACCCAAGAAGGTGAGGCCTTTTTGGAGCTGTGCAGCAACACCATCAATACTATTCTTGAGGCTTCTTGCCATCCACTCGGAGTAGTTCAGGGTTTGCAAAAGTTCACGATGATTGGTCGATTGACTTTGGTGGTGAGTAGAGGCGCCGCTTGCTGCTTTGGCAATCTGATAGTAAGGGTTGCTTGCATGACTAGTAAATGCATTTAAACCTTGGTCGTACGACGTGGCGCGCCAAAACTGATCGAGCTCAGGTTTGAGTTTGCGCAAATTACGCAAATCCCAAAAGCGAGAGAGCAAAATCACCCAAGTCACAATCGAGCAGATGAGAAGTGCTAGTGCAACAAAGCGCGTAATTGCATCGCCCTCAAGCCATAAATTTGCTAAGCCAAATGGTGTATTCATAATATTTAATTCTTTAAATTGAATTTAATTAAAAGGTTGGTAGAAATTCTTTGGGGCGAACCATTTACTAAAAATGGCTTAAAGCGATAACGACGACCAATCTCTGTTGCTGCTCGATCCAACCTTGGGAAGGAGCTGGAGCGTAACAAGGCTACATCCTCAACACTGCCAGATTCATCAATAATCAATCTCACAACCACCTCACCTTGCTCTCCAGATCTTTTTGAGAAAGAAGGGTAGTAAGCGTCAGCATCAGGCTGATATACGACAACCAGTTTACCAATATCAGTCTGAATCGGTGTGCCGCTAGATCCAGAGGTAGTAGCGGGTGCAACCGTGGCATTTGGGGCTTGCGATTCACTTTTAGACTGCTGAGGCGTTGGTGGGGTTGCAGCCTGTTGTTGTGTTTGTGGTGTTGGGGTCTGGGTGGATTTTTCATCCACTGTTTTCTTTTTTTGTTCTTGCTTGAGCTTTGGCGGGGGCGCAGCTGGAGTGGCTTGGGGTTGCTTGGCGGCCTCTGGACTTACCAGGTTGGCCATGACTCGCGCGTCATCGAGCTGGTTATCGTTGTCAGGCTTCATGCTACTTTGAAAGCCAATTAAAAACAGTAGATGCAAGGCAACCACAATGCCAATGATGATGCGTTCGGTTTTGTCGAAAGGCAGGCGCGAGTTCAGTTGACTTAAAAAGGTGTTCATCTAAAAGTGCTCACCAATTGCGACTCAATACGGTGTTCATCCAAATCGGATTGCATCAGTTCTTGCGCCATTTGATGCAAGGTTTCTGCATCCTTACTGCTGATGAATTTAATGGAGCCATGTTCACCATCATCTAATTGCTTGCCTTGCGCTTCCAACTTTCTTTTGAGTTGGCGCACTACTGCATCACTGGTATCAATGAGGTTAATTGAATCCCCGAGCAATTTGCGAATCGCTTTGCGCAAGAATGGGTAGTGCGTACATCCCAATACCAGGGTATCTGCACCAGCATCCTGAATGGGCTCTAGATGCTCTGCAAGCAGTTCTAAAGTTTCTTCGCCATTAGCTTGGCCCGCTTCAATTAGTGGCACTAAACCAGCACCAGCTTGTTTAACAAACTGACAATTGGGCAGGGTGGCTAGTAAGGCGCTAAATTTATCGCTCTTGAGTGTGGCCTCGGTTGCAAGAACGCCAACAATGCCATTGGTCGATTGCATTGCTGCAGGCTTGATGCCGGGTTCTACCCCGATGATCGGAATATTACACAGTTCATCGCGAATATCAGCAATCGCTTCAGCGGTAGCAGTGTTACACGCAACCATAATTGCATCGCACCCCTGTGCTGCTAAATATTGGCATAACTCCATACTGCGTGAAGCAATCCATTCGCTGGATTTTTCTCCATAAGGCGCATTGATGGAGTCTGCTAAATAAATATAGTCATGCTCGGGAAGCTGGCGCAGAGCCTCATCCAAAATGGATAAGCCTCCAACGCCAGAATCAAAAACCCCGATGAGTGCCAAGTAAAGGTCGCTTATCTAAGGGGATTTGTTTTGATGAATAAATGACGCACGAATTGGCTTAAGCAATCTTGACTGGAATGCCGCCAATCTTCGCTTGCCATTCTTTAGGACCTGTCTCATGCATCGAGATGCCAGCGGAGCTAACCGCTACTGTTACTGGCATGTCTTTGACATCGAATTCATAAATGGCTTCCATGCCCAGATCAGCAAAGCCAACTACCTTCGCAGTCTGAATGGCCTTAGAAACTAAGTAAGCAGCGCCACCAACAGCCATCAAGTAGGCAGATTTATGTTTCTTGATGGCCTCGATTGCAGTAGGACCACGTTCTGCTTTGCCAATCATCGAGATCAAGCCGGTTTGAGCCAGCATCATCTCAGTGAACTTATCCATGCGAGTTGAGGTGGTTGGGCCTGCTGGACCAACTGCTTCGCCGCCTACTGGATCAACTGGGCCAACGTAATAGATGACGCGGTTTTTAAAGCTCACTGGCAATTCTTCGCCTTTGGCAAGCATGTCTTGAATGCGTTTATGTGCTGCATCACGACCGGTCAAAATTTTGCCGTTGAGTAGCAGTGTTTCGCCTTCTTTCCAGCCAGCTACTTCTTCGGCAGTCAGAGTATCTAGGTTCACACGTTTTGATTTCTTGGTATCTGGAGTCCAAGTCACATCCGGCCAATCCGATAATGAAGGCTTTTCTAATATCGCTGGGCCATCGCCATGCAAGTGAAAATGTACGTGACGGGTGGCAGCGCAGTTCGGAATCATCGCCACTGGCAATGAAGCAGCGTGCGTTGGGTATTCCATGATCTTGATATCGAGAACTGTAGCCAAACCACCAAGGCCTTGTGCGCCAATACCAAGCTGATTGACCTTCTCGTACAGCTCTAAGCGTAACTCTTCAGCGCGAGTCTTCGCACCTCGTACGATCAACTCTTGAATGTCTACTGGACCCATCAATGATTCTTTAGCCATCAACATGGCTTTTTCTGGAGTTCCACCAATACCGATACCTAGAATGCCAGGAGGGCACCAGCCAGCACCCATCGTTGGGACGGTTTTGAGTACCCAGTCTACGATCGAGTCAGAGGGATTGAGCATGACCATCTTGGCTTTGTTTTCAGAGCCACCACCCTTAGCTGCGCAAATAACCTCGACATCATCACCGGGGACAATTTCGTAATGAACGACGGCGGGGGTGTTGTCGCCAGTGTTTTTGCGTTTACCTGCTGGATCGGCTAATACGGAGGCGCGTAATGGGTTCTCTGGGTTCATATAAGCCCGACGAACTCCCTCGTTCACCATCTCGGTCACGCTCATGGTGGCATCGCCCCACTGCACGTTCATACCAATCTTGAGAAAAACGACCGCAATACCGGTGTCCTGACACATCGGGCGGTGACCCTCTGCGCACATGCGGCTGTTGGTCAAAATCTGCGCAATCGCATCCTTGGCGGCGGCACCTTGCTCCAGCTCATAAGCCTTGCCCATGGCGGAGATGAAGTCTTTTGGGTGGTAATAAGAGATGAACTGGAATGCGTCTGCAACGCTTTGAATGAGGTCGTTTTGTTTGATATTGGTCATGGTTTTAGGCTTAATTGTGTAAGGTTTTTTCTATTTTAAGGGTTTGCCATAGAGCAAATCCAGCGTGTTTTCACTTATCTTATTAGCTCTAGGGGATGCGTCTCCCTATCTTTGCGCTATTTTTGCGGAAAAAGACGACTGATTATTGAATAGAAGGGCTGTGAAGCATGGAACCATTGATGCAAGAAAACCGCGTATTTAACCCACCTGCAGACTTCGTTAAATCTGCCGCCATTCCTGGAATGGAGGCTTACAACAAGCTTTGTGCTGAAGCGAATAGTGATTATGACGGTTTCTGGGGTCGTCTTGCAAAAGAAAATATCTTCTGGAAAAAGCCTTTCACCAAAGTCCTCGATGAATCTAAAGCCCCTTTTTATAAGTGGTTTGAAGATGGCACAACCAATGCTTCCTACAACTGCTTAGATCGCCAAGTTGAAAACGGCCTGGGTAGCAAAACTGCAATTATTTTTGAGGCTGATGACGGTACCGTTACTAAAGTAACTTACCAAGAAATGCTTGAGCGCGTTTGCAAGATGGCCAATGCGTTGCGCAAAATGGGCATCAAATCTGGCGACCGCGTCATCATTTACATGGCAATGACGATCGAAGGTATTGTTGCGATGCAAGCTTGCGCCCGTATTGGTGCAATTCACTCGGTCGTGTTTGGTGGATTCTCTGCTCAAGCTTTGCGTGATCGTATTGTTGACGTAGGCGCGGTAGCGGTGATCACTGCAGACGGACAGTTCCGCGGTGGTAAATCCCTGCCATTGAAGGCGATTTGCGATGAAGCGCTCTCAACTGGCGAGTGCGGCAATGTAAAACATGTCATCGTGAGCAAGCGTACCGGTACTGACGTAGCTATGACGGCTGGTCGTGATGTTTGGATGCAAGAGATCGTGGCGAATGAGGCTACTACTTGCGAGCCAGAGTGGGTCAGCGCTGAGCACCCATTATTTATTCTTTACACATCCGGTTCAACAGGTAAGCCAAAAGGTGTACAACACTCCACTGGTGGATATCTCTTGTGGGCAATTCTCACAATGAAGTGGACTTTTGATATCAAGCCTAATGATGTGTTCTGGTGTACTGCCGACATTGGCTGGGTAACAGGCCACTCCTATATTACTTATGGCCCACTCGCAGTAGGCGCCACTGAGATTGTGTTTGAAGGTGTTCCAACTTATCCAAACGCTGGCCGTTTCTGGGACATGATCCAAAAACACAAGGCAACGATTTTCTACACTGCCCCAACTGCTATCCGTTCATTGATCAAGGCATCTAGTAATGATCCAGCGGTACATCCAAAGAGTTACGACTTGTCTTCATTGCGCCTCTTGGGTTCAGTCGGCGAGCCGATCAATCCAGAAGCGTGGATGTGGTACTACGAGAATGTGGGTGGCTCACGTTGCCCAATCGCAGATACTTTCTGGCAAACCGAAACTGGTGGCCACATGATTTCACCATTGCCTGGCGCAACACCCATGATTCCGGGCTCTTGCACATTGCCATTGCCAGGTATTCAGGCTGCGATTGTGGATGAGGCTGGTGCAGACGTTCCGAATGGCCAAGGCGGTATCTTGGTTGTCAAGCGTCCATGGCCTTCCATGATTCGTACCATTTGGAATGATCCAGATCGTTTTGTGAAATCCTATTTCCCAGAAGAGTTGGGTGGTACTTTGTATTTAGCAGGTGACGGTGCAATCCGTAACAAAGAGACTGGCTACTTCACTATTACTGGTCGTATCGATGACGTGTTGAACGTTTCCGGTCACCGTATGGGCACGATGGAAATCGAATCTTGCTTGGTTGCCAACCCATTGGTTGCTGAAGCTGCCGTAGTGGGTCGTCCTGACGATATGACTGGCGAAGCAATTTGCGTATTCGTGGTGCTCAAAGGCGGTCGTCCAACTGGCGATGAGGCTAAGAAGATTGCAACTGAATTACGTAACTGGGTAGGTAAAGAGATTGGCCCAATCGCTAAACCGAAGGATGTACGTTTTGGCGATAACTTGCCTAAGACCCGTTCTGGCAAGATCATGCGTCGCTTGCTGCGCGTGATTGCTAAAGGTGAAGAGGTTACCCAAGATACTTCAACCCTTGAGAATCCAGCTATTTTGGAGCAGCTCAAAGAGTCTGTATAACTAGCCAGACGTTTTTACAGGCAAACCCTTCCGGCAAACGTATAATCAATTGCTGTACGGAAGGGTGGATGAGCGGTTTAAGTCACACGCCTGGAAAGCGTGCGTAGGTTAATAGCCTACCGCGGGTTCGAATCCCGCCTCTTCCGCCAGTAGTTTGAAACCACCTTCGGGTGGTTTTTTCTTTGGTTTTGCATGTTTTTTCCTCTAGTAGAGCCCCGGTCCCCACATGATGTATTTCCTCAAACCCCTGTTTTTAATCAAAAAATAGGGGTTTTGATCTTTTTGTTGCGTTGCCGCAAATAATTGTTGCATCGCCACATAAAACTTTTTACAATGGTGCATCGCAACAAATTAATCCCATTTATTTATTAAGGAAAACATCATGTTCCAGAATCAATTAAACGACCAACTCTCGCAAGCTCAAGCTAAAGCTGTTGAAAACGCTAAGTACTTGGCTCAAGTAGCTGTAGAAAGCGCAAAAGAATTAGCTGAAATCAACCAAGCTGCTGCTAAAGATGCTTTAGTTGCTGCTCAAGACACAAGCGCACAATTGTTAGCAATCAAAGATGCACAACAGTTGGCAAAATTGGCTCAGCCAGAAACTGCTCAAGAAGCTGCTAAGTATGCTGCTGCTTACCAGGCTAAAGTAAACAAAGTTGTACGTAACGGTAACAAAGAAGTTGCTCAAGTAGTTGACGCTTCTATCGATGACGCACGTGCTGACATGGTTAAGTTTGTTAAAGAAGCTACTAAGACAGCTCCTGCTGGTTCCGAGGCGTTTGTTTCTGCATTCAAAACTGCATTTGAAACTTCACTCCAACAGTTTGATCAAGTTCGCGCTTCAGCAACTGACGCTTTCGCAAACTTTGAGAAAATTGTTGACGCTGCATTGGCAAACATTCAAGGTCAATACGCAGTAGCTAAGCCAGCTGCAAAAAGCCGTAAAGCTGCTTAATTCGTTTTAACCGCTTCAAGTGATAAACCGCCTTCGGGCGGTTTTTCTTTTTCCACTTGCCGTAAGATGGATGTTTTAGAGCTCATTGGGAGAAAACATGATCTTTGCAATCCTATTAATGGATCGTCCTGGCACAGCAGAATTGCGCATTCAGGTGCGACCAGAGCATCGTGCCTATTTGGGTAAGCTTGCGGACAAGATGGCCTTTGCTGGCCCCCTGACATCTGAGGATGGCAAGACTACAGTTGGCAGCCTATTGGCCATGGATTTTCCAAGCAAGGCAGATGTTGAGGCTTGGTTAGCAGACGAGCCATTCACTAAGGCAGGCGTCTATGAAAAACCCGTTATTCATGCATTTCATAATGGGTGGCAGCAAAAAGTAGGGTTCCCACCGGCGGCCTAAATAGAATTTGATGCCTCCATTCAAGATTTAAATTACTGCCACAATGATTTCATTTAAGTTATCAGCCCTAAGAACCTACTTAATCCGCATTGCTGGATTCGTATTTGTTCTGGCTTTTTTGTTCTGGGGCGTAGCTCACCTTTGGGTTCCTGGCGCCATCAAGAATGCGGCAGAAGCGTATGGCAAAAAGATTGGTTATGAAATTAGCTATCAAGATCTCAGTATTTCGCCTTTGAGCTTGCGGGTTGAGATTGATGGTTTGCGATTAATTGATGGACGACAAGTAAAGTTACTTGAATTAAAAAAATCAGTGGTGGTACTGAAGTGGTCTCGCCTCATGATTGGAGAAGTGGGTTTCGCCGAAATTCTTTTTGATGAGCCTAGTATCAAGCTTGAAAAGCATGTCACCAAAGGAAAATCGGGAGAGTGGAATTGGCAGGAATTGATTTCTGCTGTTACGCGCAATTTACCTCCAGTGGATTCGACCGCACCCAAGCGGAAGATCAAAATATCAGTCGATAAGCTGAAGGTCGCCAACGGCTCGTTTGAGGTGTTAGACCCCAGTAAAAATTTACATGAGCGTTTTAAGTCACTTTCTATCGAGTTACTAGATATCGCAAACTACGATAAACAGGGTGATGTGAATGGCCTTCGTGGCCAGTATGGCTTGAACTTGGGCGCGCTGAACTTTACTTTGCCGGGCTTGAATAAAAAGATTGCCTTTAAACATCTTGCCATTCAGGGTGCATTAGATAATCCCGCGCCAGATATGCTGGGCGCTCAAATTGACTTGGAGATTGATGATGGGCGGATAAACTCCCATTGGGATTTCAAATCTGATAAATCAATTGCAGCCAAAGTTCGGGTAGACAATCTTTCAATTGCGCCTTTTATTGCATTGCTTCCGGCCAATAAAGATTTGCTGACTCAGGGTGGAGTCATTCAATCTAACGTAGAGGTCAACCTAAAAGGTGATGAACTGGCTGCATCAGGGGATGTGCATTTACTGGGCTTAGATTTACTTGAGCAAGGACAAAAGCAATCGCTGATGAAGTGGAGTTCGGGGGATGTGAGTCGATTTGTTTATAAGCGCTCTAAGGATGCCGGCTCTAGTCTAAGTATTGATGAGTTAACGGTTTCGCAACCGGTGCTTCAGTTTGAAATTGATGAAAAAGGCTTCTCTAATTTCAGGCGTTTATTTTCCAATCCAACAGCTGGTGTTGCCGAAGTAGACAAGTTGCCTTCAGTCGTAAAAGAGAAATCAACTTTTGTTCTGGACATTAAGGCTTTGAAAATGCGTGCAGGGGAAGTGCAGTTTGCTGACCTGGCTATGAAACCGAATTTCAAGGTCAAACTAAGAAACTTCAACGCCAATTTCATGAACGTGAATAACCTTCCTGGTCATTTAGCGACGATGACTTTAGATGGTGTCTTGGCTGAGTCTGGATCAATACGGGGTAAGGGTCAGATTGCATTCGATGATCCACGCCGCAATAACGATGTCACGATGAACTTTAAAAATCTCCCACTTAATGCATTCAATCCTGCGGTCATGACTTTTGCTGGATATCAAATCGCTAGTGGTCGAGTCAATTTAAATTTGCATTACAGCGCAAAGGATGGCGAGCTGAAGGGTAGCAATCAAATTGTCATCAAGAAAATTGAGCTTGGGGAAGAGGTGCCTGATTTCCAGGGCAAAAAATTACCGCTAGGTTTGGCGATTGCTTTACTCGAAGATTCTGCCGATACGATTGATGTCACCATCAATATTGCTGGCAATGTAGATTCTCCAGAATTCAGTGCGAGCGGCCTCGTGTGGCAGGCAATTAGTAATGTGCTCACCAATGTGGCTACCGCTCCATTTAGGGCTTTGGGCGCGCTCCTCGGAATGGGTGCTGGTGATGGGGTAAACGCAGTATTGGGTGAGGCGGTCTATTTGCCTCCCGACCAGGATCGCTTAGAAAAGTTTGGTGACTTCCTGGCTAACAAACCCAATGCCACTTTAGAGTTGGCTGGTACTTACGATCCCAATGCCGATAAAGTTGCTTTAGCTCGCGCAATTGCTGACCTTGCCATTCTGAAGGCGGCTGGATTCAATATTCCTCCTAGTGACCCCATTCCGGTACCAGACATGTCGGATGCCAAGGTGCAGTCGGGCTTGAAGTCGGCTTATGCGCAATACGTTGGCAGAATCAAATTGGGCCAGCGTTTACTCATGCTTCCAGAAGGGGCAGCGCGTAATGAGCAATTGCATGCCGAGCTCATTGCCAGCATTCCAGTCACAGAAGTTGATTTGAAGAATCTGGCCATCAATCGCGCAAAGTTGGCGCAAGCCTTGATGGTGAAAAGTAATCCAGCGCTTCAGGAGCGAATTAAGGTAGTTGAAGTAAAGGCTGTCAGCGTAGGGAAGGAGGGTGTCCCCCTCGAAGTTGAAGTCAGAATCAAGTAGACTTGAGGTATGAATTCACCTACATTGCGCCCCTTAGCTATTCTTGCCTCTATTACTGTCATTGCCTTATCGGGATGCGGCTCTATTGAATCAGCGGCCCAAGATGATTGCACTTCGATTGGCTGGCAAATTGGTAGCAAGGGCTACAACGAGTGCTTCAAGGCGCGGGTTTATGAGCGTAAGTTGGACTATTCGCTACCACCTGGCGACAAGCCATCCCCATCGGTTATCTAAACTAGGGTTTACCCTTAATAAATTCACTTGAGCTCCGTCAAGGACTTGAGGATAGAAATAACCCAAAATCAATCGTGATTTTGGGATTTCCCTATATAAAGTGAGTCAAAGTATTTCTCGCTGATTTGGGCATTCTCAAGCGGGATTTAAGACACATAAAAACAGCATCATTATTGCGATTAGAAATTAGAGACTATTACTATGAATCATCCAAAACCCTCTGGAGAAATCAAGGCTGTTGCTGTGGCAACGGCAGATGATTTAAGGGAAACCATTCGTCGCAAAAGCAAACTCAAGGGACGTCAAGCGGATGATGTGTCCTTAGCTGAGGTGCGCCAGTTAATTGGTGCTGCAGCCGAGCGTCGTGATTTGCTCATTGAAAATTTACATAAACTCAATGATGAATATCGTGCCTTGCATGATCGTCATTTAGTTGCCCTCGCAAAAGAAATGAATTTGCCGATGGCTGAGGTCTATGAAGTCGCCACTTTCTATCATCACTTTGAAGTAGTGCGTGGCAATGATCCCGTTGCCGACATCACCTTACGTGTATGTGATGGCATTGCTTGTGAGTTGGCTGGTGCGCAAAATCTATTGGCTAAGTTACCTGCAATCCTGGGTAATCCTAAGATTAAGGTGGAGGCTGCTCCATGTGTAGGCCGTTGTGAGCAGGCTCCAGTAGCGGTTGTGCATCAGTACCCAGTTCTGTTTGCAACAACCGATAAAGTGGCTGCTGCCGTTAAAAATAACTTGACGACCCATCCAATGGCTAAAGATAGCGCGAGTTTTGATCCTGCGGCTTTGGCAGAAAAGGGTGTATCCCCGCAGGGTGAAAATCAAGCAGTTTCACCTGACTATGTGGGCTATGAGTCTTATCGCGCGCAAGGTGGTTATGCCCTAGCAAAAGAAATTTTTGAAGGTAAAAAAGATAGCGAGAGTATTGTCAAGATTATGGAAAGCTCGGGACTTCGTGGTCTTGGTGGTGCAGGCTTTCCAGCAGGACGAAAGTGGCGCATTGTTAGAGATCAAGTAGCTCCAAAGTTGATGGCAGTGAATATTGATGAAGGTGAGCCCGGCACATTTAAAGACCGTACTTATTTAGAGCGTGACCCACATCGCTTCTTAGAGGGCTTATTGATTGCGGCTAGTGTAGTTGGTATTGATGCTTGCTACATTTACTTACGTGATGAATATCACGGCTGTCGCGAATTACTCGAAGTGGAGTTAGCCAAGCTTAAAGCCAATCCTCCATTTAAGTTGCCCTTGATTGAGTTACGTCGTGGTGCTGGTGCTTACATTTGCGGTGAAGAATCTGCCATGATTGAAAGTATCGAAGGTAAGCGCGGCGAACCTCGTATGCGTCCTCCGTACATTGCGCAGGTTGGATTATTTGGTCGTCCCACACTAGAGCACAACTTTGAAACTCTCTACTGGGTGCGCGATATTGTTCAGCGTGGCCCTGAGTGGTTTAGCTCTTTTGGTCGCCACGATCGTAAAGGCTTGCGCAGCTATAGCGTTAGCGGACGCGTCAAGAACCCCGGTGTAAAGCTGGCACCAGCTGGCATCACCATTCAGGAATTGATTGATGAGTATTGCGGCGGCATGCAAGATGGCCACAAGTTTTATGGCTATCTTCCTGGTGGCGCGTCAGGCGGCATCTTGCCAGCAAGCATGAACGATATTCCACTGGACTTTGATACATTGCAGCCTTATGGCTGTTTCATTGGTTCAGCTGCAGTCATGGTATTCGGTGATAAAGACAAAGCGCGCGATATGGCGCTCAATGTCATGCACTTCTTTGAGCATGAGAGCTGCGGACAGTGCACTCCATGTCGTGTTGGCACTAGTAAGGCTGCGAAGTTAATGCAGTCCAAGTCCTGGGATCAAGACACGCTTGAAGATTTAGCAACTGTGATGGTGGATGCTTCCATCTGCGGTCTAGGTCAAGCGGCACCAAACCCCATTCGCTGTATTGCAAAATATTTCCCAGAAGAAGTTGCTTAATCAGCAGCAAAAATACTAAGGGAAAAACGAGACAAATATGAACGCACCAGTAAATCCTAAAGAACTTGAATTACAAACAGTAGAGTTCAAACTAGACGGGCAAACCATCGTTTCTTACGAGGGTGAGACTATTCTCAAAGCCGCGAAACGACACGGGATTGATATTCCGCATCTGTGTTTTAAAGATGGCTACCGTCCTGACGGTAATTGCCGTGCCTGCGTTGTAGAAATCAACGGTGAGCGCACCTTAGCGCCAAGTTGCTGCCGTAGCGCTACTCCAGGTATGGATGTCAAAGCCAACAGCGAACGTGCACTGAAGAGTCAAAAGTTAGTGCTCGAGATGTTGTTGTCTGATATGCCTGACGAGGGATTTAAGTGGGTAGGAGACAGCAAAGAAGAAGAGCAAAAAAATCAACATGGTGAGCTCAGCACTTGGGCTGCCCGCATGGATGTCACCGTGCGTCCAGAACTCAAAGCACTTCGCCGTGAAAAAGTCAGTAATGACGTGTCTCACCCAGCGATGGCTGTGAATCTAGATGCCTGTATTCAATGTAATCGTTGCGTGCGTGCTTGTCGTGAAGAGCAGGTGAATGATGTGATCGGTTACGCCATGCGTGGTGCGCACAGTGAGATCGTATTTGACCTCAATGACCCGATGGGTGATAGCACCTGCGTTGCTTGCGGTGAGTGTGTGCAGGCCTGCCCAACAGGTGCATTAATGCCTAAGGGATTGATTGGTTCGCAAACCGTTGATCGCAAGGTCGATTCAGTATGTCCTTTCTGCGGTGTAGGTTGCCAAATCACTTACAACGT